>NZ_JAMYQI010000001.1:0-553433 GCF_040320805.1 Mesorhizobium sp. M0615 | reverse complement strand
TTGGCCGTCGAGACCAATGAAAACTGGATGGAGGCCAACCGATACATCAACATGGACGACCTGCGCGAGCACAAGAAGCTCGCTCAGCGCCAAGCCGCATGACCAGCATCATGGCTGCCCCATTTTGCAGAACTTGACGCACACAACCCCTTCATTCTCGGCAAGGAAGGTCGCGTCCGGTCGAACCGACCCCCTCTGGCCTGCCGGCCATCTCCCCCTCAAGGAGGGAGATTATCCACGCCCGAAATGCCGTGCCGCGACCTCGACATGCGTATGTGCCGCATGCGGCTCGAAGCGCTCGGTCTCGTTGTGGTCGGGCGCCTCGTTCGGCCACCAGACACCGCCGATAACAACGCCTTCTGAGACCAGCCGCTGATCCGCGATCAGCGCCGCACCGACCGCATCGACGAAGGTAAAGCGCCCGGGGCGCAGTCTCAGCACCGCGACATCGCCGACGCCGCCAACTTTGAGCGTCCCAAGCTCCGGCCTGGCGATCGCCTCGGCCGGCCTTTGCGTGGCGGCGCGAAGCACCTCGACCAGCGGCATGCCCAGCGCCATCAGCTTCGACATGCAGACGAGGATGTCGAAGGCGGGACCGTCGACGCAATAGAGATGCACGTCGCTGGAGATGACATCGGGCGCCAGGCCCTCGGCCAGCATCGCTTTCGCCACGGCGAAGTCGAACGATCCCATGCCGTGGCCAATGTCGAAGATGACACCGCGTTCGCGGGCCAGCCGCATGTCCGGCCGGATCGCGCCGGAGGCGAACACCGGCGCATTGGGGAATGGCCGAAAACAATGGGTGAGGATGTCGCCGCGGCGCAGCCGCGGCAGCACTTCGGAGCGGCCGGGCGGCGGCTCGTCAATATGCCCATCAGCGGCAGGCCGGCCTGGTCGGCGGCTTCCAGCGCGAGATCGACCGGCGCGATGCCGCTGGCGCCGCCGGCATGCTTGCCGGAGCGCACTTTTACGCCGACGACGACATCGGCGTGCTCGCGCACCGCAGCCACCGTCTCGCGTGGCTCGCAGAGCCTGAGATCGCTGCATTCGCCGACAGAGACGCTTTGCGAGAAGCCGAATATGCCGGCAAAGGAGATGTTGACATAGGCCAGGATGCGCACCTTCGAGCGCTCGATGACATGGCGGCGAAAGCCCAGAATATTGCCGGCGCCGGCGCTGCCGGCGTCGATGAAGGTGGTGGTGCCGCTCTTGGCCGCCAGCCGGTCGGCATCGACGCCAAGCGAGGTGCCGCCCCAATAGACATGGCTGTGCAGGTCGATGAGGCCGGGCGTGACGATGCAATCACGAGCGTCGACTATCTTGGTGGCGTGCTCGGCATCGATCGCCGCCTCGATGGCCACGATGCGTCCGCCCGCAACGGCGACATCGCGCGGCGCGTCCAGGCCCGAGGCCGGATCGATCAGGCGGCCGCCCTTGATCAGGAGATCGAACTGCATCGGCGCCTGCCTCTCTCTTTGTTTCGGGGCATGATCTTTGGACAAAACGGTTTCCGTTTGTCCGAGAAAACCGGTTTCCACTTTTCGGGATCATGCCCCGACTGGTCAAACCGGCCGGTAAGCGACGGCTTCGACCTCGATCTTGATGTCGATCATCAGCCGCGATTCGACCGTGGTGCGGGCCGGCGGATTTTTCGGGAAGTGCTTGGCGTAGACGGCATTGAAGGCGCCGAAGTCGCGCGCGTCCTCGAGCCAGACCGTGGTCTTGACGACATCGTCCATGGTGCAGCCGGCCAGCGCGAGTGCTGCCTTCACATTCTGCAGCACCTGCTCGGTCTGCTCGGTAATGCCGCCCTTGACCACAATGCGGTCGCCGTCGACCGGCACCTGACCTGAGATGTAGACGAAATCCCCGGCGCGCACGGCCGGCGACAGCGGCACGTGGGATGTTCCAAAACACTCTTTGGGCAAGGGAAACTCCTGTTCAGAATGGCGGGCCGCGCCCCGTTTTCGACGACCGCTCTACGCCTGTCCCGGTGATCCTCATAGGGGGCTTTTTGGAAAGCAACATTTTTCCAAACGCGTGTTGCTTTATCGCAGGCTCGCCAGCATCTTGCGCGTCGCATTTTCCCGACAGGAGATTCAATGACCTTCGACAAGAACCCGTTTCCAGAGGGCGATGCCGATCGCCACGCGCTCTGGGAAATGTTGGTGCGGCGCGACATCGACGCCTTTATCGGTCAGGACTGGTCGATGGTCGAGGATGATTTCCTCGCCGACAGCTTCTTCGGCATGCATGCGCATTTCCTCAGCGATGCCGACGCCTGGCGTCTGCAATTCCCGAGCCTTGCCGTCTATCGCGACGAATGGCTGCGCCAGGCCAAGGAGACGGCGGCGGCCAGATTCGCCGAGCCGCTGCGCGAGGCGCTGTTTCGCGTCACCAACATGCGCGACATCGACGTCGATGGCGACCGCGCCGTGCTGCACAAGAAGTTCAACGGCTCGGTGGCCAAGGCCGATGGCAGCGTCGACAAGCTGAAATGGCAGACGCTGTATTTCTGCAGGAAGGTGGCGGGCCACTGGAAGATCGGCGGCTTCGTCGGCTACATGCCGCATCCCTTGGGGATCTGAGTCTTGCCCGCTTATGCTATTGCCGGCCTTCGCGCACGAAGACGTGCGCCTCCCGGGCTGCAGTTGTAAAAGCTCGCCAACCGAATCCACTCGAGCTCAAGCGAGTTGAACGGCACAGGTTCGTCCCACAGGGCTAGCGGGAGCGGTGGTCGAACACGACCGCCATGGTCTTACCAATTGCCGCCATGACGACGAGTTCGACGAGATCGTCGTCGCTGTCGACACAGGTTGGATCCATGCGGCGGATGGCATCGAGCGCCGCTCTAGTCGAGACGGTATCGCCAGCGCGGAATCTGGAAAGCGCAGAGGAAACAAGGTTCTGGGTTGTCACGTCGATGACAGGTACGCTCGGCACTACGTTCATGGCTTCCTCCTGCCAAGAACCCTCTCCCGAAGGAAATAATACGCCGAACAACGGCGTGTGCCAGCGGAATCGTGGTCCGACCAGATTGCCGGGAGGGCACGTTTGCGTGTTTGATAAGGTCGAGCCCACAGCGTCCAGGACCGGATATGAAACTGTACTTCAGCCGCAATCCCAATCCGCGCCTTGCGGTAGCAACGGCACGTCATCTGCAGGCCAAGGTCGAGTGTGAGTTCGCGGCACCCATGGCGCCCGGGCAGGCTGAGCGGTTTCGTCAGCTCAATCCCAATCTTACCCTGCCGATATTGGCATGGACGGGCGGCAGCCTGTGGGAAGCCGACGCCATAGCCTGCCTTCTGTCGCGCGAAGCGGGTTCGGATTTCTGGCGCGGCGGCGGCGACCAACCCGACATGATCCGCTGGCTGAGCTGGGGCAAGGAAAATTTCGTGCGGGCCTGCGACACCGTGCATTTCGAGCGCGGAACCAAGCAGCGCTACGGGATTGGGCCTGTCGACCAGGGCAAGGTCGAGGAGGGGCTGGCGGAGTTCCGCATCGCGGCAGCGATTCTCGAGGCGGAGCTCGCCAAGCGGCCATGGCTTGTGGGCAAGTCGCTTTCCTATGCCGATTTCCGCATGGCGACGTTTTTGCCGTTCAACGATGCAGCCGGCCTGCCGCTGGCGGACTATCCCTCTGTTCTGGGTTGGTATCGCCGGCTCGAAGCCATCGATGCCTGGCGCGATCCCTTCGACGGGCTGGACGCGCCGCTTCTGCCGCCGGTCAACTCCGCTTGATGTGCTTCCCTTTGGGCAGATGGGCTGATGTGTGGCGCTTTGGCAGCATAGGTGTGGAACAGCGGGCGAGTTGCCATGGCGCGCTCGACGGCTCGCGGCCGGGTTGATAAGCCCTGTCCGCAAGGAGAGTCGTGACATGACCGTAGCCATCGAGATGGGACAGACGACGGCGGGTGCGCCGGCGGCGCTCGACCTTGAGGAGCTGCTGGCGACCCGGCTTCTGGTGCAAGGCAATTCCGGCTCCGGCAAATCGCACCTTTTGCGCCGGCTCCTGGAGCAGAGCGCGCCCTGGGTGCAGCAGACCATCATCGACCCGGAAGGCGATTTCGTCTCGCTGGGCGACCATTACGGCCATCTGGTCATCGATGCCGAGGAGCATACGGAGCGTGGCCTGCAAGCAGCCGGCGAGCGGGCGCGCATCCACCGCGTCTCCACGGTGCTCAATCTCGAAGGGCTCGATGCCGAGAACCAGATGCGGCGCGCCGCTGCCTTTCTCGGCGGGTTGTTCGAGGTTGGCCGCGAGCATTGGTATCCGATGCTGGTGGTGGTCGACGAAGCGCAGCTGTTCGCGCCCGCCGTGGCCGGCGAAGTGTCCGACGAGGCGCGAAAGCTCTCGCTCGGCGCCATGACCAATCTGATGTGCCGCGGCCGCAAGCGCGGCCTTGCCGGCATCATCGCCACGCAGCGGCTGGCAAAGCTCGCCAAGAATGTCGCGGCGGAGGCGTCCAATTTCCTCATGGGCCGTACCTTCCTCGATATCGACATGGCGCGCGCCGCCGACCTTCTGGGCATGGAACGGCGTCAGGCCGAGGCGTTTCGAGACCTGGAGCGCGGGCACTTCATGGCGTTGGGCCCAGCGCTGTCGCGCCGTCCGCTGGGCGTGCGCATCGGCCAGACCGAGACCAGCCCGCGCAGCGGTACGCCGCGGCTGATGGCAATGCCGGAAACAGCGCTTGAAGACGCGCGCGCCATCATCCTGGCGGCGCCGCCGCCCGAGACGATGCGCGCGCCGCGCCGGATGGCGTCGCCGGAGCTGCTCGACCAGCTGATGGCGGCCAAATCGGCAGCGATGGAGATCCGCCCGGAACCTGCGGAACCGGCGGTAAGCGCCGAGGATATGGCCGAGCGGCGAGAGCGGGTGGACCGTGTCCTGCGCGCCATCCTGGCGCAGCCCGATGCGGGTTTCCGCGTCATCGGCGTGCTTTATCAGGAGTTCGTCGTCCGCTGCCGCATCGAAGGCCTCGCTTCGGTGGTGCCGGACCTCTCAGAATTCCGTCGCATGCTGACGCGTGCCCGCGCCGGGCTCGGCGCCGACATGGCAGGCGATGACGCCTGGCAGGACGTTTCCGTGCGCGCCTCGCTGCTGCCCGAGGACATGCAGGGCGTGTTCATGATGATCGCCCGCGCCGCCAAGGAGGGCTGGCCGTGCCCGAGCGACGCGGCGATCGCGCGCGCCTACGGCTCGCATTCGCTGCGGCGCGCCCGGCGGCTGCTCACCTATATCGAGGAGCAGGGCCTCATCGTCTGCCAGCTCGACGGCACCGGCCGCCGCACGGTGACGCTGGTCGAGCTCGCCTGGGCGACGGCGCCGGGCGACCCCAATGCCGCGGAGGCGGAACAGGGCAGCCTGGCGCTGTGAAAGGCGAACAGGCAGCTACCTGACTTGCTTGCGCGGTTCTGAACAAGATGTGTTTCGCCGATCGGCGCGCGACGATTTATGATGGGTTTCCGAGAATCGCAGAACGGTTCGGGCGGGAGGGTTGTCCGGTGCGGTTGAAATCTCTGGCTGTCTTTGTCTTTGGCCTCCTCGCCATCGCCGGCATCGCCTTGACGATGTCTGCCCGGTCTTTTGCCGCGTCCTCCGATATACCGGCCTGGCTGCAGGCCCATGTCGGCAATGACGACGGCGAGATTTCGCAAGTGGTGCTGGAGCGGGCGCGCGCGCTTTACCTGAAAAAGGTCGCGCAAGGCGCGGTCCACAATGGCTGCTATTTCGCCATGGATGCGACGCGCCCCGGCGATCTCGGCAATGGCGTGCTAGGGCGGCGCTACTACGTCATTTGCGAGGCCAAGCAGTCGTTCAGGGCGATCTCGTCGGGCCATGGCGGCGGCCGCAATTTGAAAGGCGTGGTCGATTTCTCCAACGGGAAGCGCTGCGCGAGAAACTTCGGCAATGCCCTGGACTCGTCCTTGACGACCGGTGGCGCCTATATGACCGGCGAGGCAAAGACCTCATTCAAGGGTTTTTACCGCATCGGCGCAAAAAAAGACCAGGCGCTGCTGCGCACCTTCATCCAGTTCGACGGCGAGGGCGAGACGGCGAATGCCAGGCAGCGGGTGATCGGCGGCCACGCGGCGCGGCTGTTGCGCGGCATGTGCGTGCGCAAGAACCCGAACAGCTCCTATGCCGACCATGACGGCTTCGTGCCATACGGCAAGCTGGTGGATTATGCCGGCGGCCGCAGCAATGGCTGCACCAGCTGGTCGCCGTCCGACGCCGACCAGATCATTTCGATGGTGAAGGGCAATCCGACGACGCTCTATATCTACCCGGAATCGCGCGACATCGCCGCCGTTGGTAAATCGGGCGCCTATTGGAATGCGTCCTGCCTGAAGAAGATCGGCAAGCCGAAATTCTGGCCGCGAAAGAGCCTTGAGCCGATCATCGCGCAATACGCCAAGGACAACCCGCCACCGCCGCCACAACCGTTGCCGATCTGCACCGGGCCGTGAGGGATGAGTCCTCGGCTCGGCATTGTCGGCGGCGCGGACTGGCTGGGCGGCGCCGCCGATCCGATGGGCTCTACTGATTGATCTCGGGTTCGACGAGCTTTGCCAGATTGCGCAGCGACTCCTGCCAGCCGAGATAGCAGGCTTCGGCCGGAATAACGTCCGGAATGCCGGCCTGCGTGATGTCGAGTTCCGTGCCGACCGACACTTTCTTCAGGAGCACGGTTACTTCGATCTGGCCGGGCAAATTGGGGTCGTCGAACCTGTCGGTGTAGCGCAGGCGCTCGCCGGGAACGAGTTCGAGATATTCGCCGCCGAAGGAATGGCTGCCGCCCGTCGTGAAGTTTCGGAACGACATCTTGAAGGCGCCACCGACTTTCGCGTCGAAGCTGTGCACGGTGCAAGTGAAGCCGTTCGGCGGAAGCCATTTCGCCAGCGCGTCGGCTTCTGTGAATGCGCGGTAGACCTTCTCCGGGCTGGTCGTCAGAACGCGGTGCAAACGTACGGTGCTTGGCATCTCTTCGGTATCCTTTGTGGTTTCGTTGTTCGATGCCCCAAGGACGGGTGAACCTCACCCGGTCCGACATAGCCTGTCAAATTTTCTTGAGCCCTTTGCCGGCAGCCATCCGCCCGCGACTTCGAGTCGCCGCCTCAGGCAGGCGGTCGTGTCGCGTCAAATTGCATGAACCATTGACAGGTTGCCTAACCTTTCGGCGCGGATCTCACAATTTATTAAAATTGTAAGTCTCTCCTACAAAGTTGTATTAGGATCAGCTTAACGCCTTCGGCATTATCTATTAAATGAGGGGCGACGATCTCCTTGGTGTACTATAGAATGATTCCCTGGAACGACGGATCAATTTAAGAGTTGATCCGAAATGGTCGCTCGAAGGTTGTCGAACGACCAAGGCAGCACGCGCAAGGAGTGTCGGAATGACCACAGTCCTCAACGCCAAAGGCATTCCACTTCCCTATACCGGCGCTTCCACCCATTGGTTCTCGGCGACTGGAGGCGCGCCTTACCGCTACGGCACCTCGGGCAACGATTCCTTCTGGGGCGACACCAACGTCAAGGTCACCATGTATGGCGGCGCGGGCGACGACTATTACCATCTCTATTCGACGATCAACAAAGCGGTCGAGAACTACGGCGCGGGCGTCGACACGATCGATACCTGGATGAGCTACAAGCTGCCCGCCAATTTCGAGAACCTCGTCGTCACCGGCGACGGCCACTATGCCTTCGGCAATGCTCAGGACAACATCATAACGGGCGGCGCTGGCAGCCAGACGCTGGACGGCGGCAAGGGCAATGACGTGCTGATCGGCGGCGCCGGCGCCGACACCTTCATCATCACCAAGGGCAATGGCAGCGACCTTATCTCCGATTTCGGCGCGACCGACACGGTGCGCCTCAACGGCTATGCCTTCACCTCGTTCGAGGCCGTCCACGCCAATATGGTCCAGGTGGGATCGAACGTGCAGCTGAACCTCGGCTCGAGCGAGGTGCTGGTGTTCCACAACACCACGATCGACAAGTTTCAGCCCGGCCAGTTCGAGCTGCCGATCGACAAGACCGGCATGACGCTGTCCTTCAACGACGATTTCAACACGCTGAGCCTGTGGAACGGCCAGAGCGGCATCTGGGATTCCAATTTCTGGTGGGGGGCGCAGAACGGCAGCTCGCAGCCCCAGAACGGCGAGCTGCAATGGTATATCGACGCCAATTATGCGCCGACCAGCTCGGTCCATCCGTTCAGCGTCGCAAGCGGCGTGCTCACCATAACCGCGGCGCATGCGCCCGACGACATCAAGCCGCTGATCAACAATTACGAATACACTTCCGGCATACTGACGACGCACGACACCTTCTCGCAGACCTATGGCTATTTCGAAATGCGGGCCGATCTCCCGGAAAATGCCGGCGCGTGGCCGGCCTTCTGGCTTCTGCCCGAAGACGGTTCATGGCCCCCGGAACTCGACGTGATCGAAATGTATGGGCAGAACCCGAATGCGCTTCTCATGACCGCGCACACAAATGAGACGGGAACCCACACCACGGTCGGGTCGACGGTGAATGTCTCCAACACCGACGGCTATCACACCTATGGCCTGTTGTGGACGCCGGACAAGCTGGTCTGGACCTATGATGGCGTCCAGGTCGCGGAAGCGGCGACGCCGTCCGATATGAACAAGCCCATGTACATGCTGGTCGACCTTGCGGTCGGCGGTCAAGCCGGCGCGCCGCCCGACCATCTGGCGACGCCCGCGCAAATGAAGATCGACTATATCCACGCCTATACGCTGAACGATTTGCAGCAGAGCCATCTGAGCACGACAGCCGAGCACGCCGTCTAGATGTCACGGGACCGCGCGCCACTCAGGGATGCGGCCATCGGCCTGCGCCCGGTTTTCCTGCGCGGCATCGCCGATATCGGCATCTTTTCGTTGCTGATCAACATCCTGCTCCTGGTGATCCCGCTCTATCTGCTGCAGGTCTATGACCGGGTGTTGCCGTCCTCCAGCGTCGAGACGCTGCTTTATCTCTCGGTCATGGCGGTCGTCGCGCTCGCCTTCCTCGGCCTGCTGGACGCGGTCCGCGCCGTCTACGCGCAACGTGTTGCGGCCACCGTCGACCAGAAACTGGGCGCGCGGACATTCGCCGCCTCGCTTGGCGCCAGACATGCCGGCAGCGGGCTGTCGCCGCTGAACGACCTTGCCACGACTTGCGCCTTCATCAGGTCGCGCGGCGTGGCGGTGTTGTTCGACCTGCCGTTTGCGCCCGTCTTCCTGGCCTTGCTCTATTTCATCCATCCCGTCCTGTTCTGGCTGACGCTCGCCGGCGCCGTGCTGCTGTTTCTCTTGGTCGTGGCCAACCAGCTTGCCATCGGCAGGAACGATGCCATGTCGGCGGAACGCTCGGCGGTGGCCAGCCAGGCGGAGCAGGCCTTCGCCCGCAACACCGACACGCTGCGCGCCATGGGCATGGTGCAAAATGCCGCCGCGGTCTGGGGACAGCACGTTGCTGAGGCGCTGACCCTGCATGACCGTTCCGGAAGCGCCAATGCGATCTTCAGCGCGACGTCGCGGGCGCTGCGCATGATGCTGCAACTGGCGATCCTCGGCGCCGGCGCGTGGCTGGTGCTACAAGGGCAGATGACCGCCGGCATGATCTTCGCTTCGTCGCTGGTGTCGTCGCGCGCGCTGCAGCCGCTCGACCAGCTGATCGGATCCTGGCGGCAGATCGTCGACGCCAAGCGATGCTGGAAGCGGCTGGACACCGCCCTTGCGGCGCAACCAGCGCAGGGGCGCAAGCTCGCACTGCCCGATCCATTGGGCGCGATTTCGGTGCAGGATCTGTTCTTCATCGCGCCGACTGCGGCTTTCGGCACTGAGCCCATCCTCAAGCGGTTGAATTTTGCCATCGGCGCCGGCGAAGCGGTGGCGATCGTCGGCCCGAGCGGGGCCGGCAAATCGACGCTGGCGAAATTGCTTGTGGGCGCGCTGCAGCCGACCGGCGGCGCGGTCAGGGTCGACGGCGCCGACCTGAGGAGCTGGGACGAAACCCAGCTTGGCAGGCATATCGGCTATCTCGCGCAGGAGGTGGAGCTTTTCCCGGGATCGATCGCGCAAAATGTCGCCCGCTTCGAACCCGACGCCGATGACGCCGCGATCGTCGAAGCGGCCAGGCGCGCCGAGGCGCATGAGCTGATTCTCACGCTGCGCGACGGCTATCAGACCATGATAGGCCCGTCGCATACCGTGCTGTCGGGCGGCGAGCGCCAGCGGATAGGGCTGGCGCGCGCCTTCTACGGCAAGCCACGCATGCTGGTGCTGGACGAGCCCAACGCCCATCTCGACGGCAGTGGGGAGGCGGCGCTCGAAGGGATGCTTTCGGCCGCGCGAAGTGTAAGCGTCACGACAGTCGTCATCACGCATCGCCCTTCGATCGCCGCGGCCTGCGACCGCGTCATGGTCCTGCGCAACGGCATGGTCGAAGCTTTCGGCCCTGCGAGCGAGGTGCTGAGGCAACCGGCGGCCGGCAAGGCCGGGAGCTCGGTGGTGACAGGCTCGTTCGTGCCGACCGTGCGCCCGCACAGCGTCCGCTTCGGGTCATAGACGATGATGCAGCAGAGCCTCGCCTTCGAAGGTCGACCGCGCACCGACTTCCGCCGCATGGCCGTCGTCGGCTACGTGGCCATAGCGCTCTTCGTCGGCTGCTTCGGCTATTGGGCGGCGAACGCGCCGCTCTCCGGCGCGGTGATCACCTCCGGCACGATCTCGGCGACGGGCGGCAACATCCTCATCCAGCACCCCGAGGGCGGCATCATCGAGCAGTTGCTGGTGCATGAAGGCGACCGCGTGCAACAAGGCGAACCGCTGGTCCTGCTCGACCGCAGGGCGGCCGAGACCGACCTCAACCGGCTGACCAGACAGACGATCGCGCTCAGGGCAAGTGCCGCGCGACTTGAGGCCGAGCGCGACGGATCGGACAGGCTGGCGCCGATCGCCGAAGCAGCACCCGCGCCGTTCCAGCGCGATTTCGACAATCTGGTGCACGAACAGCAGAAGGAGTTCGAGGCCAGGCTCGCCCGGTTCCGCTCCGAGCAGTCGATCCTGGCGCAGCGCGTCGCCATGCATCGTGAGTCGGCGGTGGGACTGGAGGCGCAGAAACTCGCCATCCAGCAACAGGCCGAGATCGTGAAGAAGGAACTCGGCATCAAGACCGGCCTGCTCGACAAGGGTCTCACCAACCGCAGCGAATATTCGCAGCTTCTGCGCAGCGAGGCCGATCTGGTCGGCCAAGCCGGCGCGCTGGAGGCGGATATCGCAGCGACCAAGACGCAGATCGTCGAAGCCCAGGCGCAGGTCGAGCGCGCGACCACGCAGCGCGTCGAGGACGCGCTGACCAAGCTCGACGAGGTTCGCACCAGCCTGGCCGACATCGGCGAACAGATCACCGCAGCCGAGGCGGTGCTGGGGCGCACGACGATCAAGGCGCCGGCAACCGGCATCGTGGTATCCTCGATCTACAACTCCAAAGGCAGCGTGATTGCGCCGGGGCAGAAGATCATGGAGATCCTGCCCACCGCGTCGGGCCTCATCGTCGACGCGAAGCTGCGGCCGAAGGACGTGGACCTGGTTCGCGTCGGCCAGCCGGCGAAGCTCAGGCTGTCCGCCCTGAACGCGCGCCTCACCCCTGAGGTCCCGGCTACGGTGACGCAAATTTCCGCCGACAGGCTGATCGATGAAACCACGCATGAGGCGTATTTCCGCGCCAGGCTGAAGATCACCGACACGCTGCCGCAGGGCGTGAAAGCCGAGCAGCTTTACCCGGGAACGCCGGTCGAGGCGTTTATCAGCACCGGCGACCGAACCTTCCTCGAATATCTGGCGCGGCCGATGCTGGACTCGTTCGCGCGGGCGTTCACGGAGCGATAGGCGCCAACTCGTCCTCCCAGTTGACGCCGCCGTAGAACACCCTGAGAATCACCACCTGGTCGCCTTCTACGGTGAAGGCCACAGTCAGGCGGCGCTCGAAGCCAACGATGCGAAGCCCCGGCCGCACATCATCCCTTAGGGTTCCGCGTTCCGAGGCATAGTCGAGACCCAGGCAAAATCGCTCGATCCGCTCGATGTAGCGAAGGGCGGTGAGGTTGCCGGATGCGTGAGCGACCGTATCGTATATCCATAACAGGTCCGTCTGGGCTTCCGGCAAGAGGACAACATGCCGGCGCTTCACACGTTCCCCTTGAGGCGAGCTGCGTGATGTGCGCGAATGCTGTCAAAAGACTTGTCGGCCGGGATGGCCTGGGAGGGGTCTGCCTTCCACCTATCATAGGTCGGCGCGACCTCCTCACGCAGCCAGCGCTCCACGGCGGCGTCGCGTTCCTGCAATGCGCGAAGACCGGCGCGGATCACTTCACTGCTGGTCGCGTATGTGCCGGACCGAACGAGCTGGTCGATGAAAGCAGCCTGCTCGGCCGGCAGGCTGAAGGTGCGTTTTTCGGTGGCGGACATGGATCCCTCCTATCAGGTTGGTATGATATTATCATACCAGCGGCGAGATCGCACGCCCCAATATAGGCTTAGGGACCGCTCCCCTTGCCGTCGGCAAAGACACCGGACATTCGGTTCGGATGCCTGAGATGGGTCGGCGTGATGCCGGTCTGCTGGCGGAAGACACGGCTGAAATGGCCGGCATTGGGAAAACCGCAGCGGTAGGCGATGTCGCCGATTGCCAAGTCGCTCCCCTCCAGCAGCGACTTGGCCTGATGTACGCGCAGCGCAAGATAGGCGGCCATCGGGCCGATGCCGAGCTCGGCGCCGAACAGCCGCTCAAGCTGGCGCCGGGATAAATGCAACCGGCCCGCGATCTCGGCGACCGACAGCGTCTCCTGGAGATTGCTTTCCATCAGAAGCAGCGCCCGTTTCACCGCTCGGCTCGACGCGGCCGGAAAGAGATCGCCGACTGGCTGCACATCCAGGCTCGAGCGGATGCGGTCGAGCACGAGGATCTTGGCGGCTTTTTCCGCAGCCTTGCGGCCGATGAACTGCGACACGAAATGGCCGGCAAGGTCGGCCGCACCCGTGCCTCCGGCGCAGGTCGAGCGGCCCCTATCGACGGAAAACAGGCTGTCGGCATGGGCGTTCACATCAGGGAATTGGCTGCGGAAATCCTTGATGTGAAACCAGCTGACGGCAGCACTGTAGCTATCGAGCAGACCGTAGCGCGCGAGCACGAAGCTGCCGGTGCAGAGTGCCGTCAGCGGCACGCCCTTTTCGGCCGCCCGCAACAGGAAGGCCTCCTTTTCGGAGCTGAGGCTGCGGTTGGTGTCGAGCAGGCCACCGACCACGACGACATTGTCGAACTCCTGCGGATTGCCGATCGCCTTGGTCGGCAGCAACTCGACACCGCAACTCGCCCGGATCGGCAGGCCACGCTCGCCGACGATCTCCCAGTCGAACTCGATCCGGCGGCTGCGGTCGCCTTCATCGCCGGCCAGCCGCAGCGTGTCGATGAACAGCGACAGCGGCGACAGCGTGAAGTCGCGAACCAAGAGAAACGCAAACCGCCTGGCCATTGTTGCTCCGAAACGTTCCTTCGGGTGGATGGAAGCAAAGATGTCGCACAGGCGAGCACGCGGCGCTTTTCAGGAGAAGCCACCGGATGTCGGAGATGAGATCGACGGCCTCAGTGCGGAGCTGGAAATTCTCTGGGTTGTGTGGTGGTCATGGGATGTCGTCATCTACGCTCACACAAGACAGGCAGATGGACCAGCGGAATTGATCAGTATGGCACGGCGTGAGAAAAACCCTATCGTGTTTGTGTAACCTGCAGCACCAAAGCGGAGCCCAACCATGACCCTCACCAATCGCGATATCATCGAGCTGACGGCATGGCGCCGCAAGCTGCACCAGCAGCCGGAAATCTCCAACGAAGAGGAAAAGACCGCCAAGGAAGTCGTCGGCTTCCTCGCCGATACAGGGCCGGACAAGGTGCTGACCGGCCTTGGCGGTCATGGCGTGGCGGCGGTCTATGACAGCGGCCAGGCGGGGCCGACGGTGCTGTTCCGCTCGGAGATCGATGCGCTGCCGATCGAGGAGCTTTCGGGCGTCGAGCATGCCTCGCAGGTGCCGGGAAAATCGCATATGTGCGGCCATGACGGCCACACCGCGATCCTGGCCGCACTCGGCCGCCAGCTCGGACGAGAACGGCCGGCGCGCGGCCGCGTCGTCTTGATGTTCCAGCCGGCGGAGGAGACCGGCAATGGTGCGGCCGGCGTCGTCGCCGATCCACGCTTTGGCGAGATCGCGCCGGATTTTGCCTTCTCGCTGCACAATCTGCCGGGCGTGCCGTTCGGCGAGGTGCGGCTCAAGCCCGGCGTCGTCAACTGCGCCTCGCGCGGCATCCGCATCGTGCTGGAGGGCAAGACCGCGCATTCCTCCATGCCCGAAACCGGCGTGTCGCCGATGCCGGCGATCAGCCAGCTGATGCCGGCGCTTCCGGCACTCGGGCGCGGCACTTTCGCCGATGACGATTTCAGCATGGTGACCGTCACCCATGCGACCATGGGCGAGGCCGTGTTCGGCATTGCGCCCGGCTACGCCGAAGTTTGGGCGACGCTGCGCACAAGGCGCGACGAGCGCATGGCGGAGTTGGTCGCAGCTGCGGAAGCCCTGGCCGCCAGGATCGCGGGCGAGCACCACCTTTCCGTGCGCTGCGACTATCACGAAATCTTCGTCGCCAGCGTCAATGCGCCGGACGCGGTGGAACATCTCAACCGCGCGCTCGACGAGGAAGGTGTCGCGCGCAGCGAAGAGGCCCTGCCGATGCGCGCCTCGGAAGATTTCGGCATTTTCGGCCACAAGGCGAGCTCAGCCATGTTCTTTCTCGGCGCCGGCGAGCGCCATCCTTCGCTGCACAACCCCGATTATGATTTTCCCGACGATCTGATCCCGATCGGTTCGAAAATCTTCATGCGCACGGCGCGCAACCTGCTGGGGTGAGCGGCCCTGCAAAATCCGCATCCTGAAGCTGCCTTTTTCCCGCTGGAATCGTCTTGTAGTCGCGTCCTACATTAGGAGGGGCTTGCGGATGAGAATTGCAACGGTCGTCGCGTTGACTGCGACAGTGGCAGGGTGCGTATCGTCTCCGGTCCAGTATGGAGCCTCGCTCTCGACCCAAGACCCGAAATGGGCAACGCCGGAATGCCAGCAGGCCCGCACGGATGCCTTGAATTACGACCAACGCGAGAAGGAGCATCCAGGATGGGCCGCCGGCGTCGTGCTTGGGCCTTACAGCATGGGGCTCGTTGCGGCCATCAAGGAGCATGAGCAGAAGCGGCGCCGGCTGCTCGCACGCGAGGTGCATTTGCAGTGCTCAAGCCTGCCCTTGCCGAGGGATCTGGACTTCGATCCAAAGATCTACGCGCCAAAGCCGACGCATTATCCCTGAGGGTGGCTTGACGGCGGCGATCATGATGCGCCCTTGGCCAGAGGCCAGTCGACCGGCCCGCGCAGCTCGGGTAACAATGACCGTCTTTGGCGAAAGGGGTCCAATGCGGCAAGTGCCCATCGTGATGCAGCCGTTTGGCGGCATGGCGAACAAGATGTTCCAGTACATGTTTTGCCATGTGCTGGCGAAGCGTATCCCCGGTGGCTATGTCTGCGACGCCGACCTGCCGGAATGGTCCATTGCCAGGGTGCGGCCGCCTTTGTTGTGGAAATACCGGCTGCTTCGGGTCGACGGCTATCACCGCTACGACCTCGACGGGATCATAGCCGCGTTCCGCGACAGGCGGGCGCGGAGCATCCGCTTCAAGGGCTTTGCGCAGCGGCTGGGTTATTATGACCGGGACGAGGTCTCCGGGCTTTTCGACGGGCGTGCCGTCGCCGCGCCGACCCATGGCGACGATTTCCTCGTCATCCATGTGCGGGCCGGCGACATCCTCGACGGCTTCCACCGCAACTATTGCCCGATGCCATTCGGCTTCTTCGAGACGCTCATCAAGGATAGCGGCCGCAAGCCGGTCTTCGTCGGCCAGACCCATGAGGACAACGATTATTGCCGGCGCCTGCGTCAGCGTTTTCCCGATGCTGTCTTCGCGCCGAAGGCGTCGCCATTGACCGATTTCGAGACGCTGCGCCGGGCGAGCCATCTCGTCACGGGGGTGAGCAGCTTCTCCTGGCTGGCCGGTTGGTTGTCTTCGGCGCGGACGATCCATCTGCCGGTGGCCGGCATATTCGACCGGTGCATCAGGCCGGATATCGACCTGCTGCCCCTTGACGACCCACGCTATCGGTTCCACCAGTTCGACATGGGCGACTGGACGGGCTCTTCGGAGCAGCTTGCGGCATTTTATGGCGATGCGATCCCGTTCCGGCAGGTCGAGCCTCAAGCAGCAGCGGGTGGCGCGGGGAAAGCGTTGCGATGAGAATTCCGTTTTCCGTCAACAGGCCGGTGATCTGCGCGATCATGAAGCTGGAGCAGCCCTATGTGATCGAGTGGGTCGCCTGGCACAAGCTGCATGGCTTCGACCTGATGATCGCCGACAACTGCAGCGCCGGCCCGCAGTCGGCGGTGCTCCAGGCGTTGCGCGATGCCGGCTGGATCCGGCTCGTCGACTGGCGGCACGACACGGTGCTGCCGCAGCGGCGGGCCTATTCCTATCTTTACTGGCAGGCATTGCTCCACGGCTATCGCTATCTGGGCTTCATGGACGCCGACGAGTTCCTCGAGCCGCTCGACGGGCCGCCCTGGAGCGGAGCGGAACTGGTCCGCTCGCTTTTGAGCCGCCCGGGCGTGCGCAGCGTCGCCTTTCGCTGGGTGAATTTCGGCAGCGACGGCAAAGAGGCCTATGACGACGAACTGGTGACGGTGCGGTTTCAAAGGCGCGGCACGCATGACGCCCCGACCGCGCGCTGGAAGAAGTCGTTTGCCCGCGTGTCCTCGGTGCTGCGCAAGGCGCTGCGGGATCCCGGGCAGTTCATGCCGCACCCGCACGGTTTCCGCATCTCGCTGCGCAGGACGCTGGTCTACGGCATGACGCTCGACAAGCACCCGGCGGCCATGCCGATGGAATGGAAGATCGGCTGGATCCGCCACTATGCCGTGAAATCGAGGCAGGAACTGGCCGACAAGCATGCCCGCGGCGGCGGCTTCACGCCGTCGAGCGAGGCGCCGTCGCTGGACGAGTACCGGGTATCGAGAGATCAGAACGATATTCTCGATCCGCTCGACGATGCGACGGTGGGCGCCTTGCGGGCAAAGGTTTCGGAAATCGTCAGGTCGCTCGACCCGGCGGTCATCGCCCAGACGCGGCCGCTTTTCACGCAGCGGGGTCGAGGATCAGCGGCGCGGTAGCCATGCCGTGAAACGACATCGTGGCGCGGCGCTCGGCATTTGCGGCATCGAGCCGCCATCCGGGCGCACGGGTGAACAGGGCTTCTATCATCGCCGCGATCTCGATACGGGCGACATGTTGCCCGAGGCAGACATGCAGGCCGGTGCCGAAGGTCATCGACATGGCTGGCGGGCGCGTGAGGTCCAGCCGGTCGCCATCGGCGAAGACGGCATCGTCGCGATTGCCGCTGCCGAGCACCGGCACGACCGCTTCGCCAGCCGCAATCCTGACGTCGCCGAGGTCGATGTCCTGCGCCGCGATGCGGGCGACGGCGTATTGCACCGAGGCGCCATAGCGCAGCAGTTCGGCCGCCGCGCTGCTCCAGTCGACAGCGCCGCGCTCGAGCAGCGCGCGCTGTTCGGGAAAGCGATCCAGCGCAACAATTGCGTTGCCGAGAGCGTCGACGACAGTCTCCTGTCCGGCAAACAGCATGAAGACGATGTTGGCCACCATGTCCCCGCGCGACCAGCGGCCTTGCGCAACCTCCCGCACCATGCCGGCAACCATTCCGTCCGGCCGGTAGGCCTGTCGAGCCAGCCGCTCCTCGACAAAAGCCTGGCATTCGCGATAGGCCTCGGCGCTTGCTGCCGGCGGCTGCGCTCTTCGCAGGTCGAATGCGCTGGCCATGCGGCGGGTCACCGATTTCAACGCCCAAGGGTCCTCGATCTCGATGCCGAGGATTTCCTGCAGCAGCCAGAAGGACACCGGCACGGCGAGCCCGGCGACGGCGTCGACGCGGCCATCCGCCAGCGCACGCTCGACCAGCTCGTGGCTCAGCGCGCGAAGACCTTGCGTCAGAGCTTCGATGGCCGGCCGTGAGAAAAAGCCAGCGACCGGCCGGCGCAAGGCGCCATGCTGAGGCGGATCGGCGAGCAGCACCGAGCGGCTGAGCAGAGCCATGGGCGCATGGTCGACGAGCTTGCGGCGGACCTCTTCATATGTACCCGGCGGCGCCTGAAGAAGAGCGGGATGCTTCAGCGCGCCCGACACCAGCTCATGGCTGAACACATAATGCGCGTCGGCCAGCTCGGGATAGGGCGCGACGCCGCGCGCAATGCCGCCGGCGGCGCGCATGCGGGCGAAATGCGGAAACGGGTCGTCGCCGAGCGCGAACGGATCGAAATGCGGAGCTGTCATGACGGCTCGAATCTCATGCCTTGAGATTCTTGGCTGAAATGACCCTGAAGCCGCCTGACGTGGCGTCCTGCGGGAAGAAGTCCGGCATGACGTAGAGGAACTCGCATCCGTAGACGCGGTAGTGCATGCGCAGCAGCGGATCGCGGATGATCTCTTCCAGCGGCGGTCTTGTGCCGGTCTGGTTCCAGCGGTCGATGGTGGCGCGGAACCGCGCATCGGCCTTGACATGATCATACTCTTCGCCCGAGGAGCCGGCATAGGACGAGCAGCGGCCATCGCCGATCAGCCAGCTGGCGCCCAGGCGGCGGCCGTGGCTCTCCATCTCCTTCAAGAGCCGCACCGCCGTGTTGGAGCCGCGATGGCTCGGCCGGACGCAGAGATTGTAGGCGTAAAGTGCGTAAACCGGCTCGCTGCGCGGCAGCGATGCATAGGCATCAAAATTCCTGGGGAAATCGGCGCGCACCAGCGGATCCTGGCTGGTCTCGGTAAAGCAGATGGTGCCAGCAAGCAGATCGCCATCGATCGCGCCGAACATGGTGTGTCCGAGTGCCAGCCGGTGGCGGATGGTCGTTTCGCTCGCCTGCAGCGGTGCGGCCCAGGCGGCAGCCTCAAGCTCCATCAGCAAAGGGATGTCTTCCAGGTCTAACCGGCGGATGGGTATCGCAACATCGTCTAAATTCATGTGTCGGCTGCCTCGACTTCTAACGCGTTGATGGCGCATGGCAGTTTCTTGCCAATGCGGTTTGCAGCTTCACGGAAACGTCAACCTGTTCTATCTCCTGTTTGACGCATGCCGGATCGAGAACCATTTCACGGCTTTCACAAGCCTGTCTAATTATCATGGTTCCCCTTTGCAATTACATACGGACAACGGAAACGCATGATATTTTACGTCGCGCACCGGGAGCACGCCTACACGCAGGCGGTGGTGCTTCTGTATCACCGGACTGACCTGGAGGCGTGGTTCCGGCTGGTGCGCTACGAGGATGCCGGGCTGCTGCGCGGCGTTCGCGCCGGGGTGGTCATCTGGTCCGACATGGACCGGCTGACATCGGACGAATTGAGCCGCGCGGCCGGCATCAGCGCCGAACTGGCTGACAACACCGGCCTGACGCAGCTCAATCACCCGACCGCCAGCCTGCAGCGCTTCGACCTGCTGCGCCTGCTTCATGCCGACGGCAGCAACGCTTTTCGTGTGTTCAGGCCGGACGAGCTGGAAGAGGCGATACGCTATCCCGTTTTCATCCGCGACGAGACGGGCGCACTCTACAGGGAGCCGCCGCTGCTGCACGACCGGCCGGCGCTGGACGCCGCGATCGCCCGGCTGGACGGTAGCGATCTGGTGCGGCCGATGGTGGTGGAGATGATCGGCACCCCCGGAATGGACGGTTATTTCAGGAAGTACGCGGCGTTTCGGGTCGGCGATACGATCTACGGCCAGCATTGCGCCATGTCGAAATCGTGGTTCGTCAAGAATTCGCCCGAGCAATTGCTGCAGGCGCATATCGAAGAAATCAGGACCTATGTCGATACGAATCCTGACGCCAATGCGGTCATGCAGGTCTTCGAAAAAGCCCGCATGCAGTATGGCCGCATCGACTACACTTTCGTGGACGGCAGGCTTGTAGTGTTCGAGATCAACAGCAACCCCACCGTGCTCAGCGACCCGCCGACGCCGTTCGCCATCTATGACCCCAAGCCCTTTGCCGATCTTCAGGCCGACGCGCTGCTCGCGCTGCCGCAGGCAGCCGAGGCGGACTCGCTGGCTGCAATCGACACCGCCCACCGGTCGGCGCTGGCCAAGTTGCGGCGCCATTACCAGATGAGGCGGTTGAAGTTAACGCTGCGAAAAGTGCTCAGGAAGAGGAAATAGCCGCCGCCTCCTCCGCAACCCGAAAGTACACCACGTCACGTTTCGTCGGATCTTGTCACAGCCTGCCTGGAACCAAATCACGGGCTAGATTGTTCAAGTTGGTTACGACGCCGACGCCGCCTGCCGGTTGGGCAAGCGGCGCACTTGAGGAGCTCCCCATCATGACCATCTCATCCAGCTTTCGTTCGCTCGCGGTTGCGGCAATAGCCACCGTTGCTGTCAGCGCTGCCAGCGCCGCGCATGCCGATAGCGGCACGATCCGCTTTGCCGTCTACAAGGCGGCCTTCTTCGTCGGCGGTTCCGGCGGCGAGGGGACGCTGACCTTCCACGGCCGCTCCTATCCCATCACGATCGGCGGCGTGTCGGGCGGCTTCGCTTTCGGCGTTTCCAAGACCTACTTCAAGGGCACCGTGCGGCACATCCGCAGGGTGCGGGATGCGACCGGGGTTTATGGCGCGGCCGGCGGTGGCGGCGCGCTCGGCAAGGGGGCGCAGGTGATCGTCATGACCAATGACAAGGGCGCCACGCTCGAGCTTACGGGCCGGCAGGTGGGGCTGCAGGTGAATGCGGATTTGAGCGGGTTGGCGATTTCGTTGAAGTAAGGGGCGTTGCGTCTGGGTGGGCAAGGTCGTCCAGGATGATGGCAATCGCGTAGGGCGGTCCCCACTCCGTCTCGGCTGGCGCTGGCCTCGGCCCCCTACCTCTCCTCCACAATCCGCAGATACGCCGCCGTCACGAACAGCACGATCAGCCCGAACAAGATCCGCCGTGCCCCCTCCGGCATCTGCAGGATGGTCAGCAGTGTTGTCAGCACGGTCAGGATCAGGGCGCCGATGATGCTGCCGGTGTAGCCGCCGCGGCCGCCGAAGATAGAGGTGCCGCCGATGACGGCGGCGGCGACCGAGGGCAGCACCAGCGGTTCGGCGAGCGACAGCGAGGGGGCCTTGATCAGGCCGATATAGAGCAGGCCGGTGATGCCGGCGAGCACGCTGGAGGTGACGTAGAGCGCGGTGATGACCTGCCAGTATTGCACGCCCGACAGGCGGGTCGCGCGCTCATTGTCGCCGACGGCGTAGAGCAGGCGGCCGAAGCCGGTGCGGGCGAGCGTGAAGACGATGAGGGCGGCGAGCGGCACGAACAGCAGCAGCGCGTTGGGGAAGCCCCATGTCACGCCGGTGCCGAGCCAAGCCAGGAAGTCGGGGATTTTTGCGCCCGACGCGATCACCGTGCGCTGGTAGACCTGCAGGCAGCCGGTGCCGATCAGGCTGGTGCCCAGCGTCATGATCAGCGGGTGGACGCGGAAGACGCCGACGCCAATGCCATTGACGAGGCCGATCAGCACCGCCGGCATCATCGCCAGGAGGAACGCCACCGCCGGGTCCTGGTTGACCACTTGCGTGGCCATGATGAAGGCGCTCATCGTCGCCACCGTGCCGACCGACAGGTCGATGCCGCCGGTCAGCATGGTCATGGTCTGGCATCCCGCCAGGATCGCCAGCGGTATGGCGAATTTAATAGTGTTGGCGATCCAGCGCTCGTTGACGATGCCGGGGCGCAGGATCTGCAGGATTATAACCAGGATGGCGAGCAGGACGATCAGCGGGATGAGCGGGCGATCGGCCATGAAGCGCTTTATGCGGCGGGCGAAGGGGACCGGGGTGATGGCGGTGGTGCTCATGGGGCGGCTCTTGCTCGCGATGAGGTTTGCAAGGTGCGGCAAGTTGGCGAGGACAGTGCTCTACGGCGCCCCCCTCTGGCCTGCCGGCCATCTCCCCCACTTGTGGGGAGATTGGCAGCTTCAGCGCCTCGCTCATTCTTGCAAGGTTGGAGATTGGCGAAGGTCGTCGCGACATCCAATCTCCCCCCTTGTGGGGGAGATGTCCGGCAGGACAGAGGGGGGCGCGAAGGAACGCCGACGTCTCTCTGCGACAGCCCTCCCATCATTGCCGCCCCCGCATCGTGATAAACGCGCCGAACATCACCACCGCCACCATGATCAGCCCCTCGATGATGGCGGTGACATTCGGGTCGATGGCAAGCAGCGTCAAATCCGTGCGCACCAGGCGCAACACGAAGACGGCGACGATCGGGCCGAGCAGGCCGCCCTTGCCGCCGCCGAGCGCGACGCCGCCCAGCACCACGGCGGCGACGCTGGCGAGCAGATAGGGGCCGGGGATGGGGGCGCCGATGCCGGTGCTCATGGTCAGCGCCAGGCCGCCAAAGGCGGCGAACAGGCCGGACAGCGCATAGGCGATGATGCGAGTGCGCTTGACCGGCACGCCGGAGCGGAACGCCGCCAGTTCGCTAGAGCCGATGGAGTAGATGGAGAGGCCGAGGCGCGAGCGCCTCAGTGGTATCCAGATGACGCAGAGGCACACGATCAGCACCAGCAGCGCCTTGGGCAGCCAGGCGTCTATGGCGTCGGGCAGGCCGGGGATCGGTACGGTGCCAGAGATCAGCGCCTTCAGCCATTCGGCGATGCCGCCGCCCGGCGCGTCGAGTACCAGCAGGGCTGCACCCTGCAGCACGAACAGCATGGCCAGCGTCACGACAATGTCGGGCACGCGGGTGACGACGATGAGCAGGCCGTTGAGTGCGCCGAGCACGAAACCCATGGCCAGCACGAAGGGCACCACGAACAGCGCGTATTCCTCGCTCGCGCCATTCATCATCGACGCCGCGGTGACGCTGGTCAGCGCCATCATGGCGGCGACCGACAGGTCAATGCCGCCGGCGATGACGACGACGGTCTGCGCGGCGACTGCGAAGGCATAGGGCAGAACGGCTCGGGCGAGCGAGCCGAAATCATTGCTGCCATAGGCCGGCTGGATGATCCTGGTGGCGATGAACAGGACGATGAGCAGGGCGAACAGGCCGACGACCCAGGCTTGGCGGCGCAGGAAATGGCTCATGGCGCGGCCTCCGGCGAAGCCGAAGTGTTCGCGGTCGGATCAGCCAATATGCCGATATCGGCCTTGGCGCCGCGCGGCAGGCCGTAGGCGGCGCGCATCAGCGCCGGCTCGTCGGCCTCCTCGACCGGAAAAATGTCGACCATGCGGCCGCCGAAGATGACGATGACGCGGTCGCAGACGCGCTGCACCTCCTCCAGCTCCGAGGTGTAGAACAGCACCGACTTGCCGTTGCCGGCGAGTTCGCGCAGCAGCTTGTAGATCTCCTGCTTGGTGCCGACATCGATGCCGCGCGTCGGGTCGAAGCACAGGATGGTGCGGGCATCCGCCGCGATCCAGCGGGCGATGGTCACCTTCTGCTGGTTGCCGCCGGACAGGCGCTGCACCTCGCCTTGCGCGCGGGTGTCGATCTGCAGCCGCTCGATCGCGCTGAGCACGGTCGCGCGTTCGCGGCGCATGTTGATCGGACCCCAGTTGCGCAAGGCAGCGCTGAAAGGCAGCGCGATGTTTTCGCGCACCGAGCGCTGCATGGCGAGCGCTTCCGAGCGGTCGCCCGGCACATAGGCAATGCCGGCGCGGATGGCGTCGATCGGATGCGAGAATTTCACCGGCTGGCCATCGACTTCGATCGTGCCGCCGGAGGGCCGGATCGAGCCGGCAAGGGCGGCGAACAACTCGTCCTGGCCCTGGCCTTCGAGCGCGACGACGCCGGCGACTTCGCCGTCGGCGAGATCGAAGGAGACATCGCTGAGCTTGGCGCCGACGCGCAGGTTTCGCACCGAAATGCGCGGCCGGGTGGTCGCGGGCGCGGCCTTCTCGGCAGCGCTGCGGGCCGCGACATGGGTTTTGACGATGCGGGTGCCGAGCATCAGCTCGACGATCTTTTCTTCCACGCCCGGCACGATGTCGACGATGCCGACGGTCTCGCCGTCCCGCAGCACGGTGGCGCGGTCGCACAGCGCCGAGATTTCGACGAAGCGGTGCGAGATGAAGATCACGGCGCGGCCCGAATCGCCTTGGCGGCGCACCACTTCCAGCACCTTTTCGGCAAGGTTGGCGGGCAGGGCCGCCGTCATCTCGTCGAGCAGCAGCACGTCCGGCTCGACGGCGAGCGCCCGCGCCAGGTCGAGCACGCGCAGCACGGCCAGCGGAATGTCGCGCGCGGTGTCGCGCAGATCGAGGTCGGTGATGCCGAGCTCGCGCACCCAGGCGCGGAACGGCTCGACCGGCGTGCCGGTGAGCCTGAGATTGGAGAGAACGTCGAGATCGGGGATTAGCGACGGCTCCTGGTAGACCGGCAGCAGCCCGGCGCGGCGCGCGGCGGCGGGCGAGCGAATGTCGCGCGCTTCGCCACGGATCAGGATGCGGCCGGAGTTCGCCGGAATGGCGCCGGTCAGGATCTTCACCAGCGTCGACTTGCCGGCGCCGTTGGCGCCCATCAGCGCGTGGACCTCGCCAGGCAGCACGGAGAGCGACGCGTTGCGAAGCGCTGCAACCGCGCCGTAGTTCTTGGCGACGCCGGTGGCGTCGAGGAGGGGGCTGGTGGTCAAATCGATGTCCGCTCAGAAATTCTCTTGCTGGCACTCTACGGCGCCCCCCTCTGTCCTGCCGGACATCTCCCCCACTTGGGGGGAGATTGGCAGTTCCGGCGCCGCCCCTCGTCTTGCGACGTAGAAAATTTGCGAAAGCCGAGATGACAGCCAATCTCCCCACCTGTGGGGGAGATGTCCGGCAGGACAGAGGGGGCGCCGTAGAGCGCTAGTCTGTGTGACGAGGACGGCCGTTCGCCGTCCTCGCCAGTTCATTCAAACCAGGCTTACTCCCCCGGCCCCTTGCAGGCCACGATCTGGTCCTTCGTGTAGGTCGTCCACTCCGGGATCGAGATCGAGACCGGCCATTCCGGGCTGAGCGACGGGTCGGCGGCTGCCTTCAGCTTGGCCTTGCCTTCGTCGGTGGCGTTGTCCCACAGCTGCGGGTCGACCAGCACGGTCTGCTGCGCCGGCTTCTTGCCGTCGAGGATCTGCAGCGCCAGCGTCACGCCCGCGCCGCCGATCGAGCCGGGGTTGGTGACGGCTGCACCGACGAGACCTTTCACCGAGCTCAGCTGGCCGACGAAGCCGGCATTGTCGGCGCCGACCACCGGCACCAGCGGCGCCTGCGATTCGACCAGCGCGTCGACGATGACGTTGTCGATGCCCGACGTCCACACGCCGTTGAACGGCGTGCCGGTGGCCAGGAACGACAGCATCTGCTGCTTGGCCTGATCCTGCTGCCAGCCGGTGAAGACTTCCTGCGCCACCTTCACGCCGGGGTTTTCGGCCAGCGCCTTCTTGAAGCCTTTGTCGCGATCGCTATCGGCCGAGGCGCCGGCGGCGCCGCGCATGTAGAACACTTCGCCCTTGCCGCCCATCTGCTGGAACAGCCATTTGGCGCCGAGATAGGCATACTGTTCCTGGTTGTTGGAGATGATGTAGGCCGACGGTTCGGTCACCGCCTGGTCGACGGCAACGACGACGATGCCGGCCTTGGTGGCTTCTTCCAGGCCCGCCTTGATGCCCGCGGGATCAGCGGGGTTGACGACGATGGCGTCGACCTTGGCGCTGATCAGATTGCGGATGTCTTCGAGCTGGCCGGCGGCATCGGTGTTGCGGTGGGCGATGTTGAGCTTCGTCACTTCGCCCGAAGCCAGCGCCTGCGCCTTCATGGCGCAGACCATTTCCTCGCGCCAGCCATTGCCCTGCACGGTGTTGGAAATGCCGATCGTATATTTGGCTTCGGCCGACGACACGCCCATCGATGCCAGCAAGGCAGCGCCCGCAAGCAACGGGACCATGGTCAGTATTTTCTTCATGTCAGTACTCCTCCACATTGTTGTTTTTCGTCTCAGGGTCAGACCCTTCGGCAGGATCGGACCAAGTCATTCACCTCGTCATTTGACGAAGGGGCGCAGCACGTCGCGGGCGAGCAGGAAGCCCCGCTTCACCGCATCGTCGTTGCCTTCAAACCGCCTGTCCTCATGTTCGATGATGACCGAGCCGTCATAGCCGGCGCGGTAGAGGCCGGAGAAGAAGCCGCTCCAGTCGACATCGCCCAATCCCGGCATGCGCGGCACCTGCCAGCCTATCCCGGCGGAAAGAATCCCGCGCTCATACAAACCATCATGATCGATCATCAAATCCTTGGCGTGGACATGCAGCATGTAGGGGCCGAACTCCTTGATGAAGCGGCCCTGGTCGATCATCTGCCAGACCAGATGCGAGGGGTCGAAATTCATGCCGACCTCGCCGCCCCAGGCCTCGAGGATGCGCCGCCAGATGTAGGGCGAATAGGCGATGTTGTGCCCGCCCGGCCACTCGTCATAACTGAAGATCATCGGGCAGTTCTCGAAGGCGAGTTTTACCCCGTGGCCGCGCGCATAGGCGACGGTCTCGGGCCAGACTTTCAGCACGTCCTGCCAGTTGACGTCCACGGTCTTCGAGGCATCGCCGCCGCAGAAGGTGTTGACCACCGGCACGCCCATATTGGCGGCCAGCACGATGACCTTCTTCAGATGCCCGATGACGGCCTCGCGATGGGCAGGGTCCGGATGCAACGGGTTGGGATAGTAGCCGAGGCCAGAGACCGTGAGTTTCTTCTCTGCCAGCGATGCGGCAATCTCCTTGGCCTGCGCAGGCGA
This sequence comes from Mesorhizobium sp. M0615, assembly GCF_040320805.1. NCBI lineage: Bacteria > Pseudomonadati > Pseudomonadota > Alphaproteobacteria > Hyphomicrobiales > Phyllobacteriaceae > Mesorhizobium > Mesorhizobium sp. M0615. Next base: position 526,461 of record NZ_JAMYQI010000001.1, on the reverse strand, counting down.
GGTGGAGGCGGCGTCGATATGACTGGTGCCGGCATAGCGTCGCGTCGCGCCGGAGGTTTTCGGCCAGCAGGCGATTTCCAGCGCCTCGAAGCCAACCGAGCTTGCCCAGCCGGCGACCTCGCCAAGCGGCGTCTCCGCAAAAGGTGCTGTTAGCACTCCTAGTTTCATTCTGCCTCCTAGACCCCGACGACTATAATGCCGATTGTTTGGATCGCTTCAACCTCGCGACCTCATCTTGTTCAAGACTGTGCCGGACAGCCGCCATCGGATCGTCCGACAGCAGGTCGCCCAGCGCCGATGTGACGGCCGCGCGGAACGTATCGTCGGCGGCAAGGCCGGGGTCGAATATCCCGTCGATGGCAAGGATGGCGGACACCAGCGCGCTGGCATCGTGACCGGTCGCATCGGCGATCGCGGCGACCTTGCCGGCATAGGGATCCGACACCGGCCAGCGTCTGCCGAAACGTTCCGAGGCCTGGATCAGATAGGCCATCCAGCCGGCGACCGGCACCGACAGCAGGCCAACGCTGGCGCTCTGTCTCAGCCGGTCGCGGATCGGGTTGAGCAGGCGCTGGACGATCTTCTGCGAACCGTCGGTGGCAATCTGGTGGTTGCGGTGGCGGATCGCGGTGTTCTTCAGCCGGGCAAGACTCTGCTCGACATAGGCAAGCGGCAGGATGCCCGGCACCGGCATCAGCGTCGGCACAGTCTCTTCGACCAGCATGCGCCTGATGAAGTCCGACAGCAGCGGGTCGGCCATGGCATCCGATGTGTGCTCGAGACCAGCCAGAACGCCGAGCGTGGCGAGTGCCGTCTGGGCGCCATTCAGCACCCGCATCTTGAGATGCTCAAACGGCGTGACGTCGTCGACAAAGGTGGCGCCGACCAGATCCCAGCGCGGCATGCGGCCGGCGAATTTTTCCTCGATCACCCATTGCCGGAACGGCTCACCGACAGCGACGGCGGCATCGTGGTAGCCGAACCATTGTTCGACACTGTCGAGGTCATCCTGCGTCACCGCCGGCGCGATGCGGTCGACCATGGCCGCGGGGAACGCGACATTGGCCTCTATCCAGCGGGCCAGCCCTTTGCTCCGCCGTTCGGCAAACGTCCGCACGACATTGTTCAGGATAGTACCGTTGGTCGGAATGTTGTCACAGGAGAGAAACGTTATGGGTCGCTCATGTGTGGCCCTGCGCTGCTCCAGCGCCCGCACCAACAGGCCGGGGACGCTGCGCGGCTTCTCGGGGTTGGCGAGGTCGTGGACGATATCAGGATGGCCAAGGTCGAGTTCGCCGCTGGACGGGACGTGGCAATAGCCTTTTTCCGTCACTGTCATCGTCACCAACTCGATATCGGGTGAGATCAGCACGCCGAGCGCCAGTGCCGCACTCTCCTGGCTGTCGACCACCCGGACGATGCTGCCGATGACGCGCGCCTCGATGTGGCTGTTCTCGCGGATCAGCCTTGTGTACAGCCCGCCCTGCCGTCCCAGCGTGTCGGCAAGGCTGGGCGGACGGATGTTGATGCCGACGATGCCCCAGCGGTCGAAGCGCAGCGAGATGAGATCGTCGGTGTATTCGGCCTGATGGCAGCGGTGGAAGGCGCCGACGCCGAGATGCGCCATGCCGGGCGAGAGGAGCGTACGGTCATAGGACGGTGTCTGGACCGAGGCCGGCAAGCGGTCGAGCAGCGCCGGCCCAAGCGTTTCGGTGGAAGCGCTCACCGGTTCGCCCCGATCACCGCCTGTTCCTGGTCGATGACCGCGCCGGTCATCGGTCCGGCGGCATCGGAGAGCAGGAAGACGGCGAGGCTGGCGATGTCGTCCGGCGTCAGCAGCCGGCCGAAAGGCTGCGCGGCATTGGCCTTGTCGAGCCAGCCAGGGCCGTTGCCCAATGTCTCCGCCTGCATGATGCGTTCGGCCGGCGTGTCGGTCCAGCCGACATTGATGCCGTTGACGCGGATGCGATCGAAACGGTGGGCGTTGGCGGCGTTCCTGGTCAGCGTCGCCAGCGCGCCCTTGGTGGCGGAATAGACGGCGAGTTCCGGCGAACCGCAATGGGCGTTGATCGACAGGATGTTGAGAATGGCGCCGCCCTGTCCGCGCTGCTTCATGTCGGCAATCGCCGCCTGCATCAGGAAGAACGGCGCGCGCGTGTTGACGGCAAACAGTGCCGCCCAGTCGTCGAGGCTGGCGTCGAGGAAGGAGGCGCGATCGGTCAGGCCGGCGGCGTTGACCAGCGCATCGATGCGGCCGAAGCGCTCGATGCAGGCTTGCGCCAGAAGGGTGGGGGCGTCAGGATCGGCAAGGTCGGCGGCGACGAAGATGGTCGGCGTGCCCATTTGCGAAAGCTCGGCCGCCACAGCCTCGCCACGCGTCTTCTCTCGGCCGGTGACCAGCAGCCCGGCGGCACCGGAACGCGCCAGCGTCTCGGCAATGGCGAGGCCAATGCCTTGCGTCGACCCGGTGACCAGAGCCACCTTGCCGTCAAGCCGGATCTCCATTCCTCCTCCCGGGAATAAAGTTTCTATTTTGAGAAATATGGAACGACAATTCCCGATAGTCAATTGGACCAGTGACGCCTCATTCGCCGCGCCGCGCCGCCACGCCATGGACCAGCGCCATCCCAACGGCGAGCGAGGCCGCCAGTGAGCGGAAGCCGGCAAAGTCGGATTCCACCACTTCCAGCCAGCTGTCCGAGAGCGGGATCAGCGGGCTGAAGGTGCTGTCGGTGACGGTGACGATACGCGCCTTGCGCTCATGCGCCACCGCGACGAGATCGGGCGTGATCGAATTGTAGGGGCTGAAGGAGACAGCGAGCACGGCATCCCGGCCGCCGATGCAGCCGATCTGGTCGAGTGCGGAGGACCCGACATTGTCGACCAGCACGTTGCGCACGCCTTGCTGCGAGAGCGTCAGCGAGAGATAGGCGGTGACGGGAAAGGCGCGCTTGGAGCCGATGACATAGATCAGCTCGGCCGCCGCCAGCAGCGCCACCATCTTGTCGAAACTCTCGACGTCGAAGCCGGTCTCGATGCGGCCCAGCGAGGCCTGCGATGCGCCGACCATGCCGTGCAGGAAATGCAGATTTGGCTCGGTCTCGGTGCGCGGTTCGCCGCGCCCTTCCGGCCATGAGCCCTTGATGTGCTCCTTGAACAGGCCCTGGAAATCGGAAAAGCCGGAATAGCCGAAGATCTGGGCAAAGCGCACCAGCGTCGAGGGCTGCACGCCGGCCTGTGCCGCAACCTGCGCGATGGTGCCGAGCGCGACGTCGCTCGGATGCTGCCAAAGGAAGATTGCCACCTGGCGCAGCCGCTTGGGGAAATGCACCGTGCCCGACGACAGCACCGCGCGTAGCTCCTCATAGGTCTGCGGCTGGATGTAGCCAAGCGCGGCCAGCGAGCGTCCGCGCTTGCGCGTCGCCGCCTCGTCGGTGCTGGACCGTCCGGATGCCTTGCTTGCCCCACTCATGATTTCAGGCTAGCGCGATACGATCGTTTTACAATATGAAAATTGGAAATGATGTTCGAAAGCGGTCTGCCGGGAGGAGCTTGAAAATGGTCTACGCAACATCGGACGGATCGGCGGGCAAGCGGCTCAGGGTCGGCATGGTCGGCGGCGGTCGCAATGCCTTTATCGGCGCCGTGCATCGGCTGGCCATGCGCCTGGACGACCAGATCGTACTGGTCGCCGGCGCGCTGTCGTCGAACCCGGAGAACGCCGCCGCCTCGGCCGCCGAGATCGGCATCGCGCCCGAGCGCAGCTATGCCGATTATCGCGCCATGGCACGAGCCGAAGCGGCGCGGCCGGACGGCATCGAGGCGGTGGTCATCGTCACGCCCAACCATCTGCACGCGCCGATCGCCACGGCCTTTCTCGAGGCCGGCATCGACGTCATCTGCGACAAGCCGCTGTCGACGACGCTGGCCGACGCAGAAGCATTGGTGGCGCTGGCGCGGGAGAAAAAGCGACGCTTCGTCGTCACGCTCAACAACACCGGCTACGCCATGGTCCGCCAGGCGCGCGAGATGGTGGCGGCGGGCGCGCTTGGCCGCATCGTGTCCGTGCATGGCGCCTACATCCAGGACTGGCTGACCAAGCCGATCGACGCCGAGGGCCAGAAGCAGGCGGAGTGGCGCACCGATCCGGCGCGCGCCGGGCAGTCGGCGGTGCTGGCCGATATCGGCGTGCATGCCTTCAACCTGGCAAGCTATATCTCCGGCTGTGAGGCCGAGGCGGTGTCGGCCGATCTGTTCACCGCCGTCCCCAGACGCCGGCTCGACGACAATGCGCATGTGCTGGTGCACTGGACGGGCGGGGCGCGCGGCACGATCCTCGCCAGCCAGACCTCGCCCGGCCACTACAATGATCTCTCGGTGCGCATCTATGGCGACAAAGCCGGGCTCGAATGGTCGGGCGGCCGGCCGGAAGAACTGCGCTTCTCCATCCATGGCGAGGAGACCCGCACGCTGGTGCGCGGCGGCCATGGCTCGACCACTGAGAGCCAGCGCGTGTCGCGCATGCCGGCGGCGCATCCGGAGGGATATATCGAGGCCTTCGCCAATTTCTACCGCGACGCCGCCGACATCATTCGCGCGCACCGTTCGGGCGGGTCGGTTGATCCGGCGCGCGCGGCACAGGTGCCCGATGTGGTGGAGGGCGCGCGCGGGGTGAAGTTTGTTGCGGCGGCGGTGGAGTCGAATGCAGCGGGTGGGGCTTGGACGGCGGCAAGGTTTGGGTGAGGGATAATATCGAGAAACACCGGTGCCGAAGCGCCCATTCCTGGATGGAACAAACGCGATCGGCAACGGTCTTGGCCTCAAGCAGCAAGCAATGCAGTCCAAGACGCTCTCATTCGTGCAAGGCGCTGACGAACGTTGGCTGCCTTCATATCAAGATCTCTTGCAATTCTAGGGCCATCGTCGCCGCGTGCGACGCCGATCAGAATAGCCTCATCAGTTGGAGCAAGCGCCGACGTTAATCTGCGCAACTGATCCCTTGCCTGGAGTGCAGATTCAAAATTGCTCTCGATAGACAGTCTGAATTCTTCTCGGCCAGATGTTTCGACACGCCTCAGGATACCAGCGCGACTATGCTCGCGACGGCGAACGCGACCGACAGTAGCTCTCACCTCATCAGGAACGCTGACGATCGGGAGTTGGGATGCCTGAAGATCGAGAAGATGATCTAGGCCCGCTTCCATTGCGAAGCTTCGGGCGTCGATTTTTGTACGGCTCATACAGATTTTTTGTAGGCGAGCGTACTGTTCCCACACGAGGTCATGGTCAGTCATTTTGTTTCCTATGGTCTATGAGGGACCGCTTTGGCCCTCGGGAAAACCTTAATGTCGAAAGTGACATTGGCTGAGTTCCGAAGAGGTTTTTGGAGGCGCTGTGCTACAAAAACTTTCTAGAAGGCCAATATTGCCGTCGACATAAGGCAAAATGGTTGAAAAATTCAGGAAGTTCAAGGGGCATTTGCGCCCCCTGATCAAATATTAAGCAGTTAGCTGAATGCGGAGTGTTTCGGACCATTTTCGCCGGAAAGCGTCAAAGGTCGTAGCAGCCGCACTATTTTCTCGGCTCATGATGCTCTGGGCGCGAGCCAGGGACAGCAGCATCAACTCCAAGGCGACAAGAGGCCCGTCTGACCCGGCTGAAGCTGTGGGCTCTGTTTCTTCTTCATTGCCTCCTGCGGCAACAGTTGTCATTAGCGGTGCATAAAGTTGCGCGTAGAATGGGTGAGCGGTGTTGATCGTCAAAATCACACGGCCAAACTTGTTTTCTACGTGGTAGAAAGGCCAATATTCATCATGGCGATACGTAATTATGTATTTTGACCCTTTTACTCGCTCAAATGCTTCATCGTCGGTCTCGCTATCTCGTTTGACGACTACTGCAAGGCCCCGCAGATTGGCATCTATTTGGGCGCGTTCTTCCTCGGACAAATCAGACTCTAGCACCTCCGATTGAAAGGGGTCTGTCTCGTTGGCTTTCAACTCTGCTGCACTGAGAGATGATCCCTTGTCTCGGGTATTTCGCTGCGCCTGAAATCTTTGGATTTCCGATCGCACTGTAGAAATGTCGTCACCTATCGCGGAGTTAATGGCATCAATGACATAGCCTTTGGGTCGGACTCCCTGTTTGTTGGAGGCAACGCCAAAAGCTTCGTCTAGTTCGCCTGGGAAGTCTATTTCGATTCGAAACCAGTTGGTGTCGGAATGGCGCTTTGTAATCTGTGGGATGTATCCGGCAAAAACCTCACGATCATTCCGGAGTATTGAGATGTTTTGTCCTGAGAAAACACCGATATCCTTCAGCATTTTCCTCGGGTACCCCGCCCATTCTTCAATCGGAAGGGCGTATAATTTGACAGTCGCTTCGAATGTTTGTGGTTTGTTTTCATGCTGTCTAAGTGTAATTTTACGAGCGACAACCAAGCGGCTTGTAGTGATTTTTAGCAGATCCAGCTTCGCATGCCGAGCGTTCGGCATCGATAGAGTGGGGTCGACGGGATCAACCCGACGATTGTTGATGTAGAGCTTTAGGCCCTTCGCAAGCTCTCGGCGATATACATGAGCCATCTCCTTGGTCGCATGTTCGACAAGGGTTCGATCAGTTGCGAAGCTCAGGCGATCACATTCGGGCATGTAGACGATGGTACCAGTGCGGCCTAGGGTATCATTTACATCCTCTCCCTGGGCAGTAGGAACGTCTTGATCGTCCCGGCTCTTTGGAAAGCGCATAGCTTTGACAAAGAAATCAGTGATATCGGGAGAGAGCTCAGTAATGAATTCGGGTGCAGGCAACGCGATTAGGTTCGCCTTGTCTCGCCCAATAGCGTCGCTGTCGAGAACCATACGATAGTATGCTTTGGGCTCTTGCCAAGAATAAATTTCTACTACTGGCGACATTGAAAGTCCGGCAGTTTTCATGCCCATGCCGAAACGACCAATGCCGGAGCGACTACCGAATGTCATAGAGCCGCCGAAGGAAGTAGCTACCTGCAATACGTTGGGTGCCATGCCTCGACCATTGTCCCAGACCATAATGTCGGTCTGCAGATCGCCTTGGCGGCCAGCTTGTCGGATGAAGATTCGGACATCCGCGGCGCCAGCGCCGATGGAGTTGTCGACATGTTCGCAGAGTGCAGAAGTGGTGCTGTCATAGCCGACGTCACGCAAAGACTGAACAAATGTCTGTGCCAGAAACAATGGAACAGCCGCTGATTCCTTCAGTGCTCGTGTTAGAACCGCGCGGCCGCCTCTGGGTGCATCAGCAGCCCATTTAGGTGAAAATGTCTCAGCCTCAACCAGCTCTTGAACCTCAGTTGGCTCGTTTGTCGCGTCTTCGGGAGTGGCCGTATCGGAAACGATGTTGTTCATTTTGATGGTCCTATTTTCTGTGGCGACCGTTATGGCCGCACGGGTCAAGGGCATCATTGCGCCCTCAACTATAAAGGAGCTGGCGACGGCAAAGTGTGACAAAGATATGAGCTACTGGAAGCTTGCGCTTTTCGCGCCCGCTCGTCGCTCTGGTGGCACGGTCATCGGCTCACGACCTCGGCGGTATCAAAGCGGGGCCTCAACAGCTGGCGTTTCTCGAAAAATATGGGTTCACCGCGTCGGCAGCCTATTCCGTCATTGAGGGCTATGCGCTTAAGGGGAAGCTGACTTCGTCCGTCGATATCGAAGATGAACGCCTTTCCCTGCCTCTGAGGGACTGGCGTCGTTGCAAGATTTTGGAGAATTGGTGTGAAGAATAGTCATTATGTCCCGGCGCTGCTGCTCGGGCGGAGAAAAGGAATCAGGCCCTATGCGAAGCTTGAGGCCATGTGGGCTTCCGTTCCCGAAAAACGCAAGATCGAGTGTCACAACGTCGCTTACGACGCGGACACGGGGGCGGGTTCTTACGCCCTCCACCTCGAATGCATCGAAAAGGGAAGAAAGTAGGCAGCTTCACGCCTTCGCCCGTGGATACGACGCTATCCCTTGATCGCCGAGCCGACGATGGAATCGACGAAGAAGCGCTGCAGGAAGACGAACAGGATGAGCGGCGGCAGCACGGCGAGCGTCGCGCCGGCCATCACCAGGCCGGTGTTGACCGCGCCCCTGTTGTAGCTGAGCAGGCGGCTCAGGCTGATGACGATCGGGTAGGCGTCGGCATTGCCTTGCAGCACGGTCAGCGGCCAGAGATAGCTGTTCCAGTGATAGACGAAGGCGAACAAAGCGAGCGCCGCGATTGCCGGCGCGACGCTTGGCGCGACGATCTTGTAGAGGATCAAAAACTCCGAGGCGCCGTCCATGCGCGCGGCGTCGATCAGGTCGTCAGGCACGCCGGAGATGAACTGGCGCATCAGGAAGATGCCGAAAGCATTGGCGAGATTGGGCACGATGATGCCGGCGAGGCTGGCGTTGAGGCCGATCGAGCCGACCAGGCGATAGAGCGGGATCAGCGTCACGATCGGCGGCAGGAACATGGTGGCGATCAGCACAGAGAACAGCAGCGACTTGGCGGGGAAGTGGTATTTGGCGAAGGCGTAGCCGGCCATCATGCTGGTCAGCAGGATGCCGGCGGTGGTGATCGAGGCGATGACCAGGGAATTCCACATCGAGCGGCCGACATTGACCACGCCCGACACCTTCTCATAGGCGTCGAAGCTCGGCGTAAGGGGGATCCACACCGGCGGCACCTGCATGCTCTCGGCCGGCGTCTTGAGGCTCGACAGCACCATCCATACCAGCGGGAAGGCCGAGGCGACGGCGACCAGCAGCATCAGCGTCGCCAGCAGCGCCTTGCGGCCCGACGGGCGCCGGCGCGACAGCCGGCTCGACGATCCCGCGCTCATTCGTCGTTCTTCCGGTTGGCGAAGGCAAACAGCACGCAGACGACGACAATCAGCGAAAGCATCAGCATCACCGCCATGGCCGAACCCAGTCCACCCTGCGCACGCTCGATGCCGACGCGGCGGATGTGGTAGGTCAGCACATTGGTCGAGCCGACCGGCCCGCCCTGCGTGATCAGGGCAACCGGCTCGAACACCTGCACGGCGTTAATGATGGCGATGACGGCGCTGAACAGAAGCGTGCGCCGTATCAGCGGCAGGGTGATGAAGCGGAACTGCTCGAAACGGTTGGCGCCGTCGAGCTTTGCTGCTTCATACAGGCTGCCGGGGATTTGTGTCAGTCCGGCGATCGCCAGCACGGTGAAATAGCCGACCTGCTGCCAGACATTGAGGAAGACGATCGAGATCAGCGCCGAGCGCGGCGACGACAGGAAAGGCTGCGGGCCGATGCCGATAAGGCCGAGCATCTGGTTGAGAGGGCCTTCGCTCGGCGAATAGAGTTTCGACCACACCAGCGCGACAGCGATCATAGGCACCATGTAGGTGGCAAACAGCACCGTGCGCAGCGCCGTGCCGCCGGCGACGTCGCGCTGGTAAACCATCAGGCCGAAGGCCACCGACAGAGGCAGGATGAGGACGACGGAGAGCGCGGTGTAGACGGCTGTGTTGGCGAGCGCGGCCTTGAAATCGCGGCCGACCGAGGAGACCCCAAAAATCTCGCGGAAATTGTCGACGCCGACGAAGCCGGCGCTGGAAAACGGCGTCTGCGTCGACCAGTCCTGGAACGACAGCCAGACGGTGAGCAGCATCGGCAACAGGATGAAGATGCCGATCAGCGTCACGGCGGGCGCCAGCATGATGCCCGCCGAGGCACGATACCTCTGAATCATTATTTGGCGGCGCGCTCCAGGATCGAAATGGCGTCGGCCTGCGCCGTCGCCTGCGCATCCTTGGCCGAGACCTGGCCATACTGCAACGCCTCGAGCGTCTGCTGCAGCGATTCCGAGAATTCCTGGCCGCCGGGCACGACAGGGAACGGCTTGGCGTCGGTGAGCACGCTGACATAGCCGGAGAGGAATTCCGAGCCGAGCTTGTCCTTGTGCGCCTCGATGTCGGAGAGGCGTGAGGGCAGGATGCCCATCGACATCAGGATATCCGACATCGCGGAAGCGCCGTTCTTGCCGGACTTTGGATTGTTCAGCCAGGCGAGGAAGTCCCACGCCGCCTTCTGCTCGGCCGCACCTGCATTGGCGTTGACCACGGTCATCCAGGAGTAGGATATCGAATGCGGCTTGTCGCCGCTCGGGCCGACGGGAATCGGCGCCGTTGCAATGTCGGCGAATCTGTCGCCCATGCCGGCCTTCAGCGCGCTCTCCCACCAATTGGCCATGATGATCATGCCGGTCTTGCCGGAGACGAAATTGTCGAGGAAGGGGCCGGTGGTGTTGGCGTCGGCTGTCGCCATCGAAGGCACGCTGGCGCCGGACTTGATCAGGTCTTCATAGAGCTGGAAAGTCTCCGCGGCCTGCGGGCTGTCGAGCACCGGCTTGCCGTCCTTGACCAGGTCGCCGCCATTGGACACCAGCAGCGAGGCGAAGGGGTGGACAACGCCGGCCGCCCAGGAGTTGATCATGCCGAAGCCTTGCTGTCCCGCATCCTGGTTGGTCAGCTTCTTGGCCGCATCCTTGAACTCGTCCCAGGTCTTGGGTGGCGCCGCGATGCCGGCCTGCTTGAACAGCGCCTTGTTGTAGTTCAGCGCATAGACGTCGATTTCGTTGGGGATGCCGTAGAGCGTGCCGCCGACCGAGGCGGCGCTGGTGATGCCCGCCGGCCATGCGGCCTTGACCTCGCTGGCCACCGCATCGGGGGCGGGCGCGACCAGCTTGTCGCGCGCCAGTTCCGGCAACCAGAGATCGTAGATGCCGCCGATGGTTGGGCCGTCCGCGCCGCCGCCTTGCGAGCGCAACGTGGTCAGGAGGTCGCCGAAGGGGACGGCGCGCACGGTGACGCTGACATCCGGATTGGTCTTGGCATAATCCTTGGCCGCCGCTTCCAGCAGCGCCACCGTCTCCGGCGACCAGTGGGTGAGATAGGAGATGTCGACCGATTGCGCCCAGGCCGTGGCGGGCAGGATGGCGAGGCCTGCGGCCAGTGCCAGTTTCGACGTCCAGGCAAACGACATTCCTCATCCTCCCTATCGGTTCACATGAGGTTATGACAAGTCAGCGCGGCGACGCAAGGGCTTGCTGGGGAAAAAGTCTCACATGGTACGGTCACAGATTTCTTTGCGGCGCTGGAATGTGGATATTTATCGTTAGGTAACAAACGGATGCAGGTACTGCAATGTCGTGAGCGGGCCAACGCCGCCATTCCTGAGGCGCAGCAGACCTCTTGCGAATACCGCTATGTCGTTATAATGACTTTTGCCGAACCAATGACTTCTCACGGCACGGGAACGCCGCGGGACGCCAAGGACAGAGAACAATGGGAGACTGGCAATGAGCATGCTTTCACTTCACCGGCGCGCAGCGCTTAGGCTGATCGGCGGCCTTGCCGCCGCCTGCGCCGGCGTCTTTGCCTCATTGCCGGCGCGAGCCGCCGACAGCACGGTGACGCTGTGGAGCTGGCGCACCGAGGACGAGGCGGCGATGCGCCGCATCTTCGATGCCTTCGAGGCGAAGAATCCCGGCATCAAGGTCGCCATCCAGTTCACGCCCGATGCCGATTACCAGAACCGGCTGAGCACGGCGCTGCGGGGCGGCCGCGGGCCCGACATCGCGCAGCTCAAGGCCTATGGCGAGTTGCAGCCCTTCGTCGAGGCCGGCTATCTCGACGCGCTGGACGACAGCGTGCCGGAGCTGAAGAACATGGAGGACGCAGCGCTTGGCGGCGTGCGTGGCCGCGCTGACGGCAAGCTCTACGGCGTGCCCTACTCGGTGCCGATGATGGGCGTCTTCTACAACCAGGATATCTTCGCCGCCCAGGGCATCGAGATCCCCAAGACCTACAAGGATTTCACCGCCGTCTGCGAGAAGCTGAAGGCGGCCGGCATCACGCCGATCGCCACCGGCGGCGCCAACGGCTCGGCCTGGGAACTGGAGATCGCCGTCGGGGTCGTCGGCCCGACCGTCTATGGTCCTGAATTCTACGACGAGATGATGAGCGGCAAGGCGACCTTCCAGGATCCGCGCTATGTGGCGGCGCTGAAGCGCTTCGCCGAGCTGAAGCCGTATTTCCCCGACGGCTTCGCCGGCATCGACTACACCACCGCCACGCAGCAGTTCATCGGCGGCAAGGCGGCGATGTTCCTCGGCGGTTCGTTCGAGAACGGCAGCTTCAAGGCGCAGAACCCGAAGCTGAAATTCTCGATCTTCCCGTTCCCCGCCGACGATGCCGGGGCAAAACTCTACACCTCGGCCTTCTCCGACGGCTCCTATGGCCTGGTCTCCGAGAGCCAGAACAAGGAAGCCGCGACCAAGGTGCTGGGCTTCATGGCTTCGGCAGAGTTCGCGCAGATGTTCGCCGACGAGCTCGGCTGGCCGCCGGCCCGCACGGATGTGACGTTGAAGGATCCAGTGCTGGCCGCGATGATGGAGATGGCGAAGAATTCGACGCCGTATCTGACGCTGGTCGGCTTCCGCTGGCAGTCGCCGACGGCGTCTTCGGTGCTGCAGTCGGAGATCATCGACATGGTCGAAGGCAACATCGCGCCGGAGAAGCTGGCGGCCGACATGCAGGCCGCCGTCGCCACCTGGTTCAAGCCGAAGCAGTAGGCGCGGCCGGTCGCAAAAGCGGCCGGCCTCTCACGGACCAGAAAAGCGCATGAGCACCCTTCGCCGCACCAGCAGCCTTCGCCGCACGCAGCAGCGCATGGCAGTGCTGTTCATCCTGCCGGCGCTGGCGGTCTATGCGCTGTTCGTCCTCTATCCCCTGGGGATGTCGCTGTGGGGCAGCTTCTTCGTCTGGAAAGGGCTGCGCATGGTCGAGTTCGCCGGCCCGTCGAATTTCTCAAGGCTGTTCGTTTTCCCCAGCGGCGCGCGGATCTACGGCGCGCTGTGGCACAACACCGCCTGGTTCTTCGGCATCATGGTCTTCCAAAATGGCCTCGGCCTGTTGTTCGCCTGGCTGCTGTTCCTGCGCGACAAGGGTGCGGCGTTCTTCCAGTCGTTGTTCTTCTTTCCGGCGGTGCTGAGCCCGGTCATCGTCGGCGCGCTGTGGCGGTTGCTTTTGGCACCGGGCGGCGTCGTCGAATGGGCGCTGAACGGGCTTGGCCTGCACCAGGGCAGCCTGACCGTGCTCGGCAACAGCCACACCGCGCTTGCCATGCTGATCGCCGTCGATGCCTGGAACTGGATGGGCCTGCCGGTGCTGATCTACACGGCAGGTCTGCGGCAGATTTCCGGCCAGATTTTCGAGGCGGCAAAACTTGACGGCGCCGGCAATGCGCGCATGCTGTTCTCGATCGCGCTGCCGCTGCTGATGCCGGCGCTGGGCACGCTGACGACGCTGTCGTTCATCAACACCTTCAACCAGTTCGACATCGTCTATGTCATGCAGGGCGTGCAGGGCAATCCGAGCTATTCGACCGACACGCTGGTGACCTACTTCTACCGGCTGGCCTTCGGGGCGGAAGGCGCTGTCGGCATCACCGATATCGGTCTGGCGCTGGCGCTCGGCACCGTGCTGTTTTTGATCCTCAGCATCGGCACGCTCATGATGCTGCGCTCCTTCGACCGCCGCACGGTGCAGCTATGAGCGCGCTGGCGATTTCGCAAAGACCGGCCATCTCTCGGCAGCTGGCGCGGCTGCCCGGCTGGACGGTGCTGGTCGTTTGGACGGCGGCCGTGCTGTTGCCGCTCTACATCCTCATCGTCTCCTGTTTCAAGACCACGGCCGAGATCTACGACAACAGGCTCGGCCTGCCGCAAAGCTTTGCCTTCGACAATTTCATCAACGCCTGGACGCGCGCCGATCTCGGCCAGAATTTCATCAACAGCCTGATCGTCACGGGCGGCGCCGTCATACTCACCATCGTCGTCTCGGCGATGGCGGCCTATCCGCTCAGCCGCTACAAGCTTGGCTGGAATGCCATCATGCTCGGCCTGTTCCTGTCCGGCATCATGCTGCCCATCCGGTTGGCCTCGGTCGAACTGTTCACGTTGATGCGCAATCTCGGCCTGCTGGATTCGCTGACCGGGCTGATCCTGGTCTATTCGGCGATCCGCATTCCCTTCGCCGTCTTCATCTTCGCCAATTTCATGCGCGTCTTGCCCTCCGAGTTGGACGAGGCGGCGCGCATGGACGGCGCCGGCGAGGTGCGCATCCTGTTCCAGATCATCCTGCCGATGGTCAAGCCGGCGGTGTCGATCGTGGCAATCTTCACCGCGATCGCGGTGTGGAACGATTTCTTCTTCCCGCTGATCTTCATCTTCGACGACCGCTACAAGACGGTGCCGCTGGCGATCAGCGTCTTCGTCGGCCAGTTCCGCACCGACTGGGGTCTGGTGTTCGCCTCGCTGGCGATATCCATGGCGCCCATCCTGATCATGTATTGTCTGCTGGCGCGCCAGATTCGCGAAGGCGTCGGTACCGGAGGGGGCATGAAATGATCGAAGACAGGATTTATGCGGCGAAATCGATCCTGGTGGTCGGCGCGCACGCCTTCGATGCCGAGGTGATGGCCGGGCCGCTGGCGGCCGCTGCCGTCAAGCGCGGCGCCACGGTGACCTTCCTGCATCTGACCATGGGTGAGCAGGGCCATCCGTACCTGGTTCCCGCGCATTATTGCGTGCAGAAGGAAGAGGAAGCGGGCAGCGCGGCGGAGCGGCTCGGCGTCACCATGCGTGGCTTTGGCCTGCGCGACGGCTTCCTGCCCACAGACGATCAGACGGCGCTCGAGGTGGGCGACATCATTCGCGAGCTGAAACCCGAGATCGTCATCACCCATTGGCATGGCAGCTGGCACAAGGACCATCGCGCCGCCGCGCATTTGACGAAGACCGGTATCTTCTTCGCCGGACTGCCGACCGTTGCCAGCGACCATCCGGCGCACACGCCGCAACTGCTGCTGTTCGGCGAAAACTGGGAGGACGATGACGGCTTCCGGCCCGAGCATCTCGTCGATGTCAGCGACGGGTTCGAGGCCTGGCGCGACGCGGTCATGGAGTATGAGCTGGCGCGCGGCCTGAGCAGCTTCCCCTATGTGGACTATTACAGTTCGCTCTACCGGCTGCGCGGCTGCCTGCGCGGCACGCGCCATGCGCAGGCCTTCGCGGCGGCGTCGCATTCGTGGAATGCCGGCAGCGGCCTGTTCTCGCTCCCCTTCGGCAAAGGGTCCGGTCGATGAGGCGGGTACTCGCCATCGACCTCGGCGGCACCAATCTGCGCGCTGCCGTATCTCCGGGCGATGTCGGTGCGTTGGAGGCGCTGGGCAGCGAGCCGGCGCCGGCAACCCTTGATGCCTTCATTGCGCGCATCGACGCGCTGTGCGCTGAGGCCGGGTCGGTCTCAGCGCTTGGCATCGCGGTGCCGGGTCTGGTCGAGGGCTCAATCTGCCGCTGGATCCCCAACTTGCCGTTCCTCGACGGCGTCGATATCCAGCCGCTGTTTCCCAAACTGCGCGTAGCGCTCGGCAATGACGCACAGATCGCGCTGCTGGGAGAGGCTGTCGAAGGCAGTGCGAAAAACATGCCGGATGCGATCCTGCTCGCCATCGGCACCGGCATCGGTTCGGCGGTGCTGGCCAATGGCCGCATCGTTGCCGGCGCGCATGGCGGCGCCTGCTCGTTCGGCTGGGCCTGCGCCGACGTCAAAGACCATGGCGAGGAGCGCAGCGGCTGGCTGGAGCGCGTCGCGTCGGGCCGGGCGCTCGATGCCCTTGCCGGACAGATCGGCCTTGCCGACGGCCGCCAGCTGATCGCCGCTGCCCAGGCCGGCGAACTGGCCGCACTCACCTTGCTTGAACTGCCGGCGCGACAGCTCGGCACCGCGCTTGCAGGCGCTGTCGCGCTGCTCGATCCGCAAGCGGTGCTGATTTCGGGTGGTTTGGCGGAGGCGCTGGATGTGATCCGGCCGCCGCTGCTTGCGGCGCTGCGACGTCAACTGCCGCCACATCTGCGCGGCATCGACGTCAAGGCTGGAAAGTTCGGTCCCCGCGCCGGTCTGGTCGGCGCGGCGCTGGCCGGCGCCGTTGGGCAAGGGTGGAGGCAGGTGCGATGAGCGAAGCAAGCTTTCAGCAGCCGGACCGCAGACGGCCGGAGCCGCTCTGGTACCAGGTCGAAGAGGCGATCCGCGCCATCGTCAAGAGCGGCGAATGGGCAACGGGCGACCAGATCCCGGCGGAGGACAGGCTGTGCGCCCTGTTCGGCGTCAGCCGAATCACGCTGCGCCACGCCTTGCGCAATCTCGAGGAGGCAGGACTGCTCAGGCGCGAACATGGCCGCGGCACGTTCGTGCGCTCGACCACGCTGGTCGCCGGCACGCGCGAGCTGACCAGCTTTACCCAGGAGATGGGCAATATGGGCGTGGTCGCGGGCTCGCGCCTGCTCGACTGCAGCCTGACCACCGCCAATGCGGCGGCTGCCGGCGCGCTGGAGATCGAGGAGGGCGATCCGGTGGTGCGCATTCGCAGGCTGCGGCTCGGCAACAATGAGCCGATCGGCATCCAGACGGCGCAGCTGTCGGCCGTGCGCGTGCCGGGCTTCCTCGATGCCGGCCTGCTGCAGGGCTCGCTCTACGAGGCGCTGGAGCGCCATTACGGCATCGTGCCGGTGGCCGCGCGGGAGAACTACCGGGTCGGCGCGGTCGGCGCGGCGGACGCCGAACTGCTCGACCTCGCTGTCGGCAGCCCGGCCTTCGTCGTCGAACGCATCACCACCGACGAGCGCGGCCCGTTCGAATTCACGGTCTCGATCATGCGCGGCGACCGCTACGAAATCCGCTCGACGCTGCGCGCCGGACGCGTGCCGCTGAACCCGAGAAGCTGATCCATTCCAGACCGACACAGCAAACAGGAGTACCCACGTGTCCGATCTCTACATCCACCGTCTCGCCGCCCTCATCGACCAGGCTGCGAAAGCCAATGAAGAGGCCTTTGGCCAGGCCGCCAGCCGCTTTGCCGACTCGCTCGAGGGCGGCGGGCTGGTGCATCTCTATGGCTCCGGCCATTCGGTGCTGCCGGTGCAGGAAGTGTTTCCGCGCTATGGCAGCTATGTCGGCTTCAACCCCCTGACCGACCCGCGCGTGATGTGGCACAATGTGCTCGGCGCCGGCGGCGTGCGCGAGCTTTTGTGGCTGGAGCGAACTGAAAAATACGCCGAAAAATTCCTCGACCACCAGCCGCTCAACAAGGGCGATTCCATCATCATCTTCGGCCATAGCGGCCGCAACTCGTCGGGCATCGACACCGCGCTCTACGCCAGGAAGCGCGGCATGTTCGTCGTCGCTGTCACCAGCAAGAACAATCTGGACAAGCCGGCGACGCACTCCTCCGGCAAGCGGCTGGCGGATGCCGCCGACCTCGTCATCGACACCTGTTCGCCGATCGAGGACGCCATCGTGCCGGTCGAGGGCTGGAGCCGGCCGGTGTCGGGCTCATCGACGGTGCTTGCCATGATCCTGGCGCATGAGCTGATCGCGCGCACCGCCGAGCAGCTCGCCAAGCGCGGCATCGAACTGCCGGTCTTCGCCTCGCCGACCATTGCCGGCGTGACGCTGCACGACACCGACGTCATCTACGGCGTCTACCGCGAGCGCATGCTGGATGCGCAGAAGAAGCACCTGCCGACCTTCCAGGCGACGATGCGGGGAGAGTGAAAGCACGGAGGCCCGGCACATGGCCAGGCCTCCAATTTCTCTCGCTGGAATTTTCCGGATGTTCAACGCCGCTTCGGGCGCGCGGCAGGAGATTTGTTGCCGCGCGGGCCGCTCTGAACCGGCGTGTTGCCCTGGTTTTCCTCCGACAGCTTGCGCCAGCGGGCAAGGCGCTCAGGGTCGAGCGTACCCGCCTTCAACGCAGCCTGCACCGCGCAGCCCGGTTCGTGGACATGGGTGCAGTCGCGGAACTTGCACAGCGGTGCGAGCTCGGTGATTTCGGCAAACAGCGTGTCGATGCCGGATGCGACGTCGCTGACATGCAGCGTGCGCATGCCCGGCGTGTCGATCACCCAGCCGCCACCGGCAATGGGGTGCAGCGACCGCGCCGTGGTGGTGTGGCGACCCTTGGCATCGTGTTCCCGGATGCCCGCGGTCTGTTGCGGCGATTGCTGCGCCGATCCGGCCAGCGTGTTGACCAGCGTCGATTTGCCGACGCCGGAGGAGCCGACCAGCGCCACCGTCTGCCCTGCGCCACACCAGGGAGCAAGCGCCGCTGCGGCATCGGCGACGCGCGGGTTCAGCACCACCACGGCCAGCCCACGCTGCAGGGCGGCGGCCTGGCCTTGGTAAGCCTCGGCATCGTCAGCGGTGTCGGCCTTGGTCAGCAGGATCACCGGCGTCGTTCCGGCCTCGTTGGCCAGCGCGAGATAGCGCTCGAGCCGGGCGATGTTGAAATCGGCATTGCAGGACGTCACGATGAACAGCGTGTCGACATTGGCCGCGGCCAGCTGCGGCACCCTGCCGCCCTGTGTGCGGCGCTCCAGCACCGTCTTGCGGGTCAGGCGGCGGCGCAGCAGATGCGTGTGAGGCTCGACCAGCACCCAGTCGCCGACGGCATAGTCGCCGGTGTTGGCATTGGCCGGCAGCGTCAGATCCACTGGCCCTGACAGAGACAGACCGGCCAGACGGTCGCGGTGCACCGAAGCGATGCGCGTCGGCACCAGGTCTGCCTCATCGGCTTCAAGCTGGTCGCCGAAGAAATCCGTCCAGCCCAGGCTTGCGAGGGAAGCCGTCACGGTTTTGACCACGGCGACGGCGTCACAGACATCGGAGAGTATCCTTTGGCAAAATGGGCGCGGACCCTCGGGGCGGTTGTTCAAGCCGTGTATGGGCGGCATGGCGGCATTTGGCAAGCCGAACCGCGCCGATGGCCAAGCCGTTTCGCGCACCGCGTGGAACGCATCGAGGCGGTGGTTCGCTGAACGTCACCAGACACGGAACTCTATCGTGGCACCTATCCGCGTCGCGTGCGTCGAGGGTCGTTCAACATTGAGGAAAAATCCTATGCGCTTACGCCTCGTTACTCTCAATGTCTGCAACACGGAAGGCGAACCGGAGCGCCTGGCGGCCATCAACCGGGAGCTGGGGCGGCTCGACCCGGATCTGGTCGCCTTTCAGGAGGTCATCCAGACAGCCGATGTGAAATTCCTCGATACGCTGCCCGATGGTTTGGATTTGCATGCAACGCATCAGGCCTCGTCGTCGACCTCGAAGTTGGCAAGGACGGCTGAGGATGGCAGGTCGGGAAGCCTGGCAGAAGGGAGGGGGATGGCCGGCGCCACAGGGGGCGGGGGGTTGGGATGGGGTTGCCTGAAGCACCGGCCAAAGCGGGACAAGTCCCACGCCCACAAGCTAGCAGAGGTTGGATCGGTTCATATGGTGTGATCGCGGAACTGGCGCAAAAGCGCTTTCACATCCCCGCGCAGGCGTCGGCAACGGGCCCGCAACCGGGGGTTTCCGGTCGGTTGGTGGGTTGCGCAAGCGCCGGTTGAAGGCGCTGCGGGAGGCGGTCGTTTTTAGTGCGGTTGGAGTGCTATGCGCTCAGCGACAGGTGCTCAAGGCAGGGCAATCGCATGGCGCCACCACATGCGATTGTCCTGCTAACGCCACCGGCAGCATCCGCCGCGCAATCAGATCCGCCCCGCAATCAGATCCGCCGCCTTCTCGGCGATCATGACCACTGCCGCATTGGTGTTGGACGACACGATGCTCGGCATGACCGAGCTGTCGCAGACACGCAGGCCTTGCAGCCCGCGCACGCGAAGCTCGGGGTCGACGACGCTGTCGGCATCGCCGCCCATCCGGCAGGTGCCGACTGGGTGATAGGCGCTGCGGCCATGTTCTCGGGCGAAGGCTTCGAGTGCTGAGCGCCCCTGCATCGCCTTGCCGGGCAGATGCTCGCGGCTGATGTATCTGGCGAAGGCTGGCTGCGACAGGATTTCGCGGCTGATCTCGATGCCGTCGATGGCGCGTTCGAGATCATAGTGCTCGGCGAACGGGTTGGGGTCGATGATGGGCGCATCGCGCAGGTCCGCGGACTTGAGCGTGACGCTGCCGCGCGAACGCGGGCGCACATGGTAGGAGTTCAGCGTGCAGCCATTGCCGCCGGGAACCGAGCCGATGCCTTCCTCAACGCCGGCGCCGGGCAGGAAATGGAACTGGATGTCCGGCGTCTTCTCCGCGCGGTCGCCCCACCAGAAGCCGCCGGCCTCGACGATGTTGGAGGCCACCGGCCCCTTGCCGAACAGCGCATATTCAAGACCGGCGACCGCTTGCCAGCGCTTCTTCTTGTAACGGTCGATGCCATGCGGTCCGTTGAGCTCGGCGACGACATCGACGTCCATGTGATCGTGCAGATTCTGGCCGACGTTTTTGGAATCGTGGACCACCTCGATGCCGTGATGGCCGAGATGCACGGCCGGGCCGATGCCGGACAGCATCAGCAATTTCGGCGAGCCGATGGCGCCGGCGGCGACGATGACTTCGCGCTCGGCGCGGAGCAGTTCGGTGCGGCCATTGACGATGATCTCGACACCGATGGCGCGGCCGTTCTCGACCACGATGCGGCTGACGGAGGCGTCGGTGCGTAGCGTCAGATTCTTGCGGCCGAGCGCCGGCTTCAGATAGGCGACCGCCGTGCTCGAGCGTTTCCCCCGGCGCGTCGTCGTCTGGTAGAAGCCGGCGCCCGCCTGCTTACCGGCGTTGAAGTCGGCGCGGAAAGGAAGGCCCGCCTGCTGCGCCGCCTTGACGAAGATGCGGGTCAGCGGATGCGGCGCGCCGCTGGAGACGCCGAGCGGGCCGTCAGTGCCGTGCTGCGCATCGGCAAAAGTGTCGTTGCCCTCGGAGCGGACGAAGTAGGGCAGCACGTCGGCATAGCTCCAGCCGGCACAGCCATTCTCAGTCGCCCAGCCGTCATAATCCTCAGGGCAACCGCGGGTGAACACCTGGGCGTTGATCGAGGAGCCGCCGCCCAGCACGCGGGCCTGCGGATAGACCATGGTGCGGCCGTCGATCTCCTTGCCGGGCGCGGTGTCATAACCCCAGATCAGCGGCCCCGACGTCATCTTGAAGAAGCCGACCGGCAAATGGATGTAGCGGTCGGTGTCGGGCGGACCGGCCTCGAGCAGCACGACGGACACGTCCGGGTCCTCGCTCAGCCGGGCGGCCAGAATGCAGCCAGCCGAACCGCCGCCGACAATGATGTAATCCGTCATTTCCACTCCCGGGTTCTCTTTGTTGGAGCATGATCTCCGGACAAAACGGTTTCCCGATTTGTCCGAGAAAACCGGTTCCCACTTCTAGGGATCATGCTCCGGCGGGCGATGAAAATCACCGCCCCTTCCTCTTGCGCGCGACGATCTCAAGTCGCTTGTGCCACGTCAAGAGAAAGGGTATGGTTATCGTGTTGAAGGGTTGTCGTACAAGTGGAGGAGCAGCTTGACGATCCTCACCAGGAGGTCCCGGCCGCGCTCCCTGCGCAAGATGCCGGGCGGAACAGAATTGGAATCGGGAGGTTTCGAGGTATGAACGACACGAAGAATTTTGCGGTCAACCGGCGCACGCTGATGATGGGCGCCACCGCCGGCGTGGCGGCACTCGCGATGCCGAGCGTGCTGCGCGCGCAGGAAAAGCCGACGCTGGTGACGTCGATCCGCTCGCTGTCCAACCCCTATCACGCGGTGTGGAAGACCGGCGCGGAAGCGTATGCCAAATGGGCCGGGCTGGAACACGTCACGCTGGTTTCGGAAGGCAACAGCGAGAAGGGCATTGCCGACATCAAGGCGATGCTGGCCAAGACCGGCGGCAACATGGTGCTGAATTCCGATCCCAACGACACGCCCGATGCGCGCCCGATCGTCGAGGCCTGCGCCAAGGCCGGCGCCTATGTGGTGACGCAGTGGAACAAGCCGGGGGATCTGCACCCGAAGGATTTCAACCCGAACTATGTCTCGCATATCGAGTTCGACGGCATCGACGGCGGCAAGACCATCGCCGAGATCCTGTTCAAGACCATTGGCGGCAAGGGCGGCATCGTCGCACTCGGCGGCCTGATCTCGACCACGGCGGCGATCGAACGCAAGAAGGGCCTCGATGCGGCGCTCGCCGCCAACCCGGACATCAAGCTGCTCGACTTCCAGGTCGCCAACTGGAAGTCGACCGAAGCCTTCGACCTGATGGGCAATCTGCTCACCCGCTTCGGCGACGACATCAAGGGCATCTGGGCGGCCAATGACGATATGGGCTCCGGCGCACTGGAAGCGCTACGTGCCGAAAATCTCGCCGGCAAGGTGCCGATCGTCGGCGTTGACGGCATCAAGACGGCGGTCGATGCGGTGCGCACCGGCGAGTTCGCCTGCACCGTCACTTCGGATCCGTTCTGGCAGGGTGGCATGGGTCTAGCCATCGGCTACAACGCCAAGATCGGCAAGTTCGACCCGACCAAGGAGCCCCCGGAGCACCGTGAGTTCTACGGCAAGGCGGTGCTGATCTCGCACGACAATGTCGAGGAATATTACAAGACCAATGTCGATGCGAAGCCCGAGATCGACTGGAACGATCTGTGGGGCCGGGTCACCGGAGCAATCCGCACCTGATCCATCGGAGTGGGCTGCAACTCCCTGGCGGCCCGCTTCCTCCCGCAGCCGTCGCGATCCCCTTGTCGCGACGGCTGTCACCAGCAGACGGGAAGCGGTTTCTTGACAATCCATACAGAACCCCTGAAGTCCGTTTCGGACATCGAGCGGACGACGCCCATGACATCGTTCCCCGGCCGCATCGCGACATTCCTGGGCGGCAGGCGCTGGCGCAGCCTGGCGCCGCTGGCGGTGCTGATTGTACTCTGCGTACTCATCGCCATTGCCAACCCCAATTTCATCGAGCTGCGCAATCTGGTGCGGCTTGCGAATTCCGCCGCCGTGCCGCTGACGCTGGCGATGGGGCTGACCTTCATCATCCTGATGGGCAGCATCGACCTTGCAGTCGAAGGCACGCTTTCGGTCGCGGCGATGGTGCTTGTTCTGCTCGCCGCCAATGACGGCAACGGCAACGACTATGGCTGGTGGGCGGTGCTCGCTGCCATCGCCGCCGCCACCGCCATGGGCTTCGTCAGCGGTCTCGTCCAGACCATGCTGCGCATCCCGTCCTTCATGGGCACGCTCGGCATGTGGTTCATCGGCCTCGGCCTGTCGGTCTATATGCTGGGCGGCACGGCCATCAAGCTGAACGACGCCTCGATCCGCGACCTGGCCTTGCACCGTTTCCTCGGCCTGCCGGTGGCGGTCTGGGTTGCGTTCGGCTCGTTCCTGCTCGCCACCGTCATCCAGTATCACACCAAGCTCGGCCGCCACATATTGGCGATCGGCGGCGATGAGGATGTCGCCAAGCTCTCCGGCGTCAATGTGGTGCGCGTGCGCATCACCGCTTTTGCGCTGGCCGGGTTCTTCTTCGGCATTGCCGGCGTGCTGGCCGCAGCACAGCTCGGCCAGTCGCACGCCGTGATCGGCGACGGCAGGCTGTTTGCAGCGGTCACCGCAGTGGTCGTCGGCGGCACCGCTTTGACCGGCGGCGAGGGCGGCGTCGTCAACACGCTGATCGGCGTTTTGATCGTCACCGTGCTTGCCAATGGCATGATCCTGCTCGGCATATCGCCCTATATCCAGCAGACGGTGCAGGGGCTGATGATCATCGCCGCGGTGGCGCTGTCGCTCGATCGCGTCCGCCTGAAAATCGTGAAGTGAGCGCCATGCTGCAGGCGTCCAACATCATCAAGAATTTCCCCGGCGTTCAGGCCTTGCACGACGTCTCCATCCAAGTGCGGCCCAACGAGGTGGTCGGGCTGATCGGCGAGAACGGCGCCGGCAAGTCGACGCTGATGCGGGTGCTGGCCGGCGGCTACCGGCCGGATGGCGGCTCGCTCACGCTGGACGGCGAACAGCTGCGCATGCGCAACGCCCGTGATGCGGCCAGGCACGGCATCGGCATGGTGTTCCAGGAACAGTCGCTGGTGCTCAACCTGACGGTCGCCGAAAACATCTATCTCGGCGAAGAGGACCGCTTCACCCGTTTCGGCCTGGTCAACTGGCGCGCCATGAACGCGGCGGCGCGTCGGCAACTGGCCAAGATCGGCATCGACATCGACGTCACCGCGCGCACCTCCGAACTCACCTTCGCCGCACGCCAGATGGTCGAGCTCGCCAAGGCGCTGACCCTGGAGGAAGTGGTCGAGCGGCAGTTGCTCATCCTGCTCGACGAGCCGACCTCGGTGCTCAACGCCGCTGATATCGAGGTGCTGTTCGCGCGGGTGCGCTCGCTTAAATCCCGCGCCAGTTTTGTGTTCGTCTCGCACCGCCTCGACGAGGTGCTCAACATCTCCGACCGTGTCTACACGATGAAGGACGGCGCCGTCGTCGCCGAGCACCGTGCAGCCGAAGTCACCGCGCCGGAGCTGCACGAGATCATGGTCGGGCGCGGCCTGCAGGCCGAATATTACCGCGAGGCCCGCCAGCTGGCACCGCGCGATACAGTGATGGTCGAGGCCAAGGGCCTTGGCGCCAACGGTTACTATCACGGCGTCGATCTCTCGATCCGGGCGGGCGAGATCGTCGGCATTGCCGGCGTCGTCGGCTCCGGCCGCGAGGAGGTGACGCGCACCGTTGGCGGCTTCGTCCAGCATGATGCGGGCGAGATGAAAATCGCCGGCGATGCCGTGCGCTTCTCCTCGCCGGAACCGGCGGTGCGCAAGGGCATCGGCTATGTCCCGCGCGAGCGCCGGCTCGAAGGGCTGGTGATGTTCCTGTCGATCGCGGAGAACATTTCGCTGGCCGATCTCTCCAGCGTCATGCGCCATGGCGCCATCGACTATGGCAAGGAGCGCCGGCTTGCCGCCGACTGGATCAAGCGGCTGCGCATCAAGGCGCCCGGTCCCGATGCCGCCTGCCGCAAGCTCAGCGGCGGCAACCAGCAGAAGGTGGTGCTGGCGCGCTGGATGACGGCGGGCTCGCGCATCCTGGTGCTCGACCATCCCACACGCGGCCTCGATGTCGGCGCCAAGGAGGAGGTCTACGAATTGGTGCGCGATCTCTCGGCGCAAGGCGTGGCGATCCTTTTGATTTCCGACACGCTGGAGGAAACGATCGGTCTGTCGCACCAGGTGCTGGTGATGCGCGACGGTGCAATCACCGCGCGCTTCGATGCCAGTCCGGGCAACAAGCCGAACCAGGTCGATCTTCTCAGGGCAATGGTGTGAACCGATGAATGAGGCGTTCTCCATCAGGCAGGTTTTCGAGGGCAAGTGGACGCAAGGCGCCATTCCGCTGATCCTGCTGGTCGGCCTGCTGCTGATCATCGAGATCGCCGCGCCCGGCTTCCTCACCGGCGAAACCGTGGCGCTTTTGTTTGCCAACACCGCCGTGCTGTTCATCCTGGCGACCGGCGTCACCTTCGCCATCCTGCTTGGCGGCATTGATTTGTCGATCCAGGCGGTGGCATCGCTGGCCAGCGTCATCCTGGCGCAATTGCTGCCTTCGCTCGGCCTTGCCGCCTTCCCGGTGGCGATCCTGTCGGGGCTCGCCTTCGGCGTGTTGAGCGGCGTCGTCCACGTCAAGCTGCGCGTGCCGTCCTTCGTCGCGACGCTCGCCACCGGCGGCGTCGTCACCGGCTTGGCGCTCTGGGTCTCCAATGGCCGCGCCATCACCATCGAGGAGGCTGGTCGCGAAAACACCGCCTGGATCAACGCCACTGTCGCTGGCATTCCCGTGGTGGTGCTGATTTCGGCGGTGATCGGCATCGCCGCCTTTCTGGCGCTGCGCTACACGCGCTTCGGCCGCCAGGCGATCGCGGTCGGCGCCGGCGAGCCGGCGGCGTGGGCCGCGGGCATCAATGTCGACCGCACCAAGATCATCGCCTTTGCCGCGTCGGGTATGCTCGCGGCCATCGCCGGCATCGTGCTGGCAGCCAGGCTGTCGAGCGGTTCGCCGGTGCTGGCCAACCAGCTGCTGCTGCCGGCCATCGCCGCCGTCATAGTCGGCGGCACGGCGATCACCGGCGGGCTCGGCGGCGTTGCCCGCACGGCGGTCGGCGCGCTGATCATCTCGATCGTGCGCATCGGCATGACCTTTGTCGGCCTCAACATTTTCCTGGAAAATATGGTGTTCGGCGCGGTGCTGATCGCTGCCGTCGCCATTACCATCGACCGCAGCAAGATCGCGGTCATCAAGTGATCCCGCCTCCCAGGCAAGCGCGGACAGGACGGGACCGCATCGGCGCGAGGCCGATGCGGTCCGGCCCGATCGGATCACATTGTGTCGAGGCCGATCAGCTCGATCTTGTAGCCGTCGGGGTCTTCGACGAAAGCGATGTGGGTGGTGCCGTGCTGCATCGGGCCGGGCTTGCGCGGGATCTTGGCGCCGCGCTTTTCCAGTTCGGCGCAGACGGCGTAGATGTCGTTGACGCCGAGCGCCAGATGGCCGAAGCCGGTGCCGATCTCGTAGGGCTCCTCGCGGCCCCAGTTCAGCGTCAGCTCGACGACGGCTTCCTTGTCCTCGGGGCCGTAGCCGACAAAGGCGTTGGTGAACTTGCCGCCGGGGTAGTCGTCGCGGCGCAGCAGGGTCATGCCGAGCACCTCGGTGTAGAAGGCGATCGACTTGTCGAGGTCGAGCACCCTGATCATGGTGTGCATATAGCGAAATCCCGGGGCGTCGCTCATTGGGGAAGTCCTCCGAATTCTGTGATTTGCGGCTCTGATCATCCACATCGAACACTTGGCGGCAAGACGGCCTCGCTTGATGTTCTAAATCAGGGTTGTATGATAACACGACAACGTCGGTATTTGTCCAGTCGTTTTGCCGAGGGGCCCAGAGCCAATCCATGAATGCCGCGCCCTCCGCATCGCAGATCGCAGCCCTGGCCGGCCTGCTGCCGAATGGCGGGCTGCTGACCGAGGAAGTGGATCTGGCGCGCTACAGCCGCGATTGGTCGGGCGATCATTTCGGCCGGCCGCTGGCGGTGGCGCGGCCCTCTTCGGTTGAGGAGATGTCGGCGCTGATGCGGTTCTGCCATGCCGAGCGCATTCCGGTCGTGCCGCAAGGCGGGTTGACCGGGCTCGTCGGCGCCGCAGTGGCGGCGGATGGCGGCGAGATCGTCATCTCGCTGGAGCGCATGAACCGTATCCGTTCGATCAGCCCGATCGACTATGCCATGGTGGTCGAGGCCGGCTGCATCCTCGAGGACGCCAAGCGTGAGGCTGAAGCGAGCGACTGCCTGCTGCCGATCACCTTCGGCGCGCAAGGCAGCTGCCGCATCGGCGGCAATGTCGCCACCAATGCCGGCGGCTTCAACGTGCTGCGCTACGGCATGACGCGCGACCTGGTGCTTGGCCTCGAAGTGGTGCTGGCCGACGGCCGCATCTGGAACGGGCTGAAAGTGCTGCGCAAGGACAATCGCGGCTATGATCTGAAGCAGATCTTCATCGGCTCGGAGGGCACGCTCGGCGTCGTCACCGCGGCGGCGCTGAAACTATTCCCCAAGCCGACGCAGATCGAAACCGCGCTGGTTGGCCTCCGCTCCGTCGACGATGCGATGGCGCTCTATGCCCGCGCCCGGCGCGACTGCAGCGACCTGCTCACCGCCTTCGAGCTGATCCTGCGCGGCGGCATCGAGATCACCATGCGCGAAGGCCAGGATTTTCCCGATCCGCTCAGCCAGCCCTATCCCGTCTATGTGCTGATCGAGGTGTCCTCCGGCGGGCTCATCGACCTCTCCAACATGCTGCTGGGGTTTCTCGGCAGCGTCGAGGACATCGTCGAGGATGGCGTCATCGCTTCGACCAGGGCGCAGGGTGAGCGGTTGTGGCTCTACCGCGAGATCATGGTCGAGCGGCAGGGCAGGGGCGGCCGCTACCTGCGCACCGATGTGTCGGTGCCGATCTCCAGGCTTGCCGATTTCGTCACCGATGCGCTGGCCGCCTTGGAGAAAGCCCGGCCCGACGCGCTGGCCGTCACCTACGGCCATGTCGGCGACGGCAACATCCACCTCAACGTCGTGCCGCCGGAAGGCATGGGCATCGAGGCGATGGAACATCTGTTCGAGCAGGCGGAAGCCGAGATCTTCACCGTCGTCGATCGCTATGGCGGCTCGATCAGCGCCGAGCACGGCATCGGCCGGGTCAAGCAGAAGGCGTTCCTCGAACGCATCGATCCGGTGACGCTCGACCTCGCCGCCGGCATCAAGGACGCATTCGACCCGCGCCACATTCTCAGCAACGGCCGCATTCTGGCGCCGGCCGCCGCCGTCGACTATAGGTGAGCGATGACGCTGAAACTCGACAAGGTCAATCGCGGCCCACACCTCTCCACTCTGGTGGCCAGTTCCATCTCGCGCGAGATCGCGCAAGGCCGGCTGAAGCCGGGTGACCAGCTGCCGACCGAACAGGCGCTGGCGACCACATTCGGGGTAAGCCGCAACGTCGTGCGCGAGGCGATCGCGCGGCTGCGCTCGGAAGGCCGAATCTGGTCGCAGCAGGGACGCGGCGCCTTCGTGGTCGAGAGCACCAACCCGACGGTGCTGACCATCGACCATGAGACGCTGCAGCGCGCCGACTCGTTTCGCAATCTGTTCGAACTGCGTGGCATCCTCGAAGTGCAGGCGGCGGCCCTTGCCGCAAAACGGCGCAGCGACGCCGATCTCAAAGCCATGGGCGATGCGCTGTCCGGCATGCGCGCCGCCCCCTATGGCAGCGTCGCCTGGCTGCGCAGCGACCTCGAATTCCACCGCACCGTCGCCGAGGCGACGCGCAATTCCTACATGGGCCAATTCCTGGTCTTCGTGTCCGAGCGGGTGCGCGAAAGCATTCTCGCCGCCGGCAACCAGCAAAAGTCGGACGACATGGCCCGCATCACGCTCGGCGAACATGAGCGCATCCTGAGAGCGATCCGTGCCGGCGACGCCGAAGGAGCACAAGCGGCGATGCGCGACCACCTGGCGGGCGCGGCGCTGCGGGTGGGGTTGCATGAGGGGGAAGCTGCGGAGATAGCGCCGGGGCCCGAGGCAGCGTCTCCGGTACGGCATTCGCGGTTGCGGAAGGCTGTGCGCGGGCAGGCTTAGGGATAGCCTTGCCTTGTCCGAGCGCTGGGCCAATCGCCTATGGCAGCGCTGACCCCCACTCCGTCTCGGCTTCGCCGAGCCACCTTGCCGGGGCGAGCCACGGGTCTCGCCCGTCCTTCGGACCCCCCATTTCATGGGGGATGAGGAAATGCCAATCTCCGAGATCGCAGCCCTTCAAAAGCTTGGGTTTCCTCTCCCCCACGAATGTGGGGTAGAGGTGGCTCGGCGAAGCCGAGACGGAGTGGGGGAGCGCCATATCAGATTTCACACGGTCGTCGGCTCAACCAGCTCAGGGGCGGAGATAGGCCGCCACCCCACCGCGCTATTTCAGCGGCAGAAACAGCTCAAGCACCACCTCGCGCACCGGTCCGTTCGACGAAAAGTGCCGTTGGCAATAGATCGGAAAGTTGCGCGCCTCCTCGCCGCTGGCCGGAAGCCACTCCCGATAAAGGTAAAGCGCTGCCGGCTCGAGATTGTTGGTGTTGCCGGGGTAGCGCAGCACCGCGCAGCGTCCGCCGGGGATCACGCCGGCCTTCATCTGCGCGTCCTCGATCGGCCCGCCTTCTACCGGCAGGTCGGTTCCGGCACAAATATCCATGCTGTAATCGGCCGGGTTCGCCGGCTCCCTTTCGGAACGGAAGATGTTGAAGGTCGGGCTTGTCTCGGGCGAGAGGCCGGCCGCCTTGCGCCAGGCGATGAAGCGCTGGATGGTGTCAGGAAGCGTCGCCCGGTCGCCGCGATGCTCCATGATCGCCACCGGCGTCGGCAGCACATCGCGGATGATCACGTCGGCGGGTTCGAAGATTATCTGCATGAGCGTGGTCCTTGCTTTTTCGAGCGGCCCGAAGGCCATGAGCCACGCCCCCCAGTCGGGAGACTTCCGGAACGACGAAGGCGATTGTCCGAACCGTTGCCGAAAGGCGCGGGCGAAGGCATCCGGCGCGTCGTAGCCGGCATCCATCGCTATATCCGTGACGCTTTGGGCGTCGCTCTCGGCAAGCCTGTAAGAAGCGCGCTTCAGGCGGGCGAGCTGGACATAGCGATGCACGGACAAGCCGAAGGTTGACGTGAACTGCCGGTGGAAATGGTATTTCGAGAACGCCGCGACGCCGCTCAACGCTTCCAGGCCCAGATCTCCGTCCAGATGCTGGTCTATGTGGTCCAGCACCCGCTGCATCCGGGCATGGTAGTTTTCAAGTGCCGTCATCAACGTCTCGTCCTGCGTGGCGACACCAGATAGGCGCTCTTGGAGATGTCGCGCTCGACCGATCTTGCGGTTTGGCATGGATGGATCGGTGCTGGGCGCGGGCAATTCATGACTGTGGAAGGTTTCTCCGCAAGGAGGTTTCGGGATAGCGGTTTCGGCCCGCGCCCTCAATCGCGCCCATAGCACATGTCAGCGCTGGCCTCCTCTCCGTCTCGGTTTCGCCGAGCCACCTCTCCCCATTATGAGGGCGAGGAATCGCTATCGCAGAGGTCGCGGCCCGGAAAAAATTCGGTAATAGGTAGCAGCTACACCTGAGATTCCCGCGCTGCGCTGGGCATGTTACGGGCATTGTGCTACGGTTCGAATGTCGGAGGCAGCATGACCCAGTTGATACTTACGGGAACGATCGGCGGGCTTCTTGGCACCGGGCTGGCTCTAATTGGTGTTCGGCAGGTGAGGATTCTCGACTGTGTGGTCGCGTTCGGCATGTTGCTTCTGGGGCTGACGTGGTTTGTGGGCTAGCGCAACGCGCTTGTTAGCTCGACGGCTTCTCACGCAGTTGCACCGATCCTGTCCCGTTCCATTGGATGAACTCAGCCTTCTTGTCACAATCGCTTCAACAGCGGTTCGTGGACCTCACGAAGCGCGCGGTAGTGCTCACTCGGGTACGCTAGGAACGGACCGACGATGGTCTTGTGCATCGCCTCCGCTGCTACCAGAAAGCGCCCGATTTGGGGAGCGCCGTACGAGGTTTTACTCCGCCGCCTCCACCAGCGACACCCCATTCAGCCCCGCCACAATATCCGACAGCGCCGGCACGAACTTCTCGCCGTGGCCGGTGGTGACTGCCGTGGCGAACCCATTGCGCACCGCGGCGCCGATCGGGTTGGCGATGCCGGTGGCCTGGGCGAAGGAGGCGAGGTAGGTCATGTCCTTCAGCGCATTGGCGATGGCGAAGCGCTGGGCGTTTTCGTTGCGGTTGAGGACGAAATCGAAGAAGGCCTGGTAGAAGCCGCAATCCATGCGGCTGCCGGAGATGACGCTGTTGAAGACCTGCGGCGTCAGGCCGGCCTTGGCGCCGAGGCTCAGCGCTTCCGAGTAGATCGCGGAATAGCCCATCGAGACGAAATTGTTGAGCAACTTCATGGTGTGGCCGCTGCCGGTCGGGCCGGTGTGGACGATTCGCGCGGCGAAGGCCTCGAGCACCGGCCGCGCTCGGGCGACGATTTCGGCCGGGCCGCCGACCATGACGTCGAGCTTGCCCTCGGTGGCTTCCTTGGGCGTGCGCGCCAGCGGCGCGTCCATCAGCGTCATCCCCTGCTCCGCGACGTCGGCGGCAAGCGCTGTCGTCGATGACGGATTGGAGGTCGAGCAGTCGATGATCAGCAGCGGCGTCTTGGCCGCAGCAAGCCCGTCTGCGCCCTTGACCAGCGCTTCGACCTCGCGCGAACCGGTGACGCACAGGATGACGATGTCGCTCGCGGTGGCGAGCGCGCGCGGGCTTGGCGCTTCGGTGGCGCCGGCGGCGATCAGCCGGTCGGCGGCCGTGCGGCTGCGGTGGACATGCACCGTCAGCGGCCAGCCCTTGCGCAGCAGATTGTCGGCCATGCCGGCGCCCATACTGCCCAGGCCGATGAAGCCGATGCGTTCTTTCATGCAATCCTCGGGTTTTTTCATGTAATTCTCCTTGGACCCACACCGGCGGGCTCACCTTTCGTCACCTTGCGGCGAGCACCTGTCGATGCAATCCTTTGAACAAGAATCGAACCGGAGTCGCGCTGATGGCGGAGCCCATGACTTTCGACGCCATACCGCAGGCGCCCAACCTGCGGACGGGTCTGGTCAACACGCTGATTGCGCAGATCGAATCCGGTGACCTTGCGCCGGGGCAGCGGCTGCCGACCGAGCAGGAGATTGTTGCTGCCACAGGCGTCAGCCGCACCGTGGTGCGCGAGGCGCTGGCGGCGCTGCGTGCGCGCGGGCTGATCACCACGCGCCAGGGGCTCGGCGCCTTCGTCGCCAAGGATCCGCCGCCGAAGACGTTTTCCGTGCTGCCCGACGATCTCGAATCGATCGACGAGGTGCTGCGCGTGCTCGAACTGCGCATGGGCATCGAGGTGGAAGCGACCGGCCTTGCGGCCCAACGGCGCAGCGAGGCGGCGCTTCAACAGATGAGCGCGCGGCTCGACGCGCTGGAGGCGGCGGTGCGTGCCGGCGGCTCCGGCTCGGAAGAGGATTTCGGCTTCCACCGCGCCATTCTCGCCGCGACGCAGAACCCGAATTTCACCCGGCTGTTCGACACGTTCGGCAGCGCCATGGTCCCGCGCCATTGGACGCGGCTCGACCGCATGACGGAGGCCGAGCGGGAAAAATATCTCGACCGCATGCAGCGCGAGCATCGCGCCATTCTCGGGGCCATCGAAGCCAGGGACGTCAACGCCGCGCGCCGCGCCATGCGCAGCCATCTGACCAAAAGCTATGCCCGCTTCGAGGATCTGCGCAACAAGGCTGTTCACGATTAGGGGGCCAACCACGGTTGACGGACTGCTCATCCGGCGACCCCGTCGGAGATCGAGTTCGCGAATCAGCGACATGTTCCTCCCGGCTCGAAATCGTTGCAATCTTACCGGGTTGTCATACAACCCAGTGATCTGGTAAATCCAGGGAAGAGGGATGTCAATCGCGTTGCCGTGCGGTATGAGGCTCCCCGAAAAATCGCAATCATGGAGCCGGCATTGCCGGCGAAGCCGCAAGTCAGGAACAGCGAAATGCATTCACGGAAATTTGGCCGTACCGGCAGATCAGTCAGCGAGATCGGCTTCGGCGCCTGGGCAATCGGCGCAGCCTGGGGCGAGGTCAATGACGACGATGCGGTGGCCGCCCTGCATGCCGCGCTCGATGCCGGCGTCAGCTTCCTCGACACCGCCGACGTCTATGGCGACGGCCGTTCGGAAAAGCTGATCGCACGGGTGATGAAGGAACGCGGTGGCGCGCGCCCGTTCATCGCCACCAAGGCCGGACGGCGGCTGCCGAAGCAGACGGTCGAGGGCTACAGCGTCGAGAACCTCACCGGCTGGATCGACCGCAGCCTGAAATACCTCGAGACCGACACGCTCGACCTGGTGCAGCTGCATTGCCCGCCGACCGATCTCTACTATCATCCGGAGGTGTTCGAGCGTCTCGACAAGCTCACCGAGCAGGGCAAGATCCGCAATTACGGCGTCAGCGTCGAGCGCGTCGAAGAGGCGCTGAAGGCGATGCAATATCCCGGTGTCGTCAGCGTGCAGATCATCTTCAACGCCTTTCGCCAGCGCCCGGCCGAGCTGTTCTTCGACCAGGCGAAGAAGAACGATGTCGCCGTCATCGCCCGCGTGCCGCTGGCCAGCGGCCTGCTGTCCGGCAAGTTCAGGACGGACACCAAGTTCGAGACCACCGACCATCGCCTGTTCAACAGGAATGGCGAAGCCTTCGATGTCGGCGAGACGTTTTCGGGCGTGCCCTATGAGGTCGGGCTGGGGGCGGTCGAGAAGGTGCGGCCGCTGGTGTCAGGCGACACCACCATGGCGAAATTCGCGCTGCGCTGGATCCTGATGTTCGACGCGGTGACGGTTGTCATCCCCGGCGCCCGCAATCCGGCGCAGGCGGTTTCCAATGCGGAAGCGGCTGAGCTTGCGCCGTTATCCTCCGAGTTGATGGCCAAGGTGAAGGCGGTCTACGATGAGAACATCAAGCCCTACGTGCATCAGCGCTGGTGAGCCAGCGCCTGCCGCCCTCGACCGGCTGACTGACCAGAGGTCAGCCGGGGCAAAATTGCGCTCGTCGTTACAAGCTGTGCAGCGGCTCCTGTGATCCACCGGTCATTTAATCGGCCGTGCCGCTTGTTATTGTGCAGTGCAGCAACGATATTGCTGCGTGTGCGTTGTGTGCACGAGTCTGCCCATTCCGGCGCGCAAGGATACCAATTTGCGAGACATATCCGATACGATCGCCCGGCTGAGCGCGATGCGCCGCCGGCCAGCCGGTGCAGGACAGAGCAAGGAAGATCACCTGTCCGAGATAACAGGGTTCGGGTCCAATCCGGGCGCCTTGCGTGCGCGGCTTTATCTTCCTGAAAACCTGCCGAAGCAGGCGGCGCTGGTCGTGGTGCTGCATGGCTGTACCCAGACTGCCGCCGGCTACGACCATGGTTCCGGCTGGACCGAACTTGCTGCCGATCAGGGTTTTGCCGTGCTTTTCCCCGAGCAGCAGCGCGCCAACAACGCCAATCTTTGCTTCAACTGGTTCGTGCCAGGCGATATAAGCCGCGACAGCGGCGAGGCGCTGTCCATCCGCCAGATGATCGAGGCGGCGGTGGTCACTCACGGTCTCGACCGCAAGCGGATATTCGTCACCGGCCTTTCCGCTGGCGGCGCCATGGCGGCGGTGATGTTGGCGACCTACCCGGACGTGTTTGCCGGTGGCGCGATCATTGCCGGGCTTGCCTATGGCAGCGCCTCGACCATCCCCGAAGCCTTCGACCGCATGCGTGGCCATGGCGGCCCGTCCAGAAGCGACCTGCAGCGTCTTTTGCGGGAGGCCTCGCCGCACAAGGGGCCGTGGCCGAGGATTTCGGTCTGGCAGGGCTCGGCCGATACGACCGTGGTGCCTTCCAATGCCGACGCGGTGCTGGCGCAATGGCAGGGCGTGCACGGCCTCGCTCAAGCACCGACACGCACGGAAAAGGTCGACGGTCAGAGCCGAAAAGTCTGGTCCGATGGCAAAGGCCGCGACGTGGTCGAGGCATACAGCATTGCCGGCATGGGCCATGGCACACCATTGCAGGCGAGCGGCGACAATGCTCTCGGCAAAGCAGGGCCGTTCATGTTGGATGTCGGGATTTCCTCGACGCGCCACATCGCCCGTTTCTGGGGGCTGACGAAGCCAGAGGTACGACGCACGGCGAAAGCCAAGGCCGCTTCAGGCACTGCATTGCAGCCTTTCTCGCTGAAGGAAAAACCGCGAGCTGTCCGTGTCGATCCGGCCCCGGAGCCTGTCAATCCGCCAGGCGGTCCGGCGGGCGGGATTACCAAGGTCATCGAGGACGCGCTGCGGGCAGCGGGATTGATGCGCTGAGGCTGAGGCTCCCCCCGCACAAAGGACAAGGGCAAGCGCCAGCATCATTATCGCAGCAGGCCTTCGTCCTCGAACGCATCCCAGCCCTTCAGTCCGGGCGGCGGGCCATCCGTGTCCCGGGCGTTCCTCGCAGTGCGAGCCTGCCCGGTGCCCTTTCCCGCGCGCGTCAGCGCGGCCTTGCCCGCGCCGCGCCGCCTGTTCTCGGCGACCTCCTGGACATCCTGCTCTCTCCAGACGGTTGCCAGATCGCGGTCCAGGACGTCCTCGATGTGGCGCGGGTCGAAAACGTGGAAGGTGACAGACTTTGATCGCCCACGCATCTTGACGGTGCGTGTGCCGGTGCTTTGCAGCCGACCGTCCTTGAGCCATTTGTGGCGCTCGCGCGAAGAGATCGTAAGGATATCCTCGACCTCGCGTGGAAGCACAGGCAGCGCTTCCACTCCCTCCAGTGTTTTGGAGATACTGGCAGAGGCGGCCTTGAACGCTTCCGCTTCGGATCTCGACATTCGCAATGCGATGCGGCCCGTCTCGGCCTTGACGTGCTTCCTGACTGCCCATGGCAGCCGGGCTCTGACTTCACGTTCGATCCCCTTGGAGCGCGCGGCGGACCCGAGTGTCGCTGACGGCGACAACGGCCATTCGGCAATCAGTTGCGGGGACGGGCTCATGCTTTCCTGGGGCTGGGTTGGTTCGACGTTAACACGGCGAGAGCCGGTCAAGCCAAGGCAACAGCGAAAAGGGGCAGGTCCGATGAGAACCCGCCCCTTATGGCCGAATCTGAACGTCGCTTTCAGTGCGCCGACAGCACCTTCGGCCCCGCCGCCGTACGGCGACGGGGCTCGATGATCAGAGTGGGCTGGCGTTGCGCGTTCTGTCGCGCTCGGCCTCGATGTCGGTGTAGGGGTCGGCATTGGCATCGAAGCCGGTCCAGCCCCCGGCTTCATAGGCGCGTCGGCGGTCTTGCAGATCGACCGAGTTGGATTCGCCAAGAATACGCTCTGCCTCGTCGGCGAGTTCGTCGCTGACCCTGGCCGTCACCATCGTGCCACCGCGGCGAACGCCCTCCGCATAGACATGCGCATCCCTTTCGGGGACGCCTGACTCGGTCAGCGCCCCGACGATGCCACCGGCAGCGCCACCGACGACCGCGCCGCCAACGGCGCCGACCGCGGTGGCGGCCAGCCATCCTGCGGCCACGACAGGACCGACGCCAGGAATGGCCATGATGCCGAGCCCTGTCAGAAGCCCTCCGGCGCCGCCAATGACGGCTCCGAGACCGGCGCCCCCGGCTGCATCCTCGGCGGCGTTGGAAGTGTCGCCGTCGTCGTACCAGTCGTCCGAATTGTTGGCGACGATGCTGATGTCGGCCTGCGGCACGCCGATTGCCTCCAGTTCGCCGACGGCATCGGAGGCGTCATCGTAGTTGTCGAAAAGTCCGGTTACGGTTTTCATGGTCTTGATCTCCTCGATCTGGTTCAGAGGTTCAGTTGGCGCCGGCAACGACGTTGCCCTGATAATCGAGCGCCACGGTCGTGGTCTTGCCATCCTTGGTGGCCTGACCGCGCCAGATGCCCTGGTCGTCTTTGGTTAGCTTGGACACGCCGGAGAAGCCGGCATCCTGAATGCGGCTCTTGGCCTGATCCTCGGTGAAGCTGTTGGCACCCGGGACCGGGGCGGCCGGATTGGTGGTGTCGGTCGTGCTCACGGCAGGGGTGGTGGAGCTGGTGGTCGACGATGCATTGTCGGCGGAAGCGATCTTCTCGACCATTTCCTGATGCATTTTGAGCGTCGGCAAGGTCTCGGAGGCGAAGGTCTTCAACTGCGCGTTGTCGCCGTCCTTGGCATAGCTCTCGAACAGCGTGACCGCCTCCGAATGCGCATCGCGCTGCATCTGGAAATAGGGCTTGTCGACGGCATCGTTGGCATTCTGCAGAGCCTCCAGATCGGCCTTGTGCTTGGCGTCCAACTCCGTCGGCACTTTCAGCTTCTGTTCGCCGGCGATGGTCGCAAGCTTGGCGTTGGCGGCGCCGTGATCGTCGATCATCTTCTTGGCGAAATCCTTAACGCCTTGATCCTGGGCCTTGCCTTCTGCGATCTTGCTGGAATCCACTTCGAACAGGCCGCCGATGGCAGCCTTGTCGACAAAGTCCTGAGCACTGTCGGCGGCAAAGGCGGGCAGGGCGAAGACCATGGCTGTGGCGGTGGCCAGCGAAGCTAGAAGAACACGTGTTTTCATGGACAGAGATCCTCGTTGGGGCACACATCGTGCTGTGAGCCTAACCAGTGCGGCCAAGCTTTGTTCCGCCGCCCAAGCGTTATAACCGGGAGGGTCGATGCCGCGATGATGGCCCCTCATCCTCGGATTTTGCGCCTTTGCGATGTCGACGCGTGGCTCGGACGGCGACCCGCTCGATGGGCGCCTTGCAAGTCCATCGCAAAGGGAAACGAGGCCTTCGCCGCCCGCAATGAATAGTGCCCGCGGTGGCCTATCGAGGTTCAGCGATCGTTGCGTTCGAGGCGGCGCGCAACCTCTGTCTGGGCGACCTGCAGCAGCGTGTCTATTTCGAACATCGCCGCCGCATGGCCGCCGTCGCGAATGACAAGGCGGGCGCGGTGTAGCAGATCGGAGACCGTCCGCAGCGTTTCAGCATGGCTCGATCGATTCGACAAATGCGTGCCCTCCATCAGCCACAACCGTTGGATCGGGAGAGTGTTCCC
This sequence comes from Mesorhizobium sp. M0615, assembly GCF_040320805.1. Classification (NCBI taxonomy): domain Bacteria; kingdom Pseudomonadati; phylum Pseudomonadota; class Alphaproteobacteria; order Hyphomicrobiales; family Phyllobacteriaceae; genus Mesorhizobium; species Mesorhizobium sp. M0615. Next base: position 488,326 of record NZ_JAMYQI010000001.1, on the reverse strand, counting down.
AAAGTTGGCGGCCGGCCGGGTGAATGACTGTGAGCGCAGGCAGCGGAACCATCCTTGTCCGTTGGCCGTTCCCCCTGCCTCAACGAAAGGAACAGCCATGGCCGACAACGACACCCCGAAGGACACCGCGAAGGACACCCCCAAGGACACCCCGAAGATGTCCGCCCGAGAGGCCCAGGAGGCCCTGGAGAAGCAGGTCGCATCGCTGAAGCGCGAGATCAGCAAGATCAACCGGACGCTTGCCGACCGCGCAGAAGATGCCGTCGGCGAAGCCGGCGGCTGGTACGGCAGCGCGACCGAGCGCGCGGCACGGGCAACGCAGCAGCTGAGATCGCAGGCGCAGACGGTGTCCGAAGCCGTCCAGCAAAATCCCGGCACCATCAGCAGCGCTTTCGTGCTTGGCGGCATTGCCGGGTTGTTGATCGGCATGCTGCTCGGGCAAAGCCAGGAACGCGACCGAAGCTGGTTCTAGCGGCGTATCTTATGACTATTGCGCCCGCCGGCTTTGCTGGCGGGCTTTGTATGGACGCCAGATCACTGTGGCTTTGAGTGAAAAACTCCCCGCTCGGGTAAACGGGATTTGTGGTCGGCGCCGCCCGCGCGGCGCCCTCGACAGGTGAGTTGAGTTTCCCTGCCGCGGTCGTATGTTGTTGACCGTAGTGGAGGATCACAAATGCCCATTCGACGCAAAGCCACCGAGGCCGGCGTTTTGCAGCCATCCGAACTCGAGCTGTTGGGCCGTGTATTCGAGCAGCTTAAGCGCGACGGTCAGTCGCCCGAAGCACGCGACGCCATCGCATCCCGGATTATCGCGAACTATATGGCCGGCGTGGTCGACGAAGCCGAGCTCGTCAGTCTTTCGAGGCAACCGCTGGGCCGGTAGTGCGCTTTCCATTCCGGGTTCAGAAGAGTTTCAGGTCGACACATCAGAGGGATAAGGCAATGCCGACTGACCCACCGATAGAGCGACGGTCGCATATCCGTGATCTTGTTCTGAAGGAAGCGACAATCCGCGTTGGCGACGCCAGTATCAATTGTCTGGTTTGTAACCAGCACGCCCATGGCGCGGAGCTACGGGTGAAGGCCGATATCGCAATCCCCGACCGTTTCGTGCTTCACGTGCCGGTAGATCATACCAGCTATCGCGCCGTGGTGCGGTGGAGACGGAACGAGCGACTTGGGGTGCAGCTTGATTCGGGAAGGCAGGCCTAGATGGCGGTAGCGGGGACGGATCACCCAGCTGTTCAAGTGCAGGGTTGATGGGACAAGGCAGGGCTCGTTTGCGGCACGAACGCTTCCTTCCATGCCGCTTGCGATTTGCAATCAGTTGCGATAGCCTCTGACCGCTTGCATTGCAAGCGGTTGGTCCGTGGACCCACTAGGTGAAGGCGCTGCTTTTGGGCAAACTTATCTTGGGAATGAACGTTTCCATCGATGGCTATGTCGATGACCTTGCCGGAAATCTGGTCATGGGCGCACCAAGCCAGAAGCACTTCGAGTACTGGATCGAGACGATTCGCAACCATGCCGGCGCTGTGTATGGCCGCCGGATGTACGAGGTCATGCGCTATTGGGACGATGATCACGCGGAATGGGATGCTTCGCTTCGCCAGTTCGCGACACTCTGGCGCAGCTGCCCAAATGGGTCGTTTCGCGCACACTTTCACGGGTCGGCCCGAACGCCACCCTCATCTCCGGCGATATTGAAGCGCAGATTCGCGAGATCGCGGCCCGCACGGAGGGTATCCTGAGCGTTTCCGGTCCGGAACTGGCCGGTCTTATGACCGGGCTGGGCCTGATTGAGGAATATCACCTGCACGTGAGGCCGTTCGTGCTCGGCAAGGGCAAGCCTTTCTTCCACGAGGCAAGGCCTCCGCTGCAACTGGTGTCGAGCACATTGATCGATGACGATACGGTGCATATGATCTATGTGCCGCGAGGCTGAACGATAAGGCGCTTCAGCGCCAACATGCGAACCAACACGTACGTTCGCAGTGGGCCTGGTCCCGGCCTTCGCACCGAGGTCTCACATGTCAGCTTGCGTGCTGGGTACCCAAGCAGCAGAGGGTCTGCTGTCGGCCGAAAATCTGCCGGTCAGCAATGCGCCCCATGCCGGTCAAAGAGGCCTTGCCGCCGTTCCTCCATAAGCAGACATTGCAGACCTACAAGGACATCGCTTTTACGCCCGAAGCGCCGCTTCGGTTGCTCCTTCAGTGACCTGGCGGCCCAAGGGCGTCGTCCACCACCGCCCGCCCTGGTCCGCAACTCACCGTTGCCAGCGGCTCTGCTCCTGGCCTTCCCGCGATGACCGAGCGGGTAGTGAAACATCATGGTCAAGCCTGAAAAGCAAGGTCCAACCTAGCCGCCTTTCCAGGCCTGCGTCATCATCGTCCAGCAGTTCAGGATCCTGCGTGCGCCAGCCGGATCCGTCGGGTCGGCCGGCCGCACAGTTTTTTCATCCCGCTGGAACATTGGCGAAGGAATGCAGTTGGTGTCGCTGCAGATGCCGCCGCGCGGTGCCTGTGGGCGATTGGTGGCAACACCTGATCGGCCGCCGCTCCTTTACGAGGCGGCTTAGCGTGTGAGCCAATCCTGCAGCAAAGGCCTAGGGATTGGAACGACCAACAGGAGGCAGTCATGAAGCACCAGACACTCGATCAACTCCAGTCAGTCGCGGACATCAGTCCACTATCGCCGGCTCTGCTGGCTACAAGGACGCAACGGATAGAGCGGTGGGCGGAACTGCTCTATCGAAATCCGACGCGCTCCCTTGTGGCTCTCACCGGGACTGAGCATCTGCATCCCTCTGTCCGCGGAGAAGCGCGCGCGGTCGGATCGGCGATTAGTGTCGCCTTTGACGATCCACTGCTGCGTGCATCGGGCATGCAATCGGATACCTACGGGGAAGCCAGACGCTTCTTCGAACTCTCCGATTGGCAGTTGCATGAGATCGTCTGCAGTTGCCACACCGGCGCCACCATGCAGGCTGGCTGGGCCGCCGGGCGTGTCCGCAGGGTTCTCAATGGGAGCAAGATATTGGCTTGGCTGAGAAAAGGATTCATGCCGCACTGAGACACAGCGCTTGCGCCTGAAGAAGCATGCAGGCTCCAGCAGAGATTGCGTCGGCTCCGCGAAGGCATGGCTGACCTCAATGGAGTAGGGCGGCCGAGTTGCTTGCGACTTCAGAAATGACGTTCACCATTGCTTAGTGGACCTCGTCAGGGTGATCGGCAATTTCGTGAATAGCGAGTACCAGCGCCAGTTTCGACCAACCGGTCGGCAGCGCCCTCGTGACCAAGCGGGGTTACTTATCCTCGGTGCGTCACATGTGCGCTTCGTCAGCGGTATAGCCTGCCAATCCCTCCACAGCCGTTTTGACGCTGCGAAAAGCTCGAGGCGTGAGGGGGCAATTTAACCCAGGAATCCCGAAAACGGCACTTCCGCTTTCGGCCCCGAAATTGAAATTCGAGGCCCGCCCCATCACCCCGGAAAAATCGTAAACCCGCCATCCACCCGCAGCACCTGCCCGTTGATAAACCGCGCCCGCGGGCCAGCCAGAAACGCCACCGCCTCGGCGATCTCCTCCGGCTCGGCATAGCGGTTCAGCGACTTCTTGCTCGAGTCCATGCGCTCGGGATCGACCACGCGGGTCGCCTGGAAGCGTGCCGTCTTGGTGGCGCCTGGGCTGACCGCGTTGATGCGCACGCCGTCGTCGATCAGTTCCTTGGCGAGACAGCGCGTGTAATGCACGACCGCGGCCTTCAAGGTGGAGTAAACGACCTCGGGCGAGCAGCCGAGATGTGCCGCCGCGGAGGCGATGTTGATGACGGAGCCGCCGCCGCGCTGCTTCATCGGCGGCACGAAGGCTTGGCAGACCAGCATCGTGCCGATCAGATTGTTCTCGGTGAGCACGCGGATGTCGTCCAGTTCGATGTCGAGGGCGTTGTTCGGGTTCGGCTTGCCGCCCTTGGCGCCGATGTCGCCGCCGGCGCAATTGACCAGCACATGCACGTCACCGAGATCGGCCTCGATCTTGCGCTTCATCGCGGCCACCGCCTTCTGGTCGCCAATGTTGCCGGTCACCGACGTCACCTCCGTGCCGTGCCGCTTCAGGCGCTCGACCACTTCGCTCAGATTGGCGAACTCGCCATATTTGGCCGGCGCTTCCTCGTCCATGTCGTGGATCGCGACATTGGCGCCGAGTTCGGCCAGGCGCTCGGCCATCACGCGGCCGAGGCCACGGCCGGAGCCGGTTACGAAGGCGGTCAATCCATCGAGTTCACGTGCCGTCATCGGATATTCTCCATCAGTTTGCGCATGTTGGCGGCGCTGCGCCGGATCATGTCGAGCTCATAGGAAACCAGTGAGACGTCGGCTTCGCGCTCCCAAGGCGTGCGGTAGTCGGCATCGTCGGGCAGCCGGTTGCGCTGCGCGGCCGCCAGGCAGGCGGCAAATTCGCGTGCCGTCTTCTGCGGATAGCCGCGCCACCAGTCGTCGCTGAGATAGCGGACATGCCGGGCCTCCAAGGCGCCCGGTTCGAGAACGGCGGTCAGGCGATCGTGGTGCTGGCCAAGAATTGCGAACAGCTCGGCAAACGGTACCGCACCGTCGCCGATGGCGCAGCGGATCAGCCGGTAACCTTCGGTCGTGAACTGCACGCGATAATCCTTGAGGTGGACATGGCGGACATAGGGGGCGATCACCTTCGTAAAATCGAGCGGCGCTTCGCCGACCGGGAACGTGTTGCCGGTGTCGAAGGTGACGCCCACACTGTCACCACCGAGGGCGCAGAAATCGACGAGTTCCCGGCTGGTAAAGTCCTGGTGGTTTTCGATCGCAAGGACATACCCTTCGGCATTCGCGCGGGGACCCCATTCCACCAATCGCTCTCGAATGATGCCGACGTACTCGCTCCATTTTTCGCCGGCGGCGTTGCGGTCACCGCAGAGAACCGGCGTCAGCGCCGTCCGGATGATTTTGGCTTTGAGCAGGCGCGCGGCCCGAAACGCATCGTCGAGCGGCTCGCCCACCAGCAGGCCGCCGCTGACGACCGGCGCGATGCCAATACCGGCGAGCCGTTCGCGCAGCGCGATCACCGCGTCGTCGGAAAGCTCGGTCAGCCATGGCACCCAGATCTCCAGCACGCGCGCGCCGAGATCGGTCGCGAGCGCGATGAAACCATCGAGCCCCGCAGGTCTAGGATTGGCGCGTGGCGTGCCGCGGCCCTGGAGGCCGAGATGATAGGTCAGGCCGTAGGGGTTCAGGCCGACCTCGAGCATGAAGCGATCCTTTGAGTCAGGTGTGGTCATCTCAGGCCGGCATCCACGGTGATCGACTGCTTGGTGATCATGCGGCTGTCGTCGGCGGCGAGGAACAGCACCGTGCGCGCGATCTCCTCGCCGAGCAGAACCTTGCGGATCACCTGGCGCTGCACGACCTGGTCGACCGAACCTTGGGTCTTGTACCAAAGCTCCCGCTGCCGGTCGGTGATGACGGCGCCCGGCTCGATGGCGTTGACGCGGATGTTGTCGGGGCCAAACGCCCGCGCCAGCGCGAAGGTCAGCCCGACCACCGCAGCCTTGGCCGCCGCATAGGGCGCCATCTCTGACGCGCCGAAACGCCAGGCGATCGAGGAAAAATTGACGATCGAACCAAAGCCCAATTCCTGCATGTGCGGATGCACGGCCTGGGCGGCAAAGAAGTGGTGCCTGAGGTTCACATCCTGGGCGTGGTCCCAGTATTCCTGCGTCACGTCGGCGACGGAGAGGCGATTGTCGTCGGCGGCGTTGTTGACCAGCACCGCGACAGGCCCCAGGCGGTCGCGCACCGTGCCGATCGCGGCCTGCAGGGCAGAGATATCGGTCACGTCGCAGCGCAGGAACAGGGGCGGATGCGCTGCCGTGGCGGCGAGGTCGCGGGCAAGCTGCTCGCCGGCCTCCTGCTGCAGATCGAGAAACGCGACGCGCGCGCCATTGGCGCAGAAGGCGCGGACCGTGTCGGCGCCGATGCCCGACGCACCGCCGGTGATCAGCACGACACGCTCGGACAGGCTCGGATAGGTGGCGAAGGACAAGGCGGAACTCTTTTCAGATCAAGCTTCGGTCAGATCGGGTCAGATCAGATCAGGCGTTGGGTCGTCGGGTCGAACAGGCAGGCACGCGCCATGTCGATGCCGAGCGTCACCGTCTCGCCCATAAGCGGCGTGCCGTCGGGGTCGAAACGGCCGGTGATCTCCTTGCCGCCCAGGCGCAGGACGGCCATGGTCTCCGCGCCTGTCGGCTCGACCAGTTCGACCACTGCATCGATCTGCGCGATGCCCGGCTTGCGGCGCGCGAGGTCGGGATCGAAGCGGTAGATGTGCTCGGGACGGATGCCGAGCACAAGCTGTCGCGGCGTGTCGGATGGGAGCGCCTGGACGATCGGCAGGCTGGCCGTCTTGCCGTCGGCGGTCTGCAGGACGACAGTCGGGCGGCCGTCTTCCTGGTTCAGTTCCGCGGCCAAAAAATTCATCGCCGGCGACCCCATGAAGCCGGCGACGAACATGTTGGCCGGACGGTTGTAGATCGTGGCGGGATCGTCGAATTGCTGGACCTCGCCCTGATGCATCACGGCGATGCGCGACGCCAGCGTCATCGCCTCGACCTGGTCGTGGGTGACGTAGACGGTGGTCTTGCCGACGCGGTGATGCAGCTTCTTGATTTCGGTGCGCATGTCGACGCGCAGCTTGGCATCGAGATTGGAGAGCGGCTCGTCGAACAGGAACAGTTTGGGATCGCGAACCAGCGCCCGGCCCATGGCGACGCGCTGGCGCTGGCCGCCCGAGAGCTGTCCGGGCTTGCGGCCAAGCAACGGCTCGATCTGCAGGAAGGCAGCAACTCGACTGACGGCCTCGTCCTGCTGCGGCTTCGGGACGCGGCGGCTTTCCATGCCGAAGGTGATGTTCTCGCGCACCGTCATCGTCGGGTAGAGCGCGTAGGACTGGAACACCATGGCGATGTCGCGGTCCTTCGGCGGCACCGAATTGACCAGCCGCCCGTCGATGCGGATCTCGCCGGAGGTAACGGTTTCAAGCCCGGCGATCATCGCCAGCAGAGTGGACTTGCCGCAGCCGGAGGGTCCGACCAGCGCGATGAACTCGCCGTCCTGCGCCTCGAGATCGACGCCCTTCAGCACCTCGACCGCACCGTAGTTCTTGCGCAGCGATCGGATGGTCAATGTCGACATGCGATGCCCTTCACTTGATCGCGCCTCATTTGATGGCACCTTGCGTCAGGCCGCGCACAAAATACTTGCCGCCGAAGAGATAGATCAGCAGCGGCGGCAGCGCGCCGATCAGCACGGCGGCGCTCATGACATCGTAGGCGCGCACATTGGTGCCGCTTGCCGTCAGCGCGACGAGCGCTGCCGTGATCGGCTGTTGCTGCCCGGAGGTGAAGACGACGCCGAACAGATATTCGTTCCAGATGCCGGTGAACTGCCAGATCACCGTGACGATCAGGATCGGTGAGGAGAGCGGCAGAATGATCTTGCGGAAGATGCGCCAGAAGCCGGCGCCGTCGATGCGCGCCGCCTTGATCAGGTCGTCGGGGATGCTGACGTAGTAGTTGCGGCAAAACAAAGTGGTGAACGAAATGCCCTGGATGACGTGGATGAGGACGAGCCCGTAGACCGAATTGCTGAGGCCGAGATTGCCGAGGATGAACGCCCACGGCATCAACGAAATCTGGCCCGGAATGAAGACGCCGAGCAGCATGCAGGTGAACAAAGCTTCCGAACCCCTGAAGCGCCATTTCGACAGGATGTAACCGTTCATCGCGCCGACCGCCGTCGAGATGATCGTGGCCGGGATCGTCATCTTCAGGGAGTTGTAGAAGTTGCGCTGCATGCCCTCGCAGGTGCCGCCGATGCAATAGGTGCTCCAGGCCTGGCCCCAGGCATCGAGGCGGAAGCTGCGCGGCAGCGAGATCAACCCGTTGCGCGCGATCTCCTGCTGGTCGCGGAATGAATTCAGCACCACCACCAGCAACGGGACCAGGTAGATCGCCGCGAAGACGACCAGCAGCCCATAGATGGCGAAGCGGGTGAGAAAATGCCGGCGCGACGCGACTGCGGCAGCGCGACGGTCGAGCGACTGGTCCAGGGAGACGTCAGCCATGGCCGGCTTCCTTGCGCCGGCGCCAGACCACCCAGAATGAATAGGGCACCAGCACCACGGCAACAGCGGCAAGCATCATGATGGCGGCGGCCGCACCTTCGCCGATCTGGCCGCGTTGGAACATCAGGTCATAGACGTAGATGGCGGGGAAGGTGGTCGAGATCCCCGGGCCGCCTTTGGTCAGGGCCGCCACGAGGTCGAAGGTCTTGATGGCGAACTGGATCTGGATGACGGCGACGGCCAGGAAGATCGGCGCAATGGTTGGCAGAAGCACCTTGCGATAGATGCGGAACGTCGATGCGCCGTCGATCTGCGCGGCCTTGACGAGGTCCTGATCCACCGAGCGCAGGCCGGCCAGGAACAGCGCCATGGCAAAGCCCGAGGCCTGCCAGACACCGGTGATGATCACCGCGTAGATCGCATAGTGCCGGTCGCTGGCGAGTGCGAAACTGAAGCTCGCCCAGCCGAAACCGCGCACCATGGCCTGGATGCCGTCGGTCGGATTGTAGAGCCAGCTCCAGACCGTGCCGGTGACGATGAAGGAGACGGCCAGCGGATAGAGGAAGATCGTGCGCCAGGCCGCTTCGCCGCGCACGCGCTGGTCGATCAGGATCGCCAGCAGCAGTCCCACCGCCATCGAGCCGACGATGTAGAAAGCGCTGAAGAAAAACAGGTTGTTGTAGGCGATGTTCCAGCGCCGGTTCGCCCACAGCGACGAGTAGTTGTCCAGGCCGACGAAGCCGTAGGTCGGCAGCAGCGAGGAGTTGGACAGCGAGATATAGAGCGTCCAGCCGGTGAACACGAAGACGTAGACGAAGCTCGCCACGAGAGAGGGGCCGAGCACCAGCAAGGGCATCGCGGAGCCCAGCCGCTCGCGCCAGGGGCGGGCGGGCGCCGGTACCGACAGGATCAGGTCGTGATTTGACATTCAGAGCACGGAGATTGGCAGAGCACAGGACTGGCGGAGCGCGGGACCGGGATGGCGGACGGCCGGGTGCGGATGGCGCCCGGCCATTCCCGTCTATTTCTGTGCTTCCGCCGCGTCGGCCATCGCATTGGCGCCATCCTCGGGCGACATGTCCGGCGTCGCCACGAACTCGGTAATCGAGTCCATGATCGCGCCGCGCATCTTCTGCGGGATTGTCATGTTGTGCGCCATCGAGCGGACCAGCGTGCCCTCCTTGATCGAAGCCTGCAGATCCTTCTGCGAGAGCTGCTGGCACGGATTGAAGCCCTTCGACAGATCGATATCCAGGCGTGCGGGGATCGAGCCCTTGGCCTGGTTGAAGACCGTCTGGAAGTCGGGCGACAGGATCAGGCTGGCCAGCAGCTTCTGGCCGTCGATGTAATCCTGGTCCTTCTGCTTGAAGAACACGACCGAGTCCGAGTTGAGGATGAAGCCGGGTTTGCCCCAATCGGTCGGCGCCTGGGCGCAGACATAGTCGGTGCCTTCCTTGAAGCCAGCGGCGGTCAAAAGGCCGATCGTCCAGTCGCCCATGATGTGGAACGCCGCGTCGCCCTTGCCGACGAGCGCCGACATCGAATCCCAGTCGCGGCCGACCATGCCCGGATCCATGTACTTGCTCGTCATCAGGCGCATCTGCGTGAAGGCCTTGACCATCCCCGGGCTGCGCATGGACTCGACATCGCCTTGGACGAAGGCCTTGCGGTAGAGATCGATGTCCTGGCCGTAGAGCACGACCTCGAACACCGTCGAATCCGTCCAGTCGGCGGTCGAATGCGAGATGCAGATCTTGCCTGTGGCGACGATCTTGTCGCAGGCCGCATTGAACTCGGCCCAGGTCTTCGGCATTTCCGCCACGCCGGCCGTCTGCATGACCTTGGGCGAGGCCCAGAGCCAGTTGATGCGGTGGATGTTCATGGGCGCGGCGACCCATTTGCCGGTCGGCTTCATCACCGGAAGCAATTCCGGCGCCACCACTTTCTCCCACCCTTCCGAGGCCGCCAACTCGTCGAGATCGGCGGTCATGCCGGTCTCGTTCCATTCGGCGATCTCAGGGCCCTTGAGCTGCACGGCAGGCGGGGCATTGCCGGCAATCACGTCGGCGCGCAGCTTGGCCAGCGTATTGGCGGTGTGGCCGGCGATCGAGGTCTGTTCCCATTTGCCGCCCTTGGCCGTGAACATCTCGCCGAGCTTGGCGATCGCCTGGGCGTCCGATCCGGTCGCCCATTGGTGCAAAAGGTTGGTCTTGGGCTCGGCGAAGGCTGTTCCGGCGAAAAATGTGCACGCAGCAGCGGCCGCAAGCGCGGTCATGACGGACTTCATCGTTTCACTCCCATATCGTGTTGCACGGTTCGTCTCGACCGCTTATGGCCGCGGTTTGAAGCCGCCGCCAGCGAGATGCGTCAATCTCGAGTTCTTTCCAAGATGACATATTGGAGCTATCAGTCAACGATGTTTATGTTGAGCCATGACAAAACCTTCGCTTAGAACCTGGCTGATCGACAGACCCTCCGCGTCGCCGGAGAGCATGATCGTGCGCTGCCTGAGCGAGCGCGGCGCACTCTCCGCGTTGCAGATCGCACGCGCCACCGGCCTGGCGCGCTCGACGGTGTCAACCGCGCTTAACGGCTTGAAAAAGTCTGGAATGGTGATCGAAGCCCCGACCAGCCGCGACGGCATCAGAGGCATCGGCAGGCCAGCCGCGGCGGTGACGCTCAATCCGACAGCGGGCACCTGCGTCGGCATTCACCTGGCTCTTCAGCAGATACGGCTCATCGTCGCCGATGTCTCGCATTCCGTCATTGCCGAACAAAATATTCCAATGGCGCTGGACTACCAGCCGCAACAGGCGGCCCAGGCGGTCAAATCGGCAATTGCCCAATCTTACAGGGAAAACGGTCTGCCGGTGACGGGGCTCCTGGGGGTTGGTGTCTCCGTCTCCGGCCCTGTCAGCCGCGATGGAGTTGTGCTGCGCGCCAGCATGGTTCCAACATGGGCCGGCGTCAACATACGAGATGTGTTTGGACCCGTTCTGGAACAGCCGATCTTCGCCGACAACGAGAGCAACTGCGCGGCCATTGCCGAGCTGATGTGGGGTGCGGCCGTCGGCCAGGACGATTTCGTGCTGTTCAAGATCGATCTGGGTGTCGGCGGGGCCATTGTCCAGCATGGCCGGCTGGTGACGGGCGTCGCCGGCGGCGCCGGCGAATTCGGGCACATCAGCATCGATCCCGGCGGCGACCTTTGCCGATGCGGCAATCGCGGCTGCCTGGAGCTCTACGCGAGTTTTACCCGGCCGCTGGAACAGATTTCGCGTGTCGTTGGGCGGCAAGTCACCATGGACGATGTCATCGCCATGGCCGAGCAGGGCGACGTCAGGGCGTTGCGGATGATCGAGGATACCGCCGAGATCGCCGGCCGGGGTCTCGGCCTGATCGGCTCGGTGCTCAATCCGCCGCTCATCATCATCGGCGGCCACATGGCTTTGGCAGGGGACATTCTGTTGACGCCGCTGATCGCGTCCTATGAACGCCATACGCTGATCAAGTCCCGCGATGTCGCTCCCGCCCTGCGCACGCGCATCATCGTTGGCAAGCACACCGAGAACGATGCCTTGCTGGGCGCGGTCGGCCTCGTTTTGAGACACCAGACGAAGGAACTGTCGCTGGGGTGATCGTCAGGACCAGCCTGTGCTTGTTCAAGTCAATTGCATGTGTCCGCAGCCTTGAGCGCTTCGGCGCGAAACGATTTGGGCAAATCCGCGATCCGCCGGACAGAAGCGTAAAACCTTGGATAGTCGCCCGAACACAGGTCGAACAAGCGAAGAAAGGCCGGAACCTGTTCACCGTAGACGGCAGTCGCGGCGAGCTTTGCGTTGTTGATCGGGGCAGCGAAACAGGCGTCGTATCCCCGGTATCCCGCCCAGTGCTTGTCGCGCATCTGCCTGTAGCGCGCCCGCATCCTCTCGATCGCGGCCGCCTTGGCAGTCGCCATCTGCTCCGGGGTACGGGGACTACCATAGACCTGCCTTAGCTCGTCGCGCGTCCTCGCCACCAGCCCGAGAAAATCGGCGCTGCGTTTGCGATCGGCTTCGTAGCGGCGCAATCCGGCCCGGTCGCCGGCGGCGCGCAGCCATTTCCTGACGCCGCTGGTTTCGACGGTAACGGCGAATGCCTCGTTGAATGCGGAATCGCCATCCACATAAAGCCGCTGATGCGCCAGTTCATGAAAAACAAGGCTTGCGAGATAGGTGTCGTCCTGACGCAGCATGGTGCTCAGCAGCGGGTCACTCGACCAGCCAAGCGTGGAATAGGCGGTGACGCCCGAGACATAGACGTCGAGGCCTTGTCTTTGAAGCTCGACAGCGCTTTCAGCCGCGGATTTCCGGGAGAAGTAACCCCGGTATGGAACGCAGCCGAAGACCGGAAAGCACCATGTTTGTGGCGCGAGCGAGAATTGCGGCGCGGCAAAAACGGCCCAGGTCACGGCGTCGCGATGGATGTCGACATAGCTGCGGTAGCTGCTGTTCTCGGGCAATGCCAGTTCATCCGTCGCAAACCGTCTTATCGCGCTCGCCAACGTCAATTTCGCGCGCAATGCCTCGGGCGTCGAAGGGTCAAGGATGAGTTTCCCGACATTCCTGCGCGCGGCCATGATCTGCGCGTGACCCTGCAACGACTGCGCGTAGTAGGAAATGCTCGTGCAGCCGGTCGCCCCGGACGCCATGATCGCCGCGGCAAGCATCCGAAGAACGCGCTTCACTGTTTGCCCACCCTTGCCCATCTCCCCATGCAGCAAACGTCCTGGTCACCCTCAAACAGGAGGCACCGGTTTCCGTCAAGAGCTGCAGGGTAGGGGGCGACACCGACCTGGGCAGGGCGATGCGGCCATTCGCCTACGATTGACGAAAGGCCGCCGCAGGGCGGAGCGAGCGAGATACGGACCGTCCGGAGGCGCGGTTCCCCCAAGCTGCCGCGCGCTACTGGTCCGAAAACTTCACGCTCACGCCGCGCTGGCGAAAATAAGCCTGCATCAACTTACGGCCCGAGCGGTTGTTCTGCGCCAATTTGGCCGGATCGAACACCGCCTGTTTTGCGCCCTCTCGTGTCAGCGCGGCCTTGAGCGTCGCGATATGGGCGTCGATGTCGGCATTGTCCGCCCGCAGCGAGGCATAGATACTTTCGGTCGCTTCGGCCACAGTCGGTTCGCTCACAGATGTCGTCCTTTGGTTGGTTGGGCGGCGGCTTTACCACAGATTTGCGGCTCCGACGATATCGACTGAACCGTCAGAGCACAGCACCCAGGGCGCAAAACCGTAAAACGTATGTATTCGGCCCTGCTAAACATTGCCCGGCAGGCGAATGGGTCTAACTATCGCTAGGAAACGGGGGGAATCACGTGGCTGCCAATCGTCGAAACGACATCTCATCGTCCGAGCGAGGGCTAGGACGGATTCTTGCGGCAGGCAATGCCCATCCGCGCACAACTCTGCCTACCGTGGCAACCATCGTCACGACAGTAGCTGCGCTATATTTCGGTCGTGAGGTGTTCCTTCCCATTGCCATCGCGCTGCTTTTGACCTTTGCGCTGGTGCCGATGGTCTCCGCACTGAAGCGTGTCGGCTTGCCTCGGCTGCCCGCAGTGCTTCTGAGCGTGATTGGCGCGTTCGCGGCCCTGGGCCTGTTCAGCTTCATTGTTGCGACCCAGGTAAGCGAGCTTGCTCAGAACATTTCCGTCTACCAGACAAACATTCTGACCAAGGTGCGTTCCCTCAAGGAGACGGGCGTTGGTGGCGGCATAATTGCCAGGCTGAGCGGGGTGATCGAGCGCGTCGGTCAGGAGATCGACAAGCAGGATGTGGCGCCGCCTGCGGCCGACAAGCCCCGGCGCGAGCCCGTACCGGTCGAGATCGTCGCCCGCGAGAGACCTCTGGAGGTATTGCAGAACATCATCGGACCGTTGATCAGCCCGCTGGCATCAGCTGGCCTGATCATCATCGTCGTCATCTTCATGTTGCTTGAGCGCGAGGATCTGCGCGACCGGTTTATCCGCCTCGTCGGCTATGGCGACCTCCATCGCACAACGCAGGCATTGCAGGATGCCGGCAAACGGGTTGGCCGTTATCTGATCATGCAATTGGTGGTCAACATCGTCTACGCGATACCAATCGCAATTGGCCTTTGGGTGCTCGGCATTCCCAACGCGCTGCTGTGGGGGTTGCTGGCACTGGCGCTGCGCTTCGTTCCTTATATCGGCCCTGTTATCGGCATGCTGCTGCCCTTGTTTCTGGCCTTGGCGGTTGCGCCCGGCTGGTCGCTGGTGCTGTGGACCGCCGCACTGTTTGTCGTCATGGAATTGTTAACCGGCAACGTCATCGAACCGTGGCTCTATGGCTCGCGCACGGGACTTTCTCCTTTGGCAATCATCGTTGCGGCAATTTTCTGGACATGGTTGTGGGGGCCCCTCGGCCTGGTCCTTTCGACGCCGCTGACAGTTTGCCTCGTCGTCCTCGGGCGACATGTTCCGCAGTTCGAATTTCTCGACGTCCTGTTTGGCAACGAGCCCGTCCTTGAAGCTCACGCCCGGCTCTATCAACGGCTCCTGGCCGGCGATCCCGACGAGGCAACTGACCATGCCGAGGAGATCCTCGAGGAGAAGTACCTGATCGATTTCTACGACACGGTCGCCATTCCTGCTCTCCTGTTGGGCGAGCAGGACCGCATGCGTGGCGTGATGGGCGATCAACAGCGAAGGCAGGTGGCGGCGAGCGCCCAAATTCTTGTGGCAAATCTTGCCGACGATGCACAGGAAGAGGCAAGCGAGGAAGATGCGCCGACAACCACCGCGGAAGGGAGCGCGAGCAGGGAAACAGATGGCGTCGAAGAGGAAGAGATCGAGCTGCCCGACGGCAAGGACATGTCGGTGCTTTGTGCCGGCGGTCGCGGCGAACTCGACGATGCCGCTGCCGCCATGCTCGCTCAGGTGCTGGAGGTGCAAGGTGCTACGGTGGCGAAGGCCAGTTTTGTCGATATGGAGCCGGCAGGTATTCGTCGTCTCGAACTAGAGGCGATCGACACCGTCGTGGTCGGTTTCCTGAACCGGGATTCGCTCAAGCATGCCCGCTTTCTGGTCCGGAGACTGAAGCGCGCCAAGGCAGGTTTGAGAATTGGGATTGTGTTCTGGTCAGACGCGGAGCAGGGCGATGTCGGGCAAGAAAGGCAAGCTTTGGCCGCCGACATCAGCGCCGATTTCGTAGCCCACGGCATGGTCAACGCTGTGCTTGGCGCACTTTCTCCAGCGCCAGCCGTTCCCCTCAAAGTCGTTTCGAAACGCCGCGACCGACGCCGTCCGGCCCCTCGAAAACGGGCCCCGGCCCAGGCGACGGCCGCAACAGCCTAGCCGCACCGCCATGTTTCAGATTTCCGCGCCGGCGCTGAAATGTCTGGTGCGACGGCAAGATCGTCCCCACTCGCAAACCATGGAACAATCTCGCGGCCTTGCGGTTCCTAACGTCGAAGGAGACCCCCCATGCTTAGATTCCTTATCCGCCTCGGCGCGATCTATGCGGCGTTCCAGATCGGCCGGGAGTTCGGCCGCAAGGAGACCGAAGTCGTGCTCCTGCCGCCGCCCGTTGACTACGAGCGGCACCCGACGTCAAGAAACGAAACCGAGTTCGGAGAGACATAGGACCGCTCAATCTGTCTGGTCGATCTGGCCCATGCTGGCGCCGTCCTGCGGGGGGCGCATTATCATGCGAACGGACCGGCCACTTGGCTGTGCCAGGATCGATCCTCGCAACGCAATAGTTGAGCCGTTATCTCTGCCGTTCAAACGCGGCACAGCGAGGTTGACCGTGCGTCGAGGAATGAGTCTCTCTCAGATCTTGGCGTTGAGCCGATGGAGAAGGCATGATCAGCACGGGCAAGCACGACCCTAAGAAAGTGGAAGGGTATGAAGCACTGGTGCTGTCAATTGCCAGGGAGAGCGGGCATCACCGAGGATCAAGCGCGCGACCTTGTTCGCCTGATCGGCACCGGCCGCAATTCGCTGCTCCGTGAGGCGCGGCAGCTGCTCCGGCAGCGCCTGGCTATTTTAGACCAAAGGTGCTCAGAGCACGGCTATCCCGTCGCCTTCTGCTGCCCGGCGGTCATCGCTTTGAGAGCTCGGACCACTTCTGCAGGTCCGGCGGGTTTCATCACTCTTACGCCAGACGAGAACGCTTCGGGGGTTTCCTCGACCCCCAAGCCGGAATAGACGATGAAAGGAACCGCCCGCCCTGCCAAGGTTTTTGCCGCGTCAACAGCCTCGCCGTCCGACAGCCTGACGTCCAGGATCGCTGCGGCGGGGGTATGGTCCGCAAGAAAACGTTTCGCCTGGGAACATGTCGCTGCCAATGCCACGGCAAAGCCCGCCTCCGAAAGAGTGGACTCCATATCCAGTGCTATCAAGGCTTCGTCGTCGACGACAAGGACCAAGGGTTTGCCCATGCGCGGATGATCGCACGTTTGTAGATGGAAGACGAGTCGAGGCTACGACCCTTTTAGGGTCCGTTTCCCGTACGCAGCGGGTCGAGATCGCGAGCAATGGGAACCAACTGATCCAAGCCGCATTATATTTGGTTGGACTGGACAAGGTGTTTGGGATGCATGAAGCAACACAGGCGACTGTTGTCGCCTTCGAAAACCCGGGAGTGTCCAGCAATGACAGTCTGGATTTCGATTACAAGGATTTCTTCGAAAACGGCGCCGTTGCCCTGCATCTGGTGAACGCAGACGGCGTGATCGTGCATGCCAACCAGGCTGAGCTCGACCTTCTCGGCTATCCCGCAGAGGACTACCTCGGTTGCCACATCGCCGAGTTCTATCCCGACCGGGACGTCATAGAGGACATTTTGGGTCGCCTTGCCAATGGCGAGAAGATCGTAAGATATCCGGCGCGATTGAGGGCCAGCGATGGATCGATCAAGCACGTCGAAGTCACCTCAAGCGGACATTTCCGGGACGGCAAGCTGATCAACACCCGGTGCTTCACGGTCGATGTAACCGACTTGGTGCACACCCGCTCGGAGCTCAGGCAGCATGACAGTACCTATCACCAGATACTCGACGGCCTACCCGTCGCCATCTACACGACCGATCAGGATGGGACGATCACCTATTACAACCGCGCCGCGGCCGATCTGGCAGGCAGGGAGCCTGAAATCGGCAAGGATAAATGGTGCGTGACGTTCAAGCTGTTCACTGCCGACGGCAAGGAATTGCCGCACGATGAATGCCCGATGGCCATCGCGCTCAAGGAGAACAGGCCGGTCCGCAATCAGGAAGCTGTTGCGCAGCGTCCCGATGGATCGTTTTTTCCGTTCCTGCCCTACCCGACACCCCTGCGGGACGAGCACGGCGCTCTGATTGGCGCCGTCAACATGCTGCTGGACCTGACGGACCGCCAACGTGCCGAAGAAACCAGGCAGCACCTTTCGGCGATCGTGGAATCCTCATTTGACGCTATCGTCAGCAAGGATCTCAACACCATCATAAAAAGCTGGAACCAGGGCGCCGAACGGCTTTTCGGCTATACCGCCGAGGAAGCGATTGGCCGGTCGGTGACCATGCTGATCCCCGAAGACCATCAGGACGAGGAACCCCGCATCCTCCAACGCATTCGCCGTGGCGAGCGCGTCGAACCATTCGAAACGACCCGCCAGCGCAAGGACGGCAGCCTGGTTCCGGTTTCGCTGACGATATCGCCCGTGCGTAACGCAACAGGGCAGATCACCGGCGCATCGAAGATAGCGCGAGACATCACGTCGGCGAAGGAGAATGAATATCGCATCCGCATGCTGATGCGCGAGGTCAACCACCGGGTGAAAAACCAGTATTCGGTCATCCTGTCGATGATCCGGGAGACCAACAAGCGATCGGAGACGCCAAAACAATTTGAAACCCAGGTGCGCGAGCGCATCATGGCGTTGTCACGATCTCACGACCTGCTTGTATCGGCGGATTGGAAGGGTGCCACGATCAGCGACCTTTTGGCGGCCCAGGTCGAGCCTTTCCCGCGGGGGGATTTGATCGAAATGTCGGGCCCATCATTGGTGCTCAGTCCCAACGCAGTTCAGTATCTCGGGATTGCCTTCCACGAACTGGCGACCAACTCGGCCAAATACGGGGTGCTCTCAGGGGACAAGGGCCGGATCTCGGTCACATGGGGCATCACCGGTTCCAGTGCTTCGAGGCTCTTTCACCTCACCTGGGTCGAAACCGATGGTCCGCAGGTTCAGACTGTCGGACAAGGTGGCTTTGGAACCGTGGTGCTGAAGCGGGTCGCGCCCGCAGCGGTTAGTGGGCAGGGAATTCTCGAACACGGTCCGCATGGCATAACATGGAGCTTGGAAGCGCCTTTGGCTTCCGTGGCAGCTTCTGCCGTCCATGAAGCTTAGAAGCAGGAAGCAGCCCTGCGACGAGCATTCGTCAATTGGAAGCCCTTGATGCGGCCTTCGTCGAGCGGAAACCCCGTTTCCGCTAAAGATCGCCAGAGCCATTGCTAAAGTCGACAGAGCAAATCACCGGCAGAGGGCGCATTTCGTTGCACGGAACGGGACAGGACCGGCGTAGCCAGAGGCGAGGTAACTATGGACATCGACGAGTTCCGTGCGACCCTTCAGGGAGTAGAGCCCCCGGCGAATCTTGGGATGGCGCTCCACGCTCTATGGTGGGATAGACAGGGCGATTGGGAGCGGGCGCATGAGTGTGTGCAGGCCAACGAATCTGATCCGGCCTCTGTATGGGTTCATGCCTATCTGCACCGCAAAGAAGGCGACCTTTCTAATGCAGCCTACTGGTACCGCCGCGCCGGGCAGCCTGTGGCAACTGGCAAGCTAGACGCAGAGTGGGAGTCGATTACAGAATCACTTCTTGCAGGATAGTGAGGGGTCGCCCAAGGGGCAGCCTAGCGCCTCATCGCCCCCGTAGAGGCGAAACTCACCTCCGCCCGATGGGATCGGCTGGAGCCCAGGAGGTCCGAACGTTTCCGCATAAATTGATGCAGCGAGATTGTTCTCGCGATTCCGTAAGGTCTCTGTTTAATAAGCTATATCTAATATTGACTACTTTCTGTCGCTCAAAAGTCGCAGACTTCATTTTACTGATCACCGTTAGCTTCTTGGTAGCTCTCATGACTATAAACCTCTTGCGGGCGAATAGCTTTCATGCTGCCTTCGCGCACTCAGGAATCAGGGAGCTTAGGCATGGCGGAGCGGATTGCGCGTGATGGGTTTTGGGTTTTGCATCTCGCGCGCTTGCCGCAAGTCGTGTCGCTTCGCTCCAGCACTTCCGCCTTGATGATCCTAACTGTTGCCCTTGCGCTGAGCGCCGCGCCGGCTCGGGCCGATGGCGGCAATGGTAGCAGCGCAGGCGCTGGACAAAGTGGCGTTGACGGCGCGCTCGCGAGTGCCACGGGTCAGAATGCCGCCAATGGCGCGACCGCTGGTGGCGGTGGTGGCGGCATTGACCTCACGACGGGTGACGGGGCGCCAGGAGGATCGGGAGCGGTAAGTGGGACAGCCAACAACCCAAATGGCGTTGCCGGTGCCACTGGTGCTACGGGTCTGGTCATCTCGACAGACGGGACCATTGCAACCAGCATCAGCGGCGGGGCCGGCGCTTTGGGCTCCCCTGGCACGAATGGCGTCGTCAGGAGCGGCGGCGGTGGCGGTGGCGGTGTGGGCGTCAGTGCCACGGCCGACCTTACAGTCACTGGCACAGGATCGGTGAGTGGTGGCACTGGCGGCCGAGGTGGGACCAATGGCAACAGCGGCAGCGGTGGTGGCGGCGTCGGCATATTCTCGTCCGCAAACGTGTTTGTAGAGGCGGGCGGCAGCGTTACCGGCGGCACGAGTCTCTCCACAATTGGGGTCCAAGCAGGTGGTGGCGGCGGCGCAGCTGCCATCGTCCTGATGGGCGGCGGGACAATCCAGAACAGCGGGAATCTGCTCGGGGGTGCCGGTGGAAGAACAGTTCTCGGCGGCGGTGGGGACGGTGGCGCCGCTGTTCTGCTGCTTTCAGGTGGAACCGTCATCAACAAGCTAGGTGCGACGATCGTTGGCGGCAGTGGCGGTCAGGGCTCCTTGGCAGGCGGCGATGGCGCCGCAGGGATCAAGGGCGCCAACATCGCGGTCATCAATGCGGGTACGATCAGCGGCGGTGCCGTCGGCACCGGTGGCGGAACGCCGGCAGCCGGCAAAGCCATCCAGTTCACCGGCGGCGTCAATTCGCTGGAGATTCAGGCCGGCTCCACCATCGCAGGCAATGTGGTCGCTTTCAGCGCCGCGGATACATTCAAGCTGGGTGGCGATATCAGCGCCAGTTTCGGTGTGTCGCAGATCGGCGCTGGCGCCAAATATGACGGGTTTGGGTTCTACGAGAAAACCGGAAACAGCACCTGGACCCTAACGGGGACGACAACTGCCGTCACGCCTTGGACCTTGTCCGGCGGGATCCTGCAGATTTCGAACAATGACAATCTGGGCGCCCTCTCGGGCGGCTTGACCTTCGACGGCGGCACGTTGCGCACGACCACCAGCTTCGCCACCAATCGCAATGTCCTGATCAATTCGACCGGCGGGTTCGACACGGTGGCAGGCACGCAGTTGGACGTGTCAGGCCAGGTGACCGGCACCGGCACACTGGTCAAGAGCGGCGCCGGCACCCTCAACGTCACCAATTTGTCCAACAGCTATACGGGTGGCAACATCGTCAATGCAGGAACGCTTGCCGGCAACACCGTGGCGATCCGTGGCGATATCCTGGACAACGGCGCTGTCTCGTTTCTCGACCTCGGCCCCCACACCTTCGGCGGAAATATCTCCGGCTCGGGCAGCGTCGACATCGAAGGCTTCGGCACGCTGACGCTGACCGGTGCCAACACCCACAGCGGCGGCACGAAGGTCGGGACCGGCAAAAGCATCTCGGTCGCGTCGGACCAGAATCTGGGTGCCGCGACGGGCCTGCTGACACTCGACGGCGGCGAACTCGGCACGACAGCAAGCTTCGCCATGAGCCGCGATGTCAACCTCACTTCCGCCTATGGCTACTTCCGCGCGGCGGCGGGTACGACGCTGACCGCCAATGGCGAGCTGAGCGGCGTGGGCGGCGTCTACAAGGAGGGCGCCGGCACCCTGGTGCTCAAGGGCGACAGTACCTATTCCGGCCGCACCACCGTCGACAGCGGCAAGCTTATCGTCGAGGGCTCGCTCGGCAGCACCGAAACGACGGTCAACAGCGGCGGCACGCTGGGCGGCTCCGGCTCGATCGGCGGCGCGGTGATCGTCGCCGATGGCGGTGTGCTGGCGCCGGGGTCCAGCCCTGGCACGCTTACGGTCGGATCGCTCAGCCTGAGCTCCGGTTCTATGCTCGACTACGAGCTCGGCCAGGCGGGCATTGTCGGCGGCGGTGTCAACGACCTGATCGAGGTGACCGGCGCGCTGACGCTGGACGGCAGCCTCAACATCACCGATGTCGGCGGCTTCGGGCCTGGCGTCTACCGGCTAATCAATTATGGCGGCGCACTCACCGACAATGGTCTCGAGCTCGGCAATCTGCCGGCCGGTGTCACGGCCGCCGACCTGACGGTGCAGACCTCCGTCGCCAACCAGGTCAATCTCGTCAGCAGCGTCGGCACCGACTTGCTCTTCTGGGATGGTGACGCGGCCGGCAATGCCAACAATGATCTGGTCGACGGCGGCAACGGCACGTGGACGGCGACAAGCCTGAACTGGACGACGAGCACCGGCCTGGTAACTGGCGCGATGAAGCCGCAGCCCGGCTTCGCCATCTTCCAGACGCTCGGCGGCACCGTCATCGCCGACGGCAGCGCCGGCGCGCTTGCGATTACGGGCATGCAATTCGCCGCCGATGGCTACCGCATCGAAGGCGACGCCATCACGCTTGATGGCGCTGGCGGCGAGAGCATCATTCGGGTCGGCGACGGCACGGTGGCCGGAGCAGGTTACACCGCCACCATCGCCTCCGTGCTAACCGGGACCAGCAGCCTGACCAAGACCGATGCGGGCACGCTGGTGCTGTCCGGCGCCAACACCTACACGGGCGGCACCACCGTCCTGGGCGGCGTGCTATCTGTTTCAGCCGACAACAATCTCGGCGTTGCCGCTGGCGGCCTAACGCTCTCCGGCGGGACGCTGCGCAACACAGCGGCGTTCAGCTCGGCGCGCGACGTCACGCTTTCGTCGGCCGGCGGCACCTTCGACACTGTGGCCGACCTGACCTTGTCCGGTGCGATCTCTGGCGCTGGCAGCCTTGCCAAGACCGGCGCCGGCACGCTGACGCTTACGGGAACGAACAGCTATGGCGGCAACACGTTGGTCAGCGCTGGCACGCTGGTCGGCGATGCAACCTCGATTCGTGGCGACATCGGCAATTCCGGCACTGTCGTGTTCGACCAGGCGGCGGACGCCAGCTTCGCCGGCGATATCTCCGGCACCGGCGCAATGATGAAGGATGGCGCCGGCGTGCTGACGCTGTCAGGCACGTCGCTGCTGGACTGGACCGTGAATCAAGGCGGCCTCGTCTCGGCAGCCGAGCGCTTCGGTGGCGATGTCGCGATCGGCGCCGGCGCCTCCTTCACATTCGACCAAGTCGCCTCCGCCAGCTATGCCGGCGTGTTCTCGGGCGCCGGTACGTTCATCAAGGACGGCCAAGGCACGCTGCTGCTTGCGTTGGACAACTCAGGCTTTACCGGCGCCACTACGGTCAGCGGCGGCACGCTTGCCGCGGGCGCTGCGAACGCGTTCAGTTCCTCCTCGCAGTTTTCCGTCGCCTCGGGCGCCACGCTCGATCTTGCCGGCACGTCCCAGACGATTGCGGGGCTGAGCAACGCCGGAACGGTGCGCATCGCGGGTGGCGTCCCAGGCGACACACTTACCGTAAGCGGCGAATATGTCGGCAATAGCGGCGCCGTCGTTCTCAACGCTGCGCTCGGTGGTGACGGTTCGCCGACAGACATGCTGGTGATCGCCGGCAACACGTCAGGGACGGGTACCCTTCAGGTCGTCAATTTCGGCGGGTCGGGCGCCCAAACGGTCGGAGGCATCAAGATCGTCGACGTCGGCGGCGTCTCGAACGGCAGCTTCTCGCTCGACGGCAATTATACCTTCGAAGGCGATGCAGCGGTCGTCGCGGGCGCCTACGCATACAGGCTCTACAAGAACGGCGTCAGCACACCGGCCGATGGCGATTGGTATCTGCGCTCGGCCCTGGTCAACGGCGATCCCGATCCGCAGCCACTCTATTCGCCCGGCGTGCCGCTGTACGAGGCCTATGAAGGGGTGCTGCAGGCCTTCAATGAACTGGGCACCATGCAGCAACGCATTGGCAATCGGTCGTGGGGCGAGGGTGCTACGCCGCAAGGTGCGGACCTGCCAGGCCAGGGCTCGGTCGACGGCAAGGCGATATGGGCGCGCATCGAAGCTGCCCATGCCGAGATCAAGCCGGAGACGTCGACCTCCGGCACGAACTATGACGTGACCACCTGGAAGCTGCAGGCCGGCGTCGATGGCCTGCTGCACGAAAGCGACGCCGGTACCCTGATCGGAGGGATTACGGCCCACTACGGAACCGCGTCGTCGGACGTCTCCTCGATCTTCGGGGCAGGGTCGATCGCTGCCACCGGCTACGGCGTCGGCAGCACGCTCACCTGGTTCGGCAGCGGTGGCTTCTACGTCGACGCGCAGGCTGAGGCGACATGGTATGACAGTGACATCCGGTCGGCCACGCTGGGCACCACGCTTGCGGACAGCAACAACGGTTTCGGCTACGGGCTGAGCATCGAGACTGGACAGAAGATCGCCCTCAACGGCAACTGGTCGCTGACGCCGCAAGCCCAGCTTGCCTATTCGTCGGTCGACTTCGACACGTTCACCGACCCGTTTGGCGCCATCGTGTCGCCCGGCAGCAGCAACAGTCTCGTTGGCCGGCTCGGCCTCTCCGCGGACTATGAAGACCAGTGGGTGGACGATGCCGGGCAGGTAAGCCGTACGCACATCTATGGGCTCGGCAACCTTTACTACGACTTCCTCGACGGAAATGATGTCGATGTGTCTGGCACGAAGCTGGTCAGCGAAAATCAGGCGCTGTGGGGCGGTGTCGGCCTTGGTGGCTCGCTGAGCTGGGCGGACGGCCGCTACGCCGTCTTCGGAGAAGGGACAGCGCGGACAAGCCTCAAGGATTTTGGCGATAGCCACGCCCTGGGCGCCAAGCTCGGGTTCGCTGTGAAATGGTAGCGGCGATCAAGCTGGACATGTCGACTTTGGCTTGAGGGTTGTGTCCGGCACGGCTATGGAATCCGGACTTGCGGGCCACCTGGCTCGTCGGCCCTCGGACGTTTCCTTACCGGCTGCCGGCATCAAGTACCAGGCTCGAATCCGAAGCACCCTGGCGCTCGATCACAGGGATGCCAGCGCGCTGGACATGCGCTCCAGCCCTTGGCGCAACAGGGGACGCGGGCAGCCGACATTCAGGCGGATGAAGCCTTCGCCGCCAGGCCCATAGACGCGGCCGTCATAGAGATTAACCCCGGCCCGAACTGCTGCTGCGGGTAGCCGGTTGATGAACTTGCCAGCCGAAAGCGTTTGCGCAAGGCAAAACAGCCGGTCGGCCCCGCGCCTCTTTCCCCTACGCAAGAGGTGCGGGCGATGTCGCGGGCTTCAGTCCTTGTGCGGGACGATATAGCGACGGCTCACCGAATCCGCCCCTGTGCCCCGCGTGACGACAATGGTCCTGTATCCCGCGGGAACGGAACCTGTAGCCATCGGATCGATTAAACGGCATCGACCGACAATCTCTCCGTTGGGCGCGTCCGCGAGCCTCCTCGCTAGCGTCAACTGGCATGTGTCAAGGGATCCGAAAACGGCCGGTGATGTACCGAGTGGTTCGCAGACTCCCTGGCCGGGGCTGCCAGAAAGCAAAACTAGCACAGCAGCCGTTACCGGATCCATTTTTGAAGCTCCCTCCGCGAATGAGCCTCAACGCGCTATGTCGCAGTTTGTTTCATTAAGCCCGGTTGTGCCGAGCCCGGCCAGCAGGGGCAGGAAGCCATGCCCACTATATCGCGCTGCCGGAATCGCCAGACGCCGGCAGCAACCAGCGAGATGACAAGGCGCGGATGTAGAGCGGGACGAAGCTTATATCAGTGGTGGGTCTTTCGATCCGCCGGCGTAAGCGCTTCGTCTATTTGTTGGCGCAGGCGGGTGAGGTCGTCCAACCGAAAATCAAGCGGCAGTTCCGCTCCACTCTCCAATCGGAGAAAGATGGCTACAGTGCCGTCCTCTTTCATGGCCAGTTGAGTGCTCGTTATAGAAATGCCCTGCAGTTTTGGTGTCATTTCGGCAGGAAGAGTGGCGACGAGCTTTCCCATCTCGACCGAGAGGGCAGCAATTGCCAAAGGAACACATTGTGCGGAGAAATCGAGTTGGAATCTCTTTGTGTCGATTGATCCAAATGTGACCGACACCGTGCCTAAGGCGGCGTCGATCCCAGATGCTAAAACTACATCCAGAACCGGAGCCTTCATAACCGTGTCCGCCATGGCGTTCCCCCGCTTTGTTGAATCGCAGCAAATCATCATCCCTGCGCCGGCACAAGGACACGCCCAACGCTCCCCGCCAACCATGGGATCTACGCCTTGTCGACAAGTCGCGTCTTCCGCTTCGGCGCTACGTAGCTCTCCACTAAGCGAGCGTGGAAATTCGAACTCGGCGCAATGATAACCCACAAAGACCAAATCTTGCCGTCTATGGTTATGGGAGGGGTTAGTACCAGCAAGGTCCGCGGGATTTGCGGCGTGCGATCCTTCATGAACGTGGATCCCAATCGGGATAGATCTTGGCGGACAGCCTAAAGCCGATTGATGACGAGGCATGGGCGCATTGCATTCTGACTCCGGAGATGGTTGCGAAGCTCTCCGCCTAACCGCTCCGCATCGCAAACGACAGAACCCCGCCAAGTGTGGGGTTTTGTTGTGGCAGGCGGGCGGAACCGGAACGCTCTTAAACCGTTTAAAGCCCATAAGGGACGGCAACGGAAAGATAGAAGATCATGAATAAGATTGTATCGGGTATGCTGGCGGCCACGCTGTCAGTTTCGTTCGCGGCCACCGCCGCTGTGCCTGCAGGTGCAGCGCAAATGTTCACGCCGCAGGCGCCTTCGGCGTCGTCCGATGTGCAGGCGGTGGACTACAAGCCGTGGATGAAGCATCACGGCGATCGCAATTTCTCGCGCTACAACAATGACGGCCCCTACTGGAACGGCCATCGCGGCTCGCGCCATTACCGACACGGCTATCGCCGCCACGGCGATTTCTGGTTCCCCGCCGGAGCATTCATTGCCGGCGCCCTGATTACCGGCGCGCTCAACAACAACCATCGCGTCTACCGGGGTGGCGATTCGCATGTGCAGTGGTGCTACGATCACTACCGCAGCTACCGCGCCTCGGACAACACCTACCAGCCGAACTACGGCCCTCGTCGGGAGTGCAATTCTCCCTACTGAGATTTTTGACCGAAATGAGAACCCCGCTTCGGCGGGGTTTTTCTTTGTGTGAGGCGTGACGGCGAATTAGGGTTACGAGACCCGACATCGCTGTGAGGGATAAACAAATGCTCCGCCGCCACGAGACTCAAGATATCCGGCTGGGCAAGGTTCCGATCAATGGCGATGGCGGAGAGAGCGGGATTCGAACCCGCGTTACGGTCTCCCGTAAACACACTTTCCAGGCGTGCGCCTTCAACCACTCGGCCACCTCTCCGTCCTTGCATTCGCGCCGGCCGGTTTTGCCACGCGGGTTGGGGAGATGCATCCCTTTGGGATTTGCGGGAAGACCCGCTTGATGGACACCGCCAACCAGCGGATGCCCTTCCCGGCGCCCGTCAATCAAACAGGCGCGGGGCTCATCTAGTCGATCCGGCGCCGAATGCCAAGCCATAACGGCAGTCTATTCGCTTTGCCGGCCATGCATCGTTTCGCGGGGCGTTGAACGGCTCCGCTTCTAAGGCGCTTCGGTTCTGAATGGTGTGCACGGGCAAGGCGGCAGGGCCGGCCGCGCTTGACTTCGCCCCTCGCCACCTGTCGAGTGCGGCGGAGGCTTTGCGGGGGCAACGTCCAGACATGACATCGAGCCATGAACAGCCAGCCAGCGGAACGCCGGCCGGAGGCATGCCAGGCGGGCTGACGCCCGCAGGGCGTCCGGACAGCGGGCTGTCCTTCGTGCCCGTGGTCTGGCTCCTCTTCGTGATGGCATGGTCGGTCTACTGGCTGGTCTCGGCGCGGTGGCTGTTCGAGAGTTCCGGCCTGCCGGACAGGGTCTTCTATTTCGTGCTTGGCGGACTGGCCTTCGACATCGTCACCATCGTGTGGGGGCTTTATCTGCTCGGCCTCGCCTTCAGCCGTTCCGCGCGCTTTCCGCGTCATTTCACCATCTGGCAGATCACCACCATGGCCTGGCGGCTGGCCGAGCAGGTCTATGCGCTGACCGTGCCCGATTTCACCGTCTCCGCCAGGGAGCTTGCGATCGCCGCCACCGAAATCGTCATCGGCCTGTTTTGCATTTACCTGCTGCGCCGCCGCGACGAGGCCAAGGCCTTTTATGCAAGGCCGGAAGCGCAGGCACCGTCAGCCTTTAGTTCGATCGTCGCCGCGCTGGCCGGCATCACCCTCGGCGCCGTCGTCGGCGCCGTCGCCGGCTTCGCGCTCGGCGCGGGGATCGCCGAAGCCACCGACATCAGCTGTTTCGAAGGCGGCTGCGGCTACTTCGCGGTGTTCATCGGCCTTGCCGGGCTGGTGGTCGGGGCCATTGGCGGCGGCGTCCTCGGCGTCTGGCTCGTCCATCGGCGGAGCCGAAAGGTGGCCATATAGGCGGGCGATAGGCTTCAAATTCGCGTATGGTGATTGCACGCCGGGCGTGCGCATTCTATTCCTCGCCTTGACCGGAAGGTCCTCGGGAGGAACTTGAGGACCGGGGAAGATTTCGATGTTGCGTTTTTTGTTTCGCCTCGCGGCCATGATCGCACTCTCGGTCGCCGTCATCATGGCCGTGCTCGACGCGACGCGCTCGGTGGCGGCTTCCACATTGGTCATGACGCCGCTGAATTCGAGCTGGCTGGCGGTTTCGCCCGACACCCGCGCGGCCTTCGAGACCTTCGTGCGCGCCAAGGTCAATCCGATGATATGGGATGGCGGCATCGCCTGGGTGCTTGCCCAGCCGGGGTTTGCCGTGTTCGCGGTGCTTGCCTTCATCCTCTATGCGATCGGCTACCGGCGCCGGCGGCGCGGCGGAGAGTTCGCGCCGGGCTGATGGGTTGTCCCAGCGGACTGCGACGACAATGCGGCAATCGTCCACAGCTGTCACCGCATTGGGCATGTTTTTCCAACGGGGGGCATGCTTTTCCAAAAGGTCAAAATTCCGCGTGAATTTTGTTTCGGGCCGTGCCAGATTGCCTTGAGCGGGAGGGGAGTACACTCCTGGCTGATGCCGCATGCCTGCCGGAGAACCGGGCAGACGGGCGGCGCGTAACGGAAAAAAATAACCGACAGGGTGTGGATCACATGAAACGTATCGTTCTCGGCCTCCTGGCCGCAACCGCAATGGTTCTTCCGGCTTTCGCCGCGGATGTCCAGCCGGCCATCCTCTACGATCTCGGCGGCAAGTTCGACAAATCCTTCAACGAGGCTGCCTATCACGGCGCCGAAAAGTTCAAGACCGAGACCGGCACCGCCTATGTCGAGTTCGAAGTGTCGAACGCCTCGCAACGCGAGCAGGCGCTGCGCCGCTTCGCCGAAGACGGCCGCAACCCGATCGTCATGGCCGGCTTTGCCTGGGAAGATGCGCTGAAGGTGGTCGCGAAGGAATATCCCGATCTCAACTTCGCCATCATCGACGATGCCGTCGATATGCCCAATGTCCGCTCGCTGGTCTTCAAGGAAAACGAAGGCTCCTATCTCGTCGGCATCCTGGCGGCGATGGCCTCGAAGTCCAAGAAGGTCTCCTTCATCGGCGGCATGGACATTCCGCTGATCCGCAAGTTCGAATGCGGCTATGTCGGCGGCGCCAAGGCGGCCGGTGCGACCGATGTCATCCAGAACATGACCGGTGACACGCCCGCGGCGTGGAACGATCCGGCCAAGGGCGGCGAGATCGCCAAGACGCAGATCGACCAGGGCTCCGACGTGGTCTATGCCGCGGCCGGCGGCACCGGCGTCGGCGTGCTGCAGGCGGCGGCGGATGCCGGCAAGCTCGGCATCGGCGTCGATTCCAACCAGAACGGCCTGCAGCCCGGCAAGGTGCTGACCTCGATGCTGAAGCGCGTCGACGTGGCGGTCTACACCGCCTTCATGGACGGCAAGAACGGCACCTTCAAAGGCGGCCTGCAAAATCTCGGCCTCAAGGAAGGCGGTGTCGACTACGCCATGGACGACAACAACAAGGCGCTGGTCACCGACGAGATGAAGGCTGCCGTCGAAAAGGCCAAGGCCGACATCATCGCCGGCACGATCCAGGTGCACGACTACACCGCCGACAACGCCTGCCCGTATTGATTGATAAGAATTCGCTTACGAACCGCCGGGTGAAAGCCCGGCGGTTTGTTTGAGGGCTTTAAAGGACGTTGAGGATTGGCGGAGGTCTCGGCGACGTCCGATCTCCCCCCTTGCGGGGGAGATGCCTGGCAAGGCAGAGGGGGGTGCTGTCCCTCGGCCTAACAGCCAATTACGGTTTTCATTCTGGAGCCATTCAGGTTGGCGATCCTTGACACCCCCCTCTGGCCTGCCGGCCATCTCCCCCGCAAGGGGGGAGATCGGCAGTTCCGGCGTTGCGGGTCCTTCTTCGCAAGAATCCATATGCGATTGCCTTGGACGTCAGGGCAGAAGCGCACCGCCGGTCGACAACAAGCCCAAGAGATAACCCAGCGCAAACACCACCATCAGCGTAATGGCGATAGCGAAGCCGCGTCGGCCACCGAGCGAATGCACGCCGACGCCATAGGGCTTCCGCTCCAGTCTGCCGATCACCGGCTTCGCTTCGTCCTGGCCAACCACACGCATCTGCGGCAGTTCGGCGATGCGTTGCGAAATCAGCCGCCAGCGATCGCCGTCGCCCGAGGGCCGCCCCATGCGGTCGAAGACATGCATGCGCTCGGCCAGCCGCATCACCGTGTCGCGGAAGGCGGGATCGATCTCCAGGTCGCGCTCGGCACGCTCGCGGTCGCGATCGTTCATCAGGCCAAGCACATAGTCGCCCGCCCGCGCAACGCGATCGCTTTCACCGGCCATCGGCTTCTCCTTGTTACCAGTGCGGGGGTTTGGTTATCGGCACGTCGGGGGCCGACTGTTCCTCCAGCGCCATGAAGCGCCCGGTCAGCGCATCGAGCTTGCGCTGCATGCGTTCGATCGCCGTCCACTGCTCGGCGATCTGGCCCGACAGTTCCTCGATGGTCTTTTCCTGCTCGGCGGCGCGGATTTCCAGCGTCGTCAGCCGGTCGACAGGCATGATCATTCGAAACTCCCCAGGTCCTGGTGCACGCAGTTGCAGCATGATGCGACTGTTGAGCCTTGCATATTAGTGAATGTGAAGGTCTGCGGCCACGTTCGAAATTGACAAGCGCACCGGGATTTGTCGAGAGTGGCCACTGCGCCGCCAATTGGCACGGGTGGGGCATCATGCTAGGCGTTTTGACCAAGCGATAAAAAAATAAGAGTGGGACAGGCTGCATGGCGCAAGCCGCAATCGAACTGATCGGCATCAACAAGAGTTTTGGCGCCGTTCGCGCCAATCGCGACATCAATCTGGAGATCGCACGCGGCACCATCCACGGCATCGTCGGCGAGAACGGCGCCGGCAAGTCGACGCTGATGTCGATCCTCTACGGCTTCTACCAGGCCGACAGCGGCGAGATCCGTGTCGGCGGCAAGCCAGCGTCGATCAAGACCTCCAACGACGCCATCGCGCTCGGCATCGGCATGGTGCACCAGCACTTCATGCTGGTCGACAATTTCACCGTGCTGGAAAACATCATCCTCGGCGCCGAAAGCGATGCGCTGTTGAAAAAGAGCATCGCCAAGGCGCGCTCCGAACTGGAGCGGCTCGAGCGCGAATACGGGCTGGAAGTCGATCCCGACGCCATCATCGAGGAATTGCCGGTCGGCCTGCAGCAGCGTGTGGAAATCCTCAAGGCGCTTTATCGCGGTGCCGAAATCCTGATTCTCGACGAGCCGACGGGCGTGTTGACGCCGGCCGAGGCCGACCATCTGTTCCGCATCCTCAGGCAGTTGAAGGACCAGGGGAAAACGGTGGTGCTGATCACCCACAAGCTGCGCGAGATCATGGCCATCACCGACAATGTCTCGGTCATGCGCCAGGGCACGATGGTGGCGACGCGCGAGACCAGCAAGACAACAGTCGGCGAACTGGCCGAACTGATGGTTGGGCGGCGCGTGCTGCTGCGGGTCGAAAAGGGCGAGACGGAGGCCGGCGCGGTCAAGCTGGCCGTCAAGAACCTGACGGTGAAAGACCAGCGCGGCGTCACCATGGTCGACGACATCTCCTTCGATATCCACGCCGGCGAGATCGTCGGCATTGCCGGTGTCGCAGGCAACGGCCAGTCCGAACTGCTCGAGGCGATTTCCGGCATCAGGCGCGCGGTTTCCGGCTCGGTGATGCTCGATGGCAAGCCGATCGACCTGACCGGGGCCGCCGATCCCGGCGAGTTGCGCGACCGTGGGCTCGCCCATGTGCCGGAGGACCGCCATCATGTCGGCCTGGTGCTGGCCTTCGAGGAGAACGAGAATTCGATCCTCGGCTACCATGACGACCCGCGCTACCTCAAAGGGCCGTTCCTCAACATCGACGCCATCATGACCGATGCCAAGGACAAGATCGAGAAGTACGATATCCGTCCCGGCAATCCGCGTCTGAAGACGGCGAATTTCTCCGGCGGCAACCAGCAGAAGATCGTGCTGGCGCGGGAAATGGAACAAGACCCAGGTGTTCTGATCGTGGGCCAGCCGACGCGCGGCGTCGATGTCGGCGCCATCGAATTCATCCACAAGCGGCTGATCGCCATGCGCGACCAGGGCAAGGCGGTGCTGGTGGTGTCGGTCGAGCTCGACGAGATCCGTTCGCTGTCCGACCGCATCCTGGTGATGTTTGCCGGGCGCATCGTCGGCGAACGTGGCCCCGAGGCGACCGAAGGCGAGCTTGGCCTGCTGATGGCAGGCGTCGATCGCCAGGAGGCGGCAGAGTGAGCACGCCTTACGCCAAACTGCCGGCCTGGGCCGATTATGGGCTGATCCCGCTGATCAATCTGTCAGTGGCCTTCATCGTTGCCGGTTTCGTCGTCATGCTGGTCGGCGAAAACCCGTTTCGTGCCGCCGTCATCCTGGTCGAGGGCGCTTTCGGCAAGGGAACCGGCATTGCCTTCACGCTGTTCTATGCCACCACCTTCATCTTCACCGGCCTGTCGGTGGCGGTGGCCGCGCATTGCGGCCTGTTCAACATCGGGACCGAGGGCCAGGCCTATATTGCCGGCCTTGGCGTGGGCGTGGTCTGCCTCGCCTTCGACACTGTGCTGCCGTGGTGGCTGACCTTTCCGCTGGCGATCGTCGCCGGAGCCGCCGTCGGTGCGCTGTGGGCGCTGATCCCGGCCTATCTGCAGGCCAAGCGCGGGTCGCACATCGTCATCACCACCATCATGTTCAACTTCATCGCGGCCTCGATCATGGTCTACCTCCTGGTTGGGCCGTTGAAGCCGGCGGCGTCGCAGGCGCCGCAGACGCGCAACTTCCTCGCCGGCGCCGAACTGCCCAAACTCAACTGGATCATCGAACTGTTCGGCGCCAAGATCCGCTCGGCGCCGTTCAACATCTGCTTCCTGCTGGCGCTGCTCATGGCATTCCTGGTCTGGCTGCTGATCTGGCGCACCAAGCTCGGCTACGAGATGCGCACCTATGGCCACAGCCCGAAAGCGGCGCGCTATGCCGGCATTTCGGAGACCCGCATCATCATCATCGCGATGATGATTTCGGGCGCGCTGGCCGGCATGATGACGCTGAACCCGGTGATGGGCGACCAGCACAATGTGGCGATCGATTTCGTCTCCGGCGCCGGCTTCGTCGGCATCGCCGTGGCGCTGATGGGCCGACTGCATCCGGTCGGCATCGTGCTGGCGGCGATCCTGTTCGGCATGCTCTACCAGGGCGGCGCCGAACTTGCCTTCGAAATGCCGGCGATTTCCCGCGACATGATCGTCATCATCCAGGGTTTGGTCATCCTGTTTGCCGGTGCGCTGGAGCACATGTTCCGGCCCTACGTCCAGGCGCTGTTCGCCTCGTTCAGTCCAAGGTCGGTGGGCATCGAAGCGGTCAAAGGGAAGGGCGCCTGAGATGGACGTCTTCATCGCCATCGTGCAGATCCTGGATTCGACCATACGCCTGTCGGTGCCGTTGCTGCTCGCTTGCCTTGCCGGCCTCTATTCGGAACGCGCAGGCGTTTTCGACATCGGGCTGGAAGGCAAGATGCTGGTCGGCGCCTTTGCAGGTGCGGCCGCCGCTTCGGTCTTCCATTCGGCCTTCCTCGGTCTCGGCATGGCGATCGTGATGTCGGTCGCCTTTGCCTTGGTGCACGGCTTCGCCTCGATCACCCATCGCGGCAACCAGATCGTCTCCGGTGTGGCCATCAACTTCGTCGCCGCCGGCTCGACCATCATTCTGGGCCAGGCCTGGTTCCAGCAGGGCGGGCGCACGCCGGCGCTACAGCCGGGCGAGCGTTTCGAGGCCATCACTCTGCCAGGTGCTGCCGCGATCCATGATGTGCCGATCATCGGGCCGATCTATTCCGAGCTGCTCTCTGGCCATTCGATCCTGGTCTATCTCGCTTTCGCCATGGTGCCGTTCACCTGGTGGGTGTTGTTTCGCACCCGCTTCGGCCTGCGCCTACGCGCCGTCGGCGAGAACCCGGCCGCCGTCGACACCGCCGGCATCTCGGTCGCCTGGCTGCGCTACCGGGCCCTGATCTGCACCGGTGTGCTGACCGGCATTGCCGGCGCCTACCTCTCGATGGTGCAGAATGGCGGCTTCGTGAAGGACATGACCGCCGGCAAGGGCTACATCGCACTGGCGGCGCTGATCTTTGCCAAATGGCGACCGGTGAACGCCATGTTCGCCTGTCTTCTGTTCGGCTTCCTCGACGCGGCGGCGATCCGCCTACAGGGTTCGCCGCTGCCGTTGATCGGCAAGGTGCCGGTGCAGTTCATGCAGGCGCTGCCCTATGTGCTGACCGTGATCCTGCTTGCCGGCTTCATCGGCAAGGCGATCCCGCCGCGCGCCGGCGGCGTGCCTTATGTCAAGGAACGTTGATCCGGGCGCCCAGGAGCACTGTGTCGAACATGCGGCTGGTGCTCGAAAGGCGCCAGGAAAACGCAAATGGCCGGGTTTTGACCACGATCGTCGGAGAGAACGTCTAGATGTCGCATGATCTGTTCGAAGCCGCGCAGGAGGCCATGGCCAAGGCCTACGCGCCCTATTCGAAGTTTCCGGTGGGTGCGGCGTTGCGCACCGAAGACGGCCGTGTCTTCACCGGCGCCAACATCGAGGTCGCGTCCTATCCGGAAGGCTGGTGCGCCGAGACCACGGCGCTCGGCCATTACATCATGGGCGGCGGCGGCAAGATCGTCGAGGTCGCCGTCATTGCCTCGCGCATGGCCAAATGCTCGCCCTGTGGCGGCTGCCGGCAAAGGCTGGCGGAATTCTGCCGGCCGGACACAAAGCTCTATCTTTGCGACAACACCGGCGTGGTCGAGACCGTGACCATGGGCGACATGCTGCCCTACGGGTTTCGTGGCGACATTTTGAAGTGAGAGTTGGCTGATATGAAGGAAGCTCTGGACCACCTCGTTGAAAGGCTGGACGGGTTGGCGCCGACAACGGCGATGGTGCTGGGGTCGGGCCTTGGCGGGCTTGTCGACCAGGTCGAAAATGCCGTGCGCATCTCTTATGCCGACCTGCCGGGTTTCCCCCGCAGCGGGGTGACTGGCCATGCCGGCGAGGTGGTCGCGGGGCTTTTCGCCGGCACGCCGGTGCTAATGCTGTCCGGCCGCGCCCATTATTACGAGCACGGCGTTGCTGCTGCAATGCGGCCGGCGCTGGAGGTGCTTGCCGGCATCGGCATCACCAAGCTGATCCTTACCAATGCCGCCGGCTCGGTCGATCCCGACATGCTGCCAGGATCGGTGATGCTGATCACCGACCACATCAATTTCTCCGGCTCCAACCCGCTGATCGGCGAGCCTAGCGACCGCCGCTTCGTCGGCCTGACCGAAGCCTATGATGCCGGCCTGCGCGCGGCGATCGAACGGGCGGCGAAGGCGACAGGGACGGCGCTGCACAAGGGCGTCTATATGTGGTTTTCCGGTCCGTGCTTCGAAACCCCTGCTGAAATCCGCATGGCGCGCGTCATGGGCGCCAATGCGGTAGGGATGTCGACCGTACCGGAGGTCATTCTCGCCCGCTTCCTTGGGCTTCGCGTAGCCGCCTGTTCGGTGATCACCAATCTCGCCGCCGGGATGACCGGGGCGGAACTGTCGCACCAGGAGACCAAGGACATGGCGCCGATCGGCGGCGCACGGTTGGCGACGATCCTTGCGCATGTGTTCCAGGATGGGTTGCCGGAGCTGAAGGGCGACGCCTGATGCTTCCCCAGGAAATCATCCGCCGCAAGCGCGATGGCCAGAAACTGTCGGCGCAGGAGATTTCGGCCTTTGTCGCCGGCGTAACTTCGGGCAGCGTCTCGGACGGTCAGGTCGGCGCCTTTGCCATGGCGGTGTTCTTCAACGGCATGAACCGCGACGAGGCGGTGGCGCTGACGCTCGCCATGCGCGATTCCGGCGATGTGCTCGACTGGTCGGACCTGCCGGGTCCGGTCACCGACAAGCATTCGACCGGCGGCGTCGGCGACAATGTCTCGCTGATGCTGGCGCCGATCGTCGCCGCTTGCGGCGCCTATGTGCCGATGATCTCCGGCAGGGGCCTTGGCCATACCGGCGGCACGCTGGACAAGATGGATGCCATCCCGGGCTATATCAGCCAGCCGGATATCGCGCGCTTCCGCAAGACGGTGCTCGAGACCGGCTGTGCCATCATCGGCCAGACCGCCGATCTCGCGCCCGCCGACCGTCGCCTCTATGCGATCCGCGATGTGACCGGAACGGTGGAATCGGTGCCGCTGATCACTGCCTCTATCCTGTCGAAGAAACTCGCGGCCGGCCTGCAGTCGCTGGTGCTCGACGTCAAGGTCGGCAATGGCGCCTTCATGGAGAAGTCGCGCGACGCGACAGCACTGGCCAACAGCCTGGTCGAGATCGCCAACGGCGCCGGCCTGAAGGCCTCGGCGCTGGTCACCGGTATGAACGAGCCGCTGGCGTCGGCGGCCGGCAACGCGGTCGAGGTGCGCAACGCCGTCGATTTCCTCACCGGGAGGCTCCGCGACAAGCGACTGGAGGATGTGACGCTGGCGCTGGCCGCCGAGATGCTGCAATCGGCAGGGCTGGCGTCGTCCAATCAGGACGGTCTCAGGCGCGCGGCCGAGACGCTGGCCGGCGGCCGCGCGGCAGCCGCCTTCGCACGTATGGTCGCAGCCCTTGGTGGTCCCGCCGATTTCGTCGAGAAGCCGGAAAAATACCTGCCGAAAGCGGCGGTGGAGTTTGCGGTCAAGGCGGCAGGCAACGGTTTTGCCACCGGTATTGCCACCCGCGATATCGGCCTTGCCGTGGTCGGGCTCGGTGGCGGGCGCACGCGGCCGGACGACAGGATCGACCATGCGGTCGGCATCACCAGACTACTGCCGCTCGGCGCCGAGGTGCGGGCCGGCGAGCCGCTGGCGCTGGTCCACGCCCGCACGCAAGTGGAGGCCGAAGCGGCCGCAGCCGCCTTGCTTTCGGCCTATACGATCGGAGCGTCGAAACCAGCCGCCGACAAGACTGTCATCCGGCGCGTGCTGCCGCGCGGGTAGCGGAAGGCGCTACTGTACCAGCAACAGTGTGCCGTTTTCGACCTGGTATTTTGCCAGCCGCTGCAAAAAGCTCATGCCGATCAGGTTGGTGCGCAGCGCCTTGTCGTCGAGGACCACGGCCTGGATGTTGTCGACGCTGATCTTGCCGATCTGCAGGCGGTCGATGTTGACCACAGCGGCCCTGATCGCGCCATTGGCGGTGTTGACCTGATGGCTGAAATCCGACGGGTTGAGCGAGATGCCGATGCGGCGCGCCGTCGAGGTGTTGATGGCGACCAACGTGGCGCCGGTGTCGATCATGCCGTCGACCTGGCGGCCGTTGAGCTTGAAGGCGGAGGTGAAATGGCCGCGCTCGTCGGCCGCCACCAGGACCTTGCGACCGGTGGGCAGCGGTGCGGCCGGCTTGGCGGGAACCGAGGCGAGGCTCAGCTCGGGCTGCGGTTGCGGCTTGCCGGCGACGGTCGACTTCAACAGGTTGTCGAGAATCTGCGGGTTCGACTGATAGACGATCGGGATCGATGCCGACGTTCCGGCGAACACGCCCAGAATGAGAAGCTTGCGCAGCATGAACGGACCTTCGTGAAGGCCCATTCTTGCCCACGTATGGTGTGTGCCGCTTTAACGCCAACCCGAAACCGCGGCTTTGCGTAAACGGGCGGTAAACGACTGGATGTCAGCTGGCCTTGCCAGCCGCCGTCATTTGGTTCCGTACATGCGGTCGCCGGCATCGCCGAGGCCGGGCATGATGTAGCCCTTCTCGTTGAGCTGGCGGTCGATGGAAGCGGTAAAGACCGGGACATCCGGATGCGCCTTGGTGAAGCGCTCGATGCCTTCTGGCGCCGCCAGCAGGCAAAGGAAGCGGATGTTGGTGGCGCCGCGCTCCTTCAGCCTGTCGATGGCCGCGATGGCCGAGTTCGCGGTCGCCAGCATCGGATCGACGACGATCACCAGCCGGTCGGCGAGATCGCTCGGCGCCTTGAAGAAATATTCCACCGCCTCCAGCGTTTCGTGATCGCGGTAGAGGCCGACATGGGCAACGCGGGCCGCCGGGACCAGGTCGAGCAGGCCTTCGAGCAGGCCATTGCCGGCGCGCAGCACCGAGGCGAAGACCAGCTTCTTGCCCTCCAGCGTCGGCGCTTCCATGGTTTCCATCGGCGTTTCGATGGTCGTCGTCGTCAGTTCGAGGTTGCGGGTGACCTCGTAGCCGAGCAGCAGCGAGATCTCGCGCAGCAGCCGCCGGAAACCAGCGGTCGACGTCTCCTTCTTGCGCATGATGGTGAGCTTGTGCTGGACAAGCGGGTGGTCGACGACGGTGACGCCCTGCATGGGTTGCTCCAGTGAATGGTGAATAGTGAATAGTGAATAGTGAGCAGGTTTGCGAGTCCCGATGGCTCAATCATTGC
Organism: Mesorhizobium sp. M0615; assembly: GCF_040320805.1. Taxonomy (NCBI): domain Bacteria; kingdom Pseudomonadati; phylum Pseudomonadota; class Alphaproteobacteria; order Hyphomicrobiales; family Phyllobacteriaceae; genus Mesorhizobium; species Mesorhizobium sp. M0615. The sequence goes on along the minus strand of NZ_JAMYQI010000001.1, from coordinate 449,742 downwards.
GGTTGACAGGCCGAAGAGCCGGCAAACCATTCACCTCTTCGCATCGAGCCGGGCAAGCAGCGCGCTTTTCGTTTTCCTGTCGACGAAAGCCGCCTCGATCGCGGTTCGGGTGATGGCGGCCAGCGCCTTTTCGTTCATGGCGAAATGCTCGGCGGCGATGTCGTATTCGCGCTTCAGCGAAGTCCAGAAATAGGGCGGGTCGTCGGAATTCAGCGTCACCTTGCAGCCGGCCGCCTGCAGGGCGGGGAAAGGGTGATCGGCGAAACTGTCGTAGACCTTGAGCGCAATGTTGGAGCCGGGGCAGCATTCGAGCACGATGCCCTCATCGGCGATGCGGCGCACCAGGTCGGGATTTTCGATGGCGCGCACGCCATGGCCGATGCGCGAGGGGCGGATGTGGTCGAGTGCGGCCTGCACCGTCTCCCAGCCGGTCAACTCGCCGGCATGGATGGTGATGCCAAGACCCGCTTCACGGGCGATCTCGAAGGCCCTGACATAATCCTCCATCTCGCCCATGCGTTCATCGCCGGCGACGCCGAAGCCGGTGACCAGCGGATTTCCGCAGCGCGCCGCAAAACGCGCCGCCTGCTCGATCGATTCGACGCCGACATGGCGTACGCCGGTGACGATCATGCGGCCCTCAATGCCGGTCTTGGCTTTGGCGCGCAGCATTCCTTCGCCGAGCGCATCGGTGTAGGCCTTGGGCGACAGGCCGGCCCTGACGGCATGGTCGGGCGAGGTGAAGACCTCGGAATAGATGGCGCCGTCGCGGGCAAGGCTGGTCAGATAATGGTCGGCGAGGCGGGCATAATCCTCCTCGGAGCGGAACAGGTCGGCGGAAAAGTCGTAAGCCGCGAGGAAAGAGGTGAAGTCGTGCCAGACGAACGAGCCGTTCTGGATATAAAGCGAGGTGTCCTTGCCGTATTTCTGCGCCTGGCGGACGACGAGTTCGGGCGCCGCTGCCCCCTCGATGTGGCAGTGCAGTTCCGCTTTCAAAGGCATGCAGTTATCCCGTCTCATCAGTCCAGGCCGTAAAGCCCACCACCTGGAAGCGCGGCCGAACACCGCGCCTTAAACAATAGCGCCCGCACCATCGATCGGCTATGGTCCCGCCGGTTTTATGACGGATCAAAATAATGTCAGTTGAGAGAACCACGGCCGCGGGCGGCATGGAAACCTCCTATGGTTTCAAGAAGGTAGGGCCAGGCGACAAGCAGCCTCTGGTCAATGAGGTTTTCCACAAGGTGGCGAAGCGCTACGACCTGATGAACGACCTGATGTCGGCCGGACTGCACCGGCTGTGGAAGGATGCCATGGTGACATGGCTCAATCCGCCGAAACGTCCGGGCTGGAAAGTGCTCGACGTGGCCGGCGGCACCGGCGACATCGCCTTCCGCATCGTCGACGCCAGCCATGGCAACACGCATGCCACGGTGCTCGACGTCAACGGCTCGATGCTCAGCGTCGGCCGCGACCGGGCAGAAAAGAAGGGCCTGTCCGGGAATACCGATTTCGTCGAGGCCAATGCCGAGGAACTGCCTTTCGCCGAGAGCACCTTCGACGCCTACACCATCGCATTCGGCATCCGCAACGTGCCGCGCATCGATGTCGCGCTGACGGAAGCCTTTCGCGTGCTGAAGCCCGGCGGACGGTTCCTGTGCCTGGAGTTTTCCGAGGTCGAGATGCCGCTGCTCGACAAGGTCTACGAAGCCTGGTCGTTCAACGCCATTCCGCAGATCGGCAAGATGGTGACGGGCGACGGCGAGCCCTATTCCTATCTGGTCGAATCGATCCGCAAATTTCCCAACCAACAGAATTTTGCTGCCATGATCACCCGCGCCGGCTTCGAGCGCGTGTCGTTCCGCAACTATTCCGGCGGCATCGCAGCGCTTCATTCGGGCTGGAAGCTTTGAGGCCGGACAGTTTGCAGCAGCAGGGTAGACGATGAGCAGCGTCGGCGCCGCCTTTCGGCTCGCGCGGGCCGGCTGGGTGCTGGTCCGCGAGGGCGTGATCGCAGCACTGCCGGGGGACGAACTCAGCGGCCTGCCGAAATTCGGCTGGCGCATGGCCCGGCTGTTCACCCGCCGCCGCGCGCTCGCTTATGAGCGCAGCGACCGGCTGGCCAAGGCGGTGGTCAGGCTCGGACCCTCTTATGTCAAGCTCGGCCAGTTCCTGGCGACGCGGCCCGATGTCGTCGGCAACGACATGGCGCTCGACCTCGCCATGCTGCAGGACAAGATGCACACTTTTTCGCAGGCGGAAGCGGTGGCGGCGATCGAGGGCTCGCTCGGGCGCAAGATCGGCGAACTCTATACGCAGTTCGGCGGGCCGGTCGCGGCGGCCTCCATCGCCCAGGTCCATCCCGCGCAGGCCATGCATGACGGTGTCGATACCAAGGTGGCGGTGAAGGTGATCCGGCCTGGCGTGCGCCGCCGCTTCTTCCAGGATCTCGAAAGCTATTTCCTCGCCGCCCGGCTGCAGGAGAAATACATCCCGTCGTCGCGCCGGCTGCGGCCCGTCGAGGTGACCGAGACGCTGGCGCAAACCACCAAGATCGAGATGGATCTGAGGCTCGAGGCGGCAGCGCTTTCGGAACTTGGCGAAAACACCAAGGATGACCCGGGCTTCCGCGTGCCGTCGGTCGACTGGGAGCGCACCGGGCGCGATGTGCTGACCATGGAATGGGTCGACGGCGTCAAGATGAACGACATCGCCGGCCTCGCTGCGGCGGGGCACGATCTGAAGGCGATCGCCACCAACCTGATCCAGTCGTTCCTGCGTCACACGCTGCGCGACGGCTTCTTCCATGCCGACATGCATCCAGGCAATCTGTTCGTCGAGGCCAATGGCAATATCGTCGCCGTCGATCTCGGCATTGCCGGACGGCTCGGCAAGAAGGAGCGCCGGTTCCTCGCCGAAATCCTCTACGGCTTCATCACGCGCGACTATCTGCGCGTCGCCGAGGTGCATTTCGAGGCCGGCTACGTGCCGCGTCAGCACAATGTCGCGGCTTTCGCGCAGGCCATTCGCGCGATCGGCGAGCCGATCCATGGCCAGCCGGCTGAAACCATCTCGATGGCGAAGCTTCTGACGCTGCTCTTCGAGGTCACCGAACTGTTCGATATGGCCACGCGGTCGGAACTGATCCTGTTGCAGAAGACCATGGTGGTGGTCGAAGGCGTCGCGCGCACGCTCGACCCGGCCTTCAACATGTGGAAGACGGCCGAGCCGGTGGTCGGCCAGTGGATCGCCGGCAATCTCGGGCCGAGCGGCCTGCTGATGGACGCGCGCGACGGCGCCAAGGCGCTGCTGGCGCTGGCCCGCCAGGCGCCCGATCTTGCCGCCCGCACCGAGCGGCTGTCGCGCGAGATCGATTTTATGGCGGAGCACGGCCTCCGCTTCGACGAGGCGACATCGCGCGCCATCGGCAAGGCCGAAGCCCGTTACACCCGCTCGGGCCGGCTGGCGCTGTGGGTGATCGCGCTGACGCTGGTTTACATCGCGTGGAAGCTGCTCTGATCGCTTGCAACGCTAGCAACGGTGGTGCTAGCGTTGCAGTCGCGCTATTGATGTCGCGGAGCAAGTCATGGGCACCATTACTGTCCGCAATCTAGCTGACGACGTGAAGCAGAAATTGCGTGAGCGCGCTGCGGCGCGCGGGGTGTCGATGGAGGAAGAGGCGCGTGATGCGCTTGCCAAAAGCGTGCTGTCGGCGGAAGCCGGCATGCCCGAGAGCGAAACCCTCTATGCAACAATCCGCCGCTTGGTTGAGCCTCATGGAGGTTTTGACATCGATCTGCCCGAGCGAGGTCAATCCACAAAAACGCACAAAACCCTCGACGGCAAGCGCATCCTGCTGATCATCGGCGGCGGCATCGCCGCCTACAAGGCGCTGGACCTGATCCGCCGGCTGCGCGAGCGCGGTGCGGCGGTGCGCGTCGTGATGACATCGGCGGCGCAGGAGTTCGTCACCACGCTTTCGGTCGGCGCGCTTTCGGCCGACCATGTCTTCAGCGAATTGTTCGACCGCAATGACGAGCACGATGTCGGCCATATCCGCCTGTCGCGCGAGGCCGACCTTCTGGTAGTGGCGCCGGCCACTGCCGATCTGATGGCCAAGCTCGCCAACGGCCATGCCAACGATCTGGCCTCGACGGTGCTGCTCGCCACCGACAAGAAGGTGCTGATGGCGCCGGCGATGAACCCGAAAATGTGGTCGCATGCCGCGACGAGCCGCAACCGGGCGACGCTCGCCAAGGATGGCATCGCCTTCGTCGGCCCGGCCAAGGGCGAAATGGCGGAAAGCAACGAGGCGGGCGAGGGCCGCATGGCCGAGCCGCTGGAGATCGTGGCAGTGATCGAGGCACTGCTCGACAGCAGGCCGAAGCCGCTGGCCGGCCGCAGGATCATCGTCACCTCGGGGCCGACGCATGAGCCGATCGACCCGGTGCGCTACATCGCCAACCGCTCTTCGGGCAAGCAGGGCCATGCGATTGCGGCAGCGCTGGCAAGACTGGGCGCGGATGTACGCCTGGTCTCCGGTCCGGTTGGCATTGCCGATCCGGCCGGCGTTGTGACGACGCATGTGGAGACCGCGGCCGAGATGAAAGCGGCCGTCGAACAGTTGTTGCCGGCGGACGCCGCGGTCTTCGTAGCTGCCGTCGCCGACTGGCGCACCGCTGGCACGGCCGGCGAGAAGATCAAGAAGGTGGCGGGCCAGGGCCCACCGGCGCTGCAAATGATCGAAAACCCCGACATTCTCGCCGGCGTCGGTCATCACGGGCAACGCCCGGGGCTGGTTGTCGGCTTCGCCGCCGAGACGCAGGACCTGATTGCCAATGCCGAGGCCAAGCTGAAGAAGAAGGGCGCCGATTTCATTGTCGCCAACGATGTCTCGCATGAAAGCGGCGTCGGCCCCACCGGCGTCATGGGCGGCGACCGCAACAAGGTGCGCATCGTCTCGAAGGACGGTGTCGAGGAATGGCCTGAGATGGGCAAGGACGAGGTGGCGGCGCGGCTCGCCGCGCTCATCGCCGAGCGTTTGCAAGCCTGAGCGGCCGCCGGTTCCGCAATCGGGCAGGCCATGGTCTTGCTGGCAGCCTTGTGGCCGAGGGCATTTGACGCCGACAGTGCCGGCGGAATGCTGTCGCCAAATTCTCGATCGGCCGTGCCCTCAGCCTGGCGCCGGTTGCGGCCGGCGTGCCTTCAAAGCCATCTTCAACGCCGCCAGGCAACCGACAATGCCGAGTGGCACGAAGGCCAGGTACAGCCAGCCGGCGACGTGCGCTGCTGCCTCGCGGTTCAGTCCGTCCGAAAAGCCGCTGGCATTGGCGATGATGCCGGCCATGGCGGCGCCCACGGCGTAGCCGATGCGCTGCATGGTCGGCACGGCGGCCGAGGCGATCGTCTGCTCGCCGTCGCGGGCCGAGGCGACGATGATGCGGGTCAGGAAGGGCCATGACACGCCGAAGCCACCGCCTTGCAACAAAGCGCAGAGCAGGATCAGCGGGATCGAGCCGGCGGGGATGGCATAGGCGAAACCGGCGAGGCCGGCTGCAATCATCAGCGCGCCGATGACGAGGATCTGCCGTTCGCGCTGCAGCGGCGCATTGGCGACGGCGATCGACAGGATCGACCAGGCGATCGATTCGGCGGCGATGATGTAGCCTGTGGTCAGGATCGGGATGCCGTGCAGCGTGGTAAGCAGAAGCGGCCCGTAGATGGAAAAAGAGACTGTCGCCACCGAGAAGGCGGCAACCATGCTCATGCCGCTGCCGACCGGCGAGCGCCATGAGAACAGGCCCGACGGGAACAGTCGCGATTGCGGCTTCATGGCGTCAACGAAAACGAACAGCGCCAGGCCGGCGAGGCCGAGGACCAGCAGCAGCGACGAGCGCAGCAAGGCGACGTCGACGCCTGCGGTGGCGATCAGCACGACGGCGATGGCGAGGCAGCCAAGTGCTGCAAGGGGGAAGGGCGGCGAGGTGCCGGCGGCGGCTTGCGGCTTCGTCGCTTCCGGCGTGTTCAGGACGATGAAGCTTGCCGATGCCATGGCGATGCCACCCAGCACGAAGACGCCGAAGGCCCAGCGCCAGGACAGGAGCTCGACCATGATCGCGCCGAGCATCGGGCCGCTGAAGGCGGCGACGCCCCAGATCGCCGACATTATGCCGAACAGCTGTGGCCAGATGCTGCGGTTAAACAGCCGCTCGACCGAGACGAAGGCCAGCGACACCAGCGCACCGCCGCCGAGACCCTCGACCAGACGGCCGCCAAGAAACACCGGCATGGACGGCGCGGTGGCGCAGATCAGTGCGCCCACGGCATAGAGCAGGGCGGCGACCGTGACGTTGGAGCGTAGAGCGACATAGCTGACCAGCCGCCCGGCCGCTGCGCCGGCGACAATGGCGCCGAGCTCGTAGACGGCCAGCGACCAGCCGACGAACTGCACACCGGCGAGGTCCCCGACCATGGCCGGCATGACCGTCGCCACCATCGTTTCGTTGGTGGCGTGCAGCAGGATGCCGAGGCTGATGAAGCAGAAGCGCGCGAGGTCGCCGCTTGCCCACAATGCCCGCCAGTCGACCTTGTTGCTGGTGATTTCAGTCATTCTTTTACCCTGCCTTTGCATATCTCGATGCCGGCGCATGGCGCCAGAAGCCAGTCGGGCTTTCCGGCGGGGCCATGCGCGCTGTTTCAGTCAGGCGAGTTGTAAAACCTCAAGCGCAGTTGAGCTCAAGTGGCTTTTTATCGAAGTGCAAACGGTCGAGATTGGCCGGAAGCCTCTCCGCTTGATGCGCCGGTCAGTTCTCAATGCTGCGCAGCTGAAACTGGCTGACGCCGATCGCAATGTTGATACCGGTCTGCGTCTGCAGGCTGAGCGGCTGCAGGGTGAAGGCCTGCGAGGAGCCGCCGACCAGGAGATTGGCGCCGGCGCCGACCGCCGCGGTCACTTCGGCGCTGGCGCCGATATAGTCGCCGGCCAACGCGCCGGGCGCATAGATGTTCCTCAGCGGCGTCAGCACCAGCCATTGCATGACGGTCTGCTTGGTGGTGCCGATGTCGAGCCCGTATTTGTTGACGGCGCCGAAATAGGCTTCCGGCGAAAAGCTCTTGTCGGCCGGCGTGAAGGTGCAGCTCAGATCCTTGCTGGAGCCGAAGATGAAGCCGGTGCCGCCGCCGATGGCGCAATCGAGCACACCGAGTTCGATACCCTGGCCTTGCGCTTGGGCCTGGGCGGTACAGATGATGGTGATAGCGGCGGCGATGGCTGGTTTCAGCACGGCGGATCCCCCAAAAAGCATGCGGCGCGAAACAGTAACCTGTTCCGCGCCGCGCGTAGAGGGATCAGTCGATCCTTATTTGCCGATGCTTATTTGAACGAGTGGATCAGCTCCAGGGAGGTTACGGCGACCGCTACATTGACGCCGGTCTGCGCCTGGACGCTGAGCGGCTCCAGCACAAAGGCGCCGTCCAGCCCGCCGACCAGCAGATTGGCGCCGCCGCCGGTCACCACGCTCGCCTCGGCGTTGACGCCGTAATAATGGCCGGCAAGGTCGCCCTCGTCATGGCCGCGGGTGGCGGCCAGAACCGCCCACACCAGCTGGCCCTGATGCGTCTGGCCGAGATCGACGCCGAGCTTGGAGATCATCCCCGTGTATTTCTCGGACGGCCCATGGTGATAAGGGCGGAACGTGCAGTCGACGCCCTTGTTCGACGTGATGACGTAACCGACGCCGCCGTCGATGGTGCAATCGAGCGTGCCGAGCTGAAGCTTGCCGGCGCTGGCGGGAACGGCAAGCAGCGTCGTGGCAAGTGCCGCGGCACAGATGATTTTCTTGATCATGGGTCAGTCCTTTCGAAAATGCCTTCAACAACGGTTGAATGGCCCGGAGCGTTCCGCTGAAAACTTGGCGCGATCAAGGCAGGGGTTAACGCTTTGCCCCCGGTGGTTAAGATTGGGTGATAGTGGGGTTTTCTGGATACGCAATCTCAAGGGGAAGCGCTCTGCGCTTTCCCTTGGGAGAAACCGCTCACGCGGCGCACTGCATCAGGAATAGAACGTTGTTATAAAAGGCCGCCGATGGCGGCGCGCCGGCTGCATCTCAGCCGGCGGTGGCGCCCGATGTGCGCGACAGGCCGTCCTTGGCCGGCTGGTAGGTCGGGTCGAGATGGACGGCTTCGCGGTAGGCCTTCGAGGCCTTGACCTTGTCGCCGCGGCGCTCGTAGATCAGCGCCTGGTTGGACCAGGCTTCGGCGTTCTTGCCGTCGAGCTTGATGGCCATGTTGAAGTCGGAGAAGGCGTTGTCCTCGTCATTCATGGCGAGATAGGAGAGGCCGCGGCCGTTATAGGGTTCGGCCGCGTCCGGCGCCAGGGAGATGGCGGTCGAGAAATCCTCGATGGCAAACTTGTGCTGGCCCTGGCTCTGATAGATCAGGCCGCGATTGTGATAGGCGCGGGCATCCGTGGTGTCGAGCTGGATCGCCTTCTGGAAATCGTTGAAGGCCTGCTGGGTCTGGCCGGCCTTGCGATAGAGGTTGCCGCGGCCGATATAGGCGGCGTCATAATTTGCATTGATCTGGATCGAGCGGTTGTAGTCGGCAAGGGCGGCCGCCTGGTTGCCGAGGAAGCGCTGGATCAGTGCCCGGTTCGAATAGGCCTGGTAGAAATTCGGGTTGAGCTGGATGGCGGTGTCGAAATCCTTCAGCGCCGCCTGGTACTGGCCGCCACGGCCATAGGCCGAGCCGCGCACATTGTAGCCTTCCGGATCCTGCGGATTGCGCTGGATCACCGCCGACAGCGAGGAGATGTTCTCGCTTGAGCCTTGCGCCTTGTCGATGTTGTTGAATTCGCCGGTCGGAACGCTCTGGCAACTGGCAAGCACCAGGCCGGACATCAGGGCTGCCGCCAGGGCCAAACCGCGCATTGTGGTTCTGCGCTCTACGCCGATTGCGTTCATGTCTGCCCTGTCCTCACTTCAGCCGCGCCGTCCAGGTCCCCCTCCGGGCCGGGTCACAGATTGTCGTAACAAAATCTAGAACGCCGTTTGCGCGTTCAAGGGAACGGCCTCCAACAGAATGGCGGCGCTCCAAACAAAAAGGTGGCGGCGATTCCGCATCGCGCCACCTCAGAGTATCCTTCGAAAAGGACGAAAAATTGGCGTCAGAACCGCGGCGGACGCGGAGCACCACCAGGACCACCGGCGGCGCCGGCAGCAACCGGGCGCGGCGTCATCGGCAGCAGGCCTTCGCGCTGGGCGCGCTTGCGGGCCAGCTTGCGGGCGCGGCGAACGGCTTCGGCCTTTTCACGGGCGCGCTTCTCGGAAGGCTTCTCGTAATGGCCGCGCATCTTCATTTCGCGGAAAATGCCTTCGCGCTGCATCTTCTTCTTGAGAGCGCGAAGCGCCTGATCAACGTTATTGTCGCGGACGAGTACCTGCACGGGCAATCCTGTCTTTCGGGTTTGATATCAACAGGCAAGTGACCATAGTCACATGCCTCCGCGGCGCTTTACACCACGAATTGTGGCGGCTGATAGCAGAATCAGGCCGCGCTGTCCACACTGGAAATGAAGGACAACCGCCAATTTGCCACGGCAGCCCCGAGATAGGGCGCCAACTAGGCGCTGGCCAGATGGAGCCGTGCGAAATCCTCGAAGAATTCGCCGTAATCGCAGGTAATTTCCTCGCCGGCTGATATATCTCGAGTGGCGGTGGCGCCGCCATATTGCGAAAAATCCGTGTTCGGCCGCTCGGCGTGGTTCATGAAGCGGCCATTATCGACTTCATAGACCATGAAGCCGGGACGGTCGGGGCTCGGATAGGCATAGCGGTCGAGCAATTCCTTGAGGTGCGGCGGCGCCGCCTCGTATTTGTCCATCGGGATCAGCCGGTCGAAATCCGGATCGAGCCGCCAGATCGAGGCGCCCTTCCTGATCGGCTCGGCGGCGAACACGCCGACGCCTTCGATTGCGCTCTGGGCGACATAGGTCCTGATCAGCAGCATGTCCGTCCTCCTCACCCGAAACCGAATCGCCAAATCGCGTGGAAAAAGCAAGTCCGGTTTCGGGTTCTATGGCTGATCGGCGCGGGCGATGACCCGCGAAATGCTTCACGTCCGGGTGATCGAGACGCCGCCATCGGCAAACAGCGCCGATCCTGTGGTGAAGCTCGACGCATCCGATGCCAGGAAGAGCGCAGCGCGGGCGATCTCTTCAGGCACAGCGACACGTTTCAAGGCATGCAGGTTTTCCACGAAAGCGCGTGATTCCGGCGTCTTGAATGTTGCCGACGGGGTGTCGGTGCCACCCGGCATCAGCGCGTTGACCCGCACGCCCCTGGGGCCGTATTCGGCGGCCAGTACCTGCGTCAGGCCGATCAGTCCGGCCTTGCTCGCGGCATAGCTGGTCATGCCCGGCATGCCGACTGTGTGACCGACGAAGGTCGAGGTGAAGATCAGCGATCCGCCGCCGCGTTCGACCATCGCCGGCACCTGGTATTTCGCGCCGAGAAAGGCGCTGGTCAGATTGGCGTCGAGCGTCTCGCGCCATCCGTCCAGCGACAGTTCCGAAATCGGACCCATCGTTCCGACGGAGCCGACATTGTTGAAGGCGATATCGAGCCCGCCGAATTTTTCGACGGCGAGATCGACGAGGGCTTTTGCATAGGCTTCGTCGCGGACATCGCCGGCAAGCGCGACTGCCGTGCCGTCGGCGTCCTCGATTTCGACGACCAGCGCATCGAGTTCGGCCTGGCGGCGGGCGGCGATGACGACCCTGGCGCCTTCTTCGGCGAAGAGTTTTGCGGTGGCGCGGCCGATGCCGGAACTGGCGCCGGTGACGATCGCTATTTTATTGGTGAGTGCGAACATTTTTTGCATCCTTTCATCGCGCCGGCTGTGCCGGCACCCGGGATGTTGATCGCAGTTCGGGACGGTGCTAGCCACCCGATACGTGCTCGACTTGCTGAATGGCTTCGCAGCGGCACAAGCGCCGCGCGCCGGACTATTGCTTCAGCAGCCAGCCGAGGCGATCGAGCGAAAATGCGTAGCTGATGGCGATGAGCAGCGTGATGACAACGCCCTTAGTCGTGTGACCGGCGGCATAGAATCCGGCTGCACCGCCAAACAGGATGGCCAGTTCAAGCACCAGCCTGACTGCGCCTGGTACAGGAACCGGCGCGCGTCCGGACCGGCTCGGATCGCCGCGCACCGCGAAGGTTCCCCACAGCGCAGCTGCAATGAACGGCAAGGCCAAGGCGAAGAGCCAGCGCCACCATCCGCCGGAGAGGCTCCAGCCGGCAAAGCCGAGGCCAAGCAAGGCGGCAAGTTCCAGCAGGAAACGCAAGGTCAGATTCCACCAGGCGTTGCCCATATCCGTCCTCCAGAGTCTCGCGATCGCCAGTGTGTCCGAACGCAGCCATGCCTGCCAGCCCGGGTCTTTTCCACCGCGGCGCAAAACGGCAAGCGCCGTCGCAAACAGCGCAAGGGTGGAAGCGCCGTTTCGCTAGTGATACACCTCGCGCACCGGGGCTGCGTAAAATACCCCACCGCCATTTGCGAGGCTGGAACGTTGAAAAAATATTCGGTATTCGCCATCGCCCGCGAGGCCATGCGCGGCCACAAGGGCTGGGAGGAACAATGGTCCTCGCCGGAACCGAAGAAGGAATATGACGTCATCATCGTCGGCGCCGGCGGTCATGGCCTGGCCACCGCCTACTATCTCGCCACCGTGCACGGCATCACCAATGTCGCGGTGCTGGAAAAGGGCTGGCTAGGCGGCGGCAACACCGGGCGCAACACCACCATCATCCGCTCCAACTACCTTTACGACGAGAGCGCCGGCATTTACGACCATGCGCTGAAGCTGTGGGATGGGCTCTCCCAGGAACTCAACTACAACGTCATGTATTCGGCGCGCGGCGTCATGATGCTGGCGCACAATGTGCACGACATCCAGGTGCTGAAGCGCCATGTCCATGCCAACCGTCTCAACGGCATCGACAATGAATGGCTGACGCCTGAGCAGGCGAAGGTATTCTGCCCGCCGCTCAACATTTCCAGGCAGGCGCGCTATCCCGTCGTCGGCGCCGCCTTGCAGCGGCGAGGCGGCACGGCGCGTCACGATGCGGTGGCCTGGGGCTATGCGCGCGGCGCTTCGGCGCGCGGCGTGCACATCATCCAGAATTGCGAGGTCACCGGCGTCAAGCGGGCGGCCAATGGCGCGGTCATGGGCGTCGACACGACGCGCGGCTTCATCGGCGCCAAGAAGGTCGGCGTGGTGGCTGCAGGCCACTCCTCGGTGATCATGAACATGGCGGGCGTGCGCATGCCGCTGGAAAGCTATCCGCTGCAGGCGCTGGTGTCGGAGCCGGTCAAGCCGGTGGTGCCTTGCGTGGTGATGTCGAACACGGTGCACGCCTACATCTCGCAGTCCGACAAGGGCGAGCTGGTGATCGGCGCCGGCACCGACCAGTATGTCTCCTATTCGCAGACCGGCGGCCTGCACATTTTGCAGCATACGCTGGACGCCATCTGCGAGATGTTCCCGATCTTCACCCGCATGAAGATGCTGCGCTCGTGGGGCGGCATCGTCGACGTGACGCCCGACCGTTCGCCGATCCTGGCCAAGACGCCGGTATCAGGCCTCTACGTCAATTGCGGCTGGGGCACGGGCGGCTTCAAGGCAACGCCCGGCTCAGGCCATGTCTTTGCCCACACGATTGCCAAGGACGATCCGCATCCTATCAACGCGCCCTTCACCATCGAGCGCTTCCGTACCGGCCGCCTCATCGACGAGGCAGCGGCGGCGGCGGTGGCGCACTGATGATGGTGGAGTTGGCTGTAGCGGTGCCGCTGGTGCTGGCGGGGGAGCAGGACCTGTTCCACTTTCCGTCACCGGACGAAGTGCGCACGCAGCCGATCAGCCGCGCCGGCAACGAAGCCAATTGGCCGTTTTCGATCGACGCCGGCATTCTGGGATGCGTGTGGAGTGGTGGCCAGAAGGTGGTCATCTTCATGGAGAACAGGCCCTCCGATCTCGGCGAGGACGACACATTCGAGCCGCGCAGCGTCATCGTGACGACCGATCCGTTTCAGCTCACGATCGGCAACATGGCGTATCGCGAGCTGTTTCGCCCCGCCGCAAGTGTAGAGGAGCGCATTCGGCTCGTCGCGCCTTTTGCGGCGATGGGCCAGAGGCTTTGCAACCAACCGGCCGGCGCGCATGTCGGCCACGGCGAATTGTAGGAACGAACGATAATGCTTCTCATCCGCTGCCCCTATTGCGAGGAAGAGCGCCCGGAGCTCGAGTTCCGTAACGCCGGCGAGGCGCATATTGCGCGTTCGGCCAACATGGCGGGCGAGAGCGACGACGATTTTGAAAAGTTCTTCTTCATCCGCTCGAACCCCAAGGGCATCATCTATGAGCGCTGGCGCCACATCCATGGCTGCGCACGCTTCTTCAATGCGGTGCGCGACACCGTCACCGACAAGTTCGTCATGACTTACAAAGCCGGCGAGCCGAAACCGTCCAAGCTGCCCAAAAACTCCAACGAAATGGCTTCCAAATGAGCGGCGCGTTCCGCATTCCGAGCGCCGGCCGTCTCAGCCAGGCGAAGACCGCGCGGTTCTCTTTCGACGGCCAGTCTTACACCGGCATCGAAGGCGACACGCTGGCCTCGGCGCTGCTTGCCAATGGCGTGCATTTGGTGGGACGTTCGTTCAAGTATCACCGTCCGCGCGGCTTCCTGTCGGCCGGAGCGGAAGAGCCCAACGCGCTGGTCGAGGTCAAGCGCGACGCGGCACGCAAGGCGCCCAACATCCGCGCCACGGTGCAGGAGCTCTATGACGGGCTCGTCGCCAACTCGCAAAACCGCTGGCCGTCGCTCGCCTTCGACGTCGGCGCGGTCAACGACATTGCATCGCCGCTGTTTTCGGCCGGTTTCTACTACAAGACCTTCATGTGGCCGAAGGCGGCCTGGAAGAGTCTCTACGAGCCGAAGATCCGCGCCGCGGCGGGTCTCGGCGTTTCGCCCGACAAGCCAGATCCCGACCATTATTCCTCGCGCTATGCGCATTGCGACGTGCTGGTGCTGGGCGGCGGTGCGGCCGGCATCGCGGCAGCGCTTGCCGCTGCCGAAACCGGCGCGCGTGTCATCCTCGTCGACGAGCAGGCCGGCTTCGGCGGCAGCCTGCGTTTCGAGAGCGGCGCCAGGATAGACGGCCATGACGGCTTTGGCTGGGCGCAAGCAGCGGTAGCCAAGCTTGCCGCCATGGACAATGTCCGTGTGCTCTCGCGCACGACGGCGTTCGGCTATTACGCGCAGAATTTCGTCGGCCTGGTCGAGCGGGTCAGCGACCATCTGCAAAACCCCGGCCACGATTTGCCGCGCGAGCGCCTATGGCAGGTACGCGCCAAGCGCGTGGTGCTGGCGACCGGCGCCATCGAACGCCATATGGTGTTTGCCGACAATGACCGGCCCGGCATCATGCTGGCCTCGGCGGCGCGGACTTATCTCAACCAGTACGGTGTCGCGGTCGGCAAAAATGTCGGCGTCTACACCGCCAATGACTCGGCCTACTCCGCCGCGATCGACCTGAAGAAGGCCGGCGTCAACGTGGCGGCGATCGTTGACCTGCGCGACCATCCGACCGGACCTGTGATCGACGAGGCGAGGGCGCTCGGGATCGAGGTCAATTTCGGCCGCGCGGTGATCCGCGCCGGCGGCAAGTTGCGCGTGACCTCGATGACGGTGCAGCCGAAGAATGGGGGCGGCGAGCGCACCATTCCGGTCGACGCCATCCTGATGTCGGCCGGCTGGACGCCGTCGGTGCATTTGTTCTCACAGTCGCGCGGCAAGGTCGCCTTCAATGACGAGACCAAGCGCTTCGTGCCGGGCATCTATGCGCAGGACTGCGTTTCGGTCGGCGCCTGCAACGGTACGGATGGGCTCTCGGCGTCGATCGACGAAGCCTATGCGGCCGGCGCCAAGGCGGCGAAGGATGCGGGCGGCAAAGTGGCCAAGGGCGTTAAGCCGAAGGTCGACGCGTCGGAAAGCTGGTCGCGCGGCATGCTGGGCGCGGCGCCCGGCGCCGGGCCGGACAAGACGGTCAAGGCCTTCGTCGATTTCCAGAACGACGTCACCGCCAAGGACATCCGCCAGGCGGTGCATGAAGGCATGCGCTCGATCGAGCACGTCAAGCGCTTCACCACCAACGGCATGGCGACCGACCAGGGCAAGACCTCCAACATGCACGGCCTGGCGATTGCCGCCGAGACGCTGGGCAAGCCGATCCCCGAGGTCGGGCTGACCACGTTCCGCGCACCCTATACGCCTGTCACTTTCGGCGCGATCGTCAGCCATTCGCGCGGTCCGCTGTTCGACCCGACACGCAAGACCGCGATCCATCCCTGGGCGGAAGCTCAAGGCGCGGTGTTCGAGGATGTCGGCCAGTGGAAGCGCGCCTGGTATTTCCCCAAACCCGGCGAGGACATGCACAAGGCGGTCGACCGCGAATGCGTCGCTGTGCGCAGCAATGCCGGCCTGTTCGATGCCTCGACGCTGGGCAAGATCGAAGTGGTCGGACCGGATGCGGCCAGGTTCATGGAACTGCTCTACACCAATCCATGGGAGAAGCTGGAACGCGGCCGCTGCCGCTATGGCATCATGCTGCGCGAGGACGGCTTCATCTATGATGACGGCGTCGTCGGCCGACTGGCGCCGGATCGTTTCCATGTGACGACGACAACCGGCGGCGCGCCGCGCGTCATGAACCACATGGAGGACTATCTCCAGACCGAGTTCCCGCATCTCAATGTCTGGCTGACGTCGATCACCGAACAATGGGCGGTCATCGCCGTGCAGGGGCCGAAGTCGCGCGACATCATTGCACCGCTGGTCGAAGGCGTCGACATGTCGGACGAGGCGCTGCCGCATATGTCGGTGCGCGAAGGCAAGATCTGCGGCGTGCCGACCAGGCTGTTTCGCATGTCGTTCACCGGCGAGCGCGGTTTTGAAGTCAACGTGCCGGCCGATCACGGCCAGGCCGTCTGGGAAGCGCTGTGGGCCGAGGGCCAAAAGCATGGCGCGACTGCCTACGGCACCGAGGCGATGCACGTGCTGCGCGCCGAAAAGGGCTACATCATCGTCGGGCAGGACACGGACGGTACGGTGACGCCGAACGATGCCGGGCTCGACTGGGCGGTCGGCAAGAAGAAGACCGATTTCGTCGGCATTCGCGGCCTGACGCGGCCCGATCTGGTCGCCAAGGGCCGCAAGCAGCTGGTCGGCTTGAAGACCAAGGACCCGAAAGTGGTGCTTGAGGAAGGCGCGCAGATCGTCGCCGACCCGAAGCAGGCGATCCCGATGAAGATGATCGGTCACGTCACATCCAGCTACTGGTCGGAAAATTGCGGTCGCTCGATCGCGCTGGCGCTGGTTGCCGGCGGGCGCGACCGGATGGGCGACACGCTCTATGTGCCGATGCCGAACGGGATGATCGAAGTGGAGGTTACCGGCATGGTGTTCTTCGACGAGACGGGAGGGCGCCTCAATGGCTAAGGCTGCTGCAAAGAAGACGGCCCCAGCTGCAGCGCCGTCGGTCGAGCGCCGCCCGGCCCTGGCTGAACGCGTCGTTTCCGCAACGGATGTCAAGGTCGAGGTGCTGCCGCCGGCGGAGCGCATGTCGCTGCGCGCGCCGGAGGCTTCCGTCGCGGCGCTGTCGAAGGCGCTCGGCCTGACCTTGCCGAAGCAGCCGAAAACTTCGGCGTCGAAGACAGGGCGCACGGCGCTGTGGCTTGGCCCTGACGAGTGGCTGGTTATCGATGAGGCTGGCAAGGATCCGCTGGCCGATCGTGCTGGGGCTGCCGCATTGCATTCGGCGGTCGGCATCTCGCACCGCAACGTCGCCTTCGCCGTCACCGGCCCGGCGGCTGCCGCCGCGATCAATGCAGGCTGCCCGCAGGATTTGTCGCTCGAGGCTTTTCCGGTGGGCGCGGCGTCGCGCACCATTCTCGGCAAGTGCGAAATCCTGCTGTTGCGCACGGCAGCCGACGCTTTCCGGGTCGAGTGCTGGCGTTCCTTCTCGGACTATGTCTTTACTTTCCTGTCGGAAGCAGCCAGCGACGCGGCGGCGTAGGAACGTTTGACGGGTCAAGCCGTTCTGCTTCCCCCATCAGGGAGAACATACGATGCCGTCGAAAGCGCCGCCGAAGTCAGCTGGCAAGACGTCCGCCGTGCGCTCACTCGAACATGAGCAGCATCACGAGGTGACTGCCGAAGAAGAGGAACTCGAGGAAGGCCTCGAGGACACGTTTCCGGCCAGCGATCCGGTGTCGATCACCTCGACCGCCATCCCAGGCGCGCCGGCAAGACCCGGCAAGGCCAAGACGGTGCCGGGTCGCAAACCGCGCAAGAAATAACCCGTTCGGCTACGCCAGGTTTGAACTCAGGAAAAGCCGGCTTGCGCTGAGGAAATGGGGGCGCTGAGGAAAAAACGGGCGGCCGGGATTATCCTGCCGCCCTTAAATTAATCGTTGTGCTGTGGTCGAGCCCGATCAACTTAGAACGTGCTCGGCACGATCCATGGGTTGATCTCGATGCCGAGACGCGGGCTCTTGGCCTTGACGTCGGACTTTTCGACCGAGCCGGTCACGGCGCAATCGAGCTTGGCATTGGTCGTGGTGTCGACGCAGGTGGCGGCGGGGGCCTGCTTGGTCGAGTGTGTGTTGTTGGCGGCGAAAGCCGAGCCGGAGAGAGCCAGCACGGTGGCGAGAGCGAGAAGGGTCTTGTTCATGTCTGTCTCCATCGGTTAAATTCTTTTCGTACATGTACGATACAACGTACACATACGCCCACCGAGATGGGTTTTCAAGTCGAAAAGCGTACGCGTACGACAAATTTTTTTGAATGCCGAAAATTGCGGCGCACTGACACAGCCGAAGCTCAGGCCGGACGTTGAATTGGAGGGGCGGGGATGCTCAGCAGTCGACCGGGGTCTCGGTCAGCGGCGGCACATTCTGAGTGCTGAGCGTGGCGAGTGTGAAATCGCACATCCGCGTCACGAAAGCCTGCGGATCCCCGAAGGGGTAGAACGGGAACGTGATCAAAAGCGAGATGGTGCCGTGGCCGACTGCCCAAAGCATGGTGGCGATGGCGCGCGGATCGCCCTGCAGCTTGCCTGCAGCAACGCAGGCCTCGACCCTGGATATCAGCGCTTTCATCGCCGGGTTGGCCTCTTCCATGTCCTCATAGCTTCTGCCTTCCGGCAGCTTGGTCTTTTCGGTCATGAACACGGTGCGGTATTCGTTGGGGTTGCCGAGCCCGAAGGCGGCATATTCGGTCATCACCGCACGCAAGGCCTCGATCGGATCGTCGGAAGGATGCTCCTCGATGCGGCGGGCAAGTGTTTCGAAGGCATCCTCGGCCAGCGCAAACAGGATGTCTTGCTTGTCGGCGAAGTAGGAATAGACCGACATCGGAGCATAGCCGACCCGCTTGGCCAACTTGCGGATGGTCAGGCCTTCATAGCCCTCTTCCTTGACGAGCTTGTGGGCTGCGTCGAGCAGTTCGGAACGCAGTTCGGCCTTTTGTTTCTCGCGGCGTTTCTGAACGCTCAGTGGCAAGATCCGGTGCCTTTGGTTGGTTGTGCATGACTGAATATATACGCTGTACGGAAACGGGCAAGGGCGCTGTCAGGGACATCAAAAAGCGACCTCAAGCTTTCTCTCGAATAGTCGTGCCCGTCTGGTCCATTTCGCCGGCATCTATGTCACAGCATGTGTAACCTGGGCGCACGCAGGCAACATCGGACTGTTACAAACAAAGCCTATTTGGCGGCTCTGCAAGAAATTTCGGTTTTCGGGGGCCTCTATGGCTGCGATAGAGCTTTCGTCCGGGCTGCCGGGCGCACATCCACTTTCTCATGGCGCAAGGCTGGCGCTCAGGCGAGTCGTGATAGTCGCATGGCTGGCGATCGCAATCGGCTTCGCCATGGAAGCGCTTATTCTGACTGCCGGATTTGCGGCAGGTTCGCACCCGGCCCCGACCCAGGTTCTGATAGACTTGGCGCAAGGCGTGACCTGGTCATTCTTCGTCTGCGCCGGCGTCAGCCTCGGCACGGCGATCACCAAGGTGCGAGCCTCGCTTGGCGGCCTTATCGCCATGATCTCGGGGCCGCTGGCCATGGGCATCGCCAAAGGTACGCAAAAGGTGATGGTGAGCGCGCTTGATGTATCGGCAAAGCCCGTGATCCTGTCGCTCACCACGCTCGGTATGTTGCGGGCGATCGAGTATGGCTTGCTGGGCTGGATGCTGGCTTCGCTGGCATCCAAGGAAAAACCTCGCTCGCTGCATTTCATGCTGGCGGGTGCCTTGGCCGGCGCGGTGTTCGGCGGCGGGATCACGGCGCTGACGATCGAGACCGCCGCAGCCAAGGACATTGCGCTGGCATTGCCGCAGGCTGTCGCCACCGGCCTCATTGAGATCGTGTTTCCGATCGGATGCTCGCTGGTCGTCTACATCGCCCTGCAAGTCAGCCGGCACATGAAGTTCATTTCCAGCGATGCGCGCTAGAGCCGGATGATTTCAGGTCGAATTGACCTGAATCTGAATCCGGCTCTAAATCAAATAGATAGAGCATGATGTCGTCCGAAAACCGCTTCACACTTTTCGGCATCATGCTCTGTCTACAGACGGTGATCGGTTTGCGTCCTGTTTCCAGGCCGGTTGCCACCGCCTCCGTGTGGGCTTGCTCCCCGGTCGGGGAACGGAACTGATCCGATCTGTCATCAAATCGCGCCGACCACACTATCTCATTGTCTACTCAGGTTCGGTCGATCAGCTTGGCGGCAAGGTGCGACAGCAGCTTCACCGCTTCGCCATAGGTCCTGGCCTTTTCGGGATTGGAGGCGTTGCCGTCGAGCGCCCGTTTGTAGACGCCCCTGACAGATGGCCGCCAAGCGGAAGAAGGAGAAGGCGAGGAAGAAGCTCCAATTGTCGATGCCGCCCAGCCCGCGCCGCCGGCAATAGGCGGCGACGTACGCGTCCTCGGAAGGAAGGCCGAGGGCGGCGCGGTCGACGCCGCCAAGACCGCGAAAGCCCGAGGCGTGCGGCAGGCGCCATTGCATGCATTGATAGGCGATGTCGGCGAAGGGATCGCCGAGTGTCGACAGTTCCCAGTCGAGCACGGCCAGCACTTTCGGCTCATTGTGCGCGAAGATCATGTTGTCCAGCCGGTAGTCGCCATGCACGAGAGATTTTCGGCCGTCATCGGCCGGCATATGCGTCTCCAGCCACGCGATCAGCAGGTCCATGTCGGCGACCGTGCCGGTCTCCGAGGCGCGGTACTGGCTGGTCCAGCGTGCCAGCTGGCGTTCGAAGTAATTGCCGGGTTTGCCGAAATCGCCGAGCCCGACCGCCTCGACATCGACGTCGTGCAGGGCGGCCAGGGTGGCGTTCATGGCATCGTAGAGGGCGGCGCGCTCATCGTTGCCAGCGGCCTCCGGCACTGCCGGATCCCAGAAGATGCGGCCGTCGAGAAAATCCATGACGTAGAACATGCGGCCGATCGGCGTCGCCTCCGCCGACAGATGCAGCATCGCCGGCACCGGCACGGCGGTGCCGGCCAGCGCCTTCATGACCGTGAATTCGCGGTCGACCTGATGCGCCGATTTCAGCAACTGGCCCGGCGGCTTGGCGCGCAGGACATAGCGGCCGCTGGCCGCGGTCAGCAGATAGGTCGGGTTCGACTGGCCGGATTTGAATTTTTCGATGGAATGAAGCCCGGCAAAACCCGGGATGTGCGCCTCGAGATAGGGCGCTAGTGCCGTCTGGTCCAGCGCGTTGGCGTCGCCGCTCATGCGGTCTCCGGCTCACGCTCGATCAGCGTCAGCGTCAGCCAGCGCGCCGTCAGCGCCGGCTTCTTCGAGCCTTCGATCTCGATGGTCACGTCATGCGCCGTCTGCACCCAGCCCGACGGCCTGACCTTGACGTCGGCCAGCACGAAGCGGGTGCGGATGCGCGCGCCGGTCTTCACCGGCGCCAGGAAGCGCAGCGAATCGAAACCGTGGTTGACGCCCATCTTGCCCTTTTCCAGCGGCGGCATGGTCTCGAAGGTCATCGCCGAGAGCAGCGACAACGACAGGAAGCCATGCGCGATGGTGCCGCCGAACGGCGTCTCGTTTTTGGCCCGCTCGGGGTCGCAATGGATGAACTGGTGGTCGTCGGTGGCGTCGGCGAACTGGTCGATCATGGTCTGTGTGACCTCGCGCCATGGCGAGACGCCGACTTCCTTGCCGACGCTGGCCAGAAGCACATCGAGACTGATCGGTTCCACTGCGGTGTCCTCCCCTCGCCGCCGACCGCGGCTCATTCCTTGAACAGTGTCAGCCCATGCTGCACCGACTGCCCGCCGTCGATCGGCAGGATGGCGCCGGTGACATAGGAACCGGCACGGCTGCACAAATAGAGCGTTGCGCCGCCGATGTCATCCGCCACGCCGATACGGCCGATGGGGACATGGCTGCCGACATGTCTGGCCTTTTCGTCGGTGCCCGTGGCAAAGGCGGTCATCCGGCTCTGGAAGGGACCGGGCGCGAAGGCGTTGACGGTGATGCGCCGCGCCGCGAGTTCGATCGCCAGCGTGCGCGTCAGGTGGTGAACGGCGCCCTTGGACGCGGTATAGGAATAGGCGTCGTCGGCCAGCGGCTGCGTGCCCATCACCGAGCCCAGATTGATGACGCGGGCCGGATCGGCATCGCTGGCCGCGGCTTCCAGCAGCGGCAGCAATTCGCGCGTCAGATGAAAGACGGCGGTGACGTTGACGGCGAACACCTTGGCCCAGCCGCTATAGGGAAAATCCTCCAGCGAGGCGCCCCAGGATATGCCGGCATTGTTGACGAGGATGTGCAGCTTCTCGGTGCGCGCCTTGACCTCGCTGACCAGCGCGGCAATGCCTGCTTCGCTCGAGACGTCACCGGCGAAGCCTTCGGCACTGCCGGAGCCGCCGAGCCCGTTCAACTCAGCGGCGACCTTGATGCAATCCTCGCCCTTGCGCGAAGCGATCATCACGGTGGCGCCGGCTTGGACCAAAGCGGTCGCCACCATGCGGCCGATGCCGGTCGCGGCTCCCGTCACCAGCGCTGTCTTGCCGGCGACTGAGAACAGTTCTTCCAGATAGCTCATCGCAATTCCTCCGCGCCTCTCTGCTCACGGTCTGGGGCGAAAGGGGCTCGCGTTGACAAGGCTACCCGAAGTACGGTCATCCTTGCCACGGGTAAAGTGCCCAGATGCGTGAAAGGGTTGGAGACCGATGGCGGACATGAATCTAGGCATGACCGAGCGGCTGAAGCCGATCCACGCCCGTGTCGCCGCCATGGTGCGCGATGAGATCATGCCGCTCGATCATGATTTTTTGAGTGAGGTCGGCAAGGGCGGCGACCGCTGGGTCTACACCGCGCGGCAGACCGAGATCCTCGAGGGATTGAAGAAGACGGCCAAGGAGCGCGGCCTGTGGAATTTCTGGCTGACCGGGTCCGAGCGCGGCTATGGTCTCTCGACGGTCGAATACGCCTACCTCGCCGAGGAGATGGGCAAGGCGCATCTCGGCGCCGAGACCTTCAACTGCTCGGCGCCCGACACCGGCAATATGGAGGTGCTGGAGCGCTACGGCTCGGACGACCACAAGCAGGCATGGCTTGAGCCGCTGCTCGAGGGCAAGATCCGCTCGGCCTATCTGATGACCGAGCCGGACGTCGCTTCCTCCGACGCCACCAACATCGCCATGCGCTGCGAACGGCGAGGCGACGACTATGCACTCAACGGTGAGAAATGGTGGGCGTCGGGGGCCGGGGGCCCGCGCTGCGCCATCTACATTGTCATGGTCCGCACCGGCGGCGAAGCCGAGCCGCAGCACCGCCGCCATTCGATGATCCTGGTGCCGTCCGGCACCAAGGGCGTGATCAAGCTTCGACCGATGCAGGTCTATGGCGATGACGGCGCGCCGCACGGCCACATGCACCTCCGCTTCGACAATGTCAGGGTGCCGGCCGGAAACCTGATCCTCGGCGAGGGCAGGGGGTTCGAGATCGCCCAGGGGCGGCTTGGCCCCGGCCGCATCCACCATTGCATGCGCGCCATCGGCCAGGCCGAAATGGCGCTGGAGCTGCTGTGCCAGCGCTCGGTGCGCCGCGAGGCCTTCGGCCAGCCATTGGCCAAGCTCGGCGCCAATTTCGACATCATCGCGGAGTGCCGCATGGAGATCGAGATGGCGCGGCTGCTCTGCCTCAAGGCGGCGTGGATGATCGACCAGGGCGATGCGCGCGCAGCCGCGCCCTGGATCAGCCAGATCAAGGTCATCGCACCGCGCGTCGCGCTCAAGGTCACCGACGAGGCAGTGCAGATGTTCGGCGCGCAAGGCATCAGCCAGGACACGCCGCTGGCACGCTCATGGACGCATCTGCGAACCCTGCGCCTCGCCGACGGGCCGGACGCCGTGCACCGCCGGCAGGTGGCGCGCACGGAGCTCAGGAAATACACGCAGGAAAAGGTCTGAGTGGATGAAAACCCTCATCGCCCGCGATCGCGCCGCTCGGCCACCTCGTCTATGCCGACAATCTGAAGGAGCTGGGTCGGCTGGCATCGCGCCGGCAAGGTTCGGCCGGTCATCGAAGGCACTTATCCGCTGGCCGATGCCGCCGCCGTGGTGACGCGCGTGCTTGGCCGTGGCGCATCCGGCAAGCTCATCCTCAAACTGTAAGGAGCCCCGCCATGGCGATCCCCTCAGACATGAAAGCACTGCTGCTGACCGGCGACGGCTACACCAGGACGCCCTCCGGCAGTGCGCTGGAGGCGATGGAGCCGTATCTCAAGCTTGGCAGCATCGGCGTGCCGACGCCCGGACCGAGCCAGGTGCTGATCAAGGTCAGCCTCGCCTCGATCAACCCGTCCGACGTCATGTTCATCAAGGGCCAGTACGGTCAGCCGCGCGCCAAGGGCCAGCCGGCCGGCTTCGAGGGTGTCGGCACGGTCGTTGCCAGCGGCGACGAGCCCTATGCGAAAAGCCTGATCGGCAAGCGCATCGCCTTCACCACAGGCGTCACCAATTGGGGCGCGTGGGCGGACTATGCAGTTGCCGAAGCTGCCGGCTGCATTCCGCTGCTCGACACGGTCCGCGACGAGGATGGCGCGGCGATGATCGTCAACCCGCTCACGGCGCTCGCCATGTTCGACATCGTCAAGGAGACGGGCGAAAAAGCCTTCATCATGACCGCCGGCGCCAGCCAGCTTTGCAAGCTGATCGCGGGTCTCGCCAAGGAGGCTGGGTTCCGGCCGATCGTCACCGTGCGCCGCGACGAGCAGATTCCGCTGTTGAAGGAGATCGGGGCTGCCCATGTGCTCAACGAGAAGGCGCCGGATTTCAAGGCAGCACTACGCGATGTGGTCAAGGCCGAGCAGCCGCGCATCTTCCTCGATGCCGTGACCGGGCCGCTGGCCTCGGCGATCTTCGACGCCATGCCGAAGCGCTCGCGCTGGATCATCTATGGACGGCTCGATCTGGACACCACTGTCATCCGTGAGCCCGGCCAGATGATCTTCCAACACAAGCACATTGAAGGCTTCTGGCTGGTCGAATGGATGCGCCAGTTCCGCGACAAGCGCGGCCCGGCGATCATGGAAGCACAGAAGCGCTTTTCGGATGGGCGCTGGTCAACCGACGTGACGGCGGTGCTACCGCTGGATGAGGCGATGGCGAAGGCCCCGGCGGAGCTGGCCAAGCCGAACGGGAAGGTGTTTATTAGGCCGTGACTTTCTACCCTCCCCCTTGTGGGGAGGGTCGACGAAAGAGCAATTTTGCTCTTTCATCGGGGTGGGGGTCTTGGCTCCTACCTCTGTTATTCGCGGGAGCGCTGCACCGACGTTAGTTGGCGCTGCACCCCACCCCGGACCTGCGGTCCGACCCTCCCCACAAGGGGGAGGGTAAGCGGAGCTATTCCGCCGGCTCGACATTGGCGTACGCCGCTTCCTCAAGCTCCCGCTTCAGCCTCGCTTCCTCATGCGCCTTCGGCGTGACGAAGCGGCCGAGCAGGAGGTAGGCGACCGGGGTCAGGAACAGCGTCGAGACGGTGGCGAGACCCAGCCCGCCGACGATGACCCAGCCGAGCGCGATGCGCGCTTCGGCACCGGCGCCGGCGGCCAGCACCAGCGGGACCCCGCCGAGGATGGTGCAGATCATCGTCATCATCACCGGCCGCAGGCGGATGATCGAGGCCTGCTCGATCGCCTCGCGCACGCCGAGGCCGCGGTCGCGCAGCTGGTTGGCGAATTCGACGATGAGGATGCCGTTCTTGGCCATGACGCCGACCAGAAGCACGAGGCCAATCTGGCTGTAGGCATTGAGGCTGGTGCCTGACAAAAGCAGCGCAAAGATTGCGCAGGCAAGGCCGAGGGGGACCGTCGCCATGATGATGACGGCGCTGACGAAGCTTTCGAACTGGGCGGCGAGCACCAGGAGGATGATGACCAGCGCGAAGCCGAAAATGGTGATCATGGCGCTGTTGGTCTCGCCGAGCGTCGCGGCTTCGGCCAGCGGCAGGACGCGGCTGCCCGGCGGCAGCAGCGGGGCGGCGATCTGCTCGGCAACGCCGAGCGCGTCACCCAGTGCGAAATTGCCGTTCAGGTTCGAGGTGATCGCCACCGAAGGCTGCTGCTGTTCGCGGGTCAGCGACGGCGGCACGGCGCGCTCGGTCAGCGTGGCGATGGTCGACATTGGCACGAAGCGGCCGTCGGCGGTCTTCAGGAAGATGTTTTCCAGATCGGTCGGATCATTGATCGGGTTGGTGGTCGAGACCAGCTTCACGCCATAGCTGCGGTCGGCGATGTAGACATCGACGACATCGTTGCCGTCGAGCATCGCCTGCAAGGTGTTGGCGAGACCCGATATGTCGATGCCGAGATCGGAGGCGCGCTCGCGGTCGATGGCCACCGCCAGCTGCGGCTGCGTCGGGTCGATGGAAAGCCGCGGCGTCTCGAAGCGCGGATCGGCCTGCATCCGGGCGATGATCTTCACCGCCGCGTCGCCGAGCGCCTTGCGGTCGTTGCCGACCAGCGCGAATTGCAGGCCGTTGCCGGCGCCGCGAATGCCGAGGCTATTGGCCTGCACCGGGAAGATGCGCACGGATGGCACCTGCCGGGTCAGCTGGCTTATCTGCGCCATGATCTCCTGCTGGCTGCGCGTGCGCTCGTCCCACGGCGCCAGCGTCATCACCATGAAGCCGGAATTGTAGGCGCCGTTCTGGCCGGCGTTTTCGAAGGTCGAGACGATCTCGCCGGAATCGCGCAGCGGCTGGATCAGCCGCTCGATCTTCTGCATCTGCTGCGTGGTGTAATCGAGGCTGACGCCTTGCGGCGCGTTGATGCGCAACAGCACGACGGCGCGGTCCTCGCTCGGCGTCAGTTCCTGGCGGATGGTGCCGAACAGGCTGAAGGCGACGCCCGCAAACAGCACCGCGACCAGCAGCACGATCCACGGCGCGCCGAGGCAGGCATGCAGGGCGCGTTTGTAGGCCGCGTTCAGCGCACCGCCCATGCGCGCGCCAATGCCGTGACCGCCTTCATGGTGGAGCGATGCGCCGGTCAACATGCGCGAGGCCAGCATCGGGCACAGCGTCAGCGCCACCACGCAGGAGAGCAGCACCGACATGGCGAGGACGAAGCCGAATTCGCGAAACAGGCCGCCGGTCTGTCCCGGCAGGAAGGAGATCGGCACGAAAACGGCAACGAGCGTCAGCGTCGTAGCGATGACTGCGAAGAACACTTCTTGGGCGCCGAGCACGGCGGCGGCACGAGGCCCCATGCCTTCGTTGCGCCGTCGCACGATGTTTTCCAGAACGACGATGGCGTCGTCGACGACAAGGCCGGTTGCCAGCACCAGCGCCAGAAGCGTCAGGATGTTGATGGAGAAGCCGGCGAGATAGATGGCGGCGATGGTGCCAATCATGGCGACCGGCATTGACAGACCAGGGATCAGCGTCGCGCGCCAGTCGAGCAGGAAGATGTAGATGACGATCAGCACCATGGAGATCGACAGGCCGAGCGCGATCTCGACCTCGTGCACGGCGCCGTTGACGAAGACTGCGTCGTCGCTGGTGATCTTGATCGACATGCCCTTGGGCAGGTTTTCCTGCAGCTTGGCGACGGCTGCCTTCACTCCGGTGGAAATATCCAGCGTGTTCGATTCCGCCTGGCGGATGATGCCAAGGCCAATGCCGGTCTTGCCGTCGGAGCGCAACGAGGTCTGGCCGATGTCGGGACCGAGCGTGACGGTGGCGACGTCGCGGATGCGCGTCGTGCCGCCGATGATGATGTTTTCGAATTCTTCCGGCGTCGTCACATCGGCCGTGGTGCGGACGATGAGATCCTGGTTGGTGGTGGTGATCGAACCGGCTGGTGAATCGAAAGCGACCGAGGCAAGCGCTGCCCTCAGATCGGCCACAGTGAAGCCGAGGCTGGCGAGCTTGTTCTGGTCGACATCGATGCGGAAGATCTTGTCGCGGTCGCCATAGACCTGAACGTCGGCGACGCCAGGCACGGCAGCCAGTTCGTCCTCGATCTGGTCCTGGACGATCACCGTCATGTCCTGCACCGACATGGTGTCGGAGGTGACGGCCAGTCGCATCACGGCATCGGAATTCGCATCGGCCTTGACGATGCGCGGCGGGTCGGCGGTCTCCGGTATCATGTTGGCGACACGGCCGACCGCGTCGCGCACGTCGGAGGCGGCGACGTTCAAATCGACGCCGTCGTTGAACTCGATGGTGACGCGGCTCTGGCCGAAGGAAGAGGTCGACGAGATCGACTTGACGCCGGAGACGCGCGCGACCGCACCCTCGATGGTGTCGGTCAGTTCACGGTCGACGGTTTCGGCGGCGGCACCCTCGAAAGCCGTCGACACGGTGACCACGGCGCGGTCGACATCGGGCAGTTCGCGGATTTCGACGCCGTAGAAAGCGGCAAGGCCGGCCACTGCGATCAGCGTGTTCAGCACGAAGGCCATGACCGGCCTGCGGATGAAGAGAGCGGTGAAGCCGGTTTCGCTGGCGGTGCTGACAGGCGCGGTCATGAGCCTTCGGCCGCGTCCGCGGCGCGCTGATCCTGGCCGGCGATGCGGACCGCGCCGCCTTCGCTGACGCTCTGGGTGCCCTCGGTCACAACCATGTCGCCATCCTCGATCTCGGCGTCGATCAGCACCGTCTCGGTGTTGCGCTGGATGATGCGCACGGGAACGCGCCTGGCCTTGCCGTCCTCGATCTGCCAGACATAGGCGCTGTCGGAACCCCACAGGATCGCCAGCGGGCTGACGGCCGGGTAGGTGTCGCCGGGGAAGCGCATGGTGATGCCGAACGACATGCCGGCGCGCAGCGAATCCGCTGGATTGGCGATTGCAGCCTTGACCAGCAGAGTGCGGCTCTTTTCGTCGATGTGGTTGTCGATGGCCGACACAGTGCCGGTATAGGCCTTGCTCGGATTGGCGATCGGCGTCGCCGACAGTTGCGCGCCGACCTTGACGGCGGCGGCGAAGCGCTCGGGCACCAGGAAATCGACCAGGATGGAGGAGCGGTCGTCAAGCGTGGCGATCGCCGACTGGCTGGTGACGTAATTGCCGGCCGATATCGGCAGGATGCCGACCGTGCCGGCGATAGGGGCGACGATCGAACGACGCTGCAAGGCGAGTTCGGCATCCTGCAGCGCCAGTTTGGCGCCGGCCAGCACCACTTGGGCATCGGCGACGGCGACCGGAGTCGCGGCGTTGGAGGCCCTCAATGATTTCACCCGCTCGAGCTTGTCATGGGCATCCTGCAAGGCGAGCTTGGCACGATCTTGCGAGATCACCTCGGTCTCGGAATCGAGAACAGCGATGATCTGCCCCTTGTCGACGCGGGTGCCGGACTGGACGAGGAATTCAACCAGCCGGCCGGAGCTGTACGGGTTAACCGTCACCGAGGCGTTGGCGCGGCCGGTGCCGATCGCCTGCAGGCGATCGTTGATGGTGGCGGTGGCCGCAGGCAAGGCGACGACATTTGCCGGGCGGCCGGCAGCGTTGCGGCCGCCTGCCTGTTTTGTCGTGTCGACCGCACCGGTTGTGGCGGGCGCCGAAGCATAGGTCCAGTCGATGCCCCAGCGTGCCAGAACCTCCGGCGCGCCCGGGAAGAATCGCGCCCAGGCGAGGACAGCCGCGGCCAGGACCACAAGCGCAAAAACGATCTGTTTCCAGGCGACCATCGACACTCCGGTTGGCAAAACGTCTACCGGTTTCACCAAGCAAAAAAACGCGCAGCGACGCACCCGGTATGTGCGAAGCCGCCGCAATATCATGGCTTTATGGCAATTCTGCCGCTTCCATGCACATTAAATCTGCGTAATTTTGCGCACCTGCGGCCGGGATTGAGCGTGTCAGCGCAGGCTTTCCAGGTCGCGGATGCGCCTGGCGCTGTCGGCCTCGAGCTGCCTGGTGACGGCGCCGATCAGCGTCTCGGCGACAACGAACAGAGCGGCGGAAGAGTCCCACGCCGAAGGCACGGCGGTGCGTCCGGCAATGACATGGCGGGCGAAGCGGGCGATCGGCGATAGCCACTGGTCGGTGAACAGCACGATCTGAACGCCGCGCTGATGCGCGGTCTCGGCAAAGCGGACCAGACTGTCCTGGTAGCGCCTGATGTCGAAGATCACCAGCACGTCGCGCTTGCCCATGTCGATCAGCCGGTCGCGCCAGATGCTCTCCTGGCCGGCGATGTGATAAACGTCGGGCTGGATGATGGCGAGGTGGGCGGCCATGTAGCGCGCCAACGGATCGGTGAAGCGGCCGCCGATCAGGAATGTCTTGCCGCGCCGTTCGGCGAGCCTTGCGGCGATCTCGGCAAGCTGTCTGTCGGAGAGATGCCTGAAGGTCTCGCGCATATTGTCCAGCGTCGCCTCCAGCATCGGCGACACGGCACTGCTGCCCGGCGAGGCCGGGTTGAGCGTGCGCGATGCCGGCGACTGCAATTGCGCCGCCAGTTCGTCCTGCAGCGCCGACTGGAACTCGGGATAGTTCTGGAACCCTAGCCTCGAGACAAAGCGCAGGATTGTCGGCGACGATACGCCGGCGGCGGTCGAGAACTCGGCGACTGTCTTCAGCCCGATCAGCGGATAATTGGCGATCAGCGTTTGCGCGGCGCGGCGCTCGCCGGCCGGCATCGTGCCGATGCGGTCCGAAATCAGTTCGGCAATGCTGGAAATCATCGTTTTCCCCACCCCTGAGCCCGTCCAGACCGCTTCCCCGAAATCGCGTTTGACAAAGCCGGACAAACTGTATGAAATCATCCACAGGGACGCAATGAGGCAAAATACGTAACATAAGATACAGCGCTCCCCAGGGGACGGCAGACTATGGAGAGAGCACGGCCCGCCAGCCTTGCATCGTCTGATACCGTAGGGGTGACGAACCCCGGCGGGTCCAGCCCTTTCGTGCTGACCTGCGACCACGCTTCCAACTTCCTGCCATCCGAATTCGGCACGCTTGGCCTGCCGGCCGAAGATCTCTCCCGCCACATCGCCTGGGACCCCGGCGCGCTGCCGGTGGCCCGCCGCATCGCGACCGCCCTCGATGCGACGCTCATCGAAACCCGCATCTCGCGCCTGATCATCGACTGCAACCGTCCGCTCGACGCACCGGACCTGGTGCCGCCGGTCAGCGAGACGACGGCCATTCCGGGCAATGCCGGCCTGTCGGACAGTGAGCGCGCCGAGCGCATCGCTTTGTCGTGGCGGCCGTTCCACGACACGATCGCATCGATCATCGACGACCGGCAGGCGCGTGGGCAGGAGACCCGGCTGGTGTCGGTGCATTCCTTCACCCCGGTCTACAAGGGCAAGAACCGGCCCTGGCATATCGGCATCATCCACGATGACGACCGCCGGCTGGCGTCGCCGCTGATAGCGGCGCTGCAGCGGCTCTCCGGCGTCAGTGTCGGCATCAACGAGCCCTATTCGCCGGCCGACCGCGTCTATTTCACTTTGGAGCGCCATGCACGCTCGCGCGGCCTTGCCTGCGCAATGATCGAAATCCGCAACGACGAGATCTCCGGCGAGACCGGGCAGCGGAAATGGGCGGATCTGCTCACAGGCATTTTTTCTGACCTGGAACCCGAGGAGGCCAAGGGTTCCCGGCGACACGCAGTGGGAAAGTCAGTTCAATCGGCCAGCTAGAAAAACAGGGGACGAAAATGGCAGGACCGGACAAATCAGACGCTGAAAGATCGGAGGATGTAAAAACCCTCCATAGCATGGGCTATGCCCAGGAGTTGGCTCGCCGCATGAGCGGCTTCTCGAACTTCGCTATTTCCTTTTCGATCATTTGCATTCTGGCGGGCGGCATCACGTCCTTCCCGCTGGCCATGGCGACCGGCAGCGGCTTCGAGGCGACTGTCGGCTGGGTCATCGGCGGCGTCTTTGCACTTGTCGTTGCCGCGTCCCTTGGCCAGATCGGCTCGGCCTACCCAACGGCCGGCGGTCTCTACCACTGGTCGTCAATTCTCGGCGGGCGCGGCTGGGGCTGGGCCACGGCCTGGATCAACCTGCTCGGCCTGGTCTTCGTCGTCGCCTCGGTCAATGTCGGCGTCTACGCGCTGTTCAAGGACCTTGTCTGGTCCGGCGTGTTCGGCAACGACGTCTCCGCGTGGGGCTATCAGGAGCAGGTGATCGGCGTTGTGATCATCACGGTCGCACAGGCGCTGATCAACCATTTCGGTATCAGGCTCACCACCATGCTGACGGATTTCTCGGGCTACCTCATTCTGGTCGTCGCCGTCGTGTTGACCGCGATGTTCCTGATCTGGGGCGCAAGCTGGGATTTCTCGCGGCTCACCACCTTCGTCAACAACACCGGTGATCCAGGCGCAGGCTACGTTCCGACCGCACGGACGGCACTCGTCGCCTTCCTGATCGGCCTGCTCTACCCACTCTACACCATCACCGGCTTCGACGCTTCGGCCCACACGTCCGAAGAGACCCACAATGCCCGCGTGGCGGTGCCGCGCGGCATGATCCATTCGGTCCTGTGGTCGCTGGTGTTCGGCTTCGTCATGGCCGTTTCGTTCGTACTGGCCAGCCCCGATCTGGCAGCGACGGCCAAGGATGGCGCTAATGCCTGGTTCAATCTCTTCAACAACCTGCCGGCACCATTCCTGCTGAAGAGCATCATTGCCATCGCAATCGTGCTGGCGAACTTCATCTGCGCTCTCGCCGGACTGACGTCGACCTCGCGCATGATCTTTGCCTTCGCGCGTGACGGCGGCCTGCCCGGTTCGTCGGTGTGGAAAACCGTCAGCCCGACATGGCGCACGCCGGTGGCGGCAATCTGGCTCGGAGCGGTGCTCGCGGTCGCAGCGACATTGTACTCGCCGGCTTTTGCCGCACTGGCGGCCGGCTGTGCATTGTTCCTCTACGTGTCCTACGCCATGCCCGTGGCCGCCGGCCTGCTTGCCGAGGGCAAGAGCTGGACCGAATTCGGCCCGTTCCGCCTCGGCATCTGGTCCAAGCCGTTCGCCGTCATCACGGTGCTTGGCGTTCTGGTGCTGATGTATGCCGGCATCCAGCCGCCCTTCGACATCCTGATCAACTATGCCATCGGCCTGATCGTTCTGCTCGTGGTGCTGTGGTTCGGCATCGAATCGCGCCGCTTCAAGGGCCCGCCGATCGGCGCCGACATTGCTCGCCGCGCTTCCGAGATCGCGGCCGCGGAAGCAGCCGTCGGCCAGACGGCAGGCTAACAGCAAAGACTAGATGCTCCGGCCGGCGCAAGCCGACCGGGGCAGGGCCGGCCAGTTAAGAATGCAAAGGGGACTACAATGGCAGCACCGGGTTATTCAGACACAGACAAGGCGGAAGACGTAAAGCACCTCCATTCCATGGGCTACGCCCAGGAACTTGAGCGGCGGCTAAGCCGCTTCTCCAACTTCGCCGTTTCCTTCTCCATCATCTGCATCCTGTCGGGCGGCATCAATTCGCTGGCGCAGGCAACGTCGGGCGCCGGTGGCATCGGCATCGGCATCGGCTGGCTGGTCGGCTGCTTCGTCTCGCTCACCTTCGCGGTCGCCATGTCGCAGATCAGCTCGGCCTATCCGACGGCCGGCGGCCTCTATCACTGGGGTTCGATCCTCGGCAATCGCGGCACCGGCTGGGTGACGGCCTGGCTCAACCTGCTCGGCCTGATCACCGTGCTCGGCGCCATCAATGTCGGCACCTGGACGTTCTTCATCGGCGCCTTCGGGCCGACGCTCGGCATCGAGGGTACGCTGACCAATCAGATGATCTTCCTGGTCATCATCACCGGCGCCCAGGCCCTGATCAACCATCTCGGCATCAAGCTGACTGCGAAGTTGACCGACTTTTCGGGCTACCTGATCTTCTTCGGCTCGATCCTGATTGCTGTCGTCTGCCTGTTCTCCGCCGAGACCTGGGATTTCAGCCGGCTCTTCACCTTCCACAACTACTCGGGTGAGGCCGGCGCCAGCGTCTGGCCGTCCGTCTCGAACGCCTGGGTGTTCGCTCTCGGCCTTCTGCTGCCGATCTACACCATCACCGGCTACGATGCTTCGGCACACACTTCCGAGGAAACCATCAAGGCGGCCTCATCGGTGCCGCGTGCGATGGTGATGTCGGTTATCTGGTCGGCGGTCTTCGGCTATTTGTTCCTGGCCGCCTTCGTACTGATGATCCCCAACATGGACGACGCCGCCAAGCAGGGTTGGAACGTGTTCTTCTGGGCCTTCGACCAGCGCGTCAGTCCCGGCCTCAAGGAGTTCGTCTACCTCGTCGTGTTCATCGCCCAGCTGTTGTGCGGCCTCGCAACCGTCACCTCGGCTTCGCGCATGATCTTTGCCTTCTCGCGTGACGGCGGCCTGCCGGGCTCGTCTGCACTGGCCAAGGTCAGCCCGACCTATCGCACGCCGGTGGCGGCGATCTGGACGGCGTCGGTCCTGTCGGTGCTGTTCGTCTGGGGTTCGACGCTGGTTTCGGTCGCCGGCACCTCGGCCTACACCATCGTCGTGTCCTGCACCGTCATCTTCCTGTTCCTGTCCTTCACCGTGCCGATCGTGCTCGGCATGGTGGCCTGGGGAACGCCGAAGTGGGACAAGATGGGACCGTGGAACCTGGGCCGTGGCATCTTCATGCTGTTCGGCGTTCTCTCGATCGTGTCGATGATCCTGATCTTCATCATCGGCATCCAGCCGCCGAACGACTGGGCGCTGTACATCACCGTCGGCTTCTTCATCCTGACGGCGATTGTCTGGTTCGCCTTCGAGCGCAATCGCTTCCAGGGCCCGCCGCTGGGGGACATCATCGCGGCACGTCAGGCAGCGATCAAGGCCGCCGAACAGGCGGTCGGCGAAACCGGCCACTGACGTCACCATCATGGCCATGGCCGGCGTGCAGCCGGCTATGGTTTCGTCCTCAACGACCAAGCACTGGAGTGCCAAAGGAAATGGCCGGAAATTTCTCGTTCGATCAGTTGAAGAAAGCGGTCTCCAGTGGCGAGATCGACACGGTGCTGGCCTGCATCGTCGACATGCAGGGGCGGCTCGCGGGAAAGCGTTTCCTGGCGCAGTACTTTGTGGATTCTGCTCATGACGAGACGCATGGCTGCAACTATCTGCTCGCCGCCGACATCGATATGGAGCCGGTGCCGGGCTACAAGGCGGCAAGCTGGTCGAAGGGCTATGGCGACTTCGTCATGAAGCCGGACCTTGCGACGCTGCGGCGGATTCCGTGGCTGGAAAAGACCGCGCTGGTGATCTGCGACGTGCTCGACCACCACACCCATGACGACCTTCCGCATTCGCCGCGCGCGATGCTGAAAAAGCAGGTCAAGCGGCTCACCGAACGCGGCTATATCGGCTACTTCGCCTCCGAGCTCGAATTCTACCTGTTCAACGAGACCTACGATTCCGCCCGCAAGAAGCACTGGCAGGGGCTCGACACCGCGTCGCCTTATATCGGCGACTACCAGATCGGCATCACCACCAAGGAAGAAGGCGTCATGCGCCGGCTTCGCAACGAGATGGAAGCGGCGGGCATCCCGATCGAAAACTCCAAGGGCGAATGGGGCCCGGGCCAGGAAGAGATCAATGTGCGCTATGCCGAGGCGCTCGACATGGCGGACCGCCACGTCATCCTGAAGAACGGCGCCAAGGAGATTGCCGAGTCCGAAGGCAAGTCGATTTCCTTCATGTCGAAATACAATTACGGGCTCGCGGGCAACTCCAGCCACATCCACAATTCGCTGTGGAGCGCCGATGGCAAGACGCCATTGTTCTTCGACAAGAAGGCGGACTGGACTTTGTCCACGCTTGGCCAGCAATGGGCGGCTGGGCAGCTCAAATACGCCAGGGAGTTTACCTGGTTCCTGGCGCCCTACATCAACTCCTACAAGCGCTTCCAGGCCGGCACCTTCGCACCGACCAAGATCATGTGGAGCGAGGACAACCGCACCGCCGGCTTCCGCCTGTGCGGTGAGGGCACCAAGGGCATCCGCATGGAATGCCGCATCGGCGGCGCCGACCTAAACCCCTATCTCGCTTTCGCGGCGCTGATCGCCGCCGGCCTTGCCGGCATCGACGAGAAGCTCGAACTGCAGAAGCCGTTCGTCGGCGATGCCTACCAGGCCTCGCGCCTGCCGGAGATCCCGAAAACGCTGCGTGACGCCACCGAGACGCTGGCCAAGTCGAAGATGCTGAAGCAGGCGCTCGGCGACGATGTGCTCGAACATTATGTCCACACCGCAAAGTGGGAGCAGTTCGAATACGACCGCCGCATTACGGATTGGGAACTGCACAGAGGGTTCGAGCGGTACTAAAACTTTATACAGCTTTAATGTTGACAATGTGGTGAAGTTAGTACCATATGGTACCTGTAAACTGCAGTGCGCTACATTGATAAACTGCAGTGCGCTACATTGAGGAGTTTGCAATGTCCAAATATGCGCCGCTCAAGGACTTTCTCATTGCCCAGAATGTCGATCGCGTTCCGATGTCGTTCGCCGAAATCGAGAGAGTGCTCAATCTGCCGCTGCCCGCATCGAAGCAATACCCTGCATGGTGGAGCAACAATCCGAGCAACAATCCCATGACAAGGGAGTGGCTTGAGGCTGGGTTCGAGACCGAATCCGTCAATATAGGGAGTGGGAAACTGGTATTTCGCCGCGTTCGCAAAGAGCCCATTTCGGCGCCGCCCAGTGGTAGCGTGCCTGCCGCGCCAAAGGAGGCGCGCGCGGATCGCCACCCCGGTTTTGGTTTCATGAAGGGCCTAATAACGATCGAAGCCGGATTTGATATCACCAAACCTTTCGATGACGAGCCATGGGACCGGGGCTATCTGGGCGGTGAGGCTGACGCGCGTGACGGCAAACTTGCGGTGCGTAAATGAGCGAAGGGCCAAACCTGCTTCTGGATACATGTGCGGTGATCTTTGTCGCCAACGATAGTCTGATCGATCCGCACGCAAGCCGGGAGATTTCGGAAGCGGCCTATGACGGCCGTCTGTATCTTTCACCGATGTCGGCATGGGAGATCGGAATCGGCGTAGCCAAGGGTCGGCTCAATCTGCCATTGGCACCACTCGACTTCGTGGAGCGATTCATCGAGCGAATGTCGGCAAAGCTCAGCGCTATCTCACCAGCCATTCTGATTGCGTCATCCAACCTGCCCGGTCCGCCTCATGGTGATCCCATCGATCGGATACTGATGGCAAGTGCGAGAGCGTTGGACATGGTTCTGGTGACGCGTGACGAGCCCATCCTTCGCTATGGCCGCAATGGCCATCTGCGCACCCTAGCCTGCTAACTTGGAGTATCCTTTGGAAACCGTAAAACTCAAATCGCCCATCGATGGTTCGATTTACGCCGAGCGGCCGATCGCGACCGACCAGGCGATCAATGCCGCGGTCGAGCGCGCCAAGGCGGCGCAGGAGAAGTGGGCGCTGACACCGATCGTCGAGCGCGGCAAATTTATGCTGGCGATGCT
Source organism: Mesorhizobium sp. M0615 (assembly GCF_040320805.1). Classification (NCBI taxonomy): domain Bacteria; kingdom Pseudomonadati; phylum Pseudomonadota; class Alphaproteobacteria; order Hyphomicrobiales; family Phyllobacteriaceae; genus Mesorhizobium; species Mesorhizobium sp. M0615. The sequence continues at coordinate 412,688 of NZ_JAMYQI010000001.1, read as the reverse complement.
CGAAGCGCTGGTCGCGATGACCGACGAGATCGTGCCGGAGATCGCCTGGCAGATGGGGCGACCGGTGCGCTATGGCGGCGAGTTCGGCGGCGTCAGGGAACGCACCAATTACATGGTCGAGATCGCTGAAGCCGCGCTGAAATCCGTGCCGGCATCCAACCCGAAGGACGGCTTCCGACGCTATGTGAAGAAGGATCCGCTCGGCGTCGTCATGGTGATCGCGCCGTGGAACTATCCCTATCTGACCGCCGTCAACACCATCGTGCCGGCACTGATGGCCGGCAATACCGTTATCCTCAAACATGCGGCGCAGACGCTGCTGGTCGGCGAACGGTTCCAGCAGGCGTTCGACAAGGTTGGGCTGCCCAAGGGCGTGTTCCAGAATGTCGTGCTGAACCATGCCCAGACCGAGAAGCTGCTCGGCTCGGGCAAGATCGACCATGTCAATTTCACCGGTTCGGTCGGCGGCGGCCGCGCCATCGAGAAGGCGGCGGCCGGCACCTTCATGACGCTCGGGCTCGAACTCGGCGGCAAGGATCCGGCCTATGTGCTGCCCGACGCCAAGCTCGACCATGCGGTGGCCAATCTGGTCGACGGCGCCTTCTACAATTCCGGCCAGTGCTGCTGCGGCATCGAGCGCGTCTATGTGCATGAGAAGGTCTACGACCAGTTCGTCGAAGGTTTCATCGCCGAGACGAAGAATTATGTCGTCGGCAATCCGCTGGAACAGGAGACGACAATGGGGCCGATGGCGCAGGCGCGCTTTGCCGACCTGATCCGCGAGCAGAAGGCCGAGGCGCTGCGCAAGGGTGCAATCGCACACATCAATATGAAGGTGGCTAACGACAAGGCCGGCTCGCCCTATCTGGCGCCGGAAGTGCTGACCGGCGTCGACCACCAGATGAGCGTCATGCGCGAGGAAAGTTTTGGCCCGATCGTCGGCATCATGAAGGTGCGTAACGACGAGGAGGCTATCGCGCTGATGAACGACAGCCCCTACGGGCTGACCGCTTCGATCTGGACCGGCGATATCGAGCATGCGGTGGCGATCGGCGACCGCGTCGAGACCGGCACCGTGTTCATGAACCGCTGCGACTACCTCGATCCGGCGCTGGTCTGGACCGGCGTCAAGGACACCGGCAAAGGCGTCGCCCTTTCGGCGCTCGGCTACGACAATCTGACCCGGCCGAAATCCTTCCATCTGCGCGAAGCCATCTGATTTTTTGAAAGACAAGACATGTCCAAGCTGATCTCCAAATGGAACTACCCGACCACCGTCCGCTTCGGTGCCGGGCGCATCAAGGAACTGCCTGAGGTGCTCGCGGCCACCGGCATTAAGCGGCCGCTTTTCGTCACCGATCCGGGGTTGGCGAAACTGCCGGTCGTCGCTTCGACGCTGAAAATCCTCGACGACGCCAAGGTATCCTATGGCGTGTTCTCCGAGGTGAAGCCGAACCCGGTCGATTCCAACCTCACCGCCGGGATCGCCGTGTTCAAGAAGGGCAAGCATGACGGCGTCATCGCCTTCGGCGGCGGTTCAGCGCTCGATCTCGGCAAGCTGATCGCGTTCCAGGCTGGCCAGACGCGGCCGATCTGGGACTTTGAGGATGTCGGCGACTGGTGGACGCGCGCCAATTCGGATGCCATCGCGCCGATCATAGCCGTGCCGACCACTGCCGGCACAGGCTCGGAAGTCGGGCGTGCCGGCGTCATCACCAATGAGGCGACGCACACCAAGAAGGTGATCTTCCATCCGAAGCTTTTGCCGGCAATCGTCATTGCCGATCCGGAACTGTCGGTCGGCATGCCCGGCTTCATCACCGCCGGCACCGGCATGGATGCGCTGGCGCACTGCCTCGAAGCCTATTGCGCGCCGGGCTATCACCCGATGGCCGACGGCATTGCGGTGGAAGGTGTGCGCCTGGTGTTCGAGAACCTGCCCAAGGCCTACGCCAACGGCAAGGACCTTGTCGCGCGCGCCCACATGATGAGTGCGGCCGCCATGGGTGCTGCCGCCTTCCAGAAGGGTCTTGGCGCCATCCACTCGCTGTCGCATCCGATCGGCGCGCTCTACGACACCCATCACGGCATGACGAATGCGGTGTTCATGCCCTATGTCTTGGCCTTCAATCGCGACTCCATCGAGGAGCGGATTGCCCGGCTCGCTGCCTATTGCGGCATCAAGGGCGGGTTCAACGGTTTTGCCAAAGCGATCGTCAAGCTGCGCAAGGAATTGAAGGTGCCGCATGCACTGCCCGGCCTGATCAAGGGGCTCGACATGGACAAGAAGCGCAAGGGGCTGATCGCCGACATGGCGGTGGTCGATCCGACAGCCGGCGGCAACCCGGTCAAGCTGACCAAGAAAGCAGCGCTGACGCTGCTCGAAAACTCTATCGCCGGTACGGTCTGAGGCGGTTTCCTGTGCCGGAATTGATCTGGAAACGAGGGGAAAGGAAAGGGCAAAGGGGCAAGAGACAAGGCTATAAACCATTAGCCGGGAAATTAAGTGCAGGCTAATTGCTACAGCCTGTTAAAAAGAGTTAACTTTTCGTGCCGCCGGGCGCCTGTTTCAAAAAGCTTTCATCTGGCTGTCACACGAAATCGATACCGCATCGCAGGCGTCCAGGACGCCAGTTCAACGGAGAGAACACATGTTCAAGTTCACAGGGAAAGTGCTTTCCCTTTCGGCCGTCGCCCTCATGGCGACCTCTGCTATCTCGTCGGCCCAGTCCATGGATGAACTGGTTGCCGCAGCGAAGAAGGAAGGCCAGCTCACGACCATCGCGCTGCCCCATGACTGGTGCGGCTACGGCGCCGTCATCGACGGCTTCAAGGCAAAGTATCCTGAGATCACCATCAACGAACTCAACCCCGATGCCGGCTCCGGCGACGAGGTCGAGGCGATCAAGGCCAACAAGGACAACAAGGGCCCGCAGGCGCCCGACGTCATCGACGTTGGCCTGTCCTTCGGCCCGACCGCCAAGGCTGACGGCCTGATCCAGCCCTACAAAGTGTCGACCTGGGACTCGATCCCCGACAGCGCCAAGGATGCCGATGGTTACTGGACCGGCGACTACTATGGCGTGCTATCCTTCCTGGTGAACAAGGACCTCGTCAAGGAAGCGCCGGCTGACTGGGCTGACCTGCTGAAGCCGGAATTCGCCAACACCGTGGCGCTTGCCGGCGACCCGCGCGCCTCGAACCAGGCCATCCAGGCCGTCTACGCGGCCGGCATTTCCGGTGGTGCGGCTGCCGGCGAAGCTGCTGGCACTGCTGGTCTCGACTTCTTCAAGAAGCTTAACGCCGCCGGCAATTTCGTGCCGGTCATCGGCAAACCGGCGACCCTGGCACAAGGCCAGACGCCGATCCTGGTGACCTGGGATTACAATGCACTTGCCGGTCGCGACACGCTGAAGGGCAATCCGCCCGTCGACGTCGTCGTGCCGAAGACCGGTGTCGTTGCCGGCGTCTATGTGCAGGCGATCAGTGCTTTCGCACCGCATCCGAACGCTGCCAAGCTCTGGCTGGAGTATCTCTACTCCGACGAAGGCCAGATCGGCTGGCTGAAGGGCTATTGCCACCCGATCCGCTTCAACGATCTTGCCAAGAACGGCAAGCTCCCGGCGGACGTGATGGCCAAGCTGCCGCCGGCCGAGGCTTACGCTGCCGCGGTGTTCCCGACGCTGGACGAGCAGGGCAAGGCAAAGGAAGCCGTCACCAAGAACTGGGATGCCGTCGTCGGCGCCAACGTCAAGTAAGGCTTGAAACCAACCGGGCGGCCTCGCGGCCGCCCGGTGTTCCTCGGAGACGGTAGCCGGCGCATGACAGATATCTCGCTTTCCGATCACGCAGTTGCCGGGAAGACCGCGCCCCCCAGCGAGGCGCGTGCAATGCGACTGCCGACGCAGTGGCTCGGCGTTGCGCCATTCTTCATCTTCGCCATCATGTTCCTGATCCTACCCACGCTCTATCTGATGCTGGGTGCATTCCAGAACGATGCCGGCGAATTCACGTTCGAAAACATAGCAGCACTGGCGCAGCCATCGATTGTCGCCGCCTACTGGATCTCGCTCAAGGTCAGCCTTTCCTCGTCGCTGATCGGCGCCTTCGCAGGTCTCGGCATCGCCATCGCCATCGTGCGCGGCGGCCTGCCGGAGTGGATACGTTCGGCGACGCTGACATTCTCCGGCGTGGCTTCCAATTTCGCCGGCGTACCGCTGGCCTTCGCCTTCATCGCCACGCTCGGACGCCTCGGTCTCGCCACGGTGCTGCTCAACACCGTGTTCGGCCTCAACATTTATGCGCACGGCTTCAACATCCTATCGTTCTGGGGCCTGACGCTGACCTATGTCTATTTCCAGATTCCCCTAATGGTGGTCATCATCACGCCGGCGATCGACGGCTTGAAGAAGGAGTGGGGCGAGGCTGCGGCGACGCTTGGCGCCACCCAGACGCAATACTGGCGCATGGTGGTCATCCCGGTGATCTGGCCGAGTTTCCTCGGCACGGTCATCCTGCTCTTCGCCAATGCCTTCGGCGCCATCGCCACCGCCTATGCGCTGACCGGCTCTTCACTCAACATCGTACCGATCCTGCTCTATGCGCAGATACGCGGTGACGTGCTGCACAATGCCCATCTCGGCTATGCGATCGCCTTCGGCATGATCGTCATCACCGGGCTGGCCAATGTCTTCTACATTTGGTTCCGGACGCGCTCGGAGAGGTGGCTGAAATGAAGTCCGGAAAATTCTGGGCCTGGGTCGTCTTCGGGCTGGGCGCGGCCTATTTCTTCATTCCGCTGATCGCGACGGTGGAATTTTCCTTGCGCATGCGGCGCGGCGCTTATTCCTTCGACGCCTATCAGATCGTGCTTGGCGACCCTCGTTTTCAGGCGACCTTTGGCTACTCAGTGCTTGCCGCAATCTTCACCATCATTCTGGGCGTGTTGATCGTGGTGCCCGCCGCCTACTGGATTCGACTGCGCCTGCCGCAACTGCGGCCGATCGTAGAGTTCATCACGCTGCTGCCGCTGGTCATTCCCGCCATCGTCATCGTCTTCGGCTATATCAGGATGTACGGTTCGAATTCGCCGCTGCCGTTCCTGGCGACCGACATGGGCACAAATGCCTTGCTGGTCATCGGCTATGCAATGCTGGCGCTGCCCTACATGTATCGCGCGGTCGATACCGGACTGCGCACCATCGACGTCAGGACGCTGACCGAAGCGGCGCAGATCCTTGGCGCCGGTTGGGGCACGATCATTGGTCGTGTGATCCTGCCCAATGTGCTGATCGCCGTGCTGTCGGGCGCCTTCCTTACCTTCGCCATCGTCATTGGCGAATTCACCATGGCCAGCTTGCTCAACCGGCCCGCCTTCGGCCCCTATCTGCAAAACGTTGGCGCCAACCGCGCCTATGAGCCGGCGGCGCTTGCCATCATCGCCTTCGCCATCACCTGGGGCTGTATGTCGCTGATCCAGATCCTGTCCCGTTTCGCGCCGAGATCGGCGAACCGCCCGAACTGATCGACAAAGTACTGATCGAAAGAAAAAGCCATGGCCGAACCATTCCTCTCCATCCAGCATGTGCGAAAATCCTTCGGCGCCACCACCGTGGTCGAAGATTTCAATCTTGATGTCGAGCCGGGCGAGTTCGTATCCTTCCTTGGGCCATCGGGTTGCGGCAAGACCACCGTGCTGCGCATGGTCGCCGGTTTCGAAGAGCCGTCGGCGGGCAAGATCGTCGTCGCAGGCAAGGACATCACGAGGCTAAAGCCCAACCAGCGCAATGTCGGCATGGTGTTCCAAGCCTATGCGCTGTTCCCCAACCTGACGGTGGCGCAAAACATCGGCTTTGGCCTGAAGGTCGCCGGCATGCCCAAGGCGGACATCGACAGACGCGTGGCCGAGATGCTCGACATCATCAAGCTGCCGCAGATGGCCGACCGCTATCCCTACCAGCTTTCCGGCGGCCAGCAGCAGCGCATCGCGCTGGCGCGTGCCATCGCGCCGAAGCCGAAGCTGCTTTTGCTCGACGAGCCGCTGTCGGCGCTCGACGCCAAGGTACGTGTGTCGTTGCGCGAGGAAATCCGCTCGATCCAGAAGAAGCTCGGCATCACCACCATCTTCGTCACCCATGACCAGGAAGAGGCGCTGTCGATCTCCGACCGCATCGCGGTGATGTATGGCGGCAAGGCCGAGCAGGTCGGCACGCCGTTCGAGATCTACAACCGGCCGGCGACCAAGTTCGTCGCCAACTTCGTCGGCACGCTGAACGTGCTCGAAGGCAAGGTCACTGACGCCGCGGCCGGCACGGTGCAAGTCAACACGCAGGAAGTCTCGCTCAAGGGCAAGCTCAACGGCTCGAAGTCGGGCGACACGCTGTCGCTGGCGCTGCGTCCCGAGGCGATCTCGCTCGGACGCCAGCCCGGTCGCGATTCAAGCCTGTCGGGCGAAATCTCCGAAGTGCACTTCCTCGGCTCGGTCATTCGCGTTCGCGTCGGCATCGGCGGCAACACGGTGTCGCTCGACACCTTCAACAGCCCGGCCACACCACCGCCGGCTGTTGGCGAGAAGGCGGAGATATCGTTTTCATCGAGCGACATGCTGGTGCTGCACTAGTAAAAGCAGCATCCCAAGGGAACCGAGACGGTCGAATCAGGCCAGCGCGATGAACGGCCGTATCCTGCCAAGGTCGGGCGTTTGCTGGACAATCAACAGCATCTTGCCATCCAGCCACTGCCCATGATGCCGCTTCGCCGCTACGATGGGCCATGGCGCTATTCGAACTTACCCTCATCCTGCTTCTGGCTGCCGTCGCGCTGACGGCGCTGTCGCGGCGGCTGGAAATTCCCTATCCGTCCCTGCTGGCTCTGGCCGGCGTCGCGATTGCCTTCGTACCCGGTGCGCCGACGATCGAGATCGATCCGGAGCTGGCGCTTGCCCTGTTCATCGCGCCGGTGCTTCTCGACGCCGCCTATGACACGTCGCTGCGCGACCTCAAGCGCTACCGGCTGTCGCTCGCGTTGCTCGCGCTAGGCGCCGTGGTCTTCACCACCGTGGTGGTTGCCTTGGTCGGCTGGAAGATGGCCGGCCTGCCGATCGCGGCGGCAATCGCGCTTGGCGCCATCGTCGCGCCACCGGATGCGGTGGCCGCATCCGCCGTGCTCAGCCAGTTCAAGGTACCGCACCGCATCACCGCCATCCTGCAGGGCGAGAGCCTGCTCAACGATGCCACGGCGCTGCTGATCTACCGGCTGGCGGTTTCGGCGGCGCTTGGCACGATCATGCTCAGCAACGCCGTTCCGGTGATCCTGCTGGCAACGATCGGCAGTGTGATCGCGGGCTATCTGTTTGGCCGCGTCTCGCTGCTGGCGCTCGGCCGCATCGAGGATGCGGCGAGCAGCACGGTGGTGCAGTTTGCCGGAACCTTCGCCGTGTGGATCATCGCCGACAGGCTCGGCCTTTCCGCCATCATCACCATCGTCGTCTATGCCATGACCATTGCGCGCAGGGCGCCGCGCCAGTCGTCGGCGAGACGCCGCGTCAGCACCTATTCGGTCTGGGAGTCGGCGGTGTTCGTGCTCAACGTGCTGGCTTTCGTGCTGATGGGCCTGCAGGCACGCACGATCGTTGGCAGGCTGGCCGGCGACGGGCAAGGCGAAGCATTCCTTTTCGCCGCAACGGTGCTGGTCGTCGTTATCGTCGCGCGCCTTGTCTGGGTGGCGAGTTACGTCGCGATCATCCGGTGGCTTGCCCGCTTCGGCAGCCAAGAGGCAAGGCGGGAATTGCCGACGTTCGGCGGCGCCGTCATTGTCGGCTGGTGCGGCATGCGTGGGTTGGTGACGCTGGTGGTGGCCATTGCGCTGCCGGCCGATTTTCCCGGCCGCGACCCGATAGTGCTTGCCGCCTTCGCGGTGGTGCTGGGCACGCTGGTGCTGCAAGGCATGACGCTGAAGCCGCTGCTGCGCTGGATCAACTTCGACCCCGATAGAACCGTCGACAATGAGGTGGCGCAGGCGCGCGTCGCCATCATGCAGGCAGCACTGGACGTGCTGAGCCGCAAGACATCTGCGGCCTCCGCCGTCGTGCGCGAACAGTATGAAGCGCAGCGCCTGATTGCGGAAAACCCGGAGGACGCTCAGGCCGCGACCGAATACGACCGGCTGCGCCTCTATGCCATCAACCGCCAGCGCGACACGCTCGAGGAGTTGCGCAGCAACGGCACGATCGGCGACGAAGCCTACCACCGGCTGGAGGAAGAGATCGACTGGGCCGAACTGGCGGCATCGCCGGCGGGCCGGTTCCAGCCGCTGACCACATCATAGACGCTGGCCCAGTTCCGCCGTCGTGCCGGTACATTGCAACCCGTCTGCCGAACCGCTACTGCCAAAGCGAAATTGAGCCGGATAAGCAATGAAGCTGGTCAGCTACAACATCCAGTACGGGTTCGGCGGCGATGGCCGTTACGATCTTTCGCGCTGCACCAAGCTGGTCGACGGCGCCGATATCATCGCGCTGCAGGAGGTCGAGCGGCATTGGCAGCGCACCAATGAGGACGACCAGCCGGAGGTCCTGTCCAAGCTGCTGCCTAGCTATTACTGGGTCTATGGCCCGGCCTTCGACATGGACGCCAGTGAGCAGCGCGACGGCCGGGTCGTCAACCGCCGCCGCCAGTTCGGCACCATGCTGCTGTCGAAGCTGCCGATCGCCTGGTCGCGGCTGCACGCGCTGCCCATGCGCCGCACGCTGCGGCCGCTCAACACGCGCAACGCCGCGCTCGAATGCATGATCCGCACGCCGGCCGGACCGGTAAGGGTCCTGTCGCTGCATCTCGCCCATATCGCGGCGGAGGAGCGTCTGGAGCAGATCGACTATCTCTTGGCCGAGCATCGCCGCGCGCCGTCCGAGGGCGGCCCGTGGAGCGGCGCGGACGATGAGCCTTCGCGCAACTGGACCAGTGGCGAGGCCGAGCCGGAAAACCCGACAGCTGCGATCTGGATGGGCGATTTCAACATGGAGCCGGGCAGCGCCGAATACAGCCGCATCGTCGGCAGCACGCCCTATCATCGCGGGGCAGCTTATCTCGACGGCTTTGTTGATGCCGCTGCCGTCGCTAGCGAGCCGGCTGCCGATTTCCACACCCATGTGAAAACGATCGACGGGAAAGTGGCAAAACGCCGGCTCGACCATTGCTTCGTCGGCGGTATGTTCGCGGACCGTGTGCGCTCGGTCAGTGCCGATATAGGCGAGATCGCTTCAGACCATTTTCCGGTCCGGATCGATATCGATCTCGAAACGCCTTTGAGCTCAGGAGATCGGTGAGCCCTCAATGACGCTTTTCGTCTTTTTCGCGGTGCTTGCCGCCGCCGCCATGCACGCGATCTGGAACGCGCTGGTCAAGGTGCATCTCGATCGCTTCCTGTCGATCACGCTGATGACACTGGGCATGGGGTTTGCCGCGCTTTTCGTGCTGCCCTTCGTCGAGTTTCCGAAGGCCGAAGTGTGGCCTTTCATCATCGCCTCGGTGATTTTCCACATGGGCTACCGGACTTTCCTGATCGGCGCCTACAAGGCCGGCGATTTCGCCCAGACCTATCCGCTGGCGCGCGGCACGGCGCCGCTTTTGACCGCCCTCGGCGGCGTTGTCGTGGTGCAGGAGATGCCGGCGCCTTTCGCCATCCTCGGCATCCTGCTGCTGTCGGCCGGCACGTTGGTGATGTCGTTTCGCGGCGGCGCGCATCTGGAGCGGATCAATGTGCGGGCGGTCGGCTTTGCGCTCGGCACTTCGATCTTCATATCCAGCTACACGCTCTCCGACGGCAGCGGCGCGCGGCTGGCCGCAACGGCAACGAGCTATGCCGCATGGCTGTTCATCTGCGATGCCACGTGGGCGCTGGTGCTGTGCCTCATCTTTCGCGGGCCCAAGGCGCTGCCCGTGCTGGCGCGCGACTGGAAGGCAGGCCTGTTCACCGGCGTGCTCAGCGGCGCGGCCTACTGGATCGTCATGTGGGCGATGACCAAGGCGCCGATCGCCTCGGTGGCGTCGTTGCGCGAGACGTCGATCCTGTTTGCCATGATGATCTCGGTTTTCGCGCTCGGCGAGAAGATGACAGGCTGGCGCGGCGCCGCCGCGCTCGGCATCGTCGCCGGTGTCGTGGCCCTCAGACTGGGCTGAGAGCCTGATACTTCAGCCGAGCACCGTCATCACCTGTCCGCGCCGTTCCGTACTGAAGCGGATGACGACGATGATGCAGACGGCGACCACGCCGGCAAACAGCGCCAGCGCGTAGCCATAGCTGCCTCCAGACGTCTCGGCGATGCCGGCCTGGTAGGGACCGCCATAGGACGCCGCGAGATTGCCGGCCTGGTAGATGAAGCCGGGCAAGGTTGCCCGCACGGCGCCGGGCGACAGCTCGTTAAGATGCACCGGGATGACGCCCCAGGCGCCCTGCACCGCGACCTGCATGACGAAGGCGCCGATGGCCAGCATGAACGGTGTCGAGCTGAAGGCCCAGAGCGGAATCGAGGGCAAGGCAATCAGGCAGGCGAGCGTTATCGCGTTGACGCGGCCGATCTTCTCCGACAGTGCGCCGAACGCCAACCCGCCGACGATGGCGCCGATATTGGCGACGATGGTGATCCAGCTCACCGTGTGCGGGTCGAAGCCATGCTGCTTCTTGAGGAAGGTCGGGTAGAGGTCCTGCGTGCCGTGGCTGAAGAAATTGAAGAACATCATCAGCACGACCGCATAGACGGCGACGCCCCAGTGCTTCCGCAGCGTTTCAAGAAGGCCAGGTCTGACGGATTTCTGCGCCTCGACGAAGGCCGGCGATTCCGGCACATGCGAGCGGATGAAGAGCACGATAAGTGCCGGCAGGAAGGAGAGCAGGAACATGGCGCGCCAGCCGATCGTGTAACCGCCGATCGTCTGCTCGTAAAGCACGCCGTAAACCACGGCCGCCAGAAGGTAGCCGGTGGGATAGCCGCATTGCAGGATGCCCGAGACCATGCCGCGGGCACTGGGCGGAATGGACTCCATGGCGAGCGAACTGCCCAGCCCCCATTCGCCGCCCATGGCGATGCCGAACAGAGCGCGCAGCGCCAGGAAAATGCCGAGATTGGGCGAGAAGGCAGCCAGCGCGCCGATCACCGAATAGCTGACGATGTTGAGCATCAGAATGGGCTTGCGGCTCATATTTGTCGGCCAGCCTGCCGAAGAAGAAGGCGCCGATGAAGCGTGTCGCCAGCGTCAGGAACAACGCTTTGGAGACTGCCGGGACGTCAGTGTTGAATTCGGTTGCGATATCGGTGAGCAGGAACGTCAGAAGGAAGAAATCAAAAGCGTCGAGCGTCCAGCCGAGGAAGGAGGCAAGGACGGTTTTCTTCTGCTGCGCGGTGAGAGCCACGACGTTCCTCCTAAACGCCCCCGGGGAACGATATGTTCCTTGGGGCGCAAAAGAGAACAGGCGTCAGCCGGCTTTCGAAAGAAGCGCGGTCACTTTTTCGTAATGTCGAGATCGAACACCATCAGCCCGTCGGTGCCGCCTTCGAGCGCTGCGACCAATCGGGCGCCGGCGCGCTGATGCGCTTCATGCACGAGATAGGCGTCGCGGGCGGCGGCATCGCGGAAGTCGATGGTGAAGGCATGGCTGAAGCCGCGCGCGAACGGCTCCGGGCTGACATTGGTGCTGAAATGGACCGTGTCCATGCCGTCGACAACGGAGCGCAGTGCTTCGAGATCGGCGTGGATTGCGGTGCGCTCGGTGGCGGGCACATCGCTGCGGAAGCGTACGAAGACGCAGTGTCTGATCATTGGTTCGTTCTCCCAAGTGGCTATGCGGCCCGATTGCCGGAGAACACCGCCGGCGGCAGCGGCTCGCGGCCGAGGATGATGTCGGCGCCTTTTTCGCCGACCATGATGGTCGGCGCATTGGTGTTGGAGGAAGGCACGCGCGGCATCACCGAGGCATCGCAGACGCGCAGGCCCTCGATGCCGCGCAGGCGCAGGTCCGGTGTGACCACCGCCATATCGTCATGGCCCATGCGGCAGGTGCCCACGGGGTGATGGTCGGTCTTGGCGGTGCGGCAGGCATAGTCGATCAGCTCGTCGTCGCTGGCGAGCGATGGTCCGGGCAGCACCTCGCGCAACACGTAAGGTGCAAGCGCCTTCTGCCGCATGATCTCGCGCGCAAGCCTGAGGCCCTTGATCGACATGGCGCGGTCATAAGGGTCCGACCAATAGTTGGGATCGATCAGCGGGTGGTCGGCCGGGTCGGCGCTGCTCAGCCGCAGCGTGCCGCGCGAGCGCGGGCGCAGGAAGGCCGAGTTCAAGGTCACGCCGGGGTTCTTCAACCTCTCGACGCCGGCCTCGATGCCGGAGCCGAGTCCCAGATGGAACTGGATGTCGGGCGAGGCGGCGGTCGGATCGGCGTACCAGAAGCCGCCGGTCTCGAACAGGCTGGAGGCGACCGGCCCTTTCTTCAGCAGCAGATACTGCAAGCCGGCCCACGCGGTGCGGTGCAGCTTGGCGTAGTTGTCATAGGTGTGGTCGCCGGTGCATTCGGCGATGACGAACAAATCGAGATGGTCCTGCATGTTGGAGCCGACACCGGGCAGATCATGCACCGGCGTCACGCCGACCGATTTCAGGTGATCAGCCGGGCCGATGCCCGACTGCATCAACAGCTTCGGCGAACCGATGGCGCCGGACGAGACGATCACTTCGCGCTCGGCGCGCATGATGGTCTTCTCGCCGCCGGGTTTGTCGACGATCTCGACGCCGGTGGCGCGGCCTTTCTCGACGACGATGCGGGTGACCAGCACATCGGTTCGGACCGTCAGGTTCTTGCGGGCGCGGATGGGCTTCAAATAGGCGACCGAAGCGGATGAGCGCCGGGCGTCCTTCTGGGTCAGCTGGTAGTAGCCGACGCCTTCCTGGCTAGCGCCGTTGAAATCCGGGTTGAAGGGGATGCCCATCTCTTGGCCGGCGCGGAAATAGGCTTCGCAAATCGGCAGCGGCGAAATAGGGTTCGACACGCCGAGCGGCCCCTGGTCGCCGTGAAAATCGTTGGCGAAGCGCTGGTTGTTCTCGGCGCGCTTGAAATAAGGCAGCACGTCGCGATAGCCCCAGCCCGCGAGGCCCTCTTCCTTCTCCCATGCGTCGTAGTCGCGAGCGTTGCCGCGCGTGTATATCTGGGCATTGATGGACGAGCCGCCGCCGACCACCTTCGCCTGCGTATACCAGAAGACGCGGTCCTGCATGTGCCTCTGCGGCACGGTCGACCAGCCCCAGGAAGCGATGCCCTTGGTCATCTTGGCAAAGCCCGCCGGCATGTGGATGTAGGGGTGCCAGTCCTTGCCGCCGGCCTCGAGCAGCAGCACGGAATTCGCTGGATCCTCGCTCAGCCGGTTGGCCAGAACGCAGCCGGCCGGGCCGGCACCTACGATGATGTAGTCGGTCATAACCCTATCCACCTACAGTCGAGGCACGGAGAGCGCGCCGTCGACATTGATAATCGAGCCTGTGGAAAAGCCGAGCTTGCCGGCGGCAAGCGTCGCCACCACGGCGCCGATGTCCGATGCTTCGCCCCAGCGTTTTGCCGGCACCAGGCCGCTGTCGATAAGCGCGTCGTATTTGGCTGATACGCTCGCGGTCATGTCCGTGCGAATGATGCCCGGCCGCAGCTCGAACACGCCGATGCTTTCCGGCGCAAGCCGCAGCGCCAGGTTCTTCACCCACATCGAAAGGCCGGCTTTCGAGATGCAGTAGTCGGCGCGTTCCGGCGAGGCCATATCGGCGCTGACCGAGGTGATGGTGATGATCGAGCGCGGATGATTGCTGGGAGCCCCCAGCATCGCCTTGGCGACGGCCTGGCTAAGGAAGACTGTGCCGCGCAGATTGACGTCCAGCGCACGGTCGAAATTCTCGGGCTTCAGCTCCAGCAGATCGCCGCGCACCATGGCGCCGATGCCGGCATTGTTGACGAGGCAGTCGATTCGGCCGAACGCATGCGTGGCGGCGTCGATAAGCGATGCGTGATCGGGAAGGCTGGCAATGTCGCATCGGTGGTAAGCGAACTTTGAGCGGCGCGCGATGATGTTTTCAACAAGCCGTTTGGCGGGGTCGTTGGCCAGGTCAGCGACGAGAATGTCGAAGCCTGCATCGGCCAGCGCCTCGGCGCAGGCCAGTCCAATGCCGCGCGCGCCGCCGGTGACGATGGCTGCGGGGCGGGTCATGCTGCGAGGTCCGTTCGGCGAATATGCTCGGCCACGCGCAGCGCCTGTGCCGCAATCGACAGCGCCGGATTCACGGCGGCCGAGTTCGGCAAAAAACTGGCGTCGACAACGAACAGGTTCGGGTGGTCGAAGGCGCGGCAGAACGGGTCGAGCGGCGACGTCGCCGGATCGTCGCCCATTTTCACCGTGCCGCACTGGTGCGAGGGCGTGCGCTTGTCGAAGGGACGCGACAGCACGATGGGATAACCGCAGGCGCGGAAGTTCTCACGCATCACCCTGGTCAGCGCGTCCAGCGACTGCATGTTGGAGCGCCGCCATTGCATGACGATGTCCTTGCCGTCGACCATGATGCGGCTTTCCGGATCGGGCAGATCCTCGCACATCAGATACCAGTCGACGGCGTGACCGGCCATGTAATCGAGCGCGAATTTCGGCACGCGTTTGACGTTGGCCTTCAACATGTTGCCGTCGATCTTGCCGAGCAGCTGGACGTTGCCGAGCGGCTTGCCGCCTTTGCCGTCGGAGAGATAGTAGTCATTCAGCATCAGCGTCTTCTGGTAGACGCTGTCGTTCCTGCGGCGCGGATCGATCGCCAGCATGGCGCTCGAATTATGGTTCATGAAATTGCGGCCGACCTGGTCGGAGCGGTTGGCGAGGCCTTTGCCATCTGGTGAAGGCGAGCGCAGCAGGATGACGGCGGAATTGACCGCGCCGGCGGACAGGATGACCAGCTTCGGCCCGACTTTCTTCAGCTCGCCATTCTGACGGTAGTGAACGGCAGCGATGCTTTTGCCGTCGGACGACGCTTCGAGATATTCGACATGGCAGCCGGTGTCGAGTCGGATATTGCTGTCCTTAAGTGCGGCCGTCAGCGGTCCGGTCTGAGCGTCG
Organism: Mesorhizobium sp. M0615; assembly: GCF_040320805.1. Classification (NCBI taxonomy): domain Bacteria; kingdom Pseudomonadati; phylum Pseudomonadota; class Alphaproteobacteria; order Hyphomicrobiales; family Phyllobacteriaceae; genus Mesorhizobium; species Mesorhizobium sp. M0615. The sequence continues at coordinate 397,561 of NZ_JAMYQI010000001.1, read as the reverse complement.
ACCTTGCCCTGGGCGGTGTTGGGGAAAGCATCCCAGCCGGTCTTGCCCTCTTTCAGCCAGGTGTCGATGTCGACGCCGAGCGGCAGCGAGGCCGGATGCAGGCCGAGGGCTTTCAACTCAGCGCGGGCGCGCGCAATCGGCGCCTCGTCGGGCACCGGCTTGAAGGCATAGGGGACCGAGTGGAACGGTTCGGTCGGGTCCTCGCCGAGTGAGCCGCGGACGCGAAACAGCTGCTCGGCTTTCGAATACCAGGGCTCGAATTCATCGTAGGAAAATGGCCATGCCGGCGAGACGCCACCGAAGTGCTCCATGGCGGCAAAATCCTCTTTGCGGTAGCGGATCAGCACCGCGCCGTAGAATTTCGAATTGCCGCCGACATAGTAGTAATTGCCGGGGTTGAAGGCGCCGCCGCCGGCCTCGCGCCACATCTCCTTCGGACGGTAGTGGCCATCGACGAAGATCGAGCGCGTGTCGCGGGCATGCGGCGTTGCCGGCAAGGGCTCGCCGCGCTCCAGCATCAGGACCGAGGCGCCGCTGCCGGCCAGGCCGGAAGCGATCGTAGCGCCGCCGATGCCGGAGCCGATGATGACGATATCGGGGCTGACCATCTCGATCAGCGGATGCGGTGTTCGGTCGCCGGATCGAAGAACACGGCCTTGGTCAGGTTGAAGGCGAGCGGCGTGCTGGTGCCCGGCTGGATGTTGGCGTCGGCCCGCAACCGCGCCACCACGCCCTTGCCGCCGAGGTTGGTCACCGCGAAAGTGTCGGACCCTGCCGGCTCGACCACTTCGATGTGCAGGTCGGCAGTGGCAATGTTGGAGGCGTTGCGTTCCGCACCTTCCGGATCGGTCAGCGCTTCCGGGCGCACGCCGAAGATGATCGGCTTGCCCTGGAACGCCGACAGGCCCGCCGGCGCATTGGCCATCGGCAGCGTAATGGGCTCGCGCGCCTCGCGCTCCAACACGACGGACAGCGCATTGCCCGACGTGGCAATGGTCGCCGGGATCAGGTTCATCGCCGGCGAACCCATGAAGTCGGCGACGAACAAATTGGTCGGGTTGTTGTAGATCTCGGCCGGGGTGCCGAACTGCTGCACCTCGCCGTCGCGCATGACGGCGATCTTGGTAGCCAGCGTCATCGCCTCGATCTGGTCGTGGGTGACGTAGACGATGGTTGTGCCAGTGGTGGCATGCAGGCGCTTGATCTCGATGCGCATGTCAACGCGCAATTTGGCGTCGAGGTTGGACAAAGGCTCGTCGAACAGGAACAGCTTAGGGTCGCGCACCAGCGCCCGGCCCATGGCGACGCGCTGGCGCTGGCCGCCGGAAAGCTGGCTCGGCTTGCGCTGCAGGAGGTGGCCGATCTGCAGGACCTTGGCCACCTTGTCGATCGCCTTTTGGCGTTCGTCGGCCGGCACGCCGCGCATCTCCATGCCGAAGGAGATGTTTCCGGCCACCGTCATGTTCGGATAGAGCGCATAGCTCTGGAACACCATGGCGATGTCGCGCTTGGATGGGTGCAGATCGTTGATGGCGCGGCCGTCGACGCGGATTTCGCCCTCGGTGATCTGCTCTAGGCCGGCAATCGTGTTGAGCAAGGTGGACTTGCCGCAGCCGGACGGGCCGACCAGCACCAGGAAGCCGCCCTTTTCGAGCTCGACATCGATGCCCTTCAGGATCTCGACATTCCCGAAGCGCTTCTTCAGCCCATCAATTTCCAGAAAAGCCATCAGATTATCCTTTGACCGCGCCCGCCATCAGGCCACGCACGAAGTAGCGGCCGGCGACCACATAGACGAGAAGGGTGGGCAGGGCTGCGATCATCGCCGCAGCCATGTTGACGTTGTATTCGACGACGCCTGTCGAGGTGTTGACGACGTTGTTGAGCGCCACCGTCATCGGCATCACGTCGCCGGAGCCGGCATAGGCGGAGGCGAACAGGAAGTCGTTCCAGATGTTGGTGAACTGGTAGATCACCGTCACCACGATGATCGGCAGCGAGTTGGGCAGCATGATGCGCCGGAAGATCTGGAAGAAGCTTGCCCCGTCGATCTGCGCCGCCTTCACCAGCTCGTTCGGAAACGCTTCGTAGTAATTGCGGAAGAAGAGGGTGGTGAAACCGATGCCGTAGACGACGTGAACGAACACCAGGTTCACGGTCGGATTGCCAAAGCCGAAGGTGAAACCGGTCGCGTTCTGCAGCTTGACGCCGAACCGGCCCAAGCTGCCGAGGATCGTTGCCATCGGCAGCAGTACCGACTGGAACGGGATGAAACAGGCAAACAGCATCAGCCCGAACACCAGCGTCGCCCCGCGAAAGCGCCATTTGGTCAGCACATAGCCGTTGAGCGCGCCGAGCAGGGTCGAGATGATGACTGCCGGAACCACCATCTTGATCGAGTTCCAGAAATAGCCCTTCATGCCGACGCAGGTCAGGCCCGAGCAAACTTCGCTCCACGCCTTTATCCATGGGTCGAAGGTCGGCGCCTGGGGCAGCGCCAGCATGTTGCCGTTCTGGATCTCCTCCATGGTCTTGAACGAGGTCACCAGCATGACGAACAGCGGCATCAGGTAGAACAACGCAAACAGCGCCAGCAGTCCGTAGATGACGATGCGGTTGAGGGTCTTGGTGCTCATGCCGCTAGAGGCCTGGCGGGCAGGGGTGGCAACGGCGCTCATTGCGGCTTCTCCCGCAGTTCCGAATAGAGATAGGGCACGATGATGGCGACGATGGTCATCAGCATGATCACGGCACTCGCCGAGCCGACAGCCATTTCGTTGCGCTTGAACGTGTACTCATACATGAAGTTGGACGGCAGCCAGGCCGAGCCACCGGGGCCGCCGCTGGTCAGCGCCACCACCAGATCGTACGACTTGATGGCGAGGTGGGCGAGCACGATGAAGGCCGACAGGAAGATCGGCCGCAGCAGCGGAATGACGATGCGGCGGTAGAGCTGGAAAGTAGTGGCGCCATCGATCTGCGCCGCTTTCATGATCTCACCGTCGATGCCGCGCAGGCCGGCCAGGAACATCGCCATGATGAAGCCGGAGGCTTGCCAGACGCCGGCGATGACCACCGTGTAGATGACGAAATCCTTGTTCTTGATCCAGTCGAAATGGAAGCTCGTCCAGCCCCATTGATGCAGGGTCTGCTCAAGGCCGAGGCCGGGATCGAGAAACCATTTCCAGGCGACGCCGGTAACGATGAAGGACAGCGCCATCGGGTAGAGATAGATCGGCCGCAACACGCCTTCGCCGCGGATCTTCTGGTCGAGCAGGATGGCCAGGAACAGGCCGAGCGCCAGGCACATGGCGATGTAGAGAAAGCCGAAAATGCCCATATTGACGATCGACGTGTACCAGCTCGATGGCGGGTCGGAGTCGAACGTCCAGCCCCATAGCCGTAGGTAGGCGCGCGGTCCGGTGATGACATAGGACGGAAAAGTCTTGGAATTGGTGAAGGACAGATAGACCGTCCACAGGATGAAGCCATAGACGAAGACGATGGTGATGGCGAAGCTCGGCGCCAGCACGATCTTCGGCAGCGCGTTCTGCAGTCGCGCGCGCACCGAGGGGCGCGACCGCTCCGGCGTCAGCTTGATCTGGGTTGTCGCTACACTGCTCATGAGGCTCCTCCCGTTTCGGGTTGTCCGTGCTCTGCCGTCAGGCGGCAAGGCGACCCCGTGCATACGGGTCTCTGGTCGGCATGGTGTTCAAGAGCGTTTTCACCGTTTCACGGAAACGGCGAACCTCTCTAACTCTTTCTTTTACGCAATTCCGGCCGGAAAACCGCTCACACTTTTCCTGGAATTGCGCCAGCTGGCCAATCCTTAGGTGAAACCTTCCCCGCCGAAGCGGGGAAGGTGTGTTTCTGGCTAGCGCTTACTTGGCGTCGTCGATCGCCTTTACCAGTTCGGTCACGGCTTCGTCCGAGGTCTTGATCTGACCATGGACGAATTTCGAAACGACGTCCTTGTAGGCATTGGCGACTGCCGGAGGCGCGCCATAGCCCTGGGCAAGCGAGCCGAACAGCGTGCCGCCTTCGTTGGCAGCCTTCAGGTCGGCGATGCCCTTCTTGCCGCACGCGTCGAAGTCGGTGTCCGGAACGTCGGTACGGGCGGGAACCGAACCCTTGACGACGTTGAAGGCCGACTGGAAGCTCTTCGACAGGGTGGCGGTGGCCAACGCGACCTGGGCGGCCTTGCGGTCGTCCGGAACGTTGAACATGCCGAACATGTCGGAGTTGTAGACCACCGAGCCTTCCGTGCCCGGGAAGCGATAGCACAGGAAGTCGGTGCCCGGCGTTTTCTTGGCGGCGTTGAACTCGCCCTTGGCCCAATCACCCATCACCTGCACCAGGGCATCGCCCTTGATGACCATGGCGGTGGCAAGGTTCCAGTCGCGGCCCGAGAAGTTCGGGTCGACATAGGTGACGAGCTTGGCGAGGTTATCGAACGACTTCTTCATCGTGTCGGACTTGAGGGACTCGTCGTCGAGGTCGTTGAAGGCCTTCTTGTAGAACTCAGGCCCGCCGGTCGACAGCACGACCGAGTCGAACATGGTGGCTTCCTGCCAGTTCTGGCCGCCAAGGGCGAGCGGGATAACGCCAGCCGCCTTGGCTTTGTCGAGCAGGGCGACGAAGTCGTCGAAGGTCTTTGGCTCGGTGCCGCCGATCTTGTCCATCACCGCCTTGTTGATCCACAGCCAGTTGACGGAGTGGACGTTGACTGGAGCAGCGACCCACTTGCCATCATAGACGGAGAACTTTTGCAGGGCTGCCGGAACCGACTTGTCCCAGCCTTCCTTCTTCGCCGTCTCGGTCAGGTCGCCCATGACGCCGGCCGCCGCATAATCGAGCACGGTGTAGCCGAGCATCTGCGACGCGGTCGGGTAATTGCCGGCCGCGACCATCGCCTTCAGCGCAGTCATGGCGGCGTCGCCGCCACCACCGGCCACCGGCACGTCCTTCCAGGCATAGCCTTCCTTGGCAAGGTCGCCCTTGAGGACGTTGAGAGCAGCCGCTTCGCCGCCCGACGTCCACCAATGCAGCATCTGCACTTCCTTGACGTCCTCGGCATGGGCCGAGAAAGCAAAGGCCGTCGCCAGAGCCGTTCCGATAAACAGTTTGCGCAACATGTTCTACCTCCCTTGTTGCATTACATGACCGGTGGAAGCCCACCGGGTTCTTCCAAACTCAGCCGACCCACCAACCGGTGCGCTGGCCGCGATGAAACTGGATTGTCTTTTCCTCGGTATAATCCTCGACAGCGCGTTTGCCGAGTTCGCGTCCTATGCCGGACTGCTTGTAGCCCCCGAATGGCAACTCGGGAAAGCCTTCCATGAATGTGTTCACCCAAACGGTCCCCGAACGCACACCACGCGCCACCGACATACAAGTGTCGATGCTGGCGCTCCACACCCCTGCCGACAGACCATAGGGCGTGTTGTTGGCGATGTGCAACGCCTTTTCAATCGATCCAAAAGTCAGCACGGAGAGCACCGGGCCGAACACTTCCTCGCGCGCAATAGCCATGTCTTCGGTAACACCGCGGATGATGGTCGGATCGAGGTACTGGCCGGCATTGGACGCCAGCTGGCCGCCACCGCAATAGACATTGCTGCCGTCTTTTGCTGCCACCGCGACGTAACCCGCGACCTTGGTCAGATGATCGGCTGATATCATCGCGCCGACCTTGGTTCGGTCGTCGAGTGGGTCGCCGACCGTTACCTTGGCGGTGAGGGCCTTGACAGTGGCGAGGAAATCGTCGGCGATGGCTTCATGCACGATCAGCCGACTGCCGGCATTGCAGCATTCGCCGGCATTGAAGAAGCCGCCGAAGACAGCCGCGTCAGCGGCCGCCTCGAGATCGGCATCGGGGAAGACGATCTGGCCGTTCTTGCCGCCGAGCTCCATCGAGACTTTCTTCAGCGACTGCGCGGCGGAAGCCATGGTCATCTTGCCGACGCGGGTAGAGCCGGTGAAAGAAACCATTTCCACCAGCGGATGGCTGACCATCGGCCCCCCGACATCGGCGCCGAGGCCGGCCAGGATGTTGACGACGCCCGCGGGCAGGCCGGCCTGCATCAGGATGTCGCCGAGCACGAAGGTCGAGGCCGAGGTCATTTCGCTCGGCTTGACCACCGCGGTGCAGCCGGCGGCGAGCGCGAAGGGCAGTTTCTGGCTGACGATCAGGAACGGGAAATTCCACGGGGTGATGATCGAGACGACGCCGATCGGCTCGCGCAGGACCACGCCCAGCATGGCGTCGCCGAGATTGGCGTAGCTTTCGCCGTGCAGCGTGCGGGCGAGCGAGGCGGCATAGCGCCAGATGTCGATGGCGCCGCCGATCTCGCCGCGCGCCTGGGCGATCGGCTTGCCGGATTCCAGCGCATCGAGTCGGGCGATGTCTTCGAGCTGGGCCTCGATCAGGTCGGCCGTCTTGAGCAGGATGGCGGCGCGCTCGGCCGCCTTCGTGCGCGGCCACGGGCCGGTCTCGAATGCCTTGTGCGCGGCCTGCATGGCCGCCTCCACCTCGGCCTCGCCGGCCCGCGCATAGCGCGAAACGGTGAAGCCATGGCCGGGGCTGTTGCGCGCCAGCGTGCGGCCATCGCGGGCATCGACATGCTTGCCGTCGATCAGGAGCTTGTAAGCCTTCGGCGCCTTGGACGCCTCGGCTGGCATGGAAATGTTGAGCGGTGCGTTCATCGTGCTTTCTCTAGGATCTCGAAAAGGCCGGCTTCTGCTTGGCCTTGAAGGCGCTCACGCCGGCTTTGAGGTCGCCGGTCAGCGCAATGAAGCCGCTGGCGAGCGCCTCGGTGGCGGCCGCACTTTCCTCGCCTTCGGCGACTGCGATCATCAGCTTGGCGGCTTCCGTTGCGAGCGGCCCGCGCCCGGCGATCTTTTCTCCCCACGCCTTCGCCTCGGCCAGCGCCTGGCCGGTCTCGACCACACGATCGACAATGCCGAGGGCGAGCGCGTCGGGGGCGGCAAAGACCTCGCCGCCGAGCGCCATGCGGCGCACGATCTGCGCACCGAAGCGGCGCACGGCGCGCTGCGTGCCGGACCAGCCGGGGACGACGCCGATCGATGTCTCGGGAAAGCCGAGCTTCACCTGTGTTTCGGCCACACGGAAGTCGCAGGCGACCGCCAGTTCCAGCCCGCCACCCAGCGCATGGCCGGAAAGCACCGCGACGGTCGGCTGCCGCAGCCGCGCCAGTCGGTCGAAGACGCGGTGGCCGTAGCGCACCCATTGCACCTGAAAGTCGGCAGCGCTCATCTCGCCCCAGGCCTCGACATCGCCGCCGGCGCAAAAGCCTTTGCCTTCGCCGCGGATCAGCACGACGCGCACGCCTTCAGCCATTTCGGCCTCGTCGAGCGTTGCCTCGAGCGCGCGCAGCATCGGAATGTCCAACGCATTGAACTTTTCCGCCCGGCGCAGCGTGACGATGCCGATGGCGCCGTCCTGTTCGAAGGTGACGAGGCGCTCAGCCATGCGCGCCTCCGAGCGAAGCGCCGCCATTGAGCGACAGGCCGATCGGCCGATCCTGGTACAGCGCCGCCGGTGTCACCTTGAGGTCGTTGGCGACGCCGAGCGGTGTTTCGGACTGAGCCAACACATCGCGCTCGAGGTCGACGCCCGGCGCAAGTTCCGTCACCATCAGGCCGTCCGGCGTCAGCTTCATCACGCAACGCTCGGTGACGTAGGTGATGTCCTGGCCTTGAGCGACGGCGCGCTTGCCGGAGAAGGAGATGTGTTCGACCTCGTTGACGACCTTCTTGACCTTGCCTTCCGCGTCGATGCGGATGCCGCCATCGGCGAGCGAAAGCTTGGCGCCGGCGTTGAAGAAGCCGGAGAAGACGATCTTCTTCGCCCGCGCGGTAATGTCGACGAAGCCGCCGGCCCCGGCTGTGACATGAGGCCGTGCCGACAGCTTCGACACGTTAACCGAGCCATGGCGGTCGATCTGCAGGAAGGACAACAGCGAGGCATCGAAGCCGCCGGCCTGGAAATAGATGAACTGGTGCGGCGAGGGCATGATCGCCTCGGCATTGGAAGCGCAGCCGAACTTGAAGTCGAGCAGCGGCACGCCGCCGACGGCGCCCTGCTCGATCACCCAGGTGACTTTGCCGTGCTGGCCTTCCTCGAGAAGGATACGCGGCACGTTGGCCGAGATGCCGAAGCCGATGTTGACCGCCATGCCGTCGCGCAATTCCATGGCGACGCGGCGCGCGATTACTTTCTGGACGTTCATGTCGGCGTTGCGGAAGCTGGACAACGGCCGGAAGATCTCGCCCGAAATCGCCGGGTCGTAAGGAGTCAGCGTCGTCTGCAATTGGTCCGGCGCCACCACGATGTGGTCGACCAGGACGCCGGGCACGCGCACGTCATGCGACTTCAGCGTGCCGTTCTCGACGACCCGCTTGACCTGCGCAATGACGATGCCGCCATTGTTGCGCGCGGCGAGCGCCTGTTCGAGGCCGCCCAAATAGGCGCCTTCATGCTCGTAAGTGAGGTTGCCGCGCTCGTCGGCGGTGGTGGCGCGGATGATCGAAACGTTGGGCACGATCGAGCGGAAATAGAGCCATTCCTCGCCGTCGAACTGCTGCACCGAGACGATCGGCTCGCTTGCAGCCTCATTCATGGCGCAGCCCTGGTGGCGCGGGTCGGCAAAAGTGTCGAGGCCGACCTTGGTCAGCACGCCCGGCCGCTTGGCGGCAGCTTCGCGGTGCATGTCGAACAGGATGCCGGAGGGCACGTTGTAGGCGGCGACCGAATTGTCGCCGATCATCTTCCATATCTGCGGCGGCTCGGACGAGGAGGGGCCTGAGGGATAGGAGCCGCAGAGCGTGCGCTTCAACAAGCCGGGCTTGGCCAGATGGTCGATGCCCTTGATGCCATACATGTCGCCGGCGGCGATGGGGTGCAGCGTGGTGATGTCTTTGGGATGGCCTTCGGCGTCGAAGCGCTCGCCGATGGCGGCCAGCACGGCATCCGGGCAGCCGAGGCCGCTCGACGACGAGACGGAGACGGTCATGCCGTCCTTGATCAGGCTTGCTGCTTCAGCGGCGGAGACGAGCTTGCTCACGCGACACCTTTCGGATCGATAGTGACGGCCTTGCCGGATTTTGCCGACTGCAACGCTGCTTCGGCCGACGCCAGGGACCAGACGCCGTCCTCGCCGGTTGCGGAGGGCTGGCCCGCGCCGCTGATAGCGGCATGGAACTGGCGCAGCGACCTGACGTAGAGGTCTTCGCGGTCGAAGCTCAGTTCCTCCTCGCCCTTGGCGGTGCGTAGAAGCACCGAACCGACCGGCTTCTGCGTCATCACATTTTTGGCAATCAGCGAGCCTTCCGAGCCATGCACTTCGAAGCCGGTATCGGCGTAGCTGGTGGTGAAGCCTTCATGCGACTGGGCAATCACGCCAGACTTGAAGCGCCAGATGCACATGGCGCCGTCTTCCAGCCCGCTGCCGGCCATGCCGGCCGACTGGGTGAAGGCCGAAATCTCGATCGGGTCGTCGCCGAGCACGAAGCGCAGCGTGTCGGCATCGTGCACGGTGATGTCGAGCACCACGCCGCCGCCGGCTTCCGGTTTGGTGATGCGCCAGCCCTGCAGGTTCTCCGGCAGATAGACCGCATGGAACATACGCGCGGCAATCGGCTTGCCGATACGGCCGGCTGATATGGCGTCGCGCATGGCGCGGTGGGCGCCGGCATTGCGCAGATGATGGTTGGTGCCAAGCACGACGCCGGCTTCCTTGGCGGCAGCGACCATTGTGCGTGCGTCGGCGCTGGTCAGCGCAAGTGGCTTTTCGCACAGAACATGCTTTCCCGCGTCGATCGCGGCCAGCGCCTGTTCGAGATGCAGTTCGTTGGTGGTCGAGATGTAGACGGCGTCGATGTCGGCGCCGAGCAGGTCATCGAGCGTCGAGACGGCAAGCGGGATGTTGTGTTCATCGGCATAGGTCTTGGCACGCTCCGGGCTGGAGCTCATCACCGCTGATATTTCGCCACCCTCTTGCGCGCGAATGGCGTTGATCATGAACTGTTTGGCGATCGTGCTGGCGCCGATCAGTCCCCATTTGACGCTCATGCCGCGTCTCCCAATCCTGCTGATGTGTCCTGGGCGCGGCGATCGGGACCACAGCTGTCCCTGACGACCAGATTGACCGCGCCGACATGGTCCTCGGCATGCGTGATGCGCGACTGGATCATCTTCAGCATGACGTGAGCGGCGCGTTCACCGAGGCCGGGTGTGTCGACCGAGACGCTGGTCAGCGCCGGCATATAATGCTCGGCCTCGACCACGTCGTCGAAGCCGACGACGGCAAAGTCCGCGCCGGGCTCCAGCCCGCGCTTGCGCAGCGCCAGCATGACGCCGAAGGCGACGGCATCGTTGAAGCACAGTGCCGCCGTCGGCGGCTCGGCCATGGCAAGGGCGGTTTCCAGGCACGCGATGCCGCCCCTGCGGCTGGTCTCGCCTTCGACGACAAGCACGTCGCGCCTGGCAATGCCCAATGTCTCGCAAGCTTGACGAAAACCGCCCAGGCGCTCCTGATAGACGACTAGGTCGGAGGTGCCGCCGAAGAAGGCCAGCCGGCGATGGCCCTTGCCGATCAGATGGGCGGCGGCGAGATACGCGCCGCGATGATTGTCAGGCGCGATCACCGGGATGCGGCTGTCCGGCAGGCGGCGCATGGCGAAGACGACCGGCACGCCCGCCATCTCGAGGCGACGGAAGGCGCCCGGCGTGGTGCCGCGCGCCGGTGACACGATCAGGCCTGCGACGCCCTGTTCCATCAGCGACTTCAGCACTTCTTCCTGGCGCACCGGGTTCTCCGCGGTGTTGGCGATGAAGGGCACGATGCCGGCTGACTGGAAGACGCGCTCCATGCCGACCGCCAGTTCGGCGAAAAAGGGGTTGGTGAGATCGTTGATGACCATGCCGATGACGTTGGAATGGGCTTTGCGCAGATTGGCGGCGCCGCGGTTGTAGACATAGCCGACATCCTCGATCGCCTTGCGAACCTTGACCGCGGTTTCAGGCCGGATCAGCCCTGAGCCTTGCAGCACAAGCGACACCGTCGATTTGGACACACCAGCCTCGCGGGCGATGTCCAGGATCGTTGCCTTGGCCCGGCTGGCCATGTCGGTGGTTCCTCCGCCTAAATGGGCAAATCTATTGGAACGTTCTAATCACTCTGCCAAACGAGAGTCAATCAGGATTCTTGCGGAGATCGAAAAGGTGACGAATGTGGTTTCCAGCAAGGACTATTAGCCTTCTTCGGCAGTTGGACCGGTTCAATCGCCGGAATCATAAAGGTTCTTGATTTATTGGAACGTTCCATTTATTGGATGCCTAAAACGGAGGTTGCCATGGATATCACCCTGCCTACGCAGAATGGCGGCCGCGTCAGCTACAAGCTCGCGGGCAGTCCGGTCGAGGCTGCAATCGGCGCGGTTTTCTCGCGCATCGCCTATGCCGCGGCCCATGTCGTCGCCGACCCTTTCGCGATGACCGACCCCTGGTCGAAGCCTGCGGTCGATTGGGACAAGACGATGGCGTTTCGGCATCATCTGTGGCGGCTTGGCTTCCGCATCGCCGAAGCGATGGACACCTCCCAGCGCGGCATGGGTTTCGACTGGGCGAATGCGCAGGAATTGATCCGGCGTTCAATCATCGAGGCGCGCAGCGTCGAAGGCGCAGACCTCGCCTCGGGCGCCGGCACCGATCATCTGGCGCCGGGAGCTGCCAAAACCCTCGACGAGGTGACCGCCGCCTATGAGCAGCAGTTCGCTTTCATAGAAGGGCAGGGCGGCAAGGCGATCATGATGGCAAGCCGGGCGCTGGCAGCCGTGGCCAAGAGCTCAGATGACTATGTGCACGTCTACGATCGCATCCTCAGCCAGGCATCCGGCAAGGTCATCCTGCATTGGCTGGGCGACATGTTCGATCCGGCACTGAAAGGTTATTGGGGCAGCGGCAATTTCGAGGCCGCGCTCGACACCGTCGTCGCCATCATCGAGCGCCATGCTAATAAGGTCGAGGGGATAAAGATATCGCTGCTCGATGCCGGCAAGGAAGTTGCCTTGCGCAACCGGCTGCCGGAAGGCGTCGTCATGTTCACTGGCGACGATTTCAACTATCCCGAACTGATTGCCGGCGGCGGGAAGCGGCATTCGCACGCCTTGCTCGGCATCTTCGACGCCATCGCGCCGGTCGCCAATGCGGCGCTCGCAAAACTGGCTGACGGAGACCGCGCCGGCTATGACGCGCTGATGGCGCCGACCGTGCCGTTGTCGCGCAAGATCTTCGAGGCGCCGACCGAGTATTACAAGGCCGGCATCGTCTTCATGGCCTGGCTCAACGGCCATCAGGACCATTTCGCCATGGTCGGCGGCATGCAGTCGGCGCGCGGTATCCTGCACTATGCCGACATCTTCCGCCTTGCCGACCAGGCAGGGTTGCTCGCCGATCCCGAGCGTGCGCTGGCCAGGATGAAGCATTTCTGCGCGATTGCAGGTGCCTGAGAACGACACAATCGCTGGCTGAAACCTGTCCCCCGTATGGGGGATTTGCGTTCTCGCGCCAAATCTGTATTCGGTTGCCGGGATTGGATGCGGACGGAGTGGCAATGATGGAAAAAGTGGCGCTCATCACCGGTGTAACCGGGCAGGACGGGGCCTATCTCGCAGAATTGCTTCTGCAGAAGGGCTATATTGTCCATGGCGTCAAACGCCGCTCGTCCTCGTTCAACACCGAGCGCGTTGACGACATCTATGTCGATCCGCACGAGCGCGGTGCGCGTTTCTTCCTGCATTATGGCGACCTGACCGACGCGACCAACCTTATTCGCCTGGTGCAGGAGACACAGCCCGGCGAGATCTACAATCTCGGCGCCCAGAGTCATGTCCAGGTGAGTTTCGAGACGCCGGAATACACCGGCAATGCCGATGCGCTGGGAACACTCAGGCTGCTCGAGGCGATCCGCATCCTGCGCCTGGAGAAGTCGGTACGCTTCTATCAGGCATCGACGTCGGAGCTTTACGGCAAGGCGCGCGAGGTCCCGCAAAGCGAGGCGACGCCCTTCCATCCGCGCTCGCCCTATGCCGCGGCCAAGCTTTACGCCTACTGGATCACGGTCAACTACCGCGAGGCTTACGGCATGTTCGCCGCCAACGGAATCCTGTTCAACCACGAAAGCCCGACACGCGGCGAAACCTTCGTCACCCGCAAGATCACGCGGGCCGTCGCCTCGATCCATCACGGCCTTCAGGCCACGCTCTATCTCGGCAATCTCGACGCCAAGCGTGACTGGGGCCATGCGCGCGACTATGTGGAGGGCATGTGGCGCATTCTGCAGCACAGTGAAGCCGACGATTTCGTGCTGGCGACCGGTGAGGCGCATTCGGTGCGCGAATTCGTCGAACTGGCTTTTGCCGAGACCGGACGCACCATCCGCTGGCAAGGCGAGGGTGTCGATGAAGTCGGTGTCGATGCCGGTTCGGGCACTGTCCTGGTGCGCATCGATCCGCGCTATTTCCGGCCGACCGAGGTCGACCTGCTGCTCGGCGACCCCGCCAAGGCCAAAGCCAGGCTGGGGTGGTCGCACACGACCGGCTTCAGGGATCTGGTGGCGGAAATGGTGCAGGCCGATCTGGCGCGCACCGCCGGCGGCACGCGGCAGAACAGCCGTTCTGCGTGAGGCAGGCCGATGGACGCGACATTTGAACTGAAGGGCAAGCGTGTCTTCGTCGCCGGGCATCGTGGCATGGTCGGTTCGGCCGTCGTGCGCCGGCTGGCGAGCGAGGACTGCGAGATACTCACCATATCGCGCGACAAGCTCGACCTGCTCGACCAGGCGGGGGTGCGGCGCTGGATGGCCGACCACAGGCCGGATGCGGTGGTGATGGCGGCCGCCAAAGTCGGCGGTATCCTGGCCAATGACCGGTTCCCTGTCGATTTCCTGCAGCAAAACCTGGTTATGCAGGGCAATGTCATTGACGGCGCCTTTCGCAGCGAGGTCGGCAAGCTTTTGTTTCTCGGCTCGTCCTGCATCTATCCAAAGCTCGCGCCGCAGCCGATCAGGGAAGACGCGCTGCTGACCGGTCCGCTCGAACCCACCAATGAATGGTATGCGATCGCCAAGATCGCCGGGCTCAAACTGTGCCAGGCCTATCGGCGCCAGCATGGCGTCGACTACATCTCGGCGATGCCGGCCAACCTTTACGGTCCTGGCGACAATTTCGACCTGCAGAGCAGCCATGTCGTACCGGCGCTGATGCGCAAGGCGCATGCGCTGGCACTGAGCGGTGGCAGCAGCCTGGAGGTCTGGGGCTCGGGCACGCCGCGGCGTGAATTCCTGCATGTCGACGACGCCGCCGATGCCTTGGTCTGGCTGTTGAAGAATTATGCCGGCGACGGCCACGTCAATGTCGGCTCGGGAGAGGATGTCACCATTGCCGAGCTTGCCCAGACCGTCGCATCGGTCGTCGGCGTCGAGGCTAATATCGCCTTCGATACGACCAAGCCAGACGGCACGCCGCGCAAGTTGATGGATGTTTCGCGGCTGTTTGCAACGGGATGGCGCCCCCGCTACGCGCTTCGCGGTGGATTGGAACAGACATATGCGTGGTTTCTCAACCATGTTGAGAAGGGTGATGTCCGCCTCGGCGCGGCCTGATTCCAATTTTCCTTGAACCATTTCGCTGCCGCCCGCGACCAAGCGGTGTGTAGCAAACACGGTCCATCAAGGAGAACGTCAATGTTTATCACTTCAAGAAACGTCTTTCTCGCCGCCATCGCGGTTTCGGTGCTGGCAGGGTGTCAGACGGCACCGCCGAGGGAATGCGAGAAGACCAAGCCCGGTGTCACTTACAACGGCAAATGCTGCGGCATCGGCACACAGTGCCGTGAAGGCAACAACACCCCTCATGACAAGCCCGACAGGCCCGATCCGCGACCACAGTGATCCGCGAGCCAGAAACGTCCCGGCACGTGCCGGGACGTTTCGTCCCCCGACAGGGTGGATTTACGGATCGGAAGGCCGCTACCCGGTTCCTTGCTGGCCGGCATTTGAATACGAAACGGGACGGCGGGGCAGTAGACGATGCGGTCGCGCAGATCGCGCGAAAACTTCCCGCCGGATCTGTACTTCAAGGGGCTGTTCGACTGTTCGAAGGGAAGGTCCCGGAGAAACTCAGATTTCGCTTTCCGTCGATGCGAAGGATGCTACTAAAAAAAATTCGAGATGCTCTTGAACTCATTTGGGGCGCCTCCTAATTCGATTCCCGCCAAGGCCATAAGGCTCGGCAAAAAATGGCGGCGCCGCACGGGGCGGCGTCCTTGTACCCATGTTGCTTCAAGGAGGATGTGGCTATGAGAACCTTTGATACCCTCTATCGGACCACCGTCGGTTTCGACCGGCTTTTTGACATGCTCGACAGCGGCACGCGTCCAGACTGGCCGCCCTATAACATCGAGAAGGTCGACGAGAACGATTACCGTATCTCGATGGCCATCGCGGGCTTCAGCCAGGATGAGGTTGAGCTGACCCAGCATGGACCCGAACTGGTCGTGGTAGGCCAGAAAGCTGATGATCAGAGCGGACGCCAGCTGCTGCACCAGGGCATCGCCTATCGCAGTTTCAGGCAGACGTTCAAGCTTGCCGACCACATGAAGATCAAGGCAGCCAAACTGGAGAATGGCCTCCTCTCGATCGACATCGTCCGTGAGATTCCCGAAGAGCTGAAGCCGCGCCGCATCAGCATCGGCGTGGGCGACACGCCGACGGCCGCCACTCAGATCACGCAAGACACGGACCGCGCGCGTAAAGCCGCGTAATCCTGTCGATCTGTCACTTTGAACTGCGGGTCCGCCTCCCGGTTTCGGCCGGGAGGCTGTGATTGCGGAGAAACGAAGATGATCACTGCAGGACGTACTGGCGCGCATCTGTCGCGCGCCCGCAGTTGGCCTGGACCGCGCAAACCATGAACTCAATGGTTCGTTCGATTTGGAGGATCATATGAACGATCGGATGTTTGACAGCGCCGTTTTCGTGAAAAGCGGCGACAACCTTGTTCAGGAAATCACGTGTCTCGAGGACGCTCTGGAGTTCCTCTATGAATGGCCGAAGGACAGGCGCGGCCCCATTCACCAAACCGCATTGCGGGCCTGCCAGCGAGCTTTCGATAGCGATTATCCGCTTTCCGCAGCCAGAGACGCGTTCAGCGGTTTTGCGAAAGCAGCCAGAATCCTTGAGGAAGAAGTATCCACGACAATGCCGTGGATGATGGGCAGAGGTGGCGAAGGCGGAGGAGTGACTGCCTAAAGCGCGTCGCGCTGAAACCGATTCATGCGACACGCTTTAAGTCTTTGCTTTGATGCATGTCGTTGTCCCAGACCCGCGGCACACTTCTGCGTGACATGCATTAGGAAAGGAGGTCATGATGCTATCGAAACCTTTTGAAAAGCCAGTCCGGGTGTGGGTGGGCTTGGGCTTTCCCCGCCAACTCAACACGGTCGCAGATGCCTATCAATTCGCATCCGAATGGTGTGGCAACAGCCCGGAGCAGAGAGCTGCTATTCGCGCTTGCAAAGCCGCTCTGATTGGTGATGTGGAACCCGAGACAGCACGAGGCGTCTTCGTCGCGTTCGCTCGCAAGAAGGATATTCTTATGGAGGACGGCATCGAGCCTGCGCCTTCAAGGACGCTAAGCCCGCACCACGTCTAAAGCGCGTCGCGTTTGAACGGACTCAGGCGACGCGCTTAGGTCTTTGTTTTTAGGCATGTCGTTGTCTCAAAACCGGGGCCACTTTTGAGCGACATGCATTAAAATGTCCACAAACACGAGGCGGCTGCCACAAGCGGTGGCCGCCTTACCGGCTAAGTCGTCGAAGGGGTGCGCCAAAAACGGGCTTGGCTAAGTTATTGAAAGGATGGTGGGCGTGACAGGGATTGAACCTGTGACCCCTGCAATGTCAATGCAGTGCTCTCCCGCTGAGCTACACGCCCATCCGAAGCCGCGCATACACCATTTTTGGTCCAGCGCGTCAATAGCCGGAAAAGGGAAAGAAAGGCTCGTTTGTCGCGCCGCCGACGAAGCGGCGAGATCACACCGTGCGTGCTTCAGGCGGCCTGGAGCATTTTTTCGACCTCGTTGACGAGATCGCGCAGGTGGAAGGGCTTGGACAGCACCTTGGCGTCTTTCGGCGCCTTGGAATCGGGGTTGAGCGCGACGGCCGCGAAACCGGTGATGAACATCACCTTCAGGTCGGGATCGATCTCGGTGGCGCGGCGGGCGAGTTCGATGCCGTCCATCTCCGGCATGACGATATCGGTCAGCAGCAGGGAGAAAGGTTCTTCGCGCAGCCGCTCGTAGGCGCTGGCGCCATTGTCGAAATCGCTGACGTGGTAGCCGGCCCGCTCCAGTGCCTTGACCAGGAACCGGCGCATGTCGTCGTCGTCTTCCGCCAGCAGAATGCGTGCCATCTTGTCCCGTCCGAATCACCCCAGCCAAGCCTGCCGTCCGGCAAGCCCGTTAACCATCCTGTATATGAGGAGCTGACGGTAAACATCAAGTGAACGTTGGCGGCATTAATCCTGATTTGACGGGGTTCCTGACATGCCGAAATGCTGGACATGCGGCCGATGAGGTGGCAGTTTCCCATCATGATGCATTGCTGTTTCCGGGTTCGTTCAAATTGACGACGGCAGCCGAAGATTTTTCGGTCGTTCCACCCTTCGAAATCCGATCGGGCGCCGAGCAGCGCGTTCCCTTCGTCTTCAACTCACCGCATAGCGGCCGCTATTATCCAGACCGCTTCCTGGCCATGGCGCGGCTCGACCGGAACGCCATCCGCCGCTCCGAGGATTGCTATGTCGACGAGCTGTTCGGCAGCGCGGTGGTGCTGGGCGCGCCGATGCTGGCGGCGAATTTTCCGCGCGCCTACCTCGACGTCAATCGCGAACCCTGGGAACTCGACCCGCGCATGTTCGCCGAGCCGGTGCCGTCCTTCTGCAACATCCGCTCGGCGCGCGTTGCCGGCGGGCTCGGCACCGTGCCCAAACTGGTGGGTGAGGGGCTCGACATCTATTCCGGCCGTCTGCCGCTGGCGGAGGCCGTCCAGCGCATAGAGGCGGTCTACAAACCCTATCACGAGACGCTGAAGCGGCTATTGACCAGAACCCATGCCAGGTTCGGCTATGCCGTGCTGATCGACTGCCATTCGATGCCGGCGAGCATCAGGGTGGGCGACAGCGGCCTGCGGCCGGATTTCATCGTCGGCGACCGTTTCGGCATCTCGGCCACGGCGGCCCTGACCGAAACGGCGATCGGCCTGCTCATCGGCATGGGCTACACCGTCGCGCACAACAAACCCTATGCAGGCGGCTTCATCACCGAGCATTACGGCCGGCCGGCGCGCCATCTGCATGCGCTGCAGATCGAGGTCAATCGCGGCCTCTACATGAATGAGCGGACGTTCCAGAAATCGGCCGGCTTCGATGCGCTGGCCGACGATATGGCGCGCTTTTCGGCCGACCTGATGGCGATGCCCGACCACCACTTCATAGACCTGCCGCTGGCCGCCGAATGACGCCGGAGCGGCGGCTGTTCATGAGATCCCGCGCTGGCCATCCCGCACGTAAAAAAAGACCGCATCGTTTGCACGACACGGTCGAAGTCTAGGGAGGAAACGCCCAAGGAGGGCATGGACAGGAAAACCTGTCCGAGAACAAATTTATTGTGCGATGCACAAATGTCAATCGATCCACGCTTTTTTAATTCACTCTGATGTGAAAATGCGTTTCGATGGGGCCGATGTGTGACATTTCGGCAACGTTGATGTCTCTGATAAATCGATAAACCGGCTTGTTTTGGCGGGAAAGTGCCGGCAGACCGGGTTGGCACTCTGCAATGCGGGAGAATCACGTGGACATCAGCATCGATTTCATGCGCCGGATCGCGCAAGCGGCGGCGGCTGAAACCCTGCCGCGTTTCCGCGCACAGGGCGCGGTGGCCAACAAGGAAAAAGGCAGTTTCGACCCGGTCACCGAGGCCGACCGCGAGGCCGAGCGCGCCATCCGGGCGCTGATCTCGGCTGAGTATCCCGATCACGGTATCCTCGGCGAAGAACATGGCAGCGAAAACATCTCCTCAAGGCATGTCTGGGTGATCGATCCGATCGATGGCACCCGCGCCTTCATCTCAGGCTTGCCGGTGTGGGGAACGCTGGTCGGATTGACGGTCGACGGTGACGCCGTCGCCGGCATGATGGCGCAGCCCTTCACCGGCGAGCTGTTCTACGCCAACGCTTCCGGCTCCCACTACGAAGGCCCCGGCGGGCCGCGGAAGCTGTCGACCCGCAAGAGGACGAAGCTTGACGAGGCGACCTTGTTCACCACCACGCCGGCGCTTTTCAAGGGCGAGGCGCGCACCCGCTACGACGCGTTCGAGAAACAGATCCAGCTCGCCCGCTACGGCGCCGATTGCTACGCCTTTGCCATGATTGCCTCGGGCAGCGTCGACATCGTCGCCGATCCCGGATTGAAACCCTACGACATCGTGGCGCTGATCCCGATCATCGAAAAGGCCGGCGGCGTCGTCACCACATTCGAGGGCGGTCCGGCGGAAAAGGGCGGCGACATCCTGGCCGCCGCAACGCCGGAGCTTCACGCGGCTGCAATGGCAGCCTTGCGCGGCTGATAGTCGACCCGATCAGCGCGGCTTGATCGAGCGCTGGAATTCCGCCGGCGTTCGCCCGTAGACCTGCCTGAACGCTGAGCTGAAATGACTGTGGCTGGAGAAGCCGAGGTCCAGGCCGAGCGTGGTCAGATTGTCGTAGCAGCCAAGCAGGTCGAGCGCGCGCGCCAGCCGCAGGCGCAGATGGTAGCGATAGAGCGGCATCGCCTCGACCTGCTGGAAAACCTGCGTGAGATAAACCGGTGATACCCCGACTTCAGCGGCGATCTCGGCCAGCGTCCAGCGCCGCGAAAGATCCGAGGACAGGACGAGCTTGGCGCGATCGACCAGCTTCTGCCGGCCAGCGCTGGCGCCGGCGGCATGCGAGGTGCGCTCGCCGAGGGAGCGCCGCACCAGCGTCAGCGCCAGGGTTTCGGCCTCCAGCGTTTCGGCAATGTTGCGGCTCAGGCTGTGGCGCAGCACCGCCACCAGCGCCTGAGCCCGCGGGTCGATGCGGCGGCGCTGACGACGAAACGCCACGGCGCTGCCCGAGCGCAACTGCTCCTTCGGCGTCAACTCCTGCAGTTGCGCCTCCTCGACAACGAGATCGAGGCAGGAATCGCCACCCTCGACGGGATGGCTGATCCGGTAGCCTTCGGCGTTGTTGAAGAACAACAACTGGTTGGCTTCGGCGACCGCATCGTTGCGGCCGACATGGCGCACGAAGACGCCGCGGTAGGGAAACACAAGATGCGTGGCAGCGGTGCACTCTTCTTCGCTCTTGTGCCGGCATTCGCCGCTGCAGAGGACATCCCTCACCCTGACGGTGCCGGTGTCCAGAAGCGTCTGTACCGTGAACTGCGACATGGTGAGCTGAGACATGGCCGTTGCATTCTACCCTTGCGCCGAAAGCTGCTCCGGCACATTAGGCGATTGGCTTGTCCAAACCTGTCAGGAGACTTCACCTGTCAGGCCCTTCGTGCGGCCATGGCTCAGTCCCACAAACGGCGCATGTATTCGCAGTGAGCGTCGCTGCGCGACAGGCCGATGTCCTTGAGCTGTTCGTCGGTCATTTCGAGCAAGGCAAGGCGGCTTCGGCGCCTTTCCAGTTGACGGCCGATCCAGTTGGCCGCCGCGATGCCTTGTGTCCGCAAGGACCGCCGGAACGTCGCGGTTTGAGTTGTCGGCTGATGTGCGAGGCATTGCGCTGCATGATCGGGGCGCATCGCTCAGGCTTCCCCGTTGCCGGCCACTGATGCGCCGGCTTCGTTCAGCGCAATCGCGCATTCCTCACAGCAGACCTCGACGGTCTTGCCGCCGACCTTGACGCGGATCGGATTGGCGTCCAGCTGGCAATCGCAGGCAGCGCAGGTTTTCTCGGTCATGACGTCATCTCCTTGGCGTTCGGTTCGACACGGAGAGATGAGCATTCCGGGGCGGCACCGGCTGTCAGAATCTTTAGCTCTTTGTGTGCTGCCGGCGCTGCTCCTGACAGAAGGCTGTCAGCAGGCGCAAGCTCAAGGCGCCGTAACATGCAGCGCCGGCGGCATCAGGCTGTGGGGTCGTCGTTGCCGGGTATGAAGGCGTCGAAGGCGGCGAGCAACTGCTCGCGATAGACATCGGCCTCCTGCAGGATCTCGTGTTTCGAGCCATCGATCATCAGCAGCGAGCCGAGGCGCAGACGCCTGGCGTAGGCTTCCACGGCCTTGGTCGAGACGACCTGATCGGCGCCGGCGGCGATCATCAGCAGCGGCACCTGGATCCTGGCCATGAAGTCGGGCTCGCTGATGGCTTCGCCTGCCTTGATTGCCGCCTGCAGCCAGCGGATCGTCGGCCCGCCGAGCGCCAGTTGCGGATAGTGCTCGTAGATTTTCGTGTTGCGCTGATAGCGCCCGGGGTCCGATGTCACCTTGTTGAGGGCGAAGGGCAGGGTTTCCCTGGGACGCGGACCCCAGGCGGCGTAGAGCCGACCGAGGCCGAGAAAGCACAATACCGAGCAGACGCGGCGCGCCGTTTTTGCCGACACGGGCGAGTCGGGCACCGTCAGGAAAGGCGCAATCAGCACCATTCGACGCACCCGGTTGACCATCGACGGCGCCGCGAGCAGCGCGATCACGGCGCCCATCGAATGGGCGAGGATGTAATACGGGCCGCGGCAGTCGGGCAGCACGATGTCCTCGAAGAACTGTTCGAGGTCGCCGGTGTAATCGTAGAAGGAGCGGACATAGCCGCGTTGCGGGTCGGCGATCAGCCGGTCGGAATCGCCCTGGCCGCGCCAGTCGAGCGTGGCGACGCCGAGGCCGCGGTCGGTCAGGTTGCGGATGGTTTCGAAATACTTCTCGATGCACTCGTTGCGGCCGGGCAGCAGCACGACGGTGCCTTTCAGCGGCCGAGTGACCGCGGCAAACAGGCCGTAGCGGATCTTCTTGCCGTCGCGCGTGGTGAAAAAGCCGCCGGCGACATTTTGCGGCGGCGGATTGCCTGGCGTGGGATGGAAGAGATCCGTCATTAGGCGCTTGCGTCTTCGTGGTGTCTCACCCGGCAGGGCGTCGGCATGGTGATAGACGCCAATGGATGAAAAGCAAAGGGAGGACGCCAAGGGGGCGGACGAACGACAAGCAAGGCCGGAAGCAGCCTGCGGCGGCGTGCTTCCGGCCTCTGTCGATCCGGGAGGAAGGGACGTTACACCCGGTCGGCCTCGTCGCGGCGCTTTCATCCGGCGCCGCCTGGTTCTTTATCCTGGGGGCACTCTAGCGCCGGCCGGCTGAACGGGCGCCGAAGCAGCGGTTCATCTGCCGTTCATCGACGCCTCGATTGGCGCTCTTCAAAAATCCTTGAAATGAGCTTTTGCGCTCCCCAAATGTCGGATGCAGCCGCCGATGTCGGGGCTGCTGGTCCACCCGAAACGCCTTTCCAGGGTTTCGCACCGGCCACACGCAAACATGTTGCTCAACAGGAGAACACCTCATGCGTCACGTTGATTTTTCCCCGCTCTATCGCTCGACCGTCGGCTTCGACCGCCTGTTCACCATGCTCGACTCGCTGGCCCAGCCCGATGGCGCGCAGACCTATCCGCCCTACAACATCGAGCGCACCGGCGAGGACGCCTATCGCATCTCGATGGCGGTTGCCGGCTTCTCGGACGAAGAGATTTCGATCGAAGCCCACCGCAACGTGCTGACCGTCAAGGGTGAGCGCAAGGAAGAGGGCAATGGCGAAGGCTCCGAGCTGCTCTACCGCGGCATTGCCTCGCGTTCGTTCGAGCGCCGCTTCCAGCTTGCCGACCATGTCGAGGTCGTCGGCGCCACCCTGAAGAACGGCCTGCTTTTCGTCGACCTTAAGCGCAACATCCCCGAGGAGCTGAAGCCGCGCAAGATCGCGATTACCGCCTCTTCGGCCAACGCCAAGCAGATCGAGGCCAAGAACGCCGCGTGATCAAGACGGCGGCGTCACAACGCCCAAGGTTGAAAGCGTCTCCTCCCGAGACGAAAGCGGCGCCGCGAGGCGCCGCTTTTTTTCGCCGCAGCCTCTGTCACCCCAACCGAAGAGTTCTGGCTCTTTTGCGGCGGGCGCCGTCTTCCCATGAAGGGCGATGTCTGATCTTTCGGCTGATTTTTCCCTGGCCCTAACGGCAACCATTGCGGTGACCTTCCTGCTGGCCGGCATCGTCAAGGGCGTTACCGGTATGGGACTGCCGACGTTGGCGATGGGGCTGCTGGGCACAATCATGCCGCCGGTCGCCGCGGCTTCGCTGCTGATCGTGCCGTCCTTCGTCACCAATATCTGGCAGCTGTTTGCCGGCCCGAGCTTCGGATGGATCCTCAGGCGGCTGTGGCTGATGATGGTCGGCATCGTCGCCGGCACGCTGGCCGGCTCATGGCTGCTGGCCAGCGACAATGTCAAATGGACGACGGCCGGCCTCGGGGCGGCGCTGATCGTCTATGCCGTCTATACGCTGCTGGCGCGGCAGTTGACGGTTCCCGCGTCAGCCGAGCGCTGGTCGTCGCCCATCGTCGGTTTCCTTACCGGCATCGTCACCGGCGGCACCGGCGTGTTCGTCGTGCCCGCTGTACCTTACATTCAGGCGCTGGGCTTGAGCCGTGACGATCTGATCCAGGCGCTCGGCCTGTCCTTCACCGTGTCGACGATCGCGCTCGCTGCCGGCCTTGCCTCGCACGGCGCGTTCCAGGTCGGGCATGTCGCCATGTCGTCGCTGGCGGTTGCGCCGGCCTTGCTCGGCATGTGGCTCGGACAGTTGCTCCGGCAGCGGATCAGCCCGGCGACCTTCCGGCGCTGGTTTCTTGTTTTCCTGATCTTGCTTGGCCTCGAGCTTTTGGCGCGGCCTTTCCTTGCTTAGCGACCGGTGCCGGTTGCGAGAACGGCCTCGATGTTTTGCCGGTGGACGGGCTCGTACAGCGCGAAGTACTCGACCGCGCCCGTGGCGAATATGTCGGCGCCGAAGGTTTTCAGATCCTGCTTCGCAAGATCAGGCTCACGCCGGCAGCGAAGCAGTTTTTGAACGTAGGCTTGCGTCGCGGCGATGAGGCCTTTGTCGTAGCCGCCTCGCTCAATCGCTTCGAGCGAGCCGTGATTGGGCAAGATGCGGTCTATCGACCAGCCGGCCATGCGTTCGAGATCGACCAGATGTTGCGCCAGCCGATCCGCCTCGCTGACATAGGTGATCGGATCCTCGAGCGTGTCGCCCGCCAGGAGCAGGCCGGTTTCGGGCATGAACAGCACCGTGCCGTCATGGCTGTGGATTTCGACCTGACGCAGTTCGACGGCGATCGATCCAACGGCGAGGTCAAGACTGCCTGCGAAGGTCCTGTTCGGCAGCACGAGAGGCTTGATCGGTGGAACACCGCTTTCGATCTCAGCCCGGTTGTTCGCGAGCGCCGAGGCGGTGAGCGTGTTGGCGATAATCTCGCAATCCTGAAACACCTCATTGCCGGCAATATGATCGTCATGCCAGTGGCTGAGCACCACCCGGATCGAGCTGACCCCCATGTCTTCGAGCGTCTGCCTGATGAAGCGCGCGTGAGGCAGCGAAATATGCGTGTCGTAGACAAGCGCCTGCGAGCCATCGACGATCGCATAGGTGCAGATGCCGAGGGCATAGGCGCCGTCGTCCAGCCAGTTCGGCTCGTCCGACCAGGCGCGAACGCCGTCAACGCGGCCATCGTAGAAGCCGAGCACGTTTGGCGCCGGGCGAACCAGCCGCATGGTTGAGCCGAGAGGTGGCTTTGTCATTGGCGCGGTCTCGCGGGTTCAGGCGATCATCTGGCCGAAGCGATCGACCTCATCTGAAGTCGTGGCAAAGCTCGTGACGAAGCGATAGAGCAACTCGTCGTCGCCGACATGGCCGTCGAAGCCGCGCGGCCTGTGCCAGTCGTAAAAGGCGGCGCCGACGGATTGCAGCCTTTCGGCTTCCGCCTTTTTCATCACCGCGAACACCTCGTTGGCCTGCGGCAACCAGGCGAGCTTAGCCGTTGCCGAATCCTCGATCGCAGCCGCCAGGCGCGCGGCCATGGCATTGGCATGACGGGCCATGTCCAGCCACAGGCCGTCCGTGAAGTAGGCGTCGAACTGCGCTGCGATGAAGCGCGACTTGGAGAACAGCTGTGCGGCGCGCTTGCGCAGGAAGGACAGCTCCTTGGCGCGGTCTAGATCGAACAGCACCACCGCTTCGGCGCACCAGCAGCCGTTCTTGGTGCCGCCGAACGAGACGATATCGACGCCGCGCTTCCAGGTCATTTCGGCCGGCGTCGTCTCAAGCGCGACCAATGCGTTGGCAAAACGGGCGCCGTCCATATGCAGCGGCAGGGAAAAGCGTTTGGCGATCTCCGAAATGGTGGAAATGTCGTCGAGCCCGTACACTGTGCCGACTTCGGTCGATTGGGTGATCGAGACGGCCGTCGGGCGTCCCCAATGGACGATTTCGGGTGCGAAACGGGCGACGGCGCGTTCAAGATTGTGCGGATCGATCTTGCCCAGGGCGCCGTCGACAGCATGGAGACGCGAGCCGCCGCTGAAATATTCCGGCGCGCCGCATTCGTCCTCGATGATGTGCGATTCGCGGTGCGCAAAGGAAATGCCGCCGGGCTTGTTGTAAGCGGCCAGGGACAGCGAGTTGGCCGCCGTGCCGGTAGCGACGAAGAACACCGCGACCTCGCGTTCGAAGATCTCGCTGAAACGCTGGTAGACGGCGCGGTCGAGATCGCCATCGCCATAGGCGGTCGAAAAGCCGCCGGCATTGGCTGACAGCCCGGCGGCAATGTTGGAATGGACGCCCGCCCAGTTGTCGGATGCAAAGAACATCAGGAAAGTCCCTGCCTGGTTGAGAAAGTCTGGTTGCGACAAGAGCGCGACCATGGCCGTTTCGGGGTTTGACGCGCAAGGGCCAAGGGCTGAAAAAGCGGTGAAGCCAAAGGCGATCACGAAGGAGCGCCGGGACCGAAATTTCGTTTCAACAGGGCCTGACGTAATTTTCTGTCGCCAAACGTCCAAGATTTGGTGAATCGGTCTTGTGTGCGCCCAGGATTTCTGCCATAAAAATTTAGGACAGTAGTGCTGTCTTATTTTGTCGCACAAGTCAGGCTGGATTGGCGTATCATTTGGGCCACTCCGGCCGTTGCCGCGAGCGACGGGTAGACGGCTCGGCTGTGGCCTGTACGATACCGGATACGAACCGGCGGTGCACCGCACGGTCCGCCAAGGATTTCGAAAAGACGTGCCGCAAGAATGAGAGCGGAAGCCAGTCGCTTCCCAAGGTAGACCAGCGCCCCAAACGCTAGACGTGCAGGGGCCGGAACGGAGGACAGGACGATGACGGAACTGACGCCATCTGCGATTATCGGCCAGGCCGCGCAGACGAAAGCGGCAGCCGTTAAAAATACCGTTCTGACCAAAGAAGGCCGAACCACCAACGGCCTGACCGGCAACGGCATGGCCGCGCAGGGTCTCTACGATCCGCGCAACGAGCATGACGCGTGCGGCGTCGGCTTCATCGTCAACATGAAGAACGTGAAGTCGCACCAGATCGTCAAGGACGGGCTCTTCGTGCTCGAAAACCTGACGCATCGCGGCGCTGTCGGCGCCGATCCGCTGATGGGCGACGGCGCCGGTGTGCTCGTGCAAATCCCCGATCGTTTCTTCCGCGAGGAGATGGCGGCCCAGGGCGTCGAACTGCCGGCGGCAGGCCAATACGGCGTCGGCCACTGGTTCATGCCGCAGGATGCGGCACTGCGCGCCCATATCGAAGAGATCATCGCCGAATCGGCGCTGTCAGAAGGGCTGCCGCTGCTCGGCTTTCGCGACGTGCCGGTCGACAATTCATCGCTGTCGAAGGCGCCTGATATCGCGGCCTCCGAACCGTTCCATCGCCAGGTCTTCATCGGCCGCACATCGGACATTCCAGATGACGAGGAATACGAGGCCAGGCTGTACCTGCTGCGCAAGGTGATTTCCGGCCGCATCTACGCCGAGAACAACAACAAGGATATCGGCGCCTACTGTGTGTCGCTATCGGCGCGTACCATCGTCTACAAGGGCATGTTCCTGGCATACCAGGTCGGCGCCTATTACAAGGATTTGTCGGATCCGCGTTTCGAGACCGCGCTGATCCTCGTCCACCAGCGCTTCTCGACCAACACCTTCCCGTCATGGAAGCTCGCGCACCCCTACCGCATGGTCGCGCATAATGGCGAGATCAACACGGTGCGCGGCAACAACAACTGGATGGCGGCGCGCCAGGCCTCGGTCGATTCCGAACTGTTCGGCAACAACATCTCCAAGCTGTGGCCGATCTCCTATGACGGCCAGTCCGACACGGCGTGCTTCGACAATGCGCTCGAATTCCTGTTCCAGGGCGGCTACAGCCTCAGCCACGCCATGATGATGCTGATCCCGGAGGCCTGGGCCGGCAACAAGCTGATGGATGCCGATCGCAAGGCTTTCTACGAATACCATGCAGCGCTTATGGAGCCGTGGGACGGGCCGGCCGCGGTCGCCTTCACCGACGGCCGCCAGATCGGCGCCACGCTCGACCGCAACGGGCTGCGCCCGGCGCGCTACATCGTCACCGACGACGACCGCGTCATCATGGCGTCCGAAGCCGGCGTGCTGCCGGTGCCGGAGGAGAGGATCGTCAAGAAGTGGCGGCTGCAGCCCGGCCGCATGCTTCTGATCGACCTCGCCAAGGGCCGCATCATTTCCGACGAGGAGATCAAGTCGGAAATCGCCACCAGGCATCCCTACAAGACCTGGCTCAACAACACGCAGCTGATCCTCGAGGATCTGAAGCCGGTCGAGCCGCGCGCGCTACGCAAGGATGTCAGCCTTCTCGATCGCCAGCAGGCTTTCGGCTACAGCCAGGAAGACACCAAGCTGCTGATGTCGCCGATGGCGACCACCGGCCAGGAAGCCGTGGGTTCGATGGGAACCGACACGCCGATCTCGGCGATGTCGGACAAGTCGAAGCTGCTCTACACCTATTTCAAGCAGAACTTCGCCCAGGTAACCAACCCGCCGATCGACCCGATCCGCGAAGAGCTGGTGATGAGTCTGGTGTCGTTCATCGGGCCGCGGCCGAACATCTTCGACCTGGTCGGCAATTCGCGCCGCAAGCGGCTCGAAGTGCGCCAGCCGATCCTGACCAATGGCGATCTGGAAAAGATCCGCTCGATCGGCCACACCGAGGACCGTTTCGACACCAAGACCATCGACATCACCTACGGGTCGAGCGAGGGCGCGGCCGGCATGCAGGGCGCCGTCGAGCGTCTGTGCGAGCGCGCCGAGGCGGCCGTTGCCGGCGGCTACAACATCATCATCCTGTCCGACCGCCAGGTCGGTCCCGACCGTATCGCCATTCCGGCACTGCTGGCGACGGCTGCCGTGCACCACCATCTGATCCGCAAGGGTCTGCGCACCGCGGTCGGCCTGGTCGTGGAATCCGGCGAGCCGCGCGAAGTGCATCATTTCTGCTGTCTCGCCGGCTACGGCGCCGAGGCGATCAACCCCTACCTTGCCTTCGATACGCTGCTTGACATGCACAAGCGTGGCGAACTGCCGGCTGAGGTTGACGCCTACGAGGTGGTCTCGCGCTACATCAAGTCGATCGGCAAGGGCATTCTCAAGGTGATGTCGAAGATGGGCATCTCCACCTACCAGTCCTATTGCGGCGCGCAGATATTCGACGCCATCGGGCTGAAGTCGGATTTCGTCGAGAAGTACTTCACCGGCACAGCGACGCTGATCGAAGGTGTCGGCCTGGACGAGGTCGCGGCTGAGACGCTCAGCCGCCACACCGACGGTTTCGGCAACGATCCGGTGCTGCGCAACAGCCTCGAGGTCGGCGGCGAGTACATGTACCGCATGCGCGGCGAAGCCCATATGTGGTCGCCCGACGCCGTCGCCACCTTGCAGCACGCCGTGCGTCAGGGCTCGTGGGAGACGTTCAAGGAGTATTCCGCGCAGATCAACAGCGAGACGGCCCGTGCCCAGACCATACGCGGCCTGTTCAGGATCAAGCTTGCGGAAGAGACCGGCCGCAAGAAGGTGGCGATAGAGGACGTGATGTCGGCGGCCGATATCGTCAAGCGCTTCTCGACCGGGGCGATGTCGTTCGGCTCGATCTCGCGCGAGGCACACACGACGCTGGCGCGCGCCATGAACCAGATCGGCGGCAAGTCGAACACCGGCGAGGGCGGCGAAGAGGCCGACCGCTATCTGCCGCTGCCCGGCGGCAGCAAGAACCCCGAACGTTCGGCGATCAAGCAGGTCGCCTCGGGGCGCTTTGGCGTCACCGCCGAGTATCTCGTCAATTCCGATGTCATGCAGATCAAGGTCGCGCAGGGCGCCAAGCCCGGTGAGGGCGGCCAGCTGCCCGGCCACAAGGTCGACGCCACCATCGCCAAGGTCCGGCACTCGACGCCCGGCGTCGGCCTGATCTCGCCGCCGCCGCATCACGACATCTATTCGATCGAGGATCTGGCGCAGCTGATCTACGATCTGAAGAACGTCAACCCGGCGGCCGACGTCTCGGTAAAGCTGGTGTCGGAAGTCGGTGTCGGTACGGTTGCGGCGGGCGTCGCCAAGGCGCGCGCCGACCACATCACCATCTCCGGCTATGATGGCGGCACCGGCGCGTCGCCGCTGACCTCGCTCAAGCATGCCGGCAGTCCATGGGAAATGGGCCTTGCCGAGACGCACCAGACGCTGGTACTGAACGGGCTGCGCTCGCGCGTTGCGCTGCAGGTCGATGGTGGCTTGCGCACGGGGCGCGACGTCATCATCGGTGCGCTGCTCGGTGCCGACGAGTTCGGCTTCTCGACCGCGCCGCTGATCGCGGCCGGCTGCATCATGATGCGCAAGTGCCACTTGAACACCTGCCCGGTCGGCGTCGCGACGCAGGACCCGGTTCTGCGCAAGCGTTTCAAGGGCACGCCCGAGCATGTCATCAACTTCTTCTTCTATGTTGCGGAAGAGGTGAGGGGGCTGCTGGCCGAGATGGGCTACACCCATATCGACCAGATCATCGGCGACAGCGACCTGCTGGAAAAGCGCGAGATGATCCAGCATTGGAAGGCGCGCGGGCTCGATTTCGGCAAGATGTTCTTCAAGCCGGACGCGCCGCATGAGGCGGTGCACTGGACCGAACGGCAGAAACACCCGATCGACGATGTACTCGATCGCAAGCTAATCGAACTGGCGAAGCCCGCGCTCGAAAGCAAGCAGCCGGTCAAGATCGAGGTCGACATCCGCAATGTCGATCGCTCCACGGGCGCCATGCTGTCGGGCGAAGTCGCCAAGCGCTTCAGGCACAAGGGCCTGCGCGAGGACACGATCCAGGTGAAGCTGACCGGCACCGCCGGCCAGTCGTTCGGCGCCTTCCTGGCGCGCGGCATCTCGTTCGATCTCGTCGGTGCGGCCAACGACTATGTCGGCAAAGGCCTGTCGGGCGGACGCATCGTCATCCGGCCGCCGGAGGAGTCCAGGATCGTCGCGGCGGAATCGATCATCGTCGGCAACACCGTCCTCTATGGCGCGACCGAGGGCGAGGCCTATTTCGCAGGTGTCGCCGGCGAGCGCTTCGCGGTGCGCAATTCGGGCGTCGCCGCCGTCGTTGAAGGCGTCGGCGATCATGGCTGCGAATACATGACCGGCGGCATCGTCGTCGTCATCGGCCAGACCGGTCGCAACTTCGCTGCCGGCATGTCGGGCGGCGTGGCCTATGTTCTGGATGAGGCCGGCGATTTCGCCGCGCGCTGCAACATGGCGATGGTCGAGCTGGAGCCGGTTCCGGAAGAAGACGATCTGATGGAAAGGCTGCTGCATCATGGCGGTGACCTCGACCACAAGGGTCGCGTCGACGTCTCGGGCGACATGACCACCCATGACGAGGAACGGCTTTACCAGCTTATCTCGAACCACGTCCATTTCACCGGTTCGGTACGCGGCCGCGAGATACTCGACGACTGGACGACCTTCCGGCCGAAATTCCGCAAGATCATGCCGGTCGAATACCGCCGCGCGCTGATCGAGATGGAACGCATGCGCATGGGCGTGGCGGCGGAATAGGTTTTTCGACTTGCCGGGAGGCGCAGGCTTCCCGGCGGAACTTTCAGCGACAGTTTGACCTCGGATGCAAGGTTGCCACGGCTGCCTCAAGGGGTTAACGGGTGCGAAAACCGCACCATCTGGACAGCAGGAACTGGACTATGGGCAAGGTAACAGGCTTTCTCGAAATCGACCGGCAGGTGCACAAGTACCAGCCGGCCTCCGACCGCATCCGGCATTTTCGTGAATTCACGCTGCCGATGTCGGACAAGGAGGTCGAGAAACAGGCGGCGCGCTGCATGGATTGCGGCATCCCGTTCTGCCACGGGCCGACCGGTTGCCCGATCCACAACCAGATCCCGGACTGGAACGACCTCGTCTACAATGGCGACTGGGACAATGCGATCCGCAACCTGCATTCGACCAACAATTTCCCCGAGTTCACCGGCCGCATCTGCCCCGCGCCCTGCGAGGAAGCCTGCACGCTGAACCTCGAGGACATTCCGGTTGCCATCAAGACTGTCGAACAGGCAATCGCCGACAAGGCTTATGAAACCGGCCATATCCGGCCTTATCCGCCAGAGAAGAAGACGGGCAAGCGGGTCGCTGTCATCGGCTCCGGCCCGGCAGGGATGGCGGCGGCGCAGCAGCTTGGCCGCGCCGGCCACGAGGTCAGCGTTTATGAGCGTGAGAGCCGTCCCGGCGGGCTGATGCGCTACGGCATTCCCGACTTCAAGATCGAGAAGCACTATATCGACCGCCGCATCGAGCAGATGCAGGGCGAGGGCGTGACCTTCCATTGCGGCGTCAATGTCGGCGTCGACAAGCCGGTGGCAGAGTTGCTCGCCGGATACGATGCGGTGCTCTATTGCGGCGGTTCGGAATCGCCGCGTCCGGCCAACATTCCGGGCGACGATCTCGGCGGCGTCTATGACGCCATGCCCTATCTGGTGCAGCAGAACCGTCGCGTCGGCGGCGAGCCGATCCAGTCGGTGGCCTGGCCGTCGCATCCGATCATCGCCGGCGGCCAGCATGTCGTCGTCGTCGGCGGCGGCGATACCGCGTCCGACTGCGTCGGCACCGCCTTCCGCCAGGGCGCGGTGCGCGTCACCCAGCTCGACATCCGCCCGCAGCCGCCGGAGAAGGAAGACAAGCTTTCGGTCTGGCCTTACTGGGCGACCAAGATGCGCACCTCGTCCTCACAGGCCGAAGGTGCGGAGCGCGAATTCCAGGTGGCGACGCTCGAATTCATCGGCGAGGACGGCCAACTGACCGGCGTCAAATGCTGCGAAGTCGACGAGAAGCGCAAGCCGATCGCCGGCACCGAATTCGTCATCCGTGCAGACCTCGCCTTCATCGCCATCGGCTTTGCCGGACCGGCTGCCGCCGGCGTCGCGAAAGAGCTGGACGGTGAGATGAAAATCACCACCGACAGCCGCCGTTCCCGCAATGTCGAAGCCAACGATCGCGACTACAAGACCAGCGTCGACAAGCTCTACGCCGCAGGTGATGTGCGCCGCGGCCAGTCGCTGGTTGTGTGGGCGATCCGCGAAGGCCGCCAGGCCGCGCGCTCGATCGATGAAGCGCTGATGGGGTCGACGGTACTCCCCCGTTAACGGTTGATCGCCGTCGTCGTATCCGTCGCGGCAGCGGCCTTGGGCGGCCAGGAGAAGTCGTCGGCGCGGCCGGGCGAGGCCTCGGGCGCCTTGCCTTCGAGGATTAGTTTTTCGCCGGGCAGATCCGGATTGGCTTTCGGCGCCGCCGCCGCACCGAGAAGCTCGGTCCCGCCGTCGAGCGCCGGATCGTTGAGCAGCATTGGAACGGTGCGGTCGACCACGATCGGGGCGGCGGGCAGCGACGGCGCCTCGACCGGGGCGCCGGCCGGCGCGGCAGCCGTCACCACGCTTCCCGGCGCTGCCAGGCCGAGGATCTTGGCCAGCGGCTTTTCGGTGTAGAAGGCGAGCTTTCGCTTGCCGGCTTTCGAGACGTTGATGCCGTCGTCGGAGCGCAGCCGCACGGCCTGGCCGTTAATGTCGGGGCCGGTCGAGACAAAGGCGCCGTTCTCGTCGACGAACCCATCCCAGACATCGACGAATTCGCCGCCGTTCTTCTCGGCAGCCGAGTGGTAGATATCGTTGAATGCCAGCATGTCGGAGGTCATCTTCGGCGTCTTGAAGGCTGGCATGCCGACCCACAGATAAGGCACCTTGGTCGCCGCCAGCGCCTTGCCCAAGGCCTCGGTCCGGCGTTCGTATTCCTTGGTCCAGTTCTCGGAGCGCGGCTGCTCGCGCACATCGTTGACGCGCATCTGCTGGCGGTCGTTGGAGCCCAGCATGACGACCACGGCGGCGGGCCTCTCGCTCTCGACCAGCGATTTGACCTGTTCGGGCCAGTTGTAGACATCATCGCGCACGAAACCCGAAGAACCGTTGGCGCGCTCGACGATCCTGATGTTGGCATTGTCGGCAAAGGCTGTTTCGAGGCCTTCGGCCAGGCCGTTGGCCATGAAATCGCCGATCACCAGAACGACGCGGGCATCCGGTGTCTTCTCGACAATCGGAGCGGAAGGTTCAACCGGTGCGCGGGGCTTCTTCTTGACCTTCGGCTTTGCCTTGCGGACATCGAGCGGCGGCTCGATGCGTTCGCTGCGGCGCGGGAACAGAAGGTCGCGCAGCGACCAGCCGCGGTTCTGCGGTTGCTCCTGCGCCAAAGCCGGTGTGTGGAAACTGCCGGCGACCCCCGTCGCCAGGACG
Organism: Mesorhizobium sp. M0615; assembly: GCF_040320805.1. Taxonomy (NCBI): domain Bacteria; kingdom Pseudomonadati; phylum Pseudomonadota; class Alphaproteobacteria; order Hyphomicrobiales; family Phyllobacteriaceae; genus Mesorhizobium; species Mesorhizobium sp. M0615. The sequence goes on along the minus strand of NZ_JAMYQI010000001.1, from coordinate 363,569 downwards.
ACGATGGCCAGAATGAGGATCGGCAAGCGGAAAACGATCACACGGATACGCGCTGCCGAAACCAAGCACCCTCTCCATCCCTTGGTGCATGGCCCTCGCAGGCGATCATGCACAGACCGATGCTACGGCATCCCTTGCGTCGCAAATGCAAGCTGCCGTCGCTGGCTCTATTTCTTTCTGAGCCATTTGAGCACTTCCATGCTCGGATACCCGTCCTGGGTCAAGCCGACCGTTGCCTGATAGGTCATGATGGCGGTTTTCGTGCCGTCACCGATCTTGCCGTCGAACTTGCCGTCGTAAAGTCCGTGCTGCGAAAGCCGCTTCTGCAACTCCTGCCTTTCCTCGAAGGACAGTTTGGTGAAAGGCCGCTTCCAGTCCTGCACCAGACCATTAGAACCGGCGATTTCGTCGGCAAGAAGGCCGACGGCCAGGGCATATTTGTCGGCGTTGTTGTAGGCCTTGATGACGGAGAAGTTCTTGATCATCAGGAAGGCCGGTCCGCCGCGGCCGTCCGGCACTTTCAGGGTCGCCTTGTCGGTTGCGTTCTTGAACGGCTTGCCATTGGCCCTGGCGACGCCGAGCGCCTGCCACTGCGCCAATGTCTTCGAGCCGGCCGGCAGTTTGCCCGCCGGAATGGTGACCTCGTAGCCCCAGGTCTTGCCGCCCTGCCAGCCATTCTTCTTCAGCAGATTGGCTGATGTCGCCAACGCATCGGGGATCGAATTCCAGATGTCGCGCTTGCCGTTGCCGTCCATGTCGACGGCATAATGCTGGTAGCTGGTCGGGATGAACTGGGTCTGGCCCATGGCGCCGGCCCAGGAGCCCATCAGGTGGCTTTCGTCGATGTCGCCGGTCTGCAGGATTTTCAGCGCGGCGACCAATTGGGTGCGGGCGAATTTCGAACGCTTCGGGTCGCCATAGGCGAGGGTTGCCAGCGAGCGGATGACATTGCGCATGATGTCGTCGCGCTTGAGGATCTCGCCATAATTCGATTCCATCGACCAGATGGCGAGCAGGATGTAGCGGTCGACGCCGAACCTCGCCTCGATCCGTTCCAGCCACGGCTTCCATTTTTTGGCCATCTGCTGGCCGACGGCAACGGACTGGTCGTGGACGCGGTTGTCGAAATAGTCCCAGGCAGGTGCGGTGAATTCGGGCTGGGTGCGTGCCTTTTCCAGCACCACCGGGTCGGGCTCATTGATGCCCCGGAACGCTCGGTCGTAGACCCCGCCGGAAACGCCGCCCGCCACGGCCGTGGCGCGGAATCCGGCGACCCATTGCCGAAAACCGGCATCGGCGAAGGCCGGTCCGGCCGGCATCAGCAAGGCGAGCGAGAGGCTGGCCGCCGTCAGCACGCTGGTAAAGAGTTTTGCGGCACTGCGAACGGACATATTTTCCCCTTTCTCTATCTCAGGAAAGACCATTCATCGCCGAACCGGGTTAGCAATTGGTTTACCATAGGCGGCGCCTGGAACGAAAAGACACCTGGATGCTTTACCGGTTGATGTTTCCCTCAATGGCCCGATAATCCACAATTCCGGCGCGAAAATGTCGCGAGGCGGGATTGCCGGGCACGCCCTCAAACGGATAATTGACGCATGAAGCGAGTTCGCAAGGCAGTTTTCCCGGTCGCCGGTCTCGGCACACGGTTTCTCCCGGCTACCAAGGCCATTCCCAAGGAGATGCTGACCGTCGTCGACCGGCCGGTCATCCAGTATGTCGTCGATGAGGCGCGCGAGGCCGGCATCGAACATTTCATCTTCGTCACCGGCCGCAACAAGGCGGTCATAGAAGACCATTTCGATATCCAGTTCGAGCTCTATGATACGCTGGCACAGCGCGGCAAGGACGATCAGCTGGCCCGCTTGCAGCGGCTGCAGCCGGCGCCGGGGCAGACCTCGTTCACCCGCCAGCAGGTGCCGATGGGGCTCGGCCACGCCGTCTGGTGCGCCCGCGAACTGGTCGGCGACGAACCCTTCGCGCTGTTGCTGCCCGACATGATCATGCAGTCGGAGAAGAGCTGCACGAAGGCCATGGTCGAGCTCTACGAGGAGACGGGCAACAACATCATCGCCGTGCAGGAATGCGATCCGGCCGAAACCCACAAATATGGCATTGTCGGCCGGGGCGAGGACACGCATCACGGCTTCCGCATCACCGAGATGGTCGAAAAGCCGAAGACCGGCACCGCGCCGTCCAATCTCTACATCAACGGCCGCTACATCCTGCAGCCCGAGATTTTCAAGATCCTGGAAAGCCAGGAAAAGGGCGCCGGCAACGAGATCCAGCTCACCGACGCGATGCTGAAGCTGGAAAAGCAGCAGCCCTTCTTTGGCTACCACTTTCAGGGCCGCACCTTCGATTGCGGCTCGCCGGAAGGGTTCGTCGAGGCCAATGTCGCCTTCGCGCTGTGGCGCAGCGACATGAACGAGAACATGGCCGGCGTCATCCGCACGCTGCTCGATGAGATGAAGCCGTCCGAGCGTCGCGGCGCTGCTTTTTAGCTACCGCTGCAGCTTCAGCCCCAAATAGATGCTGTTGGCGGTGTAGTTGCGCCCGGGCAGATTGCTGGTCAGCTTTTCGGTGCGGGCGCGGCTGGTGAGACCGACGTAACGGTTCAGCCACCAGGTCAGCCCGGCCTCTGCACTCAGCGTCATGTCATGGCCGTCGGAGCCGGTGTAATTGCGCCAGTCGAGCCCAAGGGCTGCGTTGCCGATCAGGTCGGCGCGGATCTGCCGCTCGCCGGTGAGGCGGCCGGAATAGAGGATGTCGCCGCTCTCACCGGCATTCGTTGTGCCTTCGACCGTGGTTCGCCCGGTGACGCCGATGATGGTGCCGCGCTCGGGCGACCATTTGAGGTCGGCATTGATGGTGGCTCCCGAAATCGCCTCCAGGTTCTTGTCGTCGATCGCCTCCCTCACCCAGCCGGCCGAGAACTCACCCTTGAGCTTCTCGCCCATGTCGACTTCGATACCGGCGCGTGCGCCAAGCCGGGTCGAAGAGCGCTCGAAGCCCTTGTTGTCGATCCGTTGGTCATATACCCGGCGGCCGAGCTCAATCTCAGCAAAGGGCGTCAGAGCCGGGGAAATTTCATAGCCGGTCCGCAACGTTGCGGTGTAGAGCGTGTTGTCCTGATCCTTCTGCGACAACACGGTGCCGTCCGTTAGCTTGGCGTCGCCATAGATGTCGTGGGAGACCGCACCGGTCAGCGCAAAGCGCATCTTGCCAACGTCCTTCTCGACGCCGAGGCTGCCGTCGACCGTCTGGCGGATCGGCTGCGATTTGACGCCGGCAATGGCGTCGGGCGCGGAGGCCGATTCCGGCGCAATCTCGTAGCCGAGCTTGGCGATGGCGCGCAGTTCATTGTCGAGGTCGACATTGTACGTGCCTTGGATACGGCCGCGTGCCTCATTGATCTTCTGGCCCGAAATGGTGTTGCGGAAATTGCCGTAGCCGTCGATGACCGCCGAATTCTCGCGCCAATCGGAGGCGGCGGAGAAACGCAGCGCCGTTTCGGACAGCACCGCCGACTTGCCGCCAGCGCTGGAATCGGCGTTCGACGTGACGGCAACGCCCTGCTCGAGCGTCGGCCGCAGCAGGAACGAGCCGACCTTGATGCCGGTTGCCGCGTACGGGTCGTCCTCGAGCTTCTTCTTCAGGCCCTCGATGGCGTCGGTGCGCTCGGCGCCGGGGTCGAGCTTTCGTCGGTCGACGCCGTCGACGGTGAGGACACGGCGGTTGGCTATGTCCTGATCGGCGTCGCCTGCCGCAGTGCCGTCCGGAGTCGTTCCGGTGGTGGTCTGGTCCGTGGCTTTGCCAGGCTTCTTCTTGTCGGCAGCCTTGGTTTTGTCCTTGGCCTTGTCTGCATCCGCGTCGGCGCGTTGCTTTGCCGTCGACGGGCGGCGTGGCAGGACGGTTGGCGGCTTGTCGGCGAACGAATCGTCGATGGTCGCCGGCGGGTCGAAAATGCTGTTTGCGCCGGCCTGTGACGGGTCGGTGTCATCAGGCAAGGCGCCATCGCTGGCCGGCACATAAGCGGTTGGCGTGTTTCCCGTGGGGGCGGTGTCGGCAGGGGCGGGCTTGACCTGCGTGTTGGCCTTGCTCAATTGCCTGGCCCGGCGCTGCTGGTCGGACAGGATCGCCGATTCCGAAACTTCGCCGCGCAGCTCGGTCTCCTGGGCATGAAGCGCAGTTGGCCGCAGCAAAGCGAGCACGCTCGTCGCCAGAAGCAGAGCGCAAAACGCTCTGCCCGTTCGACCTTTTTTCTCTTGAGGTTGGGCCCGCGACATCGTCACCACTGCTTGCGCGGCGCAAGCGCGCCATACTTACCGAACCGTAAACGGGGATGGTTAACGGAGGGTTGAAGGGGTGCCTGTCGGACATGGCTGGACGGCAATTCTGTTGGACAGGCGAACGGCAAAGCGCTAATCGCATCAGCCATGCATGCGGGATCCCAAGAAAAGAAGCCTTTGGAGGCTTCGATCGCCTCGGCGCTGAGAACGGTAGCCACGGAACAGGCCGGCGTGGCGGCATTGGCCGCCGCGCTGGAGAACGAACTGGCCGAACCTTTCGCCCGCGCCGTCGACATGGTGTCGCGCATCAATGGCCGCGTCATAGTCACCGGCGTCGGCAAAAGCGGCCATATCGGCACTAAGATCGCGGCCAGTCTGGCTTCGACCGGCACGCCTGCCTTCTTCGTCCATCCGGCGGAGGCCAATCATGGCGACCTTGGCATGATCGCCAGAGACGATGCCATCATCGCCATGTCATGGTCCGGCGAGAGCAAAGAATTGATGGGCATCGTCGCCTATTCCAGGCGCTTCTCGATCCCGCTGATTGCGATTACCGCGGGCGCGGCCTCGGCGCTGGCGCGCGCGGCCGACGTGGTGCTGCTCCTGCCGTCCGCGCCGGAAGCCTGCCCGCACGGTTTGGCGCCGACGACATCGACCCTGCTGCAACTGGTGGTCGGCGATGCGCTGGCCATAGCGCTGCTCGAAGCGCGCGGCTTCACGCCCGACCATTTCCGCACATTCCACCCCGGCGGCCAGCTCGGCGCCAATCTGACTCTCGTCTCCGAGATCATGCGGGTCGGCGATCAGATTCCGCTAGCGGCGCTCGGTACCAAGATGCCGGAAGCGGTCATGACGTTGTCGAACAAGAAAGTCGGTTGTGTCTGTGTCGTCGACGGGAAGGGCGAGCTGGTCGGGATCATCACTGACGGTGATGTCGCGCGCAATCTGCATCGAAACCTGGCCGATATCGCCGTGGACGACATCATGACCCGCACGCCGAAGACGGTCGATCCGCAGACGCTGGCCGGAACGGCGATCGCGCTTCTCAACGAATACAATATCGGTGCGCTGGTAGTGACGGAAAACAGGATGCCCGTTGGGGTGGTTCACTTCCACGATTTGCTGCGTATCGGCGCAGCCTGAGGAAACTAAAACCGCATTGCGTTGGGGTGACCTACGCGGCGCGCTTCGATTGCTGCCAAATGCGCTGCGGGCCTTCGGGCGCTCAGACGGCCTCGACGGTCAGTTCCAGATCGGTGTCGGCCGAACTGACGACGCGCACCTGCGTGCCGGCCGGCAGGTCGGGACCGGAGACGCGCCACAGTGTGTCGCCGAGTTTGATGCGGCCGCGACCGTCCTTGATCGGCTCGGCCAGCGTTGCCATCCTGCCGACCAACTGCGCGCCGCGCCGGTTGAGCAGCGGCTGGTCGCTAGGGGTATTACGCCCACCAACCAGCTTCTTTCCGGCAAGGGCCGAGACCAGCGACAGGGCCAGGAAGGCGAGGACCTGGACTTCCCAGGCCCAGAAGCTTGCGTCCCAGACGAGCAGGGAAATCACACCGATCACCAATGCGGCGATGCCGATCCACAGCATGAATATTCCTGGCGCGATGACCTCCATCACCAGGAGGACGAAGCCCAGAACCATCCAGTTCCACGGACCAAGTTCGGAAATGATGCGGTCGAACATGGGAGTGCGCTCCTACTTCCTGTGGAGCATGATCTTTTCCGAAAACCGGTTCCCACTTTTCGGGATCATGCTCGCGACCTCAGTTCTCGTCAGGTCTCAGTTCTCATTCGGGCGAACCACCGGAGGGCGGGCGGCCTGCCTGGCGGCGCCGGCGGTGCCTTCGCTGCGGAACACCTCCCTGGCGATCTCGCTTATGCCGCCGAGCGTGCCGATCAGTGCCGACGCTTCCATCGGCATCAGCACGACCTTGCTGTTGTTGGCGGTACCGATCTTGCCCATCGCTTCGGTGTATTTGAGCGCCACGAAGTAGTTGAGTGCCTGCACGTCGCCCTTGGAGATGGCTTCCGATACAACCTGGGTGGCTCGCGCTTCGGCTTCGGCCGAGCGTTCGCGCGCCTCGGCGTCGCGGAAGGCGGCTTCCTTGCGGCCTTCGGCCTCGAGGATCTGCGACTGCTTGAGGCCTTCGGCGGCGAGGATCTGCGCACGCTTGTTACGTTCAGCCGTCATCTGACGACCCATCGATTCGATTAGGTTGGCCGGCGGATTGATATCCTTGATCTCGACGCGGGTGATCTTGATGCCCCACGGATGGGCCGCTTCGTCGACCACGCGCAGCAGCCGTTCGTTGATGGCGTCGCGGTTCGACAGCAATTCGTCGAGGTCCATCGAGCCCATGACGGTACGGATGTTGGTCATCGTCAAATTGAGGATGGCGTTCTCCAGGCCGGCGACCTGGTAGGCGGCCTGCGCCGCATTGAGGATCTGGTAGAAGGCGATGCCGTCGACGCCGACAATGGCGTTGTCGCGCGTTATGATTTCCTGGCTCGGAACGTCGAGCACCTGCTCCATCATGTTCATCTTGGCGCCGATGCGGTCGACGAACGGCACGATGAGGTTGAGGCCGGGGCTTAGTGTTTTGGTGTAACGACCAAAGCGCTCCACCGTATAATTATAGCCTTGCGGGATTGTCCGGATGCCTTTGATAAGAAGCACCAATACCAGAAAGGCAAGCGCACCAATCGCAATACCGAAACCACTGAAGTCCATTTGAATCTCCCTCAGATGCCGGCCATGGCGTTGATTCCATGCAACCGACTTCACCAAACACTTAGGTGTGTTTCAATAATGTTACAATCAGGTGATCGTTGATTATTAGTGCATGGAATAGCGCAACTGCGGCGGTCGATCGCCGCAACGTGGCGGCCTCAGACCCAGCCCGACAGCTCGCGCCGCACCATCGCCTCGATCACCGCCATGCCTTCTGCACTGTCGTTGAGGCACGGGATGTGGGCGAATTTCTCGCCGCCGGCGTGATGGAAGGTCTCGGCCGCCTCGCGGCCGATTTCGTCCAGCGTCTCGATGCAGTCGACGGAAAAGCCTGGGTTGACGATGGCGATCGATTTCACGCCGTCCTTCGCCAGTTTCTCGACCGTCTTGTCGGTGTAGGGCTGCAGCCATTCCTGGGCGCCGAAGCGCGACTGGAAGGTGATGATCAGCTTCTTTTCATCCCACCCCAGTCGTTCACGCAACAGCCGTGTCGTCTTCTGGCAGTGGCAGTGATAGGGATCGCCCTTCTCGAAATAGGGCTTCGGGATGCCGTGATAGGAGGTGATGACCACCTCGGGCTCGAAGTCTAGCGTTGCCAGATGCCGTTCGATCGAATGGGCGAGCGCCTCGATGTAGACCGGCTCGTCATAGTAGGGCGGAACACTGCGCACGGCAGGCGCGCGGCGCATCTTCATCAAGGCGCGAAACAGCTGGTCGTTGGCGGTCGCGGTGGTGGTCGCGGAGTATTGCGGGTAGAGTGGGAACGACAGGATGCGGTCGCAGCCTTGCTCGACCAGCCTTTGAGCGACGCTCGCGGTCGAGGGGTTGCCGTAGCGCATCGCCCAGTCGACCACGACATCGGGTAGGTCGATGAGCGCTGCGGCCAGCTTTTCGCCCTGCGCGCGGGTGTAGGTGCGCAGCGGCGACTCGTTCCTCTCGCGGTTCCATATCCTGGCGTAATTGGCGCCGGACTTCTTCGGTCTGGTGGTCAGCACCAAGCCGTAGAGGATCGGATACCAGATCGCCTTGTTGAGTTCGATGACGCGCGGATCGGACAGGAATTCGCGGAGATAGCGCCACATCGGCTTGAAATCGGTACCGTCCGGCGTGCCGAGATTGACCAACATGACGCCGATCTTGCCTGCCTTTACCGGCGGATGTCCGGCCGGCAGCGGGTCGAGCGCTTTCGCGGCTTTGGGGTCGACAGGCGTGGAAAGCGTCATGAAGGTCTCCCGACACCGCGAAACCGACGATGTCGGGCGAACCTAGCGATGTGGCGCGAGTTTTCAATGCCGCGTCTGGCCGCACCTTACCCTGAAAGCCAAAAACCCGTCCGGTTACCCGGACGGGTTTTGCTGGTCGCAAGTGCGAAGCGAGGTTACTTCGCCGGAACGGTCAAGGTCGCGCCGACAGGAAGCCGGCGTGGTTCGTAGCCTTTGTTGGCCTCGGAGATCACCTTCCACTTGGCGCCGTCGCCGTAGGCCTTCTTGGCGAGATCCCAATAGGTATCGCCGGCGACGATGACATGGCTGGCTTCGGCCGGGGCGGCGTCAGCCGGCTTTGCCGGAGCAGGTGCGGCTTCGGCCGGTTTTGCCGGTTCGGCCGGAGCCGGCGTTGCCGGGGCGGTTTCCGCCGGGACAGTCGGCGGCGTGGTGGTGATGTCGCCGGAGCCTGCCGGCAATGCGGGCATCGCCGGCTCCGCCGGTGCAGCCTCGGCCGGTTTTGCCGGTTCCTCTGGAGCAGGTGCCGGTTCGGCTGGTTTTGCCGGCTCGGCGGCCGGGGCAGCCGCTACGGTTGCCGCGACCTCGGTGATGCGGCCGTCGAGCTTCGGCGTATAGGGCCGGTGCGCCGCGAGATAGTCGGCAACCACCTGTTCGAGGCCGGGGCCGTAATCGTAGGCGTTCTTGGCCTTCTCGGCGAAGACCTTGTAGCCGTCGCCGCCCTGGCGGACGTAATTGTTGGTGGCGACCAGATAGTCCTTGTCCGGATTGATCGGCGCCCAGGCACCGTTCTGCATCACCTCGACCGACTTGACACGGCCGGCATTGGGCGCGACCGACTTGTCGAAGGAGTATTTGAGACCTGCCACCTGCGGGAAGCGGCCGCCGCCGTCCTCGACCTGGCTGACGCCGTTTTCCAGCCCGGCAACCAGATCCTTGCCGGAAATCTGGAAGGTCGCCAGCGTGTTCTGGAAAGGCAGCACGGTCAGCACCTCGCCCATGGTGACGGTGCCCTTGTCGATCGAAGCACGCAGGCCGCCGCCATTGGAGACGACGATCTCGACGCCCTGTCCCTTGACGCGGTCGAGAATGGCGTCGGAGACGAGATTGCCCATCGCGCATTCCTTGGTGCGGCAGCTTTCGCGGCTGCCGTCGATGGCCTCGGTGGTCTCGGCCACTTCCTTGTTCTTCAGCGCCTCGATCGGCGCGCCGAGCTCCTTGATGCGGGCAAGAACGGCCGGATCGGGGATGATCGACTTGTCGAGGAAGATCGGGTCGCCGCTGGCTTCCTTGACGTTGCCGTTGTCGTCGAACACGACCTTGAATTCGCCGAGATATTTCGAATAGGACGCGGCCTGCACGACAGGCACCTTGGAGCCGTCGGGGTTGTCGACCATCGTCGGATAGGGGCCTTCCCCCTTCGGGTCGGTGTTGGACAGAAGCGAATGGCTGTGGCCGCCGACCACCACATCTATGCCCGGGATCTTGGCGATGACATCGCGCTCGCGCCTGTAGCCGATATGGGTGACGGCAATTATCTTGTTGACGCCTTGCGCCTTCAGCTTCTCGACCTCGGCGGTGATCGACTTGACGTCGTCCTCGATGGTAATGTTGAGGCCGGGAGAGGCGAGTTCCGGTGTGTCGTTGGTCACGGCGCCGACAATGCCGATCTTCTGGCCGCCGACCTCAAGCACAATCGACGGCTTGATCTTGCCTGCGGCGCCGGACTTGTCGTTGGGCACGACATTGGCGCTGACGATCGGGAACTTCGCCTTGTCGAGATAAGGCACCAGCGCGCTCTCGCCATCGTCGAATTCGTGGTTGCCGAGCGTCACCGCGTCGGGCTTGATCTGATTGAGGAATTCCTCCTCCGCCGTGCCCTTGTAGGTGATGTAGAACAGCGATCCCTGAAAGCTGTCGCCGGCATTGAGCAGCAGCACGTTCTGGCCTTCGAGCTTCTTGCGCTCCTGTGCGATCGCGGTGACCAGCCGGCCGGCGCCGCCGATGCACTCACCCTTGGTCTCTTCCTCGGCCGAGCAGGTCGACTCGTATTTGTTGTTGCCTTCGATGCGGCTGTGCCAATCGTTGAAATGCAGGATGTTCAACGTGTAGTCGGCAAAGGATGGTGCGGCCGACAGGCCGAGTGTCGAGGCAGAGAGGGCGGCAATGGCGGCGAGCTTCTTCATCTTCGTCTCCCGGATATGATCAAAGGCGTTTAACGCTCTTGCCCGACTGCAGGATAACAGCCAGCATTTCGGGTATGTTCACATCGCGGTTGTGGCGATGCAAGAAGAATCAGGGCGGATAACCGGCATCGGTTTGCCGGCATAAAAAAGGCGGCGGCATCGCGGCGCCGCCATCCGCAAAGCCGCATGGGAAAGGTTCAGCCGCGCCTGGTCAGCACGAAGTTCTGCCCGGCGGAGCTGGTGCAATTCAGCTGGTTTATGGACACCAGCAGGCAGTTGAAAGCGATTGGCTGCTGCCGGATCAGCGAGGTTCCGTTGATCTCGACCGAGGTGGCGCCGGTCTTGGTGTAGCTGCCGTCAGCGAATTTCTCACCGGTCTCCGCCGAAACGGTGGTGAAGACGCCGCCGTTCAATGTCGAGACCGCCTTGCCTTCGGCGTTCAGCCATGAGCCTTCGACGCCTCGCGCCTGCGATGAGATCGGTGGCCCGTCGGAGCCGCCGGTGGTGCAGGCGGCAAGCATCGTCGCAAGAACGCCCGCCGCGCCCGCAGAAAGAATTTTGCGCACAATCGTCATATCAAATCCTCTCCTGACGCATCGGCCCAATCGTCAAACGACGTTTTGGGGAACACGATGTGCGTGGCCTCAAGTTTCCAGAGCCGTCCCTCGTGCGTCCAAATGGATGCACACTGCTCTCGTCCGCATCCCTTCAATCGCCCGATTTCCGGGCGATTGCAAGGCAGTGAGGCAGGGGTATGGAACCGCTATCGAACGAGGATGTTGCGGAATTGCCACGGGTCGCTTTTGTCGAGGTCCTCGGGAAACAGGCCCGGACGGTTATCGAGCGGCGTCCAGTCGGTGTAGTAGCCCTTGACTGGTCCGAGATACTGGGACTGCACTTCCAGGCAGCGCTTGTAGTCCATCTCGTCGGCCTCGACGATGCCGGCTTCGGGGTTTTCCAGCGCCCAGACCATGCCGGCGAGCACGGCCGAGGTGACCTGCATGCCGGTAGCGTTCTGGTAGGGCGCCAGCTTGCGGGCTTCGGCCAGCGACAGCTGCGAACCGTACCAGTAGGCGTTCTTGGCATGGCCGTAGAGCAGCACGCCAAGCTCGTCCACGCCGTCGACCAGCTCGTTTTCGTCAAGCACATGGTGGACCGGCTGCGGCTTGCCGGCAGCGCCGAACATTTCGTGGAGTGACAGCACGGCGTCGTTGCAGGGGTGATAGGCATAGTGGCAGGTCGGGCGGTATTGCACCTTGCCCTTCTTCGACCGCACGGTGAAGAAGTCGGCGATCGAGATCGCCTCATTGTGCGTCACCAGGAAACCGTATTGCGCGCCCGGCGTCGGGCACCAAGAGCGCACGCGGGTGTTGGCGCCGGGCTGTTCGAGATAGATCGCAGCCTTGGAGCCATGCTTGTGCTCCTTGCCGTTCTTCGGCATCCATCTCTCATGCGTGCCCCAGCCGAGCTCGGCCGGCTGCAGCCCTTCCGAGATGAAACCCTCGACCGACCAAGTGTTCCAAAACACGTTCATCGGCTTCGGCTTCTTGGTGCGCTGGGTGTCGCGCTCGGCGATGTGGATGCCCTTGACGCCGGCCTTCTTCATCAGCTTCGCCCAGCCGTCACGGTCGTCCTGCGCCGGTTCGGAAAACTCGAGGCCGAGGTCGCCGGCAAGGTTCAGCAGCGCCTGCTTGACGAACCACGAGACCATGCCCGGATTGGCGCCACAGGTCGAAACCGCGGTAGCGCCGCCGGGCTTGTCGTGCTTCTCCTTGATCAAGGCTTCGCGCAGCGCGTAGTTGGTGCGGCTGGCATTGTCGGCCTTGGCGTCGAAATAGAAGCCGAGCCACGGCTCGACGACGGTGTCGATGTAGAGCACGCCGAGCTTGCGGCAGAGCCGCATCAGGTCGACCGAGCCGGTATCGACCGACAGATTGATGCAAAAGCCCTGGCCGCCGCCATTGGTCAAAAGCGGCGTCAGCAGTTTCTTGTAGTTTTTCTCGGTCACGTGCTCCTGGACGAAGGCGATGCCGCGCTCGTCGAGCAGCTTGCGGTCGGTGTCGAGCGGGTCGATGACCGTCATGCGCGACTTGTCGAATTTGAAATGGCGCTTGATCAGAGGCAGCGTTCCCCGTCCGATCGAACCAAAGCCGATCATCACGACAGGGCCGGTGATTTCACCGTAAACGGGCCAGTTTTCATTCGCCATTTTATCGAGCACTCCTTCAAGCAACGCGCCAAAACGGCCGTTCGACCGCCGCGCGACAAACCATAGATCATTGTCACAATAAAGCGAAAAGCAGGGATAAGGTTAGTTCCCGGCCGCGCAGATACGCCTACGGTTCGAGCAGTTTCGCGAATTCCGGTGTGAACAGCGCTTGTGCTTCGGAGACCGGCATTTCAACGAGATCGCCGCCGCAAGCCTGGATGACGTTGGGCAAACCTTGCAGGCCGAAGACCAGAACCTGCCTGTCGCCATCGCGCTTCAGGCTGGCGCCGAGAAAGTCGCCGATCAAATCGTCGATGCCGCATTCGGCCTCGTAATCCACCTCGGTCTGGTCGCTGGGCTTCTTGCGCTTCTCTTTGACGAAGGTGGCCAGCGAGGGGCCTGGCTTGCCGTCGACCGTATCGGAAAACATGTCCTGAAGGGTAAGCAAGGCGCCACGGCGCACGTCCATGACATAGGCGTCGGAATAGTTGTTCGGATGCGCACCGCCGCAATAGAGGCTGCCGGATTCGGACCAACTCATCAGCTTCGGCGTCAATGACGTAACTTTGAACGTCGAGTCTTCATAGCCGCCAAGCGAATCGTCATCCATGCCCTCCATCGGTGGTCCATCGTGGAAGCCGGCGTATTGCAGCGCCGCGCACGTCAAGGCGCTGAGGCTGTCATGCCAATGGCGGTTCTGCAGCAAGGCATTGGCGGCTTCGATCGGCGCGCCGCCGGCGAGATCGACGATGCGCGGCCTGGCGAATTTGGTGCGTGGATCGGTGACATAGTTGTAGGCTGCATCCGGCCAACCTTCCTTGGCGTCTGCCTCGGGCGCGAAATCCAGCTTGAGATAGTCGTAGGGCGATGCCGCCATGGTGATCGGCGCATCGTCACCCGAGAATGTCATGTCGGTGAAATCATAGAGATCGCGTGGCGTCGTCGCCGGCGTCTCCGTCTGGGCACGGCTGGCGATCCTTGTCAGCTTCAGCGGCAGGGTCTTTTTGGCCGTCCAGGTGCCTTCCAGCGTCTTGCCATTGTCGGCGGAACTCAATCGCCAGACGGCGCCGATGGGTGGAGCCTGGCCGTCGCCGCACTTCTTGGCATCGCAGGCTTCTTCCTCGGCCAATTGAAAGGTGGCGCCCTTGCTCGACTTCGCCTGCAGAGGAATATCGACGCCCTTGGAGCGGTAGAAATAGCGGCCCGCCAGTGCCTCTCCAGCCGTCGCCGGATCACCGGTAAACTCGACGACGATGTCGATGTTGCCGAGCTTCCCCGCATAGGTCACCGGTTCCGCATGCGCTGTTGCCGGCAACGCCAGCAATGCACCGAGCAGGACGGCTAGCTTCAGAACATGTCGGATCATCGTCACTCCTGAGCCATGGTTTGCAGGCGTTGCACCAGCCGGTCACGGTCTGATGTCATCCCCTTATAGTCGAGTTGAGCCTCATCCAGCGCCTGCAATTGCGCCGCGAAAGAGGCGGCAAGCGTTGCCCGGTCGGGATGCCGCGCCAGCACTTTCAGCGGGTCGAGATGGATGCGGATGGTGAACAGGATGTCGCGCGACAGAGGCAGTTTGCGCAGCGTCTGGCGCTCGACGCGGATGAAGGCGTGGGCGTTGACGTCGCCGTCGGGAAATCGCGAGGGGCGGTTGGTGGCACGGTCGATGCGCTCGACATTGGAGAGCGGATGATAGAGCGCTTCGCCGGCCTGGATCGACCAGTTGAAGCGTTCGACGGCCTGACCCTGCAGGCCGTCGAACATGCGGTTGATGAGCTCGGCCGGCCTGGTGCCCGGACCGAAGCCCGGCACCGGTGCGTGGATCTGCTGCAGCGGCCGGCCGAATTTTTCGACCAGCGACCAGGATGACGGGAAACACAGCGAGCCGGCGGCGAGCCGCCAGCCGGTGTCGTCACGGCGCATCAGGATCAGGTCTTCCTGAACGAGCAGCGACGCTGCGACCAGCGGGGCATCGGGGAAGGTGGCGTCAGAGTCGGCTTTGGCGCCAATGACCTCAACCCCGGCATTGGTGCGCCGGTACATCCCGGGAAATGTCGACAGCAGATGTGCTTCGATGAGGCCGCCCACTTCGCGCTGGGCGTCGCGCGTGCCGTCTTCCTCGACAAACACCTTGTCGGGAATTTCGGCATACAGCCGGCGCTTTTCGGCGAGATGGTCGAAGAGATACCGGTCGACCTCGATCCACTTGTCGAGTTCGAGCGGCTTCAGCCCGATGGTGAAGAGCTTTGAGGAGCCATCATAGGGCGTGTGCGTGGGCTGACGAGAATTCATGCTTCGCTAGAAAGTGTCCAATGCCGGCGGTTATTCTCGCAGCCGCTTCGTATCAGGCCAATGTTGCCGGGATCAAGCCGCGCAGAGAATTGCCGACGAACAGTGTTTTGGCGGATTTCAACTCGTCATAGCTGTAGATCGCCTCCTGGGCGCGGCCTTCGTCCAGCAACTCGGCGCGCAATACGCCAGGCAGCAGGCCGCAGTCGAGCCTGGGTGTCATCAGCATGCCATCACCGAAATCGGCGAAGACGTTGGTGATGGTGCCTTCGCAGATTTCACTGCGCTCATTTGCGAGCAACACTTCGTCGGCCTGGGTGATCAGATATTCGGAGCGGGCGTGAGTGTAGACTTGCCGCCGGCCGGTCTTGTGGCGCAGCAGCGTGTCGGTGGAGGAGAGCCGGACCCGCGCCAGTCGCAGCCGCCAGACCTTGTCGGCGGCGAGTGGCTCGTAAGGCTGAACAGAAGCCGTCACCTCGCCATTGCGCTGCAGGACGAGCCGGGTGCGCAGCGCCGTCTGCTGCGCCCCGATAGTATTCGCCAGCACCTCGCCGATCCGCTGCGGATCGCAGGCAAAGCCGAGTTCTTCCGCCGAGCCGTAAAGGCGTGCGAGATGGCGTTCGAAGCGCAGAAAGCCCTGGCCGGGCTCCCAGCGCATCGTCTCGATCAGCTCGAAATCGGCGGTGTCCCCGTCGCGAAGCGCGCCTTCAGCAGACACTCCTGATACTCCCCTTGCGCCGTCGAATCGAAGACGACGCCGCCGCCGACATTGTAAACGGCCTCGCCACTGGAAAAGAGCGATATAGTGCGGATCGCCACCGAAAAGCGCATCATGCCGCCAGGCGCGATCCAGCCGATGGCGCCGCAATAGACGTCGCGCGGTGTGTCTTCCAGCTCGTGCAGGATTTCCATCGCGCGGATTTTCGGCGCGCCGGTGATCGAGCCGCAGGGAAACAGCGCGCCAAAGATTTGGCGGATGCCGAGATCAGGCAGAAGCTTCGCCCGCACACGGCTCACCATCTGGTGGACGGTCGGGTAGCTCTCGATGCGGAACAGTTCCGGGACTTCCAGCGTGCCGACCTCGCTGATCAGTGAGATGTCATTGCGCAGGAGATCGACGATCATCCGGTTCTCGGCCTGGTTCTTTTCGTCGCTGCGCAAGAAGGACTTCAACCGCGCGTCCTCGGCCTTGGTCGCGCCGCGCGGTGCGGTGCCCTTCATCGGATGGGTTTCGATCATGCCTAAGGCATTGATCTCGAAGAACAGCTCGGGCGAACGCGATAAGACGATGGGATCGCCGAGCGAAATCAGTGCGCCATACTTGACCGGCTGGCGTCCTGTCAGTGCGTCGAAGGCAGCAACCGGATCGCCCGACCATTGGGCACGGACCGGAAAGGTCAGGTTGCCTTGGTAGCAGTCGCCCTTGCGGATGTGGTCGTGAAGGCGCGCGAAGCGTTTGGCGTAGTCCTGAGCGGACCAACTGGCCCTGGCGTCGAAGATGGGGCCATTGGTGGCCGGCGCATCGTTGCGCGGCACGGCCTCTTCGGCCGGAGCATCGAAGACACCCAGACAAACCAATGGCGCGCGCCGGCCTTCAGGCAGCAGCGGCACGAGTTTCGGTTCGAGCAGATAGCCCGCTTCGTAGGAGAAATAGCCGGCCAGCCATTTGCCGGCATCGCTCGCCGCCTGCGCAGCCGCCAGCGCCGGCAGAAAATCCTTGGCATCATAGGCAATGATGATGTCGGCCGGGTGGTCGAAGACCAACTGACGGCCGCTTTCATCGTTGCGGAAAATGGCAGAGGGCAGGGGCATGGGGCTCGGGTACTGCGGTCGATGACGCCAGAACCGCTCTATATGGGGGCCGGGCGGCGTGCAATCGAGGGAGCGGCGTCGCAGGGCGCAAAGACAGTGGCGAATGCAAAAACAAAGACGGCGCCCGAGAGCGCCGCCTTCTGGTTATGTTGCCGATGACGGATCAGCTGTTGTTGGCGGTCCCGGCGCTCGGGAATTGGCGTGCGAACTCCTTTTCGTCGCCGGCGGCAAGCAGCTTGGCCTGCTCGACCCACTTTTCGCGAGCGATGCGGCCGTCGAAATTCAGCGTGTCCTCGATGCGCTTGACGTCGGCCGCGGTCCAGCCGGCGATCTGCGCGTAGGTCGTGACGCCAAGGCCCTTGAGCAGTTTGTCGTTGACCGGGCCGATACCGATCAGGCGGCGCAGATTATCGGCCTTCCCAGCTGCCGGGGCGGCCTTCTTCGGGACGGCGGCGGGCTTTGAAGCAGCGGCTTTGGGCGCGGCCTTGGCGGCGGCAGGTTTGCTGGCCGCTGGTTTTGCGGCCGCGGATTTGGCCGCAGCTGGTTTGGCCGCGGCGGGTTTGGCGGGGGCCGGTTTCGCGGCCGGGGCGGACTTGGCCGTTGCCGCTGTCGATACCAGCGCGGCCGGCGCCGAACTTGAAGGCTTGGCGGATGGAGCCGATGTTTCACGCAGCCGGCGTTCGAGATCGGCGCGGGTCTTGCCGCAGGCGTCGAGTTCGCCAGTCAGGCGATCGGCGTCGGCGCGCAGTCTGTCACGCTCGCTGCGGGTGCGGTCGAGATCGCCGCGCAGGCTGTCGAGTTCGCCGCGCAGCCGGCCCCAGATAAACCAGCCAACCAACACACCTACAAGGAACGCCAGGACAATGTAAAAGAAGGTCATCGTCTCTCTCCAGTCGGATCCGTCCGCCGCCGTCCCAAGTCATGACCTTGGCAGATCGGATCATCCAATGTGGTTCGGCGGCTCAGGGAACAGCCGGTCTGTCGTCGAGTGTCGGCGTTCGGCTTTCCGCCCATTGCCAACCGTCGCTGTCGCATTCGTCAGACCGCTGCCATGGGCCGGGATACTGTCCGGCCTTAAGCCGCGCGCCCGGCTGAGCTTCAGTCGGAAAGCTATCATACGGCTTCGGGAAAGCTAACGGAATTTTCGCCGGAGAGTTATTCAAGAACAGATATTTAGAACAAGAACAGAGCTGCCGTCACATGCATTCCGGCTAAACTGATTCTGCAAAGTCGAGGCCGCTGCTGAACCTGCCACTCTGCGCCATCGGTCCAATGGGTGCGCGCATTAACTGTCGAGCGCTTCCAACTCGTCGATCAGGCCGCCGATCACGCCAAGCCCGATCTGCCAGAAGGCGGGGTCGGTGGCGTCGAGGCCGAAGGGGGCGAGAAGTTCGGAGTGATGCTTTGTGCCACCAGCGCGCAGCATCTCGAAATACTTATCCTGGAAGCCGTGCTCGGCGTTCTGGTAGACCGCGTAGAGCGAGTTCACCAGGCAGTCGCCAAAGGCATAGGCGTAGACGTAGAAGGGGGAGTGGACGAAGTGCGGGATGTAGGTCCAGAAGACCTCATAGCCCTCGCGCAGCTTGATCGCCGGCCCCAGGCTTTCTGCCTGCACCTCGAGCCAGAACTGGCCGAGCTTGTCGGAGGTTAGTTCGCCGTTCTTGCGCTCTGCATGCACCTTGCGCTCGAACTCGTAGAAGGCGATCTGGCGCACGACCGTGTTGATCATGTCCTCGACCTTCTGGGCGAGCATCGCCTTGCGCTCGCGCTTGTCGGTGGTCTGGTCGAGCAGCGAACGGAAGGTCAGCATCTCGCCGAATACCGAGGCCGTCTCGGCCAACGTCAGCGGCGTCGAAGCCATCAGGGCGCCCTGGCGGCCGGCCAGCACCTGATGCACGCCGTGGCCGAGTTCATGCGCCAGCGTCATCACATCGCGCGGCTTGCCCATGTAGTTGAGCAGCACGTAAGGGTGCGCCGAAGGCACGGTCGGATGGGCGAAGGCGCCGGGCGACTTGCCGGGCCTGACCGGCGCGTCGATCCAGTTGCGGTCGAAGAAGACGCGGGCGATCTCCGCCATATCGGGGGAGAAGCGCTGATAGGCCGACAGCACGGTGTTCCTGGCGTCGTCCCAAGGGATCACGGCCTGCGGCGTCTCGGGCAAGGGGGCGTTGCGGTCCCAGTGGTTCATCACCTCCATGCCGAGCCAGCGCGCCTTCATCGCGTAGTAGCGATGCGACAGGCGCGGATAGGCTTCGCGCACGGCCGACGCCAGCGCATCGACCACGCTGCGCTCGACACGGTTGGCGAGATGGCGTGAATCGGCGATGTCCTCGAAGCCGCGCCAGCGGTCGGAAATCTCCTTGTCCTTGGCCAGCGTGTTGGTGATCAGCGTGAAGGTGCGCAGGCTCTTGCGGAAGGTTGTGGCCAGCGCTTCGGAGGCGCGGCGGCGGACCTCGCCATCGGCGTCCTGCAGGCGGTTCAGCGCCGGCTCCAGCGTCAGTTCCTCGCCGTCTATGTCGAAGCGCAGATCGGTCATCGTCTCGTCGAACAGCCGGTTCCAGGCACCGCGTCCGGTGATCGATTTCTCATGGAACAGCTGCTCGACCCGGTCCTCGAGCTGGTAGGGTTTGTCCATTCTGAGGTCGAGCACCCAGGGGCGGTAATGGGCAAAGCCGGCGTCGGCGGCGAGGGCTGCTTCGAGCGCCTTGTCGTCGATCAGGTTCAGCTCCAGCGCGAAGAACAGAAGATGCGCGCTGGCGTCGGTCATCTTTTCCTGGATGTCGCCATAGAGCTTTGCGCGCTGCGGATCGGCGGTGTTGCCGGCATAGATCAGGCCGGCATAGGAGACGATGCGGCCGATCAGTTCCTCCAGCGCCTCATAGGCTGTCAGCGCCTCGCCAAGCCTGCCGGCGCTTCCGCGCCCGGCCTCCGCAGCCAGTGTGCCCTTCCAGCGGTTCTCGAAGGCGACGGCATCGGCCGCCGCCTTGGCAAGGTCGCGCTTCAGTTCGGGCGCCTCCATGCCGGAATAAAGATCGGCGAGATTCCATTCCGGCAGGTCGCCGAGTTCCGCCGCGCCCTGACCGGACGCTACCGCCGCAAGCTGCCGACCGAGAATCCTGCTCATCAACAATTACCTTCTGGAATCAAGGGGAAAGGACAAGCCGGTCAAATCCTAAGGAATTCGTTCACCGGGTTTTTTGAAACCTTGTTTAGAACCCTGTGCCAAGATGATCCATGGGAATTTCCCAGGCGGGCAACTCAAATCAGTCATGACAGGTTCCATTCTTATAGTCGATGACGATCCCGTGCAGCGCCGGCTGCTCGAGGCGGCGGTGACGAAATTCGGCCACAGCGCCATCGTTGCCGATGGCGGCGAGGCCGGTCTGAGCGCGCTTGACGGACCCAATGCGAGGGATATTTCGGCAGTCATCCTCGACCTTGTCATGCCGGGCCTCGACGGCATCGGCGTGCTGAAGGCGATGCGCGAGCGCGGCATCACTGTTCCCGTCATTGTGCAGACTGCGCAGGGCGGCATCGAAACGGTGGTCTCGGCGATGCGCCACGGCGCCTTCGATTTTGTCGTCAAGCCGGCGTCTCCCGACCGGCTGCAGACCGCGATCGGCAACGCGCTCAAGGTCGAGGCGGTCGAGGACGAGGTCAAGCGCACGTCGCGGCGTCGGGGCGGCCATCTGACCTTCAAGGACATGATCACGCATAGCCCGGCGATGGACCGGGTGATCCGCCTCGGCCAGAAGGCTGCGGCCTCCAACATCCCGATCCTGATCGAGGGCGAATCGGGCGTCGGCAAGGAATTGGTGGCGCGCGCCATCCAGGGCAGCGGCGAACGCCGCACAAAACCGTTCGTCACCGTCAATTGCGGCGCCATCCCCGACAATCTGGTCGAATCGATCCTGTTCGGTCACGAAAAAGGTTCGTTCACCGGCGCCACCGAAAAGCACACCGGCAAGTTCGTCGAGGCGCATTCGGGCACCCTGTTCCTGGATGAGATCGGCGACCTGCCGCTCGACGTGCAGGTCAAGCTGTTGCGCGCCGTGCAGGATGGCGAGGTCGATCCGGTCGGCGGCCGTTCCACCGTCAGGGTCGACATCAGGCTGATCTCGGCCACGCACCGCAACCTTCTGCAGGAGGTCAAGGATGGCAAGTTTCGCGAGGACCTGTTCTACCGGCTCAACGTTTACCCGATCGTCGTGCCGCCGCTGCGCGACCGCCGCGACGACATCCCCTATCTGGTCAAGCATTTCATGGACAAGGTGGCGCCGGCGGGCAATCGCCTGCACGGCATCTCGGATGCCGCACTGGCCATGCTGCAGGCCTATGATTGGCCGGGAAACATCAGGCAGCTGGAAAACGCCGTGTTCAGGGCCTCGGTGCTTGCCGAAGGCGATGTGCTCACGACTGACGAATTTCCGCAGATCCGGGCGCAGGTCGACGGCACCGTCAATCTCGACGCCAATGCGTCCTTGTCGGACCCCGGCATGGCCTTGAGCACCGGATCGCAAGGCGATGGCGCGCAGACTGATGACGCCGGTACTGCAGCTGCCGAGCTCGCCCCTCCGGCCAGGTTGCTTCAGCGTTTCGGCACATTGAGGGCGCTGGACGAGCGTGGCAATGTGCGTGCGCTGGCCGATGTCGAACTCGAAATGATCAAGCTCGCCATCGACCATTACAACGGCCAGATGAGCGAGGTCGCACGGCGTCTCGGCATCGGCCGCTCGACGCTCTACCGCAAGCTCAAGGAATACGGCATCGACCCGGAAACCGGCCGCCTCGACCGCCTTGCCTCCTGAACGCCGATTCCACAGCTTGCCAACGCAAGGCCGGGACCAGCTTGCCATGCCACATCCGGCGCTGCATAAGCGGTTGGGGCGGGAATATGGCTGATGCGGACAGCGTTGTTCACGCATTAAGGCCAGCGGTAACAGATCGTGTAGCGGGAAAAGGCTGAATCTTGATCTAAACCAGCAGTTTACCAAGAAATCCTGTGTATTATTTTTGACGGGATATCGCCACGGTGTTACCGCATTTCGGCTTCAATAAGCGATGATTAACCATTAGGATCGATATTCGGATGTGAGAACCACGCATCCGTTTGGACAAATCCGGGGACAAACGGCAGCCTGCAAGGCCTTTTGATTTGAACAAAGTCGAACGACACAGAAACGGGCGGCGCGATCACATGGGCGTCTGGCCGAGATGGCTGGCAGCGTTGATCGTTGCGTTCGCTTTCCTCGCCGCAACTGCTGCCGGCGCTAGCGCTGAAACGCGCTCGCTCAAGCTCTATCACCTCCACACGCACGAAAAGGCCGAGATCGTCTACAAGCGCAATGGCCGCTACGATCCGGCAGGCCTCAGGAAGATCAACATCATCCTGCGCGACTGGCGTCGCAACGAACCGACCAAGATGGATCCGCGCCTGCTCGATCTGGTGTGGGAAGCTTACCGGCAGGCCGGCGCCACCGACTATATCCAGGTCGTCTGCGGCTATCGCTCGCCGTCGACCAATTCGATGCTGCGCAGCCGCAGCCGCGGTGTCGCCAAGGAAAGCCAGCATATGCTGGGCAAGGCGATGGACTTCTACATTCCGGGTGTGCCGCTGAAAAAGCTGCGCAACATCGGCCTGAAGATGCAGGGCGGCGGCGTCGGCTACTATCCGTCGTCCGGTTCGCCCTTCGTCCACATGGACGTCGGCAATGTGCGGCATTGGCCAGGCATCAGCCGCCAGGAACTGGTCAGCCTGTTCCCCAATGGCAAGACGCTGCATGTGCCGAGCGACGGCAGGCCGTTGCCGGGTTATGACCAGGCGCTCGCCTCCTACAAGGCGCGCAAGGGCGCCGGTTCTCCTGCCATCATGATGGCCAGCGCAGGCGGCAGCACCAAGAAATCCGGTGGCTTCCTGTCCGCGTTCTTTGGCGGTGGCGGTGAAGACGAAGCCGACGACAGCGCCGATGTCGCTACCGCCGCGCCGCCGCCGAGAAGCGTGAAGCCGGTGCTGGCTGCCACGAGCAACAACAACAGCAATCTGCCTGGCATCGCGATCGTGTCGCCGCAGAACGCCAAGCGCGCCAACATTCCGCAGCTTGCCGACGACAGCGCTGACGATTCGGAGCCGCAGGACACGCCGGAGACGATCATCGCCGCGCTGCCCGCCAAGGAAGTGCCGCTGCCCGCTTTCGCACCGCGGCCGAAGGCCGATGTCGGCGCGCAACAACCTGAGACCGTGCCGTTCGGCGTGGCCGATGCCACCACCGAACAGACGGTGGCGACGGCGCAGGCGCCGGCCAATGTGCCGTTCGGCACGGCCGATGCGAGCAATGCCGACCAGGGGGCCGATCAAGCTGCCGCTCCGGCGCAGGTCGCGGTCAACGTCCCGTTGCCGACCTGGCGTCCCGACCGCTCTTCGCCGCCGGCTGAGCTTGCGCCGCAGGACAAGGGCGTTCTGCTGGCGCTGGCCGATACGGCTGCCCACAAGCAGACCGCAACCGACGCGTTCTCGGTGCTGCCGTCGCAGCGTCCGGACGAGGTCAAGGCGGTTCTCGAACAGGCCAGCGCCGCCGATACAGCCGGTGCTACCGACGACTATCAGGTTGCGTCGCTCGAGCCTCGCTCGGCGTTCAACGATCCGTCAGGTGTCGATGCCGCATCGCCGCGCGGTGCTATTGCTGCCCGTCCCGCCGGTACCGATCCAGCCTCGGTGATCGGCGCCGGCGTCAAGACGACACGCAAGGAAGCAAGGGCTTCGGCTCGCGACCTGAAGCCAGGACCGAAGGCAGTGGTGGTGGCGGCCGAACCGCAGGCGGCGCGCTGGGCGCTGAGCAGCGGCGACAACATCGCCACCGTTTCCAGCCCGACGACTGCGCCGCGCTATGCCTACAACATCGTGCATACGCCGCCGAGCGAGGTCTACACCGCAGGCTTCCAGGCGGACAACCAGATGGCCGATGCCAACCGCTTCACCGGCAATGCCGTAAAATTCCTTTCGGTCGCCCGCTTCCAGACGAAGTAAGAGCTCGACGGGGTAAACATCGAAGCCGCGCTGGGCAACCGGCGCGGCTTTTTGCTGTTGGCGAATCTCCAGCACTGGCTTCTAGCGTCCCGGAATGCTAACCACCAGCCTGCATTCCCGCTTCGTCTAATGGTAGGACAGCGCCCTTTGAAGGCGTGAATCGTGGTTCGAGCCCATGAGCGGGAACCAAAATCTCAATGCGTAGCAACCCCCGTCGGCGCAAGCTGGCCGGGTTTCTTGTGCCGAGAGCAATCCAGGAACAGTGTGAAACGATTTGCCGGGAAAAGCGCGGAGCGTTTCCCTGGGGAATTGCGCAAAGATAAAGTAGCGGAGGTTATTTTCCGAGCTTGCTCGCGGTCTGTGCGAGCGCCTCGATCTCATCCCACTTGCCGGCCTTGACCAACTCGTCCGGCGCCACCCACGAGCCGCCGACGCAGATAACGTTGGACAGGCTGAGATAGTCGGCCGCGTTCTTGGCCGAGATGCCGCCGGTCGGGCAGAATTTCACGTCGGCCAGCGGCGAGGCAAAGGCCTTCAGCGAGGCGATGCCGCCGGATTGTTCGGCCGGGAAGAATTTCAGGAACCGCAGGCCGGCCTCGCGGGCAGCCATGATCTCGCCGGGCGTGATGGCGCCGGGCAGCAAGGGAACGTCGCTGTCCTTGGCCGCCGCCAGCAACTCTCGCGTGATGCCGGGGCTGACGATGAATTTCGAGCCAGCGGCCGCTGCCTCGTCGAACTGCTTGGCATCGAGAATTGTGCCGGCGCCGACAATGGCGCCCTCGACCTCACCGGCGACGCGGCGGATCGCTTCCAGCGCATCGGCGGTTCTCAACGTGATCTCGATTGCCGGCAGGCCGCCGGCGGCCAGCGCCCGGGCGAGCGGGACGGCGTCCGCGACATTGGCGATCTTCAGCACCGGAATGACCGGCTGGCCGTTGAGCAGCGCCAGGAGCTTTTCGGTCTTGCTGGGCATTGGCTTGTCTCTCCCCGGGTGATTTCAACCGATTAGCAGAAGGCCGATTCCGAGTCCACGAAACCCGGCCTGCCGCGATGTCACATGTCGGCCAACGAGCCTGCTGGCGAATACCGACAAGGTGTCTTTAGCTCTGCCTTGAATCCGCTTTGACCACGGTCTAGTGGCTTGGCGATGACCAACCATGAACCCGTGCGCGTCGCTGCGCTCTACAAATTTGCGAGGCTGGGCGACTTCGACGCGCTGCGGGTCTTGCGCACGCCACTTGCCGCCTTCTGCTGCGGGCGCGGCATCAAGGGCACATTGCTTCTGGCGCAGGAAGGCATCAACGGCACGGTTGCCGGCAGCGAAACCGACATAGCCGACCTGATCGCTTATCTCGAGGCCATCGAGGGTCTTGCCGATCTTGAGGTCAAATACAGCACTGCCGCCGAAATGCCGTTCCATCGCATGAAAGTGCGGCTGAAGCGCGAGATCGTCACCATGGGCGTCGAAGACCTCGACCCGGCGACGGGTGCGGGAACCTATGTCGCGCCGGCCGACTGGAACGCGCTGATCTCGGACCCCGGCACCATCGTCATCGACACACGCAACGCGTACGAAGTGTCGATCGGCACGTTCGAGGGTGCGGTGGATCCACGCACGTCAAGCTTTCGCGAATTCCCGGCCTGGGTGGAAAAACACCGCGACCAACTCGACGGCCGCAAGGTCGCGATGTTCTGCACCGGCGGCATTCGCTGCGAAAAGGCGACGGCCTATGTGAAGTCGCTCGGCTGCGAGGATGTGTTCCATCTCAAGGGCGGCATCCTCAGATATCTTGAAGAGGTCCCGGCCGAAGACAGCCTGTGGCAGGGCGAGTGTTTCGTCTTCGACGAGCGGGTCTCGGTGTCGCATGGGCTGACCGAAGGCGAGGCCGAACTCTGCCGCGCCTGTCGGCATCCGCTGACGCCCGAGGACCGGCTGTCGCCGCATTTTTCCACCGGCGTGTCATGCCCGCATTGCTACGAGGCACGCTCGGACGAGGATCGCGCCCGCTATGCCGAGCGCCAGCGCCAGGTCGAACTGGCGCAGGCGCGGGGCAGGGAACATATCGGCAATTAGCCCCCGATCGCTCGTATCGTTTCTGTCACCACGCGACGGAATAGCGGTCGATCACCCACAGCCATGTGCCATCTCTCTGCCGGCGCGCGACCTCTGAGGTTATCGAGCCGTCGGCAAGCCTGGTCGACGTCAACGCGAGGTCCCCGTTGATGGCCGCCGGGCGCTGCTCGCCGCGCTGGAATTTTCGCCCGCTCTCGGCAAAGGCTTCGAACAAAGCGCGGATCGCCTCGTGGCCACGCGTCAATTCGGCTGCTCCGGTGTCTATGACGGCATCGGGTTCGAACAGCGCCACCATGCCGTCAATGTCTCCCACCCACTGCCGCTCGATCAGCAGACGTTCCAGATCCTGCGGATCGCGCGCCGGCTCCCGGCCAGGTTGATCGGTCACGGCAAGGTTCCTCCCTCGGCAATGCGGCGGCGACATTAGCGCAAGCCGAGGCCGGTATCGACACACCGATTACCGATTTGCGGCATTGCCGGGCCGATAGCAAAGCGTGCGTCCGTCATTGTAATGTCAGTGTGCGGGCCCTACGTCTGCAACGTCCAAAACCTGCCCGTCCACGTTTCGCGGGCCCTTTTCTGGAGGCACCATGTTCGACCCCAAAAAGCTTCTCGACGATCTGCTCGGCTCGCAAGTTCCCGGCACAACCGGCACCGTCCGCGACAAGGCCGGGCAGGCCGTGCAGATGGCCAAGGACAATCCGCTGGCCGCCGGGGCGCTGGCCGCGGTGTTGCTTGGCACCGGCACGGGACGGCAGGTCACCGGCACGGCCGTGAAGCTCGGCGGTTTGGCTGCGATTGGCGGTCTCGCCTACAAGGCCTACCAGAATTACAAGGCCGGCAATGCACCCGAGCAGGCGACGGCGGCCGGCCAGCCGGAATTGCTGCCGCCGCCCGCCGACACCGGCTTTCATCCTTCACAGGCGCCACAGGGCGAGGACGAGTTCACGCTGACCCTGGTGCGGGCGATGGTCTCGGCGGCCAAGGCCGATGGCCATGTCGATGACGCGGAACGCCAAAAGATCGCCGGCAAGCTCAGTCTGGCCGGCATCGGCACGGAAGCGGAAAAGTTTCTGATGGCCGAGCTGGACAGCCCGCTCGACCTCGATACGCTGGTCGCCGGCGCCAAGACCGATGAGCAGAGGCTCGAGCTCTACACGGCGTCGCGACTGACGATTGACCCCGATA
The DNA here is from genome assembly GCF_040320805.1 of Mesorhizobium sp. M0615. Classification (NCBI taxonomy): domain Bacteria; kingdom Pseudomonadati; phylum Pseudomonadota; class Alphaproteobacteria; order Hyphomicrobiales; family Phyllobacteriaceae; genus Mesorhizobium; species Mesorhizobium sp. M0615. Next base: position 336,538 of record NZ_JAMYQI010000001.1, on the reverse strand, counting down.
CGCGCGCCGAACGCGGCTATCTCGACCTGCTCGCCGGCCGGCTCGGCCTGCCGGATGCGCTCGTCGATCATGTCGAGGCGACGGTGTCGGCGGCCAAGGTGCCGGTTCCGTCAGGCACGGCGCCGAACCCGCGCTGGTAGACAACGCAGCCGCGCGCCTGGGGCAGGGGGGCCGAGGCCGGAAAAAATGCGTTAACGTCTCGTTTACCGAGGAAGCGCATGATTTTAGTCAGTCGGATCGGCTTTCCTCCTCCCAAGCCCGGTTCAGATCAGGGCGGTCGCCAATGACCGCCCTTTTTTGTTGGACCGATCACATAAAGTGCGCCGCGCTTCATGTTTTTGTCCTGATGCATGTCGTTCTCTCACAACCGGGGCCACTTTGAGCGACATGCACAGTGTCCGACTTGCCATGATCGCCTTCATTTGCGATGGGTCGGTGCATTCGGATGCACCCCGATCTGTGCCGGGATGCGCGGCGCGCAGGAGCGAAATCCATGACAGCCCTCACAGAGAAAACCGCCATCGTCACCGGCGCCGGCACCGGCATCGGCAAGAGCGTCGCCACGGCGCTGCTCAAGGCGGGCTGGAACACGGTGTTTTGCGGCCGCCGCAAAGCGGTGCTCGACGCCGCCATTACCGAAGCCGGGAAAACGGACGCCAAGGCGCTGGCAGTTGCCTGCGACATCAGCAAGGCCGGCGAAGTCGATGATCTGTTCGAGACGGTGGCCGCAGCCTTCGGCCGCGTCGACCTGCTCTTCAACAATGCCGGAATGAGCTACAAGTCGACGCCGATCGACGAGATACCGGTCGAGGTTTGGAACGATATTGTCGGCGTCAATCTCACCGGATCCTTCCTGTGCGCCCGCGCCGCCTTCGGCGCCATGCGCAAGCAAAAGCCGATGGGCGGCCGCATCATCAACAATGGCTCGGTGTCGGCCTATGCGCCACGGCCGGGCTCGGTGCCCTACACCGCGACCAAGCACGCCATATCGGGGCTGACCAAGACGCTGGCGCTCGACGGCCGGCCCTATGATATCGCCTGCGGCCAGATCGACATAGGCAACGCGCTGACCGATATGGCGCACGCAATGACGGTCGGCGTGCCGCAAGCCAATGGCACCATCGCCGCCGAAGCGGTGATGGACGTCCAGCGCGTCGCCGACGCCGTCGTCCACATGGCCAGCCTGCCGCTCGACGCCAACGTGCTGTTCATGACGGTGATGGCGACCAAGATGCCGTTCGTGGGGCGTGGGTGAACAGCCGAAGGCCTACCTCTTCAAAAACGCCTCGATCCGCTCCAGCGCGTGCAAGATGTTCTCTTCGGAATTGGCGTAGGAAAGCCTGATGTAGCCTTCGCCGAGAATGCCGAAATCGGGGCCGCCGATCAGCGCCACGCCGGCCTCCTCAAGCAGTGCCGAGGCGAGCTTCTTGGCCTTCCAGCCGGTCTTCGAAACATTCGGGAAGGCATAGAATGCGCCTTTCGGCGTAATGCAGGAGATGCCGGGCAGCGCGTTCAGCCCCTCGACCACGATCTTCCTGCGGTTGTTGAAGGCGCGCATCATCTTGTCGACATCGTCCTGCGGGCCGTCGATGGCGGCGATGCCGGCGAACTGGCTCGGCGCGTTGACGCAGGACCAGCAATTGACCGCCAGCTTGCGGACCTTGTCGTAGAGATGCCCGCCCTTGTCGCCATTCGGCCAGATCGACCAGCCCAAGCGCCAGCCGGTCATCGCCCATGTCTTCGACCAGCCGTTGAGCACGATCAGCCGGTCGCGAATTTCCGGAAAATTGAGCAGCGAAAAATGCGTCTCGCCGTCATAGGTCATGACGTCGTAGATTTCGTCGGAGAGGATAGCGACCTGCGGATGCGCTTGCAGTCCCTTCACCAGCTTCTCGATCTCGGCGCGCGGCGTGACGCCGCCGGTCGGATTGGCCGGTGAGTTGAGGATTAGCAGTCTGGTCTTCGACGTGATCAGCGCCAGCGTCTCTTCTGCCGAGAAGGCAAAGCCGTTCTCCTCGCGGATCGGCACCGGAATGGGCGCGGCGCCGGTGAACTCGATCATCGAGCGGTAGATCGGAAAGCCTGGGTCTGGATAGAGGATCTCGGCGCCGGGTTCGCCGAACATCAAGATGGCCGCGAACATGGTCGGCTTGCCGCCGGGCAGGATCATTACATTCTCGGGCGAGACCTCGACGCCGGTGGTGGTCAGCGTGCGCCGCACCACCGCTTCGCGCGTCGCCAGCAGGCCATTGGCCGGGGTGTAGCCATGGTGGCCGTCGCGCAGCGCCTTGATCGCGGCCTCGACAATGTGCTGCGGCGTTTTGAAGTCGGGCTGGCCGATGCCGAGATTGACGATGTCGCGGCCCTGTTGAGCCAGTGCGGTCGCCCGCGCCAGCACGGCAAAGGCGTTTTCCTCGCCGAGACGGTCGAAGGCCGAAATCGTGTGGAGCATTTTTCCCGTCCGTGTGGTTCTTGCTGTTAGGTCGCGTTTTTGTGAGCGTCTGCTCACAAAGTCAAACGGATTGGAGTTTTGCGTGTCGGAAAATCTCAAAGATTGGCAAGCGCGTCCGCGGCCCGAGCGCAAGCCCATTGACGGCCGCTATGTCCGGCTCGAACCGCTGAGCGCCGAAAAGCATGGCGATGGGTTGTACGAGGCGTCGTCGGTGCCCGACATCGATGGACGCTTTGCCTGGCTGCCCGACCACCCGCCGCAAACCCGCGCCGATTTCCAGCCATGGCTGGACAAGGTCGAGGCGAGCGAGGATCCGCTGTTCTTCACCGTCATCGACAAGGCCAGCGGCAAGGCCGCCGGGCGACAGACGCTGATGCGCATCGATCCCACCTATGGCGTCATCGAGATCGGCAACATCTATTGGGGGCCGCTGATCTCGCGCAAGCCGGCAGCGACCGAGGCGCAGTTCCTGTTCATGAAGTATATTTTCGACGGGCTCGGCTATCGCCGCTACGAGTGGAAATGCAACAACCGCAACGAGCCGTCAAAGCGCGCGGCGGAACGGTTCGGCTTCAAGTTCGAGGGCATTTTCCGCCAGCATCTTGTGGTCAAGGGTGAAAACCGCGATACGGCATGGTACTCGATCATCGACAAGGAATGGCCGGCGCTGCGCAAAGCCTATGAGGCATGGCTCGATCCTGCCAATTTCGATGGCGAAGGCCGGCAGAAGCGGCGGCTCGAGGATTTCCGCGCCGAGTTCGGCGCGTAACAGGAGTTTTTTCCGATGGCGCACAGCCATGATCATGGTTTGCATGCTGGGCATGGCGCCGGCCACGTGCATGGCTCGACCGACAAGAAGCGTGTGCTGATCGCAGCCTGCCTGACCGCCGGCTTCATGGTGGCCGAAGGGCTTGGCGGCCTTTTGACGGGATCGCTGGCGCTGCTGGCCGACTCCGGCCACATGCTCGCCGACTCGATTGCGCTTGGCCTTGCCTGGTACGCCTTCCATCTTGGCGGGCGGCCGGCGACGGTGCGCCTCACCTACGGCTTCGGCCGAGTCAAGACGCTGGTTGCCTACACCAACGGCATTGCCATCTTCGCCATTGCGCTGTGGATCGTCTACGAAGCCTGGGGCCGGCTGATGACGCCGGCGCCGGTGCTGGGCGGGCCGATGCTGGTGGTGGCGATCGCCGGCCTTCTGGTAAACTTCGCCTCGTTCTTCGTGCTGCATGGCGGCGACCACGACAGCCTCAACATGCGCGGCGCCATCCTGCATGTGCTGGGCGACCTGCTCGGTTCGGCGGCGGCGATCGTGGCGGCGCTGGTCATCCTGGCCACCGGCTGGACGCCGATCGATCCGATCCTGTCGGTGCTGGTCTCCCTGCTGATCCTGTCCACCGCATGGTCGCTGATGCGCGAAGCCGCCCATGTGCTGCTCGAAGGCGTGCCGGCAAGGCTCGACCGCGATCTCATCGCCAAGGATATTGCCGGTACGATCAAGGGCGTGCGCGAGGTGCACCATATGCATGTCTGGTCGCTGGACGGGTCGAGCAACATGGCGACGCTGCATGCCTGCCTCAACGATGGCGTCGATCCGCACCAGGCGGTCAGCGCCATCAAGAAGCGGCTCGCCGCCGAACACGGCATCAGCCACGCGACGGTCGAACCGGAATTCGGCCAGTGCGCCGACAGCCATGACGAGCACGATCATGACCACGACCATGGTGCGCCACCGCATCACGGCCATTATCACTGACAGGGAATTTCATGGCATTGGCATCCGAGTTGACGAGTTCCCGCTGTGGCGGGACGGCATGATGGATCGCGACACGCGAAACGCGCTGATTGCCGCAGCCTGGATCATGCTGCTGTTCGGCATCGCGGCGTTCTATCTGCCGACCGTGATGCTGGCCGTCGGCAATGTCTCGACCGTACTTGCCGGCATCGTCGGCATCGCCTTCGTGCTGGCATTCTTTCTGGTGTTCTGGTTGCGGGGCCGCAGCCAGAACAAGGGCAAATAAGAGGCTTTGAAATGCGCATCCTGATTACTGGCGCCGCCGGCATGGTCGGCCGCAAACTTGTCGACCGGCTGGCCAAGGACGGCACGCTCAACGGCCGCAAGATCACCGGGCTCGACCTGCACGACATCGTGCCGCCGCAGGCGCCCGCGATGGATGGCGTCAGCATCGCCACGCATACGGGCGACCTTGCCGACGCCGGTGCTGCCGAGAGCCTGGTGGCGTCACGCCCCGACGTCATGTTCCATCTCGCCGGCATCGTGTCGGGTGAGGCGGAGGCGAATTTCGATCTCGGCTACCGCGTCAACCTCGACGGCACACGGGCGCTGTTCGACGCCGTGCGGCTGGCAGACTTTGCGCCGCGCCTCGTCTTCACCTCGTCGATCGCCGTGTTCGGCGCGCCGTTCCCCGATGTCATCCCGGACGACTTTCATCCGACGCCGCTGACCTCCTACGGCACGCAGAAGCAGATGAGCGAAGCGCTGCTGGCCGACTATTCCAGGCGCGGCTTCTTCGACGGCATCGGCATAAGGCTGCCGACCATCTGCGTGCGGCCCGGCAAGCCGAACAAGGCGGCGTCAGGTTTCTTCTCCGGCATCATCCGCGAGCCGCTGAGCGGCCACGAGGCGATCCTGCCGGTGCCGCGCTCGGTGCTGCACACCCATGCCAGCCCGCGCTCTGCGGTCGGTTTCCTGATCCATGCCGCCGGGCTCGACGGTGCCGCTGTCGGGCCGCGCCGCAACCTCACCATGCCCGGCGTTGCCGTCACCGTCGGCGAGCAGATCGAGGCGCTGGAGCGCACTGCAGGCGCCGAGGTGGCGAGCCTGATCCGTGAGGAGCCCGACGAGACGATCTGGGCGATCGTCAAGGGTTGGCCGACGCGCTTCGAGGCGCGCCGTGCAAGGGACCTCGGCTTCAGCGCCGAAAACAGTTTCGATGAAATCATCCGCGCTCATATCGAGGATGAGCTGGGCGGAATGATCGCGGGTCAGGCCTGACCCGCCGAGGTCACACAGCTCCGGACAGGCTCGCCGACAACAGCAACAGCCCGAACAGGAAGACGAAGGCGGCGCCGCCGATTTCGACGACTGTGTGGATGCGGTTGCCCATGCGGCCGTCGCCGGCGAAATAGACCGCCCAGTTCTTGGCGGTGACTGCGATCGTTGCCAGCGCCGAGACTGTGATGGCGGTTCCAATCGACATCGCCAGCACCGACAGCAGGCCGCCGAGCCACAGGCCGTTGAGCAAAGCGAAGCTCAGCACAATCAGCGCGCCGGAGCAGGGGCGGATGCCGACGGCGGCTACAGCCGACCAGGCCGTGCGCCAGTCGAAGCGGTCGCCCGACAGCAGCGCCGGATCGGGCGCATGTGAGTGGCCGCACGTATCACAGACCTCGCCGGCTGGGTGATCGTGAGCGGCGTGATCGTGATGAGCGTGGTCGTGATGGGAACGATCGTGTGTGTCGTGGTCGTGCGCAGCGTGATCGTGATGATCATGCGAATGGTCGTGATGCACATGCAAGGCATGCGAATGCGCATGCGCCGCGTGGCTGTGAGCGGCATGCGAATGGCCGCCATGGGAATGACCGGCGTGGGCTGCCGACAGGCTGTAGGCGGGCGCCTTGCCGAACCAGCGCAGGACCGTAGGCCCGAGCTTGCGCCACAGCAGCCAGGCGCCGAACAAAGTGACGAAGACATAGCTCATGATCTCCATGAACCAGGCTGCGTCGGTCATCGAGATGGCGGTGCCGCGCAGGACGAAATAGGCAAGCAGCATCACCAGGATCGCGGTCAGGCCCTGCAGCAGCGCCGAGACGAAGGACAGCAGGATACCGCGCCTGAGCGCCACTTCATTGGCCACCATGTAGGACGAGATCACCGCCTTGCCGTGGCCGGGGCCGGCGGCGTGGAAAATGCCGTAGGCGAAGGACAGGCCGATCAGCAGCCACATCTTGCTGCCGTCCTCGCGCATTGCTTTCATCGCCGTAGCCAATGCGCGGTAGAATTCCTGCTGGCGCAGATTGATCCACATCAGGATGTGGGCGAACGGGCCGGTGGTGGGCGCCATGCCGTCATTGACACCGATGCCGAGTGAGCTCTGGGCATGGGCCTGCCCGAGAAAGTGCGTCATCAGCAGGGCAGCGGCCACGAGGCCGAATGCCAAACGCAGGGACGGTTTCATCACCGGATATATCCTTCTGGCGGGCAATTCAGTTCGAGCTTGGTGGCGAAGATCTTGCTCATGTCGGTGCCTGTCGGGTCGTTGAAGAACGCGTCCGTCAGGGTCTTCTGGTTTTCCTTGATCGCCTCGTCCGGGTCGGGCCGGATGACGCTCTTGGTGCAGTTCGAGGGCAGGCCTTCCACCGTGATGTTGCTATCCTCGGTGAAGTCGATCGCCGTATAGAAGGTTGGATCGTAGACGCCGAAATCGATCTTGCCGGCGAGCTTGATCGGCATCTTGGGTTCGGATTCGAACAGGATGATCAGCTGGTCGTTTTCGAAATTGGCCATAAGATGCGGTGGCGGCGTCATCGGCACGTCCTTGCCGTCGACGGTGACGAGCTGGAAATAATTGAACTCGGCCAGCGAGGCATGAACGGTGTCGGCGACATCCTTCAGCTCCTTGTCGTCAAGCTTCAGGTCGGAGTTCTTGTCGAACTCCATCATCACCGTACTCGAAAACAGATCATCGAAACGCCAGAGGTGACGCAGCGCTTTCACACTTTGGTGATCCGGAGAGAGGATCACGTCGAGGCGGGCCTCGGCGAAGACATGAGGATGCGCGCCAGCCGCTCCGACGGCGGCAAAAGGCGCCGCCAAGGCCGAAGCCAGCATGATTGCGTGCCGTTTCAGATGCATTCTCGGTCGCTGTTCCATCGGCCTCGGAGAGATGTCGAGAGGTTACCAGAAACGGGGCGAAATTGGGACCGCGGCACGGCAAGACCGGGTCAGGCGCTCTCGCGGTTCTTGAACCACTGCACCAGGAAATCGACGAAGACACGGACCTTGGCCGGCAGATAGCGACGGTGCGGGTAGACGGCGAAAATCCCGCTGCCCGACTGGATGCGGTCGTCGAGCAACGACACCAGCAGCCCGGATGCGAGGTCGGGGGCGGCGATGAAATCGGGCAGGATGGTGAAGCCCAGGCCGGACACGGCGGCGGCTCGCGCTGCCATCGGGCTGTTGACCTCGATGGGACCCGATACGTTGACGCTGACTGACTCCTCGCCATCGCCCCTGAAGCGCCAGTTGGCGAGCGAGCGGCCATTGGTGTCGACGATGCAGGGCAAGTTGGCGAGATCCTGCGGGCGCGTCGGCTTGCCGTGCTTGGCGATCAGCTCCGGCGAGGCGCAAAGCTTGATCGAAAACGGCCCCAGGCGGCGGGCGATCAGCGATGAGTTCTCCAGCCGCGAGATGCGCACGGCAAGATCGAAACCTTCCTCGACCAGATCGACAAAGCGGTCGTCGAGATGGATGTCGAGGACGATGTCGGGATGCTGCTTGGCGAAGTCGATGAGCGACTGGCCAATCGGCGCATCGGCGAAGGTGCGCGCCGCCGACAGCTTGATCCTGCCGCGCACGTCGCCGGAGGATTCGCGCACGGCGTCGGCCAGGCTGTCGACCTCGCGCACGATTTCCGAAGCGCGGCTGTAATAGGTATGGCCGGCCTCGGTCAACGAGAACTGCCGCGTGGTGCGGTTGAGCAGCAGCGCGCCGAGTTCGTCCTCGAGTTCGCGCACATATTTCGACAGCAGCGCCTTGGAGCGACCGATCTTGCGCGCGGCCGCCGAAAAGCCTTCGGCCTCGACGACGTCGATGAAGGCGCGCATGCGGGTCAGTGTATCCATCATCAGGCCTTTCGTGCCGCATCGAGAATTCGCCGGCCGAGCCGTATCAGGGCAATGTCGCTGCCGGGAGGGCCGAGCAGCGAGAGGCCGAAAGGGGCACCGTCAACCGAGCCCAGCGGCAGGGTGATTTGCGGAAAGCCTGAAAGACCCGAAAGGCACAAAAGATGCAAGGCCCTTTCGCGGTAGGCCTGGAGCTGCTGCGGCTCGCTTTTGACCAGAGGTGCGGGGCCTGGAACGGTGGGCAGGACAAGAAACCCGTCCTGGCCGAGCAGCGCGGCTAGCTCGGAGCGGAACGTCAGGCGGCGCACCGCCTCGGCCCGCGCGGTCTTTTCGTCGATCGTGCGGCCAAAACCAAAGCGCTCCTCGACGCCCGGCCCGAGATCGCGCTCGCCAGAAATGATCCAGGCGCCATGCTGCTGCCATGCCTCGGCGGCCTGGAGGCGGCGAAAGCACCAGTAGAGCTCGTCGGGGAAGGAGGCGAAGCTGTACTCTACCGGCGCCGGCTCACCGATAAGACTGGCGGCCAGCGCTCTCATCCTGGCATATTCGGCTGCCTCAGCGGGGCCGGCCACGAAAGCGTCCAGCCAGCGGATCGAAAGCGGCCGGGTGAGCGGATACGGATGCGGGTCGCGGCCGAGCAGCAATTTGCCGATTGTCTCATAGGTCTCGATGTCGTCGGCGAACCAGCCGAATGTGTCGAAGCTCGGCGCCAGCTTCATCGTGCCTTCGAGCGAAATGCGGCCATGCGTGGTGCGCAGCCCGATCAACCCGCAAAAGCTCGCCGGGGCACGGATCGAGCCGCCGGTGTCGGAGCCGGTGGCGATATCGGCAAGCTTGCCGGCCACCGCCGCCGCCGAGCCTGACGAGGAACCGCCGGTGACGCGATCGGGAGCGGCCGGGTTCACCGGAAACGGAAAATGCGCGTTCTGGCCCATCAGCGAGAAAGCGAACTCGTCGGTCTGCGTCTTGCCGATGAAGCGCGCGCCGGCGTCGAGAATCATCTGCACGGCCGGTGCCGTGCTGGACGCGGCATGCGCCTCGTCGAACTTCACCGGATTGCCGCAACCGGTGCGGTAGCCGGCGACGTCGTAAATGTCCTTTACCGCCAGCCTGAGCCCGGCCAGCGGCCCCAGTTCCGCATTGGCGACCGGCATGCGGCGCAGGTCAAGAAAGGCGTTGAGCGGGCCGTGCGTGCCTGGCATCGTTCGATATCCGTATACAGTAGGCCCAGCATTGTTCGATGCCGGAAATTTTACAACCTGGGATACGATTTTTATTGATTGTGAAATCTTTCGATCTTATATCGCGCTTGCCCAAAGTCGCACGTGCCTGTGGGTGTCCGCCGATCCTCGAATGGTGAGGGAAATCGGTAAGGTAACTGGAGCTAACCCCTCCAGTCGGTCTAGCGGCCAACCGCCAGCCCGAGGACACCTTGAAGCAACGACGGTGCGGGCCTTTCTGGTGTTCTGCCGGTCGTCCAAAGACCGGGGTTACTGAAGAGGCACACCTTCATTGCCGGCAGTGCGGACGGGTCTCCCATCCAAGCCAAGGCAGACAAAGCGAACCGAGGCCGGGCAAGGCCAAGGTTCACCGCCGCGAGACGGCGTTTCATGGTTCCGGGGTCTCCACCGGCTGGTTCCATGAATTTCCGTCCCGCCTTTGTTTGACCGCGCGTCGCGAGGCCGAGAGCCCGCGTCCGCAGCCTTATTGCGCGCCGCAAGGCGTTAATGGAGAGACCCCGATGGCCACTCAGCGCATCCTCGACTTCCTCGCCACCCGACGTCCGTCCGGCCCCTGCCTCGTCGTCGACCTCGATGTCGTGCGCGACAATTTTCGCGCCTTCGAAAAGGCGCTGCCCGATTCCCGGATCTACTATGCGGTGAAAGCAAATCCGGCGCCGGAAATCCTGCGCCTGCTTGCTGCGATGGGCTCATCCTTCGACACCGCTTCCGTTGCCGAGGTCGAGATGGCGATGGACGCCGGTGCGCCGGCGGACCGTATCTCCTTCGGCAACACCATCAAGAAGGAGCGTGACATTGCACGCGCCTACCAGCTCGGCATTCGGCTGTTTGCCGTCGATTGCGTCGAGGAAGTCGACAAGATCGCCCGCGTCGCTCCCGGCGCCCGCGTGTTCTGCCGCGTGCTGACCGACGGCGAAGGCGCCGAGTGGCCGCTGTCGCGCAAGTTCGGCTGCGTGCCGGCGATGGCCGTCGACGTGCTGCGCCATGCCAGGACGCTCGGCCTCGACGCCTATGGCGTGTCGTTCCATGTCGGCTCGCAGCAGACCGACCTGACGGCGTGGGACCGTGCGCTGGCCGACGCCAAGAAGGTGTTCGCCACGCTCGCCGATGAAGGCATCGTCCTCAAGATGGTCAACATGGGCGGCGGTTTCCCGACGCGCTATCTGCGTGACGTGCCGGCGGCCCAGGCCTATGGCCAGGCCATCTTCTCGGCGCTGCGCAAGCATTTCGGCAATGCGATCCCTGAGACCATCATCGAGCCGGGTCGCGGCATGGTCGGCAATGCCGGCGTCATCAAGTCGGAAGTCGTGCTGATCTCGAAGAAGGCCGAAAACGACAATGTGCGCTGGGTGTTCCTCGACATCGGCAAGTTCGGCGGTCTGGCCGAGACGATGGACGAGGCGATCCGCTATCCGATCGTCACCCGCCATGACGGTTCGGAGACCGCACCTTGCGTGCTCGCCGGCCCGACCTGCGATTCGGCCGACGTGATGTACGAGAAGACGCCGTATCCGCTGCCTCTGTCGCTGACCATCGGCGACGATGTGCTGATCGAAGGCACCGGCGCCTACACGACCACCTACTCGGCGGTCGCCTTCAACGGCTTCGAGCCTCTCCGATCCTACGTGATCTGACGGCTTCGGCCTTCAGATCACCCCAGGCGGACGTTTGCGTCCGCCCGGGTTCGCCTGTGGAACAAGCTCCGCTCGTGAAGGATCGCGGAAATGGACATTGTAAATTACATTGACGGCATTGGATTCTCCCCCCCCGAGGGGGAGATGGCCGGCGCCATTCCCATCGTCGCCGAAACTGCGGCAGACATTGGATCGCGTGAAGCGTTGCTCGATCGCGCCATGGGGCCGATGCGGCGCAAGAAATCGTCGGAGAAGCTGCGGCGTGGCCGCCGGCCTTCCGAAGGTCTCGCTTTTGTCGTGCGGGATGCCGCCGGCGCGGTTGCCGGCACGGTGCGGCTGTGGGACGTACGTCTGGGCGAGGGCGGCCCGGGAGCACTTCTGCTCGGACCGCTCGCCGTCGATCCGGCGCTGAAGAACGCCGGCATCGGCTCGGCGCTGATGCGCCATGCTTTGGCCGAGGCCGCGCGTCTCGGCCATGCCGCGGTGCTGCTGGTCGGCGATGCGCCTTATTACGGTCGCTTCGGCTTTTCGGCGGAGAAGACCGGCGCGCTAGCCATGCCTGGTCCGTACGAGCGGCACCGCCTGCTCGCGCTGGAACTGATCGATGGTGCGCTCGACGGCGCGCATGGCACGCTGAAGGCTGCAGGTCGCAAGCTCAAGACACAGAGGCTCTCGCTGGCCGCCTGATTGGTCACAAACAAACGCCGCCGGTCCTTTGCATTTCAGCGAGGGCGGCGTTTTGTTTTTGCGAAGGGCTCAGCCGATCAGCTGGCTGAGCGCCATGGCGACCGACATATCGCCTTCGACCTTTATCTTGCCGGACATGAACGCCATGGTCGGATTGAGGTCGCCGGCGATCAGCGAATCCAGATCGTCGAGCGACAGCTTGATGGTGCAGTTGGTCGGCGCATCGGTGTTTGAGACGGTCGCGCCATCGATGACGATGACGCCGTCGGTGCCGGTGTCGAACTTCACGGAATGTTCGAACCCGGCGCTCGCCACGCGCGACCTCATCTTCTCGGCAATGTCCTGAACGCTCATGACTGTTCTCCTGGTCTCGTTGCGTTTTGCCGCGCTTCAGTGACCGGCCTCCGCCGAAGTCGCTGTCTCGCGCGTACCGCGATCCTGGTCGCTTGGCGCATATAGCTTCGAGTTGACGTAAACGTCAACGCGCGATGCGTCATCTCGTTTCAGTCGGAAGGAATGCGGCAGAGACATTCACCCTGCGATGAAGGTTAGTGTTCAGCAGCGGACTTCGCCGCCTCGGCCTGGGCCGATTCCGCCGGGGCCGGTTCGGTCGGCGTGGCCGGATCCTTGCGGCGGCGCATGGCGTTGTCGCGGATTTCGTCCTTGGTCAGGAAGTTGACCTGGTCGATCAGCACTTCATGCACCAGGTCGGCGCCGACGCGCGCGTTGACGGTGTCGCGTATGGCCTTGCGGAAGGCATCGAGATCGATGGTTTCCTTCTTGGTGAAGTCGATCTGAGGATTGGAGTAGAGATAGGAATAGACCTGATCGGTCATCAGGGCTTCGGCCGGAATCGACATCTTCTTTATCTCGGCCGGCTCGACCGTGTAGACGAGCTTGGTGAGGAAATAGCCGTCGATCTTGGAATCGCGGATCAGCGGCACCGAGATGATGTCGGTCTTGACGTAGTCGAGGCCACCCAGCATCGGTTTCGGCGTCTCGCCGACGCCGCGCTCACCGGCCGACTGGAACGAATAGAACACGGCGCCCAGCGTGGCGGCGCAGATCCAGATCGCGGCGGCGATGAATTTGATCACCGGTTGTTCCCGCCTGGTGCCGAGATCATCAGCTCGCCCAACCGAATTCGCCGGCCGAATAGGTGCCGTCGGCTTCGGCGCGCTGAATGGCGTTCTTCAACAGCGTGGCGACTTCGTTGACCGCGTTGAGGTGGGCGAGGATTGCAGCCTCGTTTTTCGAGAGCTTCTGGCGCAGCCGCGCCAGACTGTCGCGATGCTGTTCCAGGAATTCGATCTCGTTGGCGCCCTTCATGGCGCGGGTCAGCTCATAGAGGTAGCGGCTCTTGCGGGCGTTGGAGGCCTTGAGGTCATAGCTGGTGTCGTTCTTCAAACCGGCCGTCTCTTCCTCGACCGCTTCCTCGATGCGGCCGATGATGGCGGCAAGGTTGCCCGGCCGTGCAAACGGGATCGGCGCTTCGGACGTACGCGCCGGCAGGTTGGAAGAGTATTTTGAAAAATCGGCCATTGAAAATCCTGGTCTAGATCTTGATTTCGGTTTTGATGGTCGTCTCGTCGCCGGTCATCGACCGTGCGGCCTTGCGCTGCAATTCCTCGACCAGCGAGGTGGACAGCCGGGTCTGCTGGTCGATCTCGGTCTTGTGCGGCCCGGTTGACACCGGGCCGATCGGCACGGTGCGCTTGCCGTCCTTGTAGTGGTCGGCGAGCAGCGATTTGGCGATGCCGATCCCGCCGCGCTCGGCCATGACGTCGGCGACACGCTCGGCAAGCTGCGATTTCCACATGTCGCCGGCCAACCCCTTGCCGTAGACGCCCTCGGTGTCCTTGGGCAGCATGTTTTGGATGAAGGTCTGCAAGACCATCGCCTCGAACTTCTTGAACTTGCTGGCGGGATCGGCATTTGCGGCGGCCTTGTCGGCCGTGGCACGCGACAAGATCGAGCCGGTATCCACCGAAGCCGCCATGTCGACCAAAAAGGCGCCGCCAACGCCGTTGGCCCGCTTGGCCAGCGCGGCACGGGCAGCCTCGATATCCGTCGGGTCGACGGCTCGGGCAACATCGAGAACGATGTCGCTGGGTGGAGAAATCGCCAAGAAAGTCCGCCTCTTTGCCGGGTTTCCTGAGCGACCATGCCGCAGCAAGCTTGTGGCAGGCTTGCCGGCTCGAAATCCTTCGCCGGATGCTAGGCATTGCTATCAGCAGCGGCAACTCCGGCTGGGTCGATGCGATCTGGTCGTTTGCGGTGGGCGCTGCCGGCGTCGCCATGGTCAGATCGTAGGTGGCGTAGGCGCAGAGGCCGAACACGGCGCCGTACACCCAACACAGCCCGCCGCACGGAACGAAACCGAACGCCGTCCGCAGGTGACCCGGCTCTAACTTCCGATTATTCCTGCCCTCGCCTCTGCGCGACCAGATCGAGCCGGTCGCGGTCGGAGCGTTCGCGTTCGTCCTGTCGGCGCACGTCCTTGTAGGCGCGCTCGACCATGTTGGTGCGCGCCGTCGCAGTGGCGATGAGCGTGACCTCCTGCCTGGCGCTTTCCAAGCTCGCTTCCTGCCGGACCAGCGCATTGGCGATGCGGCGATGGTAGAGATCAGGGAACAGCACCGCCATCGACTGGTCGGCGTCGAAATGCTGGACAAGTTCCCTGGCCTCGGTTTCGGCGGTTGCCGCTGCCGCCAGGAAGGCCGCATGGCGCGTCTCGTGCAGGGCCTTCAACTGCTCCTGCACCTTGACCAGTTTCTTCAGCCGTTCCTTGCGCGTGCTCATCTCACCTCGCCAGCGTCAGGTCGACAAAGCCGTCGACGAACAGCGACAGCATGGTGCCGATGGCGAAGTAGAAGATGATCATGCCGCCGGCGATGACGAAAGGCAGTGAGATGAAGTAGACCGGAATCTGCGGCGTCAGCTTGTTGACGAAGCCGATCGTCAAATTGACCAGGATGGCATAGGCGATGAACGGGCTGCCGAGCCGGATGACCAGGAAGAAGGCGTCCGACACCGTGTCGGTGAGATCGACCAGGGCGGCCTGCGGATTGAAGAAGACGTTGACCGGCGCCACCGTGTAGGAGGCGACCAGAGCGCGGATGATCTCGTGGTCGAAATCGAAGACGAAGAGCAGCAGCAACGCTGAAAACGAGATGATGGCGGCGAGGGCCGCCTGCGGCTCTGGCTCCTCGATGGCGGGGCCGCCGGTGCCGCCATAGCCGATCAGCATGGCGATGGCCGAACCCATGAAGCGCAGCGCCTCCATGTAGAGCCTCGTCATCGCGCCGATCAGCCCGCCGACCAAAAGTTCGGAGATGATCATCGGCGCCAGCACCTGCGGACGCGCATCGACGAAGGGAAAGATCTTGTCCCACAGGAAGGCGAGCAGGCCACCGGTGGCGGCGATCGACACGAACAGCCGGACCTGGACCGGCACGCGAGCGCTGGACAGGCCCGGCATCAGCATGAAGCAGGCGCCGATGCGACAGAAGGCGAGGAAGGCGGCGATGACGACGCCTTGCGACAGTATGTTCACGAGATCGTCCCGAGCACCTTGATCTCGACGCCCTTGGCGATTTCGACATGGGAGAGAACGGGAAGCGTCGTGAACAGGCGCTCGATGATCATGCGCACATAGGGGCGAGCATCGGGCGCGGTGACGAGGACAAAACGCTCGCCGGCCTCGAGATGCTTGCGGATCGCCTTGGTCGCGTCCTGGCCGAATTCCTCCAACTGGCGCGGGTCGATGTCGAATTCGCGCACCTCGCCCTTGGCGTCGCGCTTGAGGCTCTGGTGGAAGGCGAGGTCCCAGCGGTTGCCGAGGCGCAGCACCTTGAGCATGCCGCCCTCGGAGAGATCGCCGCAGATCTGCTGGGCCATGCGGATGCGGACATGCTCGACGATCTGCTCGGTGCGGCGCACATGCGGCGCGATCTCGGCGATAGCCTCGATGATCAAATGCAGGTTGCGGATCGATACGCGTTCGGCCAGCAGCAATTTGAGCACCGCCTGCAGGCCGGGATAGGAGATGTGCGAGGTGCAGATCTCGTCGGCGAGCTTGCGGTATTCCGGATCCTGCCGCTCGAGCAGCGCCTTCATGTCCTTGTAGGACAGAAGCTGCGGCAGGTTGTTGCGGATCACCTCGGACAAATGCGTGAGCAGCACCGACATGTTGTCGGCAAAGGTATAGTTCTCGCGCTTCAGATCCTCGGCGAAGGTTTCCAGCACCGAGAAGGCGCGCATGCCGAAGGCCGGCTCGCGGATTTCCTCGCCGGGAACGTCGGGCAAATCCCGGTTGCCGAGCAGCACCATGATCTCGCCGACGCGCATCTGGTATTCGGCGACGACGGTGCCGTGGACCTTGATCTGATAACTCTTCGGCGGAATGCCGAAATCGTCGGCGACGCGCACTTCCGGCACGACGAAGCCATATTGCGTGGCAAACTTCTTGCGCATTTTGGCCATGCGGAACACCAGTTCCTGATGCGACACCAGCAGCCGCGTCGACAGCTGCTTGCCGATCAGAAGCTCGATCTCGGCGGTGGTCAGCGAAGCCTTGACCGAGTTCTTCTCTTCCTCGACCTTGTTCGCCTTCTCCAGATCCTTGATCGCTTCGGCGGCGGCAGCCTCGCGGTTGGCGCGCATCGGGATGACGTAGCCAAGGCCGGCCATGCCGGCGGCTAGCGTGAAGAACGGGAAGAACGGCAGGCCGGGCATCAGGCCGAGCAGGACGAGCAGCGAGGCCGCGACATAGAGCGCGCGCGGATGCGCGCCGAGCTGGCCGAACACCGCCTGGTTGGTCGAGCCGCGCGTGCCGCCCTTGGACACAAGCAGGCCGGCGGCGAGCGAAACGATCAGCGCCGGGATCTGGGTGACCAGGCCGTCGCCGACCGACAGTTTGATGAAGACATCGGCGGCTTCGCCCATGCCCATGCCGTGCCTGATGTAGCCGATGGCGATGCCGCCGACGATGTTGATTGCGGTGATGATGAGGCCGGCAATGGCATCGCCGCGCACGAATTTCGAGGCACCGTCCATCGAGCCGAAGAAGGAGGATTCCTCTTCCAACTCGCGGCGGCGCAGTTGCGCTGTCTTGTCGTCGATCATGCCGGCGGACAGGTCGGCGTCGATCGACATCTGCTTGCCGGGGATGGCGTCGAGGGTGAAGCGGGCGCCGACTTCGGCAATACGGGTGGCGCCCTTGGTGATGACGATGAAGTTGACCACAATCAGGATCATGAAGACGATCAGGCCGATGACGAAATCGCTGGCCATCACAAGTTTGGAGAAGCCGGCGATGACATAGCCGGCGGCGTGCGTGCCCTCATTGCCGTGCGACAGGATCATGCGCGTGGTGGCGATGTTGAGCGATAGCCGTAGCATGGTGGCGATCAGCAGCACGGTCGGGAAGGACGAGAAATCGAGCGGCCGCTGGATCCACAGCGCCACCATCAGGATCAGCACCGACAGTGCGATCGAGAAGGCGAGGCCGATGTCGATGAGGAAGGCCGGGATCGGCAGGAATAGCACGGCCAGGATGATGACGATGCCGATGGCGAAGAAGACATCGCGGCCGTTCTTGGCCACTGTTCCTGTCGCTAAGCTTTCGCTGACCGCCATGTCGTCCCCAATCACAAGCCTGCCGAGCACGCGACAGCCCTTCGAGCCTAACCGGTCAAGCTTGCGCGAGGGTGGGAGGACTGGTTAGTTGCCGGGACGACAGAGGCCTTGAGGAGAGAGATCATGCTGGTGATCATCGGCACCATTCGCTTGCCGGCGGAACGGCTCGACGAGGCAAGGCCGGCCATGCGGCGCATGATACTGGGCAGCTGGGCGGAGCCCGGCTGCATCGAATACTCCTACGCGCAGGACGTGCTCGACGCCGGGCTCATCCATGTAATCGAGGTGTGGAGCGACAGGGCCGCGCTCGACGCGCATTTCCGCTCGCCTCACATCGCCGATTGGCGGGCGAGCTGGGCATCGCTCGGCATAGGCGAGCGCAACCTCATGCTCTACGAGGCCGGCGAGCCGAAGCCGATCTGAGGACCGGGCAGAGTCAAGAAGGCGTAGGCCCAAGAAAGTCTAGCAGGCGTTGACCTGTCTGCAGGACCATCCGCCGCCATCGGTATCGTGGCAGTCTTCATAGCTGCCGTAGCAGGTGTTCGTCGAATTGCGATACCAAGGGTAGCCGCCAGGACAGCAAACATCTTGTTGTGCAGTCTGGATAAATTCCTTTGCCGGCCGGCTTTGGTTTTCCGGATTGCCTCCCGCCAAAAAAAGAGACATCGGGTGTGACACAACAGACCTAACCGGCATATCCATGCTTGAATTGCTCACCGCAGACGAGCTCAAAAAAATCATGCCAACAGCTAATGAAAAAAATCCCCGCGCACTCATCTTCTCCTCCTTGAGGGAAATGGAGACGGCCAAAAATAACACAGCTGCGTCGATTGCGTAAGCGATCGCTCATATACCTCGACACGCTCGCGGGGAATTGAAGCGGGGCGGCAAGCCTGACTGCGCCTCAGCGCCAGAATGGCGCCGCAAGCAGCCGGCATTATGTCGGCGTGCTGATCGTCGCCGAACTGCACAGCGATCCGTTCGATGGTGAGACGCCGGTGCTGGCGCCGGCCAAATTCCGGCATGCGGTGCTGGTGCCGACCATGAACGTCCAGTCCACCGCCGAAACCATCCAGCGCGCCGTCGCGGAGGAACTGGCGGTGGTCGAGAATTTCGACAACCGGGCCGTTGTCGGGCTTTTGACCGAGGGCCATCTGATACGGCGCTACGCCGAGGAACTCGACAAGGCGCGGCGCGACCTGTCGGGCGAAGACTAGGCCTCGGCCGGCATCTTAAATGTCCCTACTCGGCGCTTGCCACGTGTACAGTGTCACTGTACAAATTGTTCAGTGGGAGAAAAAGACGGGATGAGCACCGACCAGGCTCCGGTCAAGAATGGCGTCGCCTCGACGGCGACGCATGCCCATCAGATGCTGGGCCAGCGGCTGAAGAGCCTGCGTCTCGGCCGGCGGCTTTCGCTGCGCGAACTCGCCGAGCTGACCGGGACCAGCGCCAGCTTCATCAGCCAGCTCGAGCGCGGCCTGACCGGCGCCAGCACCGCCTCGCTCAACCAGATGGCCTCGGCGCTTGGGGTGAGCGTGGCGATGCTGTTCGAGGATAGTGCCGCCGGGCAGCGCGGGGTCTTGCTGCGCAGCGAGCGGCCGAGCCTGCCGCCCAGCGACGGCTGCCGCAAGATGCTGCTCTCGCGTCCCCCTTTAAGCGACAT
This sequence comes from Mesorhizobium sp. M0615, assembly GCF_040320805.1. Classification (NCBI taxonomy): domain Bacteria; kingdom Pseudomonadati; phylum Pseudomonadota; class Alphaproteobacteria; order Hyphomicrobiales; family Phyllobacteriaceae; genus Mesorhizobium; species Mesorhizobium sp. M0615. The sequence goes on along the minus strand of NZ_JAMYQI010000001.1, from coordinate 317,353 downwards.
GGAAGTCTATGTCGGCGAGTTCGAAATCGGCGGCTCGACCGGCCCAGCGCTCTACACCCATGGCGACGCGCACGAGATGCTCGTCGTGCTGCGCGGCATCGTCGAGGTTTCGCTCGGCGATGTCAGGCATGTGCTGGAAGAGGGCGACAGCATCGAATACGCGACATCGACAGCACATCGCTCAGAGAACATCGGCAGTGGCCGAGCCGAGGTGATGTGGATCATTGCGCCACCGACTTCGGTGCGCGCCGAACTCGATCAATACAGGGCCTGGAAACCGCTCGCAGCCAGGTAGGTTCAATCCATGCGGGTCAAATGGGAGAACAATAATCATGCTGAAAACAAGACATCTTGGCCTTGGCGCCGTGCTGGCGCTCGGCGTTCTGGCAACCGCAGCGTTCGCGCAGGAAAAGCCTGTCGCGGGTGAGGTCAAGGAAGGCTCGCTCAAGGGCAAGACGCTGACGCTCGTCTCCTATGGCGGCATCTACCAGGACGGCCAGGCCGCCGCGCTCAAGGAGTTCGTCGAAAAGTCCGGCGCCACGCTGCTCAATGACGGGCCGACAGAGATCGCCAAGCTGCAGGCGCAGGTCGAATCCGGCAACGTCACCTGGGACGTCGTCGACACCGCCGACCTGCCGCCTTACGTCTATTGCGGCAAGCTGTTCCAGAAGCTTGATTTCAGCAAGCTTGACGTCTCCAAGGTGCCCGAGGGCCAGGTCGGCGAATGCTCGGTGCCGGCCATGAACTACGGCGTCGTGCTGATGTACAACAAGGAGAAGTATGGGGATAACCCGCCCAAGAACTGGGCCGATTTCTTCGACACGGCAAAATTCCCCGGCACGCGCGCGCTCGACGGTTCGGGCGACCCGACGGGCGGCCTGCTGGAGCAGGCGTTGAAGGCGTCTGGCGGCGACCCGAAGGCGATGACGGCGGCCGACATCGACAAGGCCATCGATGTCATCCGCAAGCTCGGTCCCGACACGATCTATTGGAAGACCGGCGCTGAGTCGCAGCAGCTTGCCGAATCTGGCGAAGCCGACATGCTGATGATGTGGACCGGACGTGCCATGACGGCGGTGAAGAACGGCGCCAAATATGCGCCGGCCTGGCAGGACTGGCTGGTGGTGATGGACCAGATGACCATTCCGGTCGGCGTCAAGGATACGGATGCGGCTTATGCGCTGCTCAATGCCTATCTCGGCAAGGGGGCGCAGGAGATCCTGGCGCAGCAGACCTCCTATACGCCGATCAACAATGACGCGCAGCCCAAGGTCGATGCGTCGGTCGCCGCCTTCCTGACCAACACGCCCGAGCGCCAGAAGCAGGGTTACAAGCAGAACATCAAGTTCTGGGTCGAGAACTTCCCGGTGGCGCAGGAGAAGTGGTCGGCGCTGATGGCAGGCAACTGAACAGCCAAGTGAGAGCCAGGCCGTGAGCGCGTCCGAACCCATCGCCCAACCCGCCGCCCATGCGCGGCCGGGTCGGGCATGGCGGCCGTTCGCGCTCACGGCGCCGGCGCTCATCCTGCTCGTCGCGGTGATCGGGTATCCGCTGCTCACCATCGTGCTGCGCAGCCTGTCGGAACCTGAGTGGGGGCTGCAGAACTATGCCTGGTTCTTCGGCGCGCCGGTCAACCTGACAGTGCTGCAGCGGACTTTCGTCATTTCGGCCTGGGTGACGCTGGTCTGCGTCATCGCGGCCTATCCCTATGCCTATCTGATGACCGCGGTCGGGCCGCGCGTCCGGCTGGTGCTTGTGCTTTGCGTGCTGATCCCGTTCTGGGTGAGTGGTGTGGTGCGAACGCTGTCATGGGTGATCCTGCTGCAGGATTCGGGCGTCATCAATTCGTTGCTGCGCTCGGTCGGGTTCGGCGGCGTCAAGCTGATCCGCACCCAGACCGGCGTGGTCATCGGCATGGCGCAGGTGCTGTTGCCGTTCATGATCCTGCCGCTCTATTCCGTGATGCAAGGCATCGACCTCAGGCTGATGCGTGCGGCGCAAAGCATCGGTGCGCGGCCGTCGCGCGCGTTCTTCACCGTCTATCTGCCGCTGTCGCTGCCCGGCGTCTATGCCGGCGCGATCATCGTCTTCATCCTGTCGCTCGGCTTCTACATCACGCCTGCTTTGCTCGGCGGCCCGCGCTCGACCATGCTGTCGACGCTGGTGCAGACGCAGGTGCTCAGCCTGCTGCAATGGGGCAGGGGCGGCGCCATGGGCGTCGTTCTGCTGGTCACCACCTTCGTGCTGCTGGCGCTGGCAGCACCTGTGATGCGGTCCAGTCATCGGGAAGCGGGGCGGCGCTGATGGAGATGAAGCCGCTCACCCGCGTTCTTCTCGGGCTCGTCTGCCTGCTGGTGGCGATATGGCTGGTGGCGCCGACGCTGGTCGTGGTGCCGATGTCGTTCAACGAAAACAAATCGCTGGCGTTTCCGCCGCAAGGCTTTTCCTGGCAGTGGTACCAGAATTTCGCCACCAATCCGGACTGGTCGAACAGCTTCCTGAACTCGCTGAAAGTCGCCTCCATCGTTGCCGTCCTGGCAACGGTGCTCGGCACGCTTGCCGCCTTCGGCCTCGACCGCATGAAGGCGCGGCCGGCGAACCTTTTGCGTATGCTGATGCTGACGCCGATGGTGGTGCCGGGCGTGGTGCTGGCGATCGGCATCTATGCCGTCTATCTCGACACGCAGCTCGTCGGCACGCTGCTCGGCTTCGTGCTGGCCCACACCATCCTTGCGCTGCCCTTCGTGCTGATCGCGGTCTCGGCCAGTCTCGAAGTGTTCGACCGCCGGCTGGAGACAGCCGCCGCGAGCCTGGGCGCCGGCGCACTGACCACGTTTCGCACGGTGACGCTGCCGCTGATCGCGCCGGGCGTGCTCTCAGGCCTGCTGTTCGCTTTCGCCACCTCGTTCGACGAGATTGTCGTGTCGCTGTTCATCACGAACCCCTATCTCAAGACATTGCCGGTGCAGATTTTTGCCTCGATCACGCGCGACGCCGATCCGACGGTGGCGGCTGTCGGCACGATCCTGCTTTTCGCGACCACGATCCTGATCGGCGGCGGCATGCTCCTTCTTGGCCGCGAGCGGAAAGGACGCCAATGAATCCGAAGCCGACAAGCAAGGGCGCGGCGATCGATCTCGAAGCGATCAGCAAGGCCTATGGCGGCTTCAAGGCGCTGGACGGCGTGTCGCTGCGCATCGAGCCCGGCGAGTTCATGACGCTGCTCGGCCCCAGCGGCTCGGGCAAGACGACGACGCTCAACGTGATTGCCGGTTTCACCGATGTCACCAGCGGCAAGCTTCTGGTCGGGGAAAAAAGCGTCGTCGGCGTGCCGGCGCACAAGCGCAACATCGGCGTCGTCTTCCAGCATTACGCGCTGTTCCCGCATATGAGCGTCGGCCGCAACGTCGCCTATCCGCTGACGCTTCGCGGCGTCGACCAGGCGACGAGGCAGACACGCGTGGCAAGGGCGCTCGACATGGTCAAGATGGGCGATTTCGCGCATCGCTATCCCAGCGAATTGTCGGGCGGCCAGCAGCAGCGCGTGGCGTTGGCACGCGCCATCGTCTTCGACCCGCCGCTGCTCCTGATGGACGAGCCGCTCGGCGCGCTCGACAAGAAGCTGCGCGAATGGCTTCAGCTCGAGATCAAGCGCATCCATCGCGAACTCGGCACCACCTTCGTCTATGTCACGCACGATCAGGAAGAGGCGCTGGTGCTGTCGGACCGCATCGCCGTGTTCAACCGCGGGCGCATCGAGCAGGTCGGCACCGGCCGCCAGCTCTATGACGAGCCGGCAACGCTGTTCGTCGGCCGCTTCATCGGCGATTCCACCGTGCTGCGCGGCAAGGCGCGCAGCGATGGCAACAGCACCGCGCTGAGCATCGCCGGCGAGACGGTGACGGTACCGCGTAAGCTGTCGGGAGAAGCCAGTCCGGTGATGCTGCTGCGTCCCGAAAAGCTCGCGATCCGAAGAGCCGGCCAAAGTGCTGCCAATGGCGCCAACCGCCTGTCGGGGACGATCGCGGAAGCCATCTATCTCGGCTCGGAATCGAAATACGAAGTTAAGCTCGCCGACGGCTCGGCCGCGATCGTGCGCTCACCACTGACCGGCGAGAGTTTTGGCCTCGGCGACAAGGTCGAGCTCTGCTTCGACGGCAGCGATGCCAAGCTGCTCGCGGACGACGCAAGCGCCGACACCACACTCACCTGATTCCATCTGGCCTGATCCCATCTGGCCTGATCCCATCTGAAAGTCATTCCATGCAAGCCAAGCGCAACGGCGACATATCGTTCTGGTATGCGGATCTGGGGGCGGTTCCCGTTCCGCGCCCGTCCTTGCCTGGAAACATCGAGGCCGATGTCGCCATTGTCGGCGCCGGCTATACCGGCCTGTGGACCGCCTACTATCTGAAAAAGGCGAAGCCATCGCTGCGCGTCGTGATCGTCGAGCGCGAATTTGCCGGCTTCGGCGCTTCGGGGCGCAATGGCGGCTGGCTGTCGGGCGGCTTCAGCTGGTCGCGCGAAAAATATCTCAAGACATCGAGCCGCCAAGGCGTGATGGCGATGCAGGCGGCGATGGCAGGCTGCGTTGATGAAGTGATCCGGGTCGCGACCGAGGAAGGCATCGACGCCGACATTCGCCGCGTCGACAATCTGACGGTGGCCACCAACGCAGCGCAGTTGGAGCGCGTGCGCGAAGAATGCGAGACGATCCGTTCCTGGGATGTCGACCCGAACCGCGTCGAGATGCTGGACGCCGCCTCAACGCGCACGCGCATCAACATCCGTAACGTCATGGGCGGCTTCGTCGTCCATGGCCAGGCGCGGGTGCAGCCGGCCAAGCTGGTGCGCGGGCTTGCCGATGCCGTCGAGCGGCTGGGCGTGCCGATCTATGAGAAGACGACGGTGACAAGCATCGCCAAGGGCAGCGTGACGACAGACCGCGGTACGGTGCAGGCGGAGACGATCATCCGCGCGACCGAGGGTTTTACATCAGGCATCCCCGGCGAGGAGCGGACCTGGCTGGCGCTCAACAGCGCGCAGATCGTGACTGAGCCGCTGCCTGCCGACCTGTGGCGCGACATCGGTTGGGAAGGGCACGAACTGCTCGGCAATGCGGCGCATGCCTATTGCTATGCCCAGCGCACGCGTGAGGGACGCATCACGATGGGCGGACGCGGCGTGCCTTATCGCTACGGCTCGCGCACCGACGTCAACGGCCAGACGCAGCAGGCCACGATCGACCAGCTGCACACGATCCTGACGACGCTCTTGCCGCAGACCAAGGGATGCCGCATCGATCACGCCTGGTGCGGCGTGCTCGGCGTGCCGCGCGACTGGTGCACCACGGTCGGCCTCGATCCCGCGACCCGCATCGGCTGGGCCGGCGGCTATGTCGGCCTCGGCGTGTCCAGCTCCAACCTTTCGGGGCGCACGCTGGCTGACCTTGTTCTCGGGGCAAACACCGAGCTGACGAAGCTGCCCTGGGTCAACCGCAAGGTCAGGCCATGGGAACCGGAGCCCTTCCGCTGGCTGGGCGTGCATTCGATGTACCAGCTTTATCGCATTTCCGATGGCCGCGAGGCGGCAGGGCTTGCGCGCACCTCGAAGCTGGCCGCGTTGGCCGACAGCATCACCGGCCACTAAAGCCATTTGTTCTCACGCAATTCCGGGGCAGACCCCTTTCCTGGAATTGCTCTTATCCATGGAGCTAGACTTGATCGATCTTTCGACCTTCCACGATCTCGCCAAGGCCGAGATCGGCGCGTTCTCTCCTAAGCCAAGCTCGATTGAAGGCGATCAGGTCGAGGCCGTGCGCTCGTTCTTTCAATCGCCTGACGGGACTGTCGATGTCGGCATCTGGGAATGCACGCCCGGCCGCTTCACCGCCGATCGTTCGGACTCGTCGGAGATCTGCCACATCATTTCGGGGCGCGTGGAACTGAGCCGCATCGATGGCGAGGTGCGGGAACTCGGTCCGGGCGATCTCCTCGTCCTGCCGCAGGGCTGGAAGGGCGAGTGGCTGATACGCGAGACCACGCGCAAGCTCTACATGATCCAGAGCGCCGGCTGACCGGCGCTACGGCTATGGCGAGCTCAGTGATCGATCGGCCCCTTCGGCGAGACCAGCGCGGTGCCGGCGGTCGTCGGGCGCTCGATCAGGCGGCGCACGCGCGGCGGTTCGTCGCCGCTGTGCAGCGCCCGCACCCGCTCGCCGACGACGGCGTCGGCATGGGTGGCGCGCCGGTTGTGGCGGATGTATTCCAGCCAGGTCGGCGTGTGGTAGTGTTCGATCCAGACTGCGGGATTTTCTAGGTCCCGAGCCAGCGTCCAGTTGCGGGCGCCGTCGCGGCGGCGGATGCGCCCGCGCTCGGCCATGGTGGCGAGGAATTCGGGTACATCTTCGTCGCGGATAATGTACTCTATCATGATGGCGATGGGGCCGCTGCGCGGCTTCAGGTCGAGGCCGAGATGCGGCTCCTTGAAGCGGTTGAGCGGGTCGAGGTTGAGAGTCGTCTGCTGCGGCAGCGGCAGGAACAGGCCGATGGCGCCGCCAACAAGCATCGCGATGGCCGCCGCAATCAGCGCGGTTTCGGCGCCATGCGCATCGGCAACGACGCCCCAGATCCAGCTGCCCAGCGCAATGCCGCCGAAGGTCGCCGTCTGGTAGACCGACAGCACCCGGCCGACGACCCAGCGCGGCGTCGACATCTGCACCGTGACGTTGAAATGCGACAGCGCGATCACCCAGCAGGCGCCGCCGATGAGCAAACCCGCCGCAGTCTGCCAGGCATTGAGGCTGATGGCGGCATTGAAGGCGCAGACGGCAAAGCCGGCGAAGGCCATCCGCACCATCGTTTCGCTGGATAGCAATTGTCTGAGACGCACGCTTATCAGCGCGCCGCCGACGGCGCCGATGCCGAAGGCGCCGAGCATGATGCCGTAGGTCAAGGCATCGCCCTTGACGACGTCGCGCGCCACCAGCGGCAGCAGCGCCAAAACCGCGCCGGCGCTGAAGCCGAAGGCGGAGCCCCTGACCAGCACCTTGCCGATGTTGGGCGACATGGCGACATAGCGCAGGCCGGCGCCCATGGCGGCGCCCAGCGTCTCGCGCGGCAGCGTCGAGACCGGCAGCTCCGGCTTCCAGCGGAAGAGCACGATGATGAGACCTATATAGCTCAGCGCATTGGCGGCGAACGCAGCAGCCGCACCAGCGGCGGCAACGATGATGCCGCCGATCGCCGGGCCGACGCTGCGCGTCAGGTTGAAGCCCAGTGAATTGAGTGCAACCGCGGCCGGCAGCTTGTTGCGCGGCACCATGTCGCCGACCGATGCCTGCCAGGACGGGTTGTTGAGCGCCGTGCCGCTGTCGATCAGGAAGGTGAAGGCAAGCAGCGTCCACGGCGTCATCCAGCCGTTCCAGGTGAACAGCGTTAGAAGTGCAGAGACGACCAGCATGAAGATTTGGGCGATCAGCATCACCTTGCGCCGGTTGAAGCTGTCGGCGATGGCGCCGGCGACGAGTGCAAACAGCATGATCGGCAGAGTGGCCGAGGCCTGGACCAGCGCCACCTGATAGGGCGACGTGGCGATGGTGGTCATCATCCAGGCGGCGCCGACGCCCTGGATCAGGCCACCGAAATTCGACACCAGGCTGGCCGACCAGACGGCGCGGAAGATGCCGTGCCGGAACGGCGCCAGCGCCGAAACGCGTTCGCTGTCCGGCTCGTCATCGATCATCAGACCTGTCCCACCTTAACGTGCTGGTTTCGTCCGCCGGGACGACAATCATGGCATCCGTCTGAAATAGAGCACGACATCCAAAAGGGCGAACGCGTCTTCGAAAAAGATCATGGTCCAACAACAGGATAGCAAGGCGAAAATACGTCAGCCGGGAAGGGTCCGCTACCCAGAGCGATGTTCTCATTGGTCCACTGCGCGGGGCTGTCGGCCGCGCGCGAAGTCAGCTTCTGTCCCGGGCAGCGGCATGCAAGGCTTCGGTCAGCGTGCTTGGCGTCTCGCCGCCGGCGTGAAGGCGCAGGAAAAGCTCCATGCCGACAAGCCGCAGCCTGGATGGTTGCTCGCGCCGCGCCAACTGGACCATGTCCTCCAAATTCGCGGCGGGCCATTTCAAGGCATCGCGCAGGAAACCGCCGCGTAGCAAAGTCTCCGTGCCGGCCGAAAATTGCGACGACATCTCGAAGCCGATCTTGCGCGCATGGACGTTCTGGCCCGGAATATGCTTTTCAGCGACCTTTCGCAAAAGCCATTTTCCTGTCTTGTCGCGGTATTTCTGCCGCCTCGGCAAATGGATGGCGAAGTCGATCAGGCGGTTTTCCAGGAACGGGACCCGCAGTTCCACGGACGCCGCCATGCTCAGCCGGTCGTGCCGGTGCAGGATGTCCTGCAGATGCGAATAGAAGTCGTAGAGGCAACTACCGAGAAAGGCGCGATCCGCGGGCGGCGTCACCGGCTCCAGCCGGTCGAAGATCTCGGTTTGGAGGAAATTCAGCTCCGGCGACAAAGCACGCAGGACCATGCTGCGATCCATTTGTGAGTGGCTTCCAGCCGAGACCTTGTAGGGCGCATGACGCTGTTGCTCGAATCTCCGGTCGAGCGAGCGCTTCGAATGGACCAGGCGCCGGGGCCACGACCAGGAACGCCACTTCTTCATGCTCAAGGCCTGCAAGGGGTAGCCGCCAAACAATTCGTCTGCGCCTTCGCCGGTGAGCAGCACCTTGACGCCATCGGCCCGGCATCGTTCGGCAAGCGCCAGCAGTGCGACATGGCTGGCGTGCCAGCCATCGCTTTCAAGATGCCAGATTACCCTTGGCCAAAGTTCGAAAAACCGGTTCCTGTCGACCGGCACCCGGCGCAAGGGCACGCCGACATGGCGGCCGGTGCGTTCGGCGTCTTCGGCCTCGCTGTGGCCGAGCTGCGGGTCGACGACATAACCATGGACTTCCGGCCTGAACCGCTTGGCCAACGCCGTTATCAGGCCGGAATCGACACCGCTGCTGCAGGCCGTGGCAACGCTGGTATCGGCGATGCAGTGAAGCCCGACGCTCTCCTTGAGCGACGCCTCGAGCGTCGCCATGTGCTCAGCATCAGAGGATGCATCGTCGGTAATGCGCGCGGTCTCCAGCACGTCCAGCACATGCCAGAAGCGGCGCTTCTCGATACCGCCATCGGTGATCTTCCACAGGCCGGCGGGCGGCAGGCGCTCGATGCGGTCGAACAGGCTGTAGCTGGAATCGCGGCTCTGCCAGGCAAGCCGCAAGGTGATCTCGCGGCTGTCGATGTCGTGCGGAAAACCGTCGCAGGCGAGGATCGCCTTGTCCTCCGAGGCGAACAGGATTCGCTCCGGCGTGTCGGCCACCGACATCGGCTTGATTCCGAGACGGTCACGCGCAAGCCACAGCGCACTGTTGCGAGCGTCGAAATAGGCGAAGGAAAACATGCCGTCGAACAGCGGCACGGCTTTTTCGGGACCCCAGTGATGCAAGGCTTCGAGAACCACTTCGGCATCGCAGATGGTTCGAAAGACGACGCCTTGCGCCTGCAGCGTTTCGCGCAACGAGCGGTAATTGTAGACCTCGCCATTGTAGACGAGAACGCCATTGCCGGAAGAAGTCAGCATCGGCTCACGGGCGGCGGGCGAGGGATCGATGATGGTCAGTCGGCGGTGACCGAGGGCCAGCCGATTGTTGTGCCAGCTGTCATGATCGTCGGGGCCGCGATGTACCAGCGCCTGCATCATGCTGGCGACATCCGACAGGTCGTTGGCGTCGATCGGGTTTCGTTTGCGCCAGACGCCGGCTATTCCGCACATGGCCTGCCGGTGAGTTCTTCCTGAGTCATGGCCTGCAATCTAGCCGGAACACAGCCGCCTGCAAGCGCTGCCTAGAACCCGTTTTCAATGCGCTCGAAGATGACGTTGGTGAAGGCCGAGATCTGGCTGCCGATGAACGGACCGGTCAGCGCCACGACCAGCATGATGGCGACGATCTTGGGCACGAAGGTCAGGGTGATTTCCTGGATCTGGGTCAGGGCCTGGATCAGGGCAATGCCGATGCCGACCACCATGGCGACCAGCACCACCGGCGCGGAAGCAACAAGCACCGTCCATACCGCGTACTGGACGATGTCGAGTGCGTCGGCCTCGTTCATGTGAGCGCGCCTCTATGGAACTGTCTAGCTGGCCGGCTTTATCGAAACGCCCGCGCCGACCGGCACTTCGGTGCCGTTCTGCAGCACGGCGATCACGCCGTTGCTTGCAAGCTTGACCGAGGCCACGACGCCGGTCGTCTTGCCGTCGGCCGAGGTGATCGAGCGGCCGATCAAGGCATCGGCCTGCGACAGCGCCGAGGACTGCATGATCTGGTCGAGCTTGGTGTTGGTCTGCACCGATTGCTCTACCTGCGAGAAGGTGGCGAGCTGGGCGACATACTGTGTCGAATCCATCGGTTTCGTCGGATCCTGGTTCTTCATCTCGGCGATCAACAGCTTCAGGAACGACTGGTAGTCGACCGCTGTCTTCGACGTCTGCTGGGTGCCCTGGTTGGCGCCCGTGGGGATCGTCGTCGTCATGTCCACATTCATCAGTATTGTGCTCCCACGGCCAGCGGGCGCTTCGCACCCTGAACATCGTCATTGCCGCCAAGTGCGCGGCGTTCGAGCGGATAAAGCGCACGGATAGCCTTCAGCGCTTCATAGATATGGTCTTCGCCGACCATGCGGTCGATCTGCTTCAGCGCGCCACTGATCTGCTCATCCTCGAAGCTTGCCAAAAGCAAGGGCAGCGAGCGGCGGAACATGGCGCGCGCCTCGATGGCGCCGGCCGGGTTCATCAGCATCACCTGCAGGATGAAATAGAGCTGCTTGAGCGGCGTCGAGGCATCGTCGGCCTGGATGACATGGTTCTCGAGCAGGAACTGTACGTCGTTCATTAGCTCGACGGTGACCTTGCGGTCGACGCGGATGACGGCGCCGTTGATGTAGATCTTCTCGTTCGGCTTCAGCGATATCTTCAGCGTGTTGGTCATTGAATGCCGTCCCGGATGATCTGGGACACTTCGATCAGCCCTTCGAAATTGTCGGTGCGGCCCTGGCGGATGTCCTCGGCCTCGCGCAGCAGCCACAGGCCGATGGAGATGAGGTTGGCGCGCAGTTCCTTGGGCAGGACATTGTCGCTGGAACCGAGATCCTCGACGAAGGTGGTCCAGACCCGGTTGGTGAAGTGCAGCGCTTCGACCGCCTCCATCGAGGTGTGGCCGACCGCCGCCGCCGCCGCCAGCATTTCGATCGAGCGGGTCAAAAGCTGCCGCTCGCGATCTTTCGCATCGGCAACGGAGTCGGTCTGGATGTCGGCGTAGGAGAATTGGTACATCGTTTGGCTCTACCGTTGCGGTTGAGATTGTCAGGTCAGGTAGTTCAGCAGGCTCATCTGCTGCAGCCGCGCGGTCAGCGCGAAGGACGTCTCGATATGCTGCGTCAGATCCGCGACGCGGGTGGCTGCCTCGGCGGGATCGACGCCTTCCAGATCGAGGATATGGCGCTCGAACAGGTCGACCTGCGTCTTCATGCGGTCGCTGGCGTCGGAGACCCGCTTCTCGGCAAGGCCGGTCTCGGCCTGCAGTTGCCCTAGCCCGCCCAGCGCCTCGCCGACCATAGCCTGGGCGCGGCCGACAACGGCGGTCTTCGCCGCCTGGCTGATATTGCCGGAGAGCAGGCCGGTGACCAGGGCGGAAGCCATGGCGAGCTTGCGGATGCTGTCTTCATTGGCGCTGGCCGAGGTCTGGGTGGTTTCGCCCAGCGAAATGCGGCTGACGATCTGCTGGTCGGTGGCGTTCGACCAGTTGGCCTGCCAGCCGGAGCCCATGAACTGCGGCAAGACATTGCTGGTGATGAAGCTATCCATCTGGGCGGCGGTGATGTTGGCAGCGAGCGGATCGGCCTGCGTGAAGCCGAAATAAGACGAGAAGGAAGCGTCGAACGCCGCCTTGGCCGGCGAGCCGGCGGCAGTGAAGTCATCGATCGGCTTGACGTCGGTGTTGGTGCCGGCAAACAGATATTCGCCGTTGACGCTGGCGTTGAGGATAGAGGTCATCTGCTGCACGGCGGCCTTGCCGGCTTGCTGCGTGATGGTGCTCGAGGAATTGCCGGCGGCGGTCAGCGCGGTCAGCAAATTCTGCGCAGTGTCGGAAAGCTGGCCAAGCGCAGCCTGCGTCGAGGACAGCCGAGCGGTGACCAGCGAATTGGAATCGATGATGACGTTCAACCGGTCGAGGTCGCGCGAGAAGGTGACCGCCTGCGAGGTGCGCGCGCCGAGCGCCAGACCGACATCGGCGACGGTGCCGGTCGTCGATTCCTTGGTGGCTTTGACCAGTTCGCCCTGCATGCGCATCTGCTGATAGCGCGCGGCGTTGGAGAGAGCGGCCGAGGAGACGGATGTGGCTTTCATGGCTTATCCCACGGCATCGAGCAGGGCCGACAGCATGTCGTCGACGGTTTTCATCATGCGCGCCGAGGCCTGATAGGTGTGTTCGAGGTCGAGCAGCAGCGACATCTCCTGGTCGACATTGACGCCGGTGTCGTTGGACAGCGCCTCGGCGGTGCGCGATGCCAGCGCTTCCTTGGCGTCGGCGTTGCTCGAGGCCTGCTGGCGCTGGCCTTCGAACCAGCCAATGGCATTGGCGGCGTAGTCGAACACGCTGGACGTGACGGTGATGCCGGCCGCAGCGTCGAAAGGCATCGGCTTGTCGAGCTTGTCGCCATAGCCGATCAAGAGCTGCGAATAGGAGGCGTTGCCGGCAGTGTTGGCGATATAGGCCGCACCATTGGCGCCGCCGTCGCGCAGCAGCACCGGATTGCCGCCGACGCTCGAGTCCGTTGCGGCGTTGACCTTGATCGAGCCGGCAAGGCCGTCGATCAGCGTGCCGGCGGCCGGAATGGCGGGCGCACCCGACCAGGTGAACAGGCCGGTTCGGTCGGTCTGCGAAGGTGCTGTTTCGGCAAAGGCGGTGATGAGGCCGCGCGCGACTTCGTCGAGCTGGCTCTGCATCGTCGCCGCGACGCCGTCGCGCAAGGTGATGAGCCCGGCGAGCTTGCCGTCGGCGCTGGTGTTGCCGCCAGCCCCGGCGCTGACCGGCACATTGTCGATGTAGATGGTGTTGCCTGGTGTGCCGGCCGTGTAGCCCGCCGACGGGGTGAAACTTACCGAGCGCGGAATGGTCTCGAACAGTGTCGTGCCATCCTTGGTGGTGATGACCATGTCGTTGTCGCCACGCGTGAAGGTCGACACCGGCACATAGTCCGCGATCTTCTTCAGCAAAGCGTCGCGCTGGTCGAGCGCGTCGGATGCGTCGGTACCCGAACGGGTTGCGGAGATGACCGCCTTGTTGGCGTCCTGGAACTGACTAAGCAGCGAGTTGAGATCGTTAACCGCCGTTGATATCTCGCCATCGGCCTGGGTGCGGAAATCCTGGATCGCGTTGGTGCCGTCGTTCAGAGCGCGCACCACCTGCTGGGCCGCGTCGATGACGCTGGAGCCGAGGTTCTGGTTGGATGGCGTAGCGGCGTAAAGCTGCAGCGCGTTCTGCAGCTTGCCGATCGCGGTCGAGGCAGAGGAGGCGTTGTCGACGCCGTTGACGGCAACGGCGAGGCGGTCAATTCCGCTGTAAAGCGTGCTCTGGCCGCTCCATGCCGATTGCGCGCTAAGGTTCTGGCGAAACAGCAGGGCGTTGGTGGCGCGCTGGATCTCGACCGAGCGGGCGCCGGGCGCGCTGCTGACGACGACCGCCGTGCGGCGGGCATAGTCGGGGTTGCTGGCGTCGGCAATATTGCGGGAAAGGACGCTGGTCTGCTTCGATGTGGTCTGAAGCGACTGTTGGGCTATGGTCAATGCGGAAGTCAGCGACATGCGGGTCTTTCACGAGGCCAGTGGGGAGGGGATGACGTCTCTGCCCTGTCGGCGGCGTCGGCGTTCGGAAACCTGCAATTCCAGACCACCCCGGCCGGTTTGCCGGTGTGGCCTTGAATTCGAAATCCGCGCACCGCGCTGCTCTGGTTTGGGTTCATTCCCCTGGTGCCCGTCGTTTATCTCTTCAGGTTGACAAGGACATCCATGAGGTCGGAACCGGTCTGGAACACTTTCGAGTTAGCGGTGTAGCTGCGCTGCGCCGCGATCATGTTGGTCAATTCCTCGGCGATATCGACGTTGGAATTTTCCAACGCGCCGGAGATGATGCTGCCGAGCTTGCCTTCATTGGCGAAGCCGATGCGCACGGTGCCGGAGTCGGTGGACTGCGCATAGACATTGCCAGGCAGTGCGGTGAGGTTGTCGGCGCTCTGGACGTCGGCCAGTGGGATCTTGAACAGCGGCTTGGTCGAGCCGTCCTGATACTGGGCGTAAATGACTCCGTCCTCGCCGATCTGGATCTTTTCGATCGTGCTGGGCGCGTTGCCGTTGACCTTGGCTTCGGAGACCGTGAAGCCGGTGCCGAGCTGAGTCAGCTTGGACAAATCGAGGTCGAGCGACGCACCGCCCGGTACGGGGATGGTAATCGAATCGACGGCGCCGGTGAGTTTGCCGGTGGTGGTGTCGAAGGTCAGGTTGGCCGTGGCCAGCGCGCCGCCCATATAGGGAAAGGATGTGCCCGGCGTCGCCTGGGACTGGTCGAACACAGAGACCGACCAGGTGCCGGTCCCGGTGTTGGTGAAATAGAGGTCGAGCAGCTTCTTGTTGCCGAGATTGTCGTAGGTGACCATCGAGGATTTCGACGTGTATTCCGCCGTCGGGCTGTTGGTGGACGGCAGCGGACCGGCGGGCGGCGTGGCGCCGGCCGGCAGATTGGCGTTGAAGTTGCCCGCGGTGCTGGGCGTCGCGGTCATTTCCTGGTCGGAGATCTGGACCGGCACCAGCCCTTCGAAACCGTTGGCGGTGGCAGCCGGTGTGCCGTTGGCGTAGCTGTAGGCCATCAGCTGGTAGCCGGCGGCGTTGACCAGTCTGCCCTGAGCGTCGGGAACGAATGCGCCGGCGCGGGTGAGGAAAGGCGTTCCGCTGGGGTCCTGGACGACGAAGAAACCGTTGCCGTTGACCGCAAGGTCGGAAACCGAGGTCGTGTACTGCAGCACGCCCTGGGCGCTGATGGCCGAGCGGATGGTGGTGTTGACGCCGCCGGAATTATAGGCGCCGCCGACCTGCGGCATGATCAGCGTCGAAAACTCGGCCGAGGATCGCTTGTAGCCGGTGGTGTCGGAATTGGCGATGTTGTCGGCTGTGGCCGAAAGGCGGTTGGCCTGCGCGTTCATGCCGGAAACGCCGGTCCGCATCATTCCGTAAAGGCTCATCGAACGTCTCCTCAATGCCCAACATCGTTGGGCCCATCTGTGGTCGCGAGGATATAATTTCTGTCTTGCGCGAGGCTGGCGCAGACCGCCATCAGAACACCAGCCGGTAGCCAAGGAAGCGCTTGGAATCTATCGGGTCCTGGCCGAGCTTTTCGCGCAGCTTCTTGCGCAATTTGGAGATGTGGCTCTCGACGACGTTCTCCTCGACCTCTTCGTCGAAGATGCCGTAGATGGCGTTGAAGACCTGGGTCTTGGTGACGCGGCGTCCGCGGTTGCTCGCCAGATATTCGAGGATGCGGCGTTCGCGGCGCGGCAGAGGCAACGGCTGGCCATCGATCTCGGGATCGCGGCCGTCCATGAAGATGCGCATGGCGCCGATCTCGGTATAGCTGACGTCCTCATGGGCGCGGCGGCGGATGGCGGTGATGCGGGCCAGGATCTCCCGGATATGGACCGGCTTGCGGATGACGTCGTCGACACCGCTCTCGAACAGCCGCAGCGTATTTTCAAGCGAGTGCTGTTCGCTGAGCGCGATAACCGGAGCGCCGGTGCGGTCGCGGATCTGGCGTGGCGAGATGGCGCCTTCGCGGCAGTCGCCGATGAGGAAGGCTCGGACCGATCGCAAATCCGTGTCGGCGGCCGATGTCACCCACTCGCCGAATTCACCGGACGCGAAGCCTGCACAGGCGACGCCCTCACGATCGAAA
This sequence comes from Mesorhizobium sp. M0615, assembly GCF_040320805.1. NCBI lineage: Bacteria > Pseudomonadati > Pseudomonadota > Alphaproteobacteria > Hyphomicrobiales > Phyllobacteriaceae > Mesorhizobium > Mesorhizobium sp. M0615. The sequence continues at coordinate 301,292 of NZ_JAMYQI010000001.1, read as the reverse complement.
AGTGAATTATAGCCTTCAGTTACGAGCTCACGCTCGTCAACGATTACAATCATCGGCCCCGCCTCCGAATCAGATCATCTGCCCCGTGGGAAGAGCCGTAACCGGTGCCGGGAATCCTGAACAACCATCATTTCTTGTAGCTATTTTCTTGGGAGTTATTTCGAGTTTCGAAATAACCGCAATCAGGAGGTTGTATCGTTGGTTGCCGAACGGGTGACGTGGCACGTCACCCGCCGGGCGTGGATTTGCAGCCGTTCGCAAGAGATGATTCACCTAATGGTTGCAGAAGTTGCGGGCGTTCGGGGTCCATTTGCCGAAGCCGGTGGCGACCATATTGGCGATGACGCGGCAGACATAGAATTTCTGCGCGGGGTCATTGTCGGGGCCGGCGTGGTAGCGGGCGACGGCCATCGACCAGCTGACATGACGCGCATGCAGGCTGGCCAGGAAGCGCGCGGCATAGTCGACATTCTGGCGCGGGTCCAGCATGTCGTCGACGCTGCGGAAATGCGCGGCGTGATAGTGATGGTTGATCTGCATGCAGCCGAGATCGATGAGTGTCTTGCCCTCGCGCCAGGCTGCTTCGAAGGCGGCCAGGGCCTCGGTGCGGTTCCTTGGAAATACCGCTTTCCCCTCTATATTCAACGCATTAGGCTGCAGGCTTCCCTTCTTGCCGGTCTCGGTCAGCCCGACCGCATAGAGGATGCCGGCGGGCACGCCATAGCGGTCGGCGGCACGCAAAATCTCGGGCTCGCAAGGGTTGGTGGCGGCGGTGGCCGGCTTGGTGGCGAGGCTAGATAAACATATCGTCGCCAGCGCGCTCGCCAGCAGGCGCGCCAGCGCGGCCGAATTCCTGGGCATCGTCATTGCGGTTTCTTCCCGACTGCTGGCCGCCCGAACCCGTATTGTTGCCGCTCGAGTTTCCGGGCTGAAAAGCGGACTGGTCGCGGCCTTGCGGCATTGGCTGCGAGTTCGCTGCATCGCTGCGGGCCGCTGCGTGGATCGCTATCGAGGGTTGCAGGATGGTGACCTTGTCGACATCGAAGCCGAGCCCGCGCAACGACTTCACGATGGCGTCGCTATCGGTGGCGAGACGGCGGTAAGCCTCATGGGTTTCGGGCTTCAATTCTATCGAAAGTTGTTCTCCGGAAAGCCTCAGACTGGCGGTGACCATGCCGAGCTCTGCCGGGTGAAGCTCGATCTTCAATATATGTGTCGGAACGGCAACAGAACCGCCCGTCTGGGCGGTCGTTGACGGCGTCGAAACGGCTGGCCGCAGGCCGTTGTCCGAAGCCAGCGCGACGATAAGCGCCGAAGTCGTTTGGTTTATCGGACTATGCGCCGGCGCGGGGAAGCTCTGTTCGGCGACAATGTCGACGCGCGCAGCGAATGGCGGCTGGTTTCCCTGTGTGTACGATGCCGCGGAATGGGCTCCATCGACGGACTTCGCCGACGGCGCGGACCGTTTTGCCTCGGGTGCCGAAACGTCGCTTGCCGTCTGGTCCGCCGGTAGAGGAGGCGTCGGACCATCCTGGTGCGGCAGTTTGCCGGACTGGAGCCCGATCGCGGGCAGCTTTTGCCCCTGATCCTGTGCGGAAACGCTGGTACCGGGCTTGGCCCGTTCCGATCGCGTCGTCGTGTCGAGTCTGTTGTCAATGCCGGACGCTGCGCGGTGTCTCTTCAGAGGCGACGTCTGTGCAGAAATGGCCTCGCCAGCGGGCGCCGGTTGCCCAGTCTGTCCATTCGTCGCGATGCCGTTCCCGCTTGTCCGGACCGTTGAGAAATGCCTGATATCGTGCAACGCCAGCACCAGTGGCAAATGATCCTGCAGCGATCCTGCATCCGCGTCTCGTCCGGCCACCTCAGCGTCCTTGGATGGTTTGTCCGGGCCACTATCGGCATGTTCTTTTGCGGCCTTGCCGGCAGCGGATTTCGTCCCCGTTTTGCCAGACTGGGTGTGTGGGATTTCGCTTTTGCCGGGACCGGCAGGGCTGCGTTTGGCCCAATGCAGCTCGTGCGACGCGGCCTCAATTGCTCCCTGGCCTATCGGTGTCGGCGCATCGTCGTCGCCGCGCACCATGTCGCCGAAGCTTTTGTCGCCGCCCTTGGCGTTTGAGGCCGACTGCTTCGATCCGGCGTGCGCGGGAGCCGGCAGGGCCTGGCCAACATTGGTGGTCATTTCGGGGCTGCTCCAAGCATCTGGTCGATCAAATCGAGCTGGTGACGCGTCCTCGCCATGGCGGCGTCGGTGGGATCGGCTGGCTCTACGGCGGCGGGGGCCGGCGCCGATGCCGGCACGACCGGAGCCGCATCGCTGGCGGAGGCGACTGCAGGCATTTCCGCCGCCTTTGGCTCGGGCGTGCTCGGTGCCTGCGCGGCCGGCTCACTTGCCGCCTTCGGTTGGTCGGTTGCGGGCTGTTCACTCGACGTTGTGGCGGCTGGCTGTTCCGGCATCGCGCCTTCGACCGGCGGCAGCTCTGGCTCGTCGGGTCTTTCCACGGCCGCGGTCTTGACCGGCTCCTGCCTGGCCGCGGCAGGTGCGGGCTTTTCGGCAGGCAGCGGCGCCGGCGGGGCGATGACTTCACCCGCCACGGCCTGCGCGGCATCGAGCAGGTCGCGGTCGCTTTGCGAAAGCTGGTTGCGATCGATCTTGTCCAGCTTGGCGCGGACCTCGCCGATGGTGCCGGACGTTACCGTGGACAGGCTGGAATAGAGCTGGGCGCGCGGATCGTCCGGATTGTGGATGCCGTCGCGGCCCCGTTCAGCCCTGGCCGAGGCAAAGGCGGAGAGATCGGCAAAGCCGTCGATCGCGGCGCGGCGGGCGATGCGCAGATAGATCACCTTCTCGCGTTCTGGATCCATCATTGCGGTGATGTCGGCGAGCTTGTCCTGGCTGATCGCCATGTGCAGCGTGATGACGCCGGAGACGAAGGCGTCGGCGAACTGGCTGGCATAGGGCGAATAGAGGTAGTCTTCGACGTATTGGGTTGAGGCAAGCGCGAAACGCGCACCGTCGCCTTGCGCGGCGGCGATGCCGACCGAGCGGCGCAGTGCTGCTTCCTCGACCAGCGTGCCGGGGCTGAGCAGGCGAGCATCGTCGAGCAGCGCAAGCGCGCTGACCGGTTGCTCGGTGGCGAGAAGCGAGCCCTTGACCAGCGCCAGAAAGGCACCGACATCGGGGGGCAGGGTCATCGGATCGATCGGCTTCAGCGCCTCGATCGCAGCCGCCTGCCGGCCGTTCAGATAATCGACAATGCCCTTGGCGATGGTCAGGCTTTGCGGGTCGGTCTTGGCGCGCGACACCGCCGCCTCGACGGTGACGGGGTTGCCGCCACTCATGCCATAGACCAGCAAGGCGCGAAAATTCTTCGGGTCGCTGAAATCATCTGCGTCCGCCGCGCGCAGCCTTGTGTCGGCCATTTCGAGCAGCTTGGCCTGCATCGGCAGCGCGGCGTGATCGCCGGCGGCGATGCGGTCCTGCACAAGCTGCAGCGAGCGCACCAGCTGATAGGGCTGCAAGCCGTCCTCGGCGAAGGCCGATGGCGGATGGACAGCGCTCAGCAGCAGCAGCCCGACGGCGCGGCCGATGATGGCGGCGCGCCTCATCCGTCGGTCGCCATCAGGATTTCGATGCGGCGGTTCGCGGCCGCCATCGGGTCGGCTGCAATTTTCGGCTCGCGATCGGCGAAGCCGGCGACCTCGGTGATGCGGCGCTCGTCGACGCCGCCGCGCACCAGCATGTAATAGGCGGAATGGGCGCGCGCCGTGGACAGCCGCCAATTGTCGTAAGTGTCGCTGCGGAACGGCCGCGCGTCGGTGTGGCCGTTGATGCTGATCGTGCCTTTCTGCTCGTTGACGATGCGGCCGATCTTTTCCATCGCCAGCACCAGTTCACGCCTAGGCACCGCCGATCCGATCTCGAACATGCCGAAATCGAACTGGTCCGTGATCGAAATGACGACACCCTTGTCGGTGGCTTCGACGGAGACGCCATTATGCAATTTGTCGCCTGGCTTGAAGGCCTCGGCCAGTTCCTGCTTGACCTGCGCCGCGGCTCTAACAGTGGCGGCCGTCGGCGCTTTTTCCGCGGCTTCGGGTTTGGGTGCGGGTTGTGCTTCGGCGGCTTCGGCCTTTGCAATTTCGGCCTTCGCTGCTTCAGCCTTGGCCTCTGCTTTGGCTTCAGCCTTGGTCAGCGGCTTATCGGAAACGGATTTCGCCAGCGGCTCGAGCGGCGCCGCGGCCACTGGCGGCGCGGCCGGCACGGCCTTCACCTCCGCCACTTGCGTCTGTGCCGCCTTGTCACCCGGCTTCAGGGGATCGCCTTCGATCTTGGTGCGTTCGGCGGTGGCTTCGGCGCCTGGTGCAGCCACCTGCTGCGACCAGAAATCCGGCGCGAACGGGTCGCGGTAGGATTGGCCGCCGGATGCGCCGGTAGCCGGGCCGGACGCCTGCGCGCCGCCATCGCCCTTCTCGCTGACATTTTGCATGACGCCGGTGTCGGTGGCGATTTCCGACAGCACCGCATAGGGATCGGCAAACAGATGCTCGTCGGAAAGATCCGTCTTTGGCGCCGATTCCTTCGATTGCTTCTTGTCGGAAGTACCGGCGCCGCCGACGCCGTCCTGTCCGGCCTTGCTGGTCTTGTCCCGCGGGTCGTCCGCCGTCAGCCCGACCTTGCTCGGGCCATCGCCGAGGTCTTCGAGGCCCTTGCGGCTGGCGTTGCGATCGACCAGCTTGACCGGATTGAAGTAGCTGGCGACGGCTGCCTTGGTCTGCTCGTTGGCGGCGTTGATCAGCCACATGACGAGGAAGAAGCACATCATGGCAGTCATGAAATCGGCAAAGGCGATCTTCCAGACGCCGCCATGGTGGGCGTCGTCGTGGTCGTCGTGGTTGCGCCGCACGATGATGATCTCATGCCTGGCGTCTGCGGCCTCGACAACGCTCATGACGTCCACTCGTTCGTAAGAGGGCCCTCGCTCATGACAGGGCCTCCGACAAGGCGGCCGACCATTCGGCAATGCGGGTTTCGAACACCGCCTCGTCAATGGCGACGGTAAGGTCGAAGCCGGGCGCCTCGACGAAATCGAGATTGGCCGCGCGTGGGCCGAGCGAAGCCTTCAGCGTCTCGAACAATGACAGCGGTCCGCGCACGGCGATGCGCACCGCCTCGCTGTCGCCGACGGCTTCGCGGATCGTGCCGGCAAGGGTTTCCAGCGAACGCTTCTGCAGATCGTCGCTGACAAGGCCGCCAATGATGCGCGCAATGGTGGCGCCGACGAGGTCGCTGACCTTGGCCTCCATGATCTCGATACGGGCAGTGACGACCGCGCCGAGATCGCCGCCGAAACTTTCTAGAAAGGCCTTTGCTTCATCGGCGTTGGCCTGTCTCTGCGCCTCGAGCGCTGCCTGGTGGGCGATGGCAAGGCGGGCTTCAAGGGCGGCTTCGGCATCGATGACCGCTTCGGCGATCAGCGCGCCGATGTCGGCCTGCGGCGCCGACGTCTCCGGCCTTGGCTCGGCCATGGCGGCGAGCGAGGGCTGGCCGGCACGCTGGCTGCGTGCGCCGAAATCCGGCAAAAGGTCGAAAAGCGCTGCCGAGGCCATGGTCTATACCGCTGCTTCCTGGGCCGCCCATTTGCGCAGGATCTGCGCGGTGCGCTCCTCATTGATGTCGACCATGCGGGCAAGCCGCTCCTGCGGCGCCGGCCTGATCTTCTGACGAAGATCGTCGAGTGGAGTCGGGCCTGGGCGGCTGCCGGGCAAGGCAGCCGGCGCCTGTTCGGCGCTGGCGGCTTCGGGTGTCGGCAGTGAACGCTGGACGTCGTCGAAGCTCGGACCGGCAAGTGCCGGCGTCGGCCGCGCGCTCAGCGCGGTGGCCATCGGCCTCAGGCCGAAGAAGGCGACCAGGAACACCACGACGATGAAAGCGCCGGCGTTGATCATCGTACCGGCATGGGTTCCGATCGACGCCATTATGCCCGGCTGTTCGACCGCCTCGCCGTCGAGCCCGTCGATGAACTCGACGGCCGAGACATCGATGATGTCGCCGCGCTTGTCGTCGAAGCCAGTGGCCGAAGCCACCATCTTCTGGATGTCGGCAACGCGCTTGGCGATCTGCTCGGGCGTTGCGTCCTTGCCGAGGATGGTCATCAGCCGCTGCTGATTGACGACGACGGCGATCGACATCTTGGTGACGGAATAGCCGTTCGAGACTGTGGCGATCTTCTTGGAGTTGATCTCGTAATTGGTGATCTCCTCCTTGCGATCATTCTCCGATGACGTCTGCGGACCATCGGTGCTGGTCGCCTGGGTCTCGGGCAGGTTCTGCTCGACGGTGGCCGGGGTCGAGGCCTGCCTCTGATTGCTGTTTTCGTTGGCGCGCACCGACTGCACGGAACGCTCCACGCGTGACTCCGGATCGAAGATCGTCTCTTCGGTCTGGCGGGTGTCGGTGTTGACATCGGCCTTGACGCTGGCGCGGAAATTGTCGGGGCCGAGATAAGGCGTCAGCGCGCGGCGGATGTTGTCGCCGATCTGCGCCTCGACGGTCTGCTCGACGCCGAGCGTGCGGGCAGCACTTGTGTTGGAGGGATCGTCGCCGGCGGCGAGAAGGTTGCCGTTGGAATCGAGCACGGTAACCTTGTCGGCCGACAGGCCCGGCACGGCGGCGGCGACGAGATGGCGGATCGACATGGCGCTCTTTTCGGCGTCGATGCCGGAATAGCGGATGACCACCGAGGCGGAGGGTTGCTGTTCGTCGCGGCGGAAATTGGCGCGCTCGGACATGACGATGTGAACGCGGGCGGCCTTGATGCCGGATATCGACTGGATGGTGCGGGCGATCTCGCCTTCCAGCGCGCGCACGCGGGTGATCTGCTGCATGAAGGAGGTCAGGCCAAGAGAACCGACATTGTCGAACAGTTCGTAGCCGGCATTGGCGCTGGTCGGCAGGCCCTTTTCGGCGAGCAGCATGCGCGCCTGCGCGGTGGTGCCGGCCGGCACCAGCACGGAGGTGCCGTCGGAGCCGACGTCGAAGCCGATGCCGGCTTCGCCGAGCACCAGGCCGATCTGGTTCACGTCGGAGCGATCGAGCCCGACATAGAGCGTCTCATAGGCCGGGCGGTTGAGATAGACCGAGCCGATGCCGATGACGGCCATCACCAATGCGGCAATGCCGGCCAGCATGGCAAGGCGCCTGACGCCAAATGCCCTGAGATTCGAGATGATGCTCTGGATCTGTTGCGGCACGATTCAAGCGCTCCCAGCATGATATTCCGTGGGAACACTAGACCGCGAAGCTTGTGCGAAGATGATAGAGCATGTCGCCCGGAAGTGTGCAGCGGTTCCGGGTCAACGACATGCGTCAAAACACACCCATACAGGAAAGGGCCGCGCTGTTGGCGCGGCCTATTCAAGGAAGAGAAAGCCGGGTCAGGCTTACTGCTTGAACAGCGCCAGGATCGACTGCGAGTTGCCGTTGGCGATCGACAGCGACTGGATGCCGAGCTGCTGCTGGACCTGGAGGGCCTGCAGCCGCGTGGATTCCTTGTTCATGTCGGCGTCGACCAGCGCGCCGACGCCCTTGTCGATGGAGTCCGAGAGGTTCGACAGGAAGCTCTTCTGGGTGTCGATGCGCGACTTGGCGGCGCCGAGATAGGCGGCACCCGTGGACAGCTTGGCAAGCGCCGTTTCAACGGCGCCGAGTGCGGTGTCGATGGCCGCCGGGAGGACCTGGGTGGTGCTGGGATCGAAGAAGGTCGTCGCCAGCAGAGCGCCGACGATGCCGCCAGTGCCAGGAAGATCGAGAACCTGCGTGTCGGCCGCCTTGACGTCGATGGTGTCGATGGCGACGGTCGTGCCGGTGCGGTTATAGGACGCGACGATCTTCAGGTCGGAGGTCGCAGCAGCGTCGTTCTGCAGCAGGTTCGAGCCGGCATAGGAGGCGTTGGTGACCGACGACTTGATCTGGTCCTGGATGGCCTTGATTTCGGTCGCGATCTTCTGCTGGTCGTCCTTGCTGGCGCTGCGTGCAGTGACCAGCTTGGCCTTGATCAGGTCGACCTGGTCCTTGATGTCGGTGATGGCGGTGTAGGCGGTATCGACCTTGCCGGCGCCGAGGCCAAGCGCGTCCTGAACGGCCGAAAGCGCCTTGTTGTCGGACTTCATCGTGGTGGCGATCGACCAGTAGGCGGCGTTGTCGCTGGCGGTGGCGACGCGGTAGCCGGTCGAAATGCGTGACTGGGTGGTTTCAAGCTGCTTGTTGGTGTTGTTCAGGCTCTGCAGCGCGGTCAGAGCCGAAGCGTTCGTCATGATGCTAGCCAAGATATTTACCCCTTTTCAAACACTGGCGTGTCCCGAACACGCCGGATCAACTTCATCAAGGGGGTAGGCATAAGCCCATCGACCGTATGGTCTGCCCGCCATGGAATGGTTAACCATGACTACCGGGATATGGTTAACGGCCTGTTAAACCAAGCCATTCAGGGCGCTGGCCAAGAGCAAAAATCGGCAGCCATTCAGCAAGACAATCAACAGCCGCAAAAGAAATCGGGCCGCGCTGTTGGCGCGGCCCGACGGATGGTGTCAGTCGTAATGTCGAGAGATCAGCCGCGGAAGAGCGACAGGATCGACTGCGAGTTGCCGTTGGCGATCGACAGCGCCTGGATGCCGAGCTGCTGCTGGACCTGCAGGGCCTGCAGCCGCGTCGATTCCTTGTTCATGTCGGCGTCGACCAGCGCGCCGACGCCCTTGTCGATCGAGTCCGACAGGTTCGACAGGAAGCTCTTCTGGGTGTCAATGCGCGACTTGGCGGCGCCGAGCGAGGCAGCGCCGGTGGACAGCTTGGCAAGCGCGGTTTCAACAGTGCCGAGCGCGGTGTCGATGGCGGCGGGGGTAACCGCCGTGGTGCTCGGGTCGAAGAAGGCAGCGGCGAGCAGGCCGCCGACGATGCCGCCCGTGCCGGCGACATCGAGAACCTGCGTATCGGCTGCCTTGACGTCGATGGTGTCGATGGTGACGGTCGCGCCGGTACGGTTGTAAGCCGCAACGATCTTCAGGTCGGACGCAGCGGCAGCGTCGTTCTGCAGCAGGTTCGAGCCGGCGAAGTTGGCGTTGGCGACCGAGGACTTGATCTGCGCCTGGATGGCGTTGATTTCGGTCGCGATCTTCTGCTGGTCTTCCTTCGAGGCGCTACGGGCAGTGACCAGCTTGGTCTTGATCAGGTCGACCTGGTCCTTGACGTCGTTGATGGCGGTGTAGGCGGTGTCAACCTTGCCGGCGCCGAGGCCGAGGGCGTCCTGCACGGCCGAGTTGGCCTTGTTGTCGGACTTCATCGAGGTCGCGATCGACCAGTAAGCGGCGTTGTCGGAAGCGGTGGCAACGCGGTAGCCGGTCGAGATGCGGGCCTGCGTCTGCTCGAGGGATTTGTTGGTGTTGTTCAGGCTCTGCAGCGCGGTCAGCGCCGAGGCGTTCGTCATGATACTGGACATGGCTACTCGTACCTTGATTTTTACAGGGTGTTTTTGACATACCGGCTTTTCCGGTATGACGGAGCGGCATCATGCCAATGATCGTGAGACCCGATCACCCGCCATCTGCGAGCAATATGCGGGCAAGTCCCTACCAAAGGGCTAAACGGGACGGTTAACCGGAAATATATTGCATAAAACTTTAGCAAGGCGCCAACGGCGCGCGGACGGTCAGGTGAAGGAGCGCACCAGGCTGCCGACAAGCAGGTTCCAGCCGTCGATGAGGACGAAGAACAGGATCTTGAAGGGCAGCGAAACGACGGTCGGCGGCAGCATCATCATGCCCATGGCCATGGTGATGGTGGCGACGATCAGGTCGATGACGAGGAACGGCAGCACGATCAGGAAGCCGATCTCGAAGCCGCGGCGGATTTCGGAGATCATGAAGGCCGGCACCAGGATGCGCAGGTCGACGGTGTCCCTGGCAACGACCTGGCCGCGTTCGCGGGCGAGATCGGCGAACAGGTCGAAGTCCTTGTCGCGGACATTGTGCAGCATGAAGGTGCGGAACGGGTCCGAAATCTTTTCGAACGCCTCGGTCTGGCTGATCTGGTTGTCCATCAGCGGCTTGACGCCGGTGTTCCAGGCCTGGTCGAAGGTCGGCGCCATGACGTAGAAGGTCATGAACAGCGACAGCGAGATCAGGATCAGATTGGCCGGCGTCGACTGCAGGCCGATGCCGGCGCGCAGGATCGAGAAGGCGATGACGAAGCGGGTGAAGCTCGTCACCATGATCAACAGGCCCGGCGCCACCGACAGCACGGTGATCAGACCGAACATCTGGATGATATAGCCGACGGTGGCGCCGTCGGCCTTGCCGATGCCGCCGAGATCGAGCTGCTGGGCGGCGGCGACAGAGGTGGCGGCGACGACGATCGCGGCGGCGAGGACGAGTTTTCTCATTCGAGCAGCAATGTCCTGATCAGAACCTGTTTGGCATGGCGACCGCTGCGGATTGCGGCGCGCTCCTCGAGGTCGGCTTTCAAATGCTGGTAGCCGCTGGCGCCTTCGATCTGATGCATCTTCAGGGTGCGGACCATGGCAAGCAGGTCCTGGTGAATGCTTTCGGTAAGTTCCGGCGGCTGCGGCGCATCGTAGACCACCGACGCTTCCAGCCTTATCCAGGTGTCGGCAGGCGAAGCCAGATTGGTGGTGATCGGCGCCAGCTGGACAAGCGTCGGCCCGGTGCCGGGCGCATGTTCGGCCGCCTTGCTCGGTTGCTCGGCGTTGGACTGGTTCTCGGGCGCGGCGGGCACCGGCACCGGTCCCCCGACGCCCTTCAGATAGCCGCCGGACATCCAGCCCATGCCGATCGCGGCGCCCGTCATCGCCAGCAGCATCGCAAGCTGGATGACAAGCGACGGGCCCTTTTTTTGCTGAACCTGTTCGACATTTGCCACGGCGCCGTTCTCCAGTCCTAAAAGGGGAGGACTTGGTCGAGGATCTGCTGACCGTAAGCGGGCTGCTGGATTTCGCTGACGCGGCCGCGGCCGCCATAGGAGATGCGCGCCTCGGCGATGCGTTCATAAGAGATGGTGTTTTCAGCGCCGATATCGGATGGACGCACCATGCCGGCGATGGTCAGCACCCTGAGCTCGTAATTGACGCGCACCTCCTGTGAGCCCCGGATCATCAGATTGCCGTTGGGCAGGACTTCGGTGACGACGGCGGCGACGTTGAGCTCGAGGTTCTCCGAGCGCTTGATTTCGCCGTCCGCATTGGTTTCGGTGGTGGAGCTCAGCCCCGCGTCGCCCTTGCCGCTGGTGGTGGCACCTTCCCATCCGAGGTTGACGTCATAGCCGAGCTTGCGCCCGGCGGTGCGGCTGCGGTCGTTCTGGTTCTTGAAGTTGGCCTTGTCGTTGAGCTTGATCCTGACGGTGAGGATGTCGCCATCGCGCAGCGCGCGTGGGTCGGTGAACAACCGGCTCTGGCGATCATCCCACAGCGAGAATTTCTTCACTGGCGCGGGTGGCGTTTCGGGATAGGAGTAGGGCGCATTGACGCTGCCGGTAATGCCGGCGCCAACCGGCGACAGCGCCGGCTCCCTGCCGATCTCCCTGGGGTCGGAGGCGCAGCCGGCAAGTGAAGCGGTGGCGACCAGGGCGAGTATATGCGACTTCATGACGGGTCTACCCTTCGCGCCGCGCTGGCCATAATGCCGGTGAGCGTGGCTGCCGCCTTCTGGTCCATTTCGTTGAGAATGACGCCGGCCTTGCGCGAATCGAGTTTCATCAGGATGGCGGCGGCGAGATCAGTGTTGACCATGGCCAGGCGCTCGGCCGCGGCATCCGGTTTCATGCCGGCATAGATCTTGACGACGCCATCCTCGGCGCGGGCCAGGAAAACTTCACGCCGCTTCAGCCATTGCTCGTATTCGGCGCGCTTGTCGTCCAGCGCCTTCATGCGCTGGTCGATGCCAGCCTGCAACTGCTTCAACTCTTCGGCCTGCAGCGCGTAACGGCGGTCGCGGGCGGCGTCGGCGATGTTGGAGCAGAAGCGCTGGATCTCGCTTTCATCGGGCACCTTCTCGCGGACCAGCTGCTGCATTGCCGCCGGCTGTTGCCCGCCAGCCAGAACCTGCCGCACCGCTTCTTCCGCGCGGACAGTGCCGCCGGCAAGGACGGTGGCGGCGATGACGCAAGCTGCCAAGGCCGCGCTTCGGCGGTGCTGCTTTTGGGAAAAGAAATCGATCATCGGCATGGCCTATTGGAGAACCAGATCGGCCTGCAAAGCGCCGGCCGACTTGATGCCTTGCAAAATGGCAATGATGCCGTCCGGCTTGACGCCGAGACGGTTGAGGCCCGACACCAGCGTTTCGAGGTTCGGTCCGTCGAGCACATTGACGCGGGCGTCAGGCCGCGTGGCATCGATGGTGGTGAAGGGTTCCTCCGCTGTCACGCCCTTGGAGAACGGTTCCGGCTGGACGATCTTCGGCTGTTCGGTGATGCGCACGGTGAGCGTGCCGTGGCTGATCGCCACCCGCGAGATCTTGACCTCGTTGCCGATGACGATGGTGCCGGTGCGTTCGTCGATGACGACGCGTGCCGGCGTGTCGGTCTCGACCACCAAATTCTCGATCTCGGCGTAGAAGCGCGCCGCCGAAACATTCTTCGGCCGCCTGATCTGCACGGTACGTGCATCGCGCTCCGCCGCCACGCGCATGCCGAAGCGTTGCGAGGTGTAGCCGTTGATGGCGTCGGCGATGCGAACGGCAGTGGAGAAATCGGGGTTGCGCAATTGCAAGGTGAGCAGCGCCTGGTCCTCGAATTCGGCGCGCACCGTGCGCTCGACGATGGCGCCGTTGGGCACGCGGCCGGCCGTCGGCACGCCCTGCGTCAGCTTTTCGGCATCGCCCTGGGCAGTGAAGCCGGAAACGATGACCGAGCCTTGCCCGACAGCATAGATTTCGCCATCGGCCGCCTTCAGTGGCGTCATTATCAGCGTGCCGCCGGCAAGCGATGTGGCGTCGCCCATCGAGGAGACGTCGATGTCGATGCGGGCGCCCGACTGCACGTAAGGCGGCATGTTGGCGGTGACGATGACGGCGGCGACGTTCTTGGCCCGCGCGCTGCCGCCTTCGGTGGCGATGCCGAGATTTTCGAGCATGGCGCGGATCGACTGTTCGGTGAAGGGCGAATTGCGCAGGCTGTCGCCCGATCCGGCGAGGCCGATGACGAGGCCGTAGCCGACGAGCTGGTTGTCGCGCGAAGCCTGCAGCTGCGCAATGTCCTTGATGCGCGATGCGACCTGGCCGGGTGGCAGAGAGCTTGGGCCGTTGGAGACCCTGAACATGCGGTTGGTGGTGGCCGGATCATATTCGGGATCGACAAAGGCGCCGCCATTCTGGCCGGCAAGATCGCGCTTTTGCTTCGGCGTAAGACCGTCGGCCAGCGCCGGCTGCAGGCCGACAACGGTCGCGAGCAGAAGGGCAGCTCCGCGTCTCATGACGCGCTGACCCGGACGGTGCCGTCCGCCATCACCGTGCCGGAAAAGATCTTGCCGCTGTCTGTGTTGCGGACCTTGATCAAATCGCCGGCGGCACCCGGCTGCAGCGACACCGCCGTAGCCGAAATGGTGAGGTCGCCGGCGATGAAATAGACCTGCACGGCGGCGCCCTGTTCGACCAGCCAGGCGTCGCGGATGGCGGCGGCCGGGATGTAGCGGCCGGGCAGCAGCGTGCGCTTGGCGACCTTGCCCTGGAGTTCCATGGCCTGCGTGGCGACCGCATCCGGCCTGTGCTTTCCGGGGAGCAGCGTCACCGGTTTCAGCACGCCGGTGTCGATCATCTCGCCGGGATAGATGACCCGGTTGGGGATCAGAACGATCTCGCCGGTTGCCTGACTGCTCGCGACGTGGGTGCTGGTCTGCTGGTCTGCGCTCTCCTGGGCAAACGCCGGCACACCGCCGGCTACCAGCGCGAGCATCAGCGCGGTGCGGCAAAGCGCGGAGCGGGAGGCCGGAGAGAGCATCAAACCTTACCTGATGTTCTTGGACACGACGGAGGCCATGTCGTCGGCGGCCTGGATGACCTTGGAGTTCATCTCATAGGCGCGCTGCGCCGAGATCAGCTCGGTGATTTCCTTGACCGGATCGACGTTGGAGGCCTCGAGATAACCCTGCTCGACTGAGGCGAAGCCGGGATCGCCGGGCACGCCGACATTGGCCGGGCCGGAGGCCGGCGTCTCCTGGAACAGATTTTCGCCGAGCGGCGCCAGGCCGGCTTCATTGGCAAAGTTGGCGAGCTGCAGCTGGCCCAGCAGCTGGAGGTCGGTCTGGCCGTCGATGCGGGCAAAGACCTGGCCGGTCTTGTTGACGACAACTTCGATGGCATCGGTCGGCACGGTGATGGCCGGGATGACATTGGCGCCGTCGACGGTCACCAGCTGGCCGGTGGCGTTGGTATTGAAGGCGCCGGCGCGGCTGTAGAGCGTGCCGCCGTCGCCGCCCTCGATCTGGAACCAGCCGCGGCCCGTCAGCGCCATGTCGAAACTGTTGCCGGTCGAGGTCAGTTCGCCCTGCGTATGGACGTTGCGCACCGCCGTCGTCTTGACGCCGAGGCCGATCGACACGCCTTCCGGCACAAGCGATGAATTGGAGCGGTTGGGCACGCCCTGCGTGCGGTCGACCTGGTAGAGCAGGTCGGAGAATTCGGCGCGCGCGCGCTTGTAGCCGGTGGTGTTGATGTTGGCGATGTTGTTGGCAATGACTTCCAGATTTGTCTGCTGGGCATTCATGCCGGTCGCTGCGATGGCGAGTGCTTTCACGGCAAGTTCTCCTCAGATGCCCATACGGCTGATTTCGAGATAGGCGGAGACGACCTTGTCGCGGATCGCGATCGTGGTCTGCAGGGCCTGCTGGGCGCTCATGACGGCGTCGACGACCTGACGGGTATCGGCGTCGCCCCTGAGTGCCTGGATCGACACCTGCTCGGCATTCTGCAAGGTGTTGACGGTCTTCGAGGCGGCCTGGCTCAGCGCCTCGGCAAAGGTGGTGCCGATTTCGCTGCCGGCCATCGGCGCCTTGGTGCCCTGGAACAGGTCGGTCGTGGTATCGGCGCCACCGATCTCCGGCTTGAGGGGAAGCGATCCGATACCGCCAATGCCGCTGATCATTACTGGTTCCTCATCAGGTCGATGGTCATGGAGATCAGATCACGCGCCTGCTTGATGACCTGAAGGTTGGCTTCGTAGGAGCGGTTGGCTTCGCTCATGTCGGCCATCTCGACCAGCACGTTGACATTGGGCATCTTGACGTAGCCCTTGTCGTCGGCGGCCTCGTTGCCGGGCTGGAATTCGACGGGAAAGTCGCTGGGGTCGCGGTCGATGGAGTTGACCTCAACCGTCGTGCCACCCGAGGCACGATCGAGTTCCGAGACGAAACTGATGGTCTTGCGGCGATAGGGGTCGGCGCCCGGGGTGTTGCCGGTCGACTGCGCGTTGGCAAGGTTTTCCGAAACGACGCGCAAACGGTCAGACTGGGCGCTGAGGCCGGACGCGGCGATCTTGAGGGCTGAGGTCAAAGCGTCCATGGTCAGCTCTTCACCGCCATCATCATCATCGAATGGAAGGCCTTGACGATCGCGGTGTTGAGTTCAAACGAGCGGCGGACCTCGCCGGCCTTCATCAGTTCGTTCTCGACCACCACCGTGTTCTTCGAGGGCATGATGGCGCCGGTCGTCTCTTCTGGCTTGACCGTGAAGCCGGCATTAGTGGCGGCAGTGCCGAGGTGGCCTGCCTGGGTGGCGGTCAGCGACACTGCCGTGCGGTCGAGCACCTTCTCGAACGGCTCGACATCGCCGGCGGTGTAGCCCGGCGTGTTGACGTTGGCGATGTTGCCGGCAATGGCCGACTGGCGCACCGACAGCCATTGCGACTGCTTGGCGGCGAGATCGAAAAGATTGATGGGCTCCATGGGGATCTCCAGGCTGGTACGTACAAGACTAGGCTGCCAGTCTTGCGCGGACCTTGCGCGGGCTAGGCGTAAGCCGGTGTGCCGCTATTTGGAGAGTTCGATCACCTGGTCGGTGCTGGTGACCATGACCCACTTGCCGCCGCGTTGCTCGATCGACGAGACGACGCTGGAGTCGGGCAGCTTCGAGCCGCGCTGGACAATCCACAGGCCGGCATCGTCCTCGATCATGGCGCGGCCATTGGCGACATGAACCATGCGAAATTTGGGATCCGCCGGGAAGGGCTGCTCGTCGACGCCGGGAGGCTGGGTCTTGTCCTCGGGGTCCTGCAGCGTGCCGGTGGCGAACAGGTCGACATCGGGAACATCGTTTGCCGTCAGCGGCTGACCGCTGTTTTCCATCTGCGAACCGCCGCTGACCCGCCCTGCATTGGTGCCGCTGCCGCCGAACTTGATCGCCTGCACGCCGAACTGGTCCTGATTGAAGAAGATATACCAGGGAAACAGCGCGCAGATCAGGCCGAGCGTGATGCCGAGCGCGGCAAAGACGATATCGCTGCGGCGGTCGGATTTCTTATCGAGCCTGGGATATTGCGGCCTTGGCGGCTGCGGCCATTCGGTGACCGGGAACAGCCCGTCGAGAAGCGAGTCGCGACTGGTCTCCATAGCTTCTTCGGGGCCGGCGCGAGGGGTCCTTGGCAATTCAGGCTTGACGACGCTGGGCAAGGCAGGCTCGGCCAAGCGAGGCACAGTGGACTCGACTACGCTGGCTACCCTGGGCAAGAATGGCCTGCCGGCCCTGGCCAGAATGGCCTCAGCCTTGGCGACCTTGTCGAGATCGGCCTTTGCCCTGACAGCTCTCGCTTCGTTGGCCCGGGCTTCCTCGGCGGCACTGGCCTCTGCGATCATCTCGCGCAAAAGCCGCTCGGTGTACTGAAGCTCAGTCTCCTGCATCGACACTTTGCTTGCCTTTCAGATGACGGGCGAGGTCGGAGAATGCGTCGCTCGAGGCGCGATCCCTGGGCGACTGCGTCAGCGCCTCGTAGATCAGCGGCACCTGGCGCACGGCAATATCGAGCTCGGCATCGGCGCCGCCCTGATAGGCGCCGAGCAGGCGGATGTCGCGCGTGTCCTCGAAGCGCGAGATCATCGACTTCAGCCTGGTCACCAGCATGCGTTGCTCGGGGCTCCATGCCTTGTCGGCGAGGCGCGAGATCGACGACAGCGGATTGACCGGGGGGTAGCGGCCCTGTTCGGCAATGGCGCGGTCGAGCACGACATGGCCGTCGAGGATGCCGCGTACCGAATCGGCGACCGGGTCGTTGTGGTCGTCGCCGTCGACCAGCACCGAGATGATGGCAGTGATTGATCCCTGTCCTTTGATACCGGGGCCTTCAGCGCCCGGGCCAGCGCGTTCGAGCAGCTTGGGCAGATCGGTGAAAACCGAAGCGGGATAGCCGCGGGCGACCGGCGGCTCGCCGGTGCCGGTCGCTACCTCGCGCAGCGCATGGGCAAAGCGGGTAATCGAATCCAGCACCAGCAGCACGCGATGGCCCTGGTCGCGAAAATGTTCGGCAACGCGCATGGCGGTATCCGGCGCGCGCCGGCGCATCATGGCGCTCTCGTCGCTGGTAGCGACGACGGCGACCGTCTTGGCCATGCTCTCTGCGCCGATCGTGTCTTCGAGGAATTCGCGTACCTCGCGGCCGCGCTCGCCGATCAGCGCCACGACCACGGTGTCGAAGGCGTCGGCGCCGGCCAGCATGGCGAGCAGCGTCGACTTGCCGACGCCGGAACCGGCAAAGACGCCGAGGCGCTGGCCGAGGCAGAGCGGCGTGAAGATGTCGATGACCTTGACCCCGGTCGTGAAGGCGGTGCCGACGCGCTGCCGCGCCATGGCGCCGGGCGTTGTGCCGTCGCCGCTCGCAGCCTCGCCGATCCTGATCAGCGGCGGGCCGCCGTCGATGACGCGGGTCAGCGCGTCGATGGCGCGCCCGCGCCACGAAGCATGCGGCGTTACCGTCAGCGGGCCGCGGCGAAACACGGCGTCGCCGATGCCGGCGTCGGCGCTGCGTTCGAAAGGGGCGATGACGACTTCGTCGCGGCCGATCCTGACGATCTCGCCGCGGCGCGTGCCGGCATTGCCGCGCTGCTCGACGAGGTCGCCAAGCCTGGCGACTTCAGACAGGCCGCGCACCTTGTAATGCGTTGGCGAAACCTCCGAAACACGGCCGCCGCGCCGCAGCAACGTCTCGGTGTCATCGAAGCGGCGCCAGATCCGCTCCAGCGCAGCCAGCCGGTTTTCCGGTGCTGTCTCCGGTTGCCGTTCAAGCGCGCGTATCGATGATTTGCTGCTCGACATGCTGCTACGACTTGGAGCCGAGCGTCTTGATGGCGTCGTCGGTCGAGGCGTCGGTCTGGCGCATCAGCGCAGCGGTGTTCTCGAAGGCGCGCTGGACCATGATCAGGCGCGTCATTTCGAGCACCGGATTGACGTTGGATTCCTCGACATAGCCTTGCGCGACGCCGAGATCGGAACGGTCCGTGACCGGCTCCGGCGCACGCGCGGGCACGATGCCAGAATTGCCGTAGCGGACGAAGTTCGGACCGGGGTCGAAATTGAACAGGCCGATGGCGCCGACAAGCTTGTCGCCTTGGCGCAGCGAGCCGTCGGCGCCCGCCTTGGGCGGACCGTCGCGCGGGTCAAGCTGGATCGGCGCGCCGCCGGCATCCAGCACCGGATGGCCCTCGAGCGACATCAGCTCGCCGTTCTCGTTCATCGAAAACCGCCCGTCGCGCGTCATCACGGTGCCGGCCGGAGTGTCGATGCCGAACCAGGCATCGCCCTGGACGGCGAAGTCGAACGGGTTGCCGGTCTGCGTCATCGCGCCATGGGCGCCGGACAAATAGGTCTTGCCGGAGGACGCGAAGGACACGGACTTGGGACCTGTGCCGGAGACGACATCCTCGAACTTCACCCCGGTGGCGCGAAAGCCGATGGTCGAGGCATTGGCGACATTGTCGGCGATGGTGTCGAGACGGCGCTCAAGCGCGATCTGCGAGGAAAGGGCGACGTAAAGGCTGTCCTGCATGGTGTTCTCAGAATCTCAGTTTCTGCATGGCCATCATCAGATCGGTCGAGATGCCGACGGTGGTCGGCTGCGCAAACAGCACACCGATCGATGTCTGGGCAGTCGAGGTCGGATGATTGATTTCCCAAAGGCTGGTGAAGCGGGTGAGGAATTTCTCGAGCTTGGCCGGGTCGGTGAAATCGGTGAGGTCGAGCTTTGCCTCGAAGGCCTGCGCCTGCTTGTCGATATCTGCGGCAGCGAAGGAATCGGGCAGGCCGATGGCGGTGCGTAGCACGCTGGCCAGGGCCGTGTCGGCCAGCACGTCGTACCAGTTGGTGATGGTCGAGGCCTTGCGCTCGAAATAGAGCGCCAACCGCACGCCCTCATTGGTCTTGCCGGCGTCTTCTTCCAGGGTCTGGCGCATGTATTTGTCGACCACCGGCTGCTGCGACGGGCTGCGGGTCGTTGCCGCTTCGCCGTAGGCCTCGAAATTCAACGAGGTGGCGAGCCTGGCATAGGCCTTGTTGGAGAGCTTGTTGGCGACACTGGCGGGATCGCGGACACCACCCTCAAGGACATCGCGGACGAGATCCTTGTTGGTGGTCGCAGGATCGAGCCCGCTGGCGGACAGAGCATACTTATAAAGGCGGCTGTCGGCCATCAGATCGTCGACGGATTTCACCTTGGTGATGTTGGCGAGGTAGTAGCTGGTCTCGGCCTGGACGGCGTCCGCATTCGGCTTGATGAGGCCAAGACTGGACTCGGTCGTGTAGAGCTTCGGCGTGGTCTTCAGCACCGCGTCGCGCGTGGTCGTCTGATCGCCATACTGGGCAAAATCAAAGGCGCTGACGAAGTTGGCGTAGCTCTTGTCGGTCAACAGGTTGGCGGGACTCAACGGATCGGTGACGCCGCCATTGACCATGGTGCGGATCTGCTTCGTCGTCTGGGTCGATGCATCAAGCCCATAGGCAGCCATGGCGAAGGTCAGCAGGCGCTTGTCCTTCAGCAGGTCTTCGATGGACTTCACCTTGGAGATGTTGGCTGCGTAGTAGTCGGCCTCGCCCTTGATGTATTGCGCGGTCGGCTTGACGAGCAACAGTCCGGTTCCGCCGATCACAGCCTTCGGCACCGCCTGCTGGACGGCGTCGCGCGCCGTAGCCTGGTCGCCATATTGGGCAAAGTCGAAAGCCGCGACGAAAGCCGCATAGCCCTTGTTTGTCGACGTGTTTGCGGGGCTGTTCGGGTCGGTGACGCCGCCTTCCAGCATGGCCCGCACGGTCGCAGCCGGCTCGGCGTCGGCGTCCAGGCCGAACGCGGCCATCGCATAGGTGAGCAGGCGATCGTTGCCCATCAGGTCGTCGATCGATTTTACGTTGGAAATGTTGCTCAGGTAGTACGAGGTTTCGCCCTTGTAATAGGTGAAGCCGTTCTGCGAAGGGCCGACCGAGACCTGGAGACCATAATTGTTGGTCACGCCCTGCTGCGCCGAATTGTAGCTCGTGGCATTAGGGCCCAGGGCGGCGAAATTGAAGGCCGACACGAACTCGGCATAACGCTTGTCGCTCAGTTTGTTGGCGAAGCTGTCGGAATCCGACACCCCTTCCTTCAGGGCTTTGACCATGAAGGCCTTGGCGTAAGCCATGTCGCCGAGACCGAAGGCCTTCATGGCATATTTGAACAGCCGGTCGTTCTTTACGAAATCGTCGATCGATTTCACGCTGCCGATGTTGGCGAGATAGTAGTCGGTGTCGCGCTTGGTGATCGGCTCCGCCTCGATGCGGTCGATCGCCTTGGGGATGTCCCTGGCGATGAGCTGGTAGCTGGTAAAAGTGCTCAACACGACATGCCTCCGGTCGCAGCTTCAAAAGCAAGAGTATGCGGACTTGCTTGCGCGAGGCTGAATCGCCTCACCTTGCATGATTCAAGCCTCACACAAGGCACGGGGGCTATCGGTTAGGCCTGACGTGATGCGGAAGGATCTGGCGTGGGCATTCTGATCGGACTTGTGGTGACGCTCGGCTGTGTTCTCGGCGGCTTCATGGCCATGGGCGGCCATCTGCATGTGCTGATGCAGCCTTGGGAAGCGGTGGTCATCTGTGGCGCCGCACTTGGCACCTTTCTCGTCGCCAACCCGATGAAGACGGTCAAGGACACCGGCAGGGGTATCCTCGAAGCGTTCAAGCAGGCGGTACCGAAAGAACGCGACTATCTGGAGACGCTGGGCGTGCTGCACAGCCTGATGCGCGAACTGCGCTCGAAGTCGCGCAGCGAGGTCGAGGCGCACATCGACAATCCGGAGGAGTCGGCGATCTTCCAGGCGTTCCCGACCGTGCTGAAGAACCACGACCTGACGAATTTCATCTGCGACTACTGCCGCATCATCATCATCGGCAATGCCCGCTCGCATGAGATCGAGGCGCTGATGGACGAGGAAATCCAGACCATCAAGTCCGACAAGATGAAGGCCTACCATGCGCTGGTGGCGGTGGGCGACGGTCTGCCTGCGCTCGGCATCGTCGCCGCCGTGCTCGGCGTGGTCAAGGCGATGGGCGCGCTCGACCAGTCGCCCGAAATCCTCGGCGGCCTGATCGGCGCCGCCCTTGTCGGAACCTTCCTCGGCATCTTCCTGTCTTATGCGGTGGTCGGACCGGTTGCCACCAAGATCAAGACGGTGCGCGAGAAGAAGAATCGCCTCTATATCATCGTCAAGCAGACGCTGCTTGCCTATATGAACGGCGCTCTGCCGCAGGTGGCGATCGAGTTCGGCCGCAAGACCATCTCGTCCTATGAGCGGCCGACGATCGATGCCGTCGAGCAAAGCACGATGAACACAGCTTCCGCCGAGAAGAAAGCGGCTTGAGCCATGCATGAAGACAGACAGGACCGCACGCCGTCATGACAAGTCCTGGCAGCCCCTCGCAAGCCCGCTCGCTGATCATCGAGCGTCTGGTCGGTGAAAGCGGTGAGGCCGCTCACGTCATCGGCACCGGGCGCTCGATGGGGGAGCGCGCACTGCCGCTGCTGCAGAAGAGCCTGGCCGGCGAGCTCGGTGCACCGGTCACCGTCGACCTGCGCACGGTCGAGATCAGCCGTGTTCCCGATGCCCGCACGAATGCCGGCGATGCCTTTGCCATGGCCATCATAGCATCGCCGACGTCTTCGGATGCGATGACGCTGGTGGCTGATGCGCCGGCCATCGCCGTGATGGTGTGCGCGCTGTTCGGCGGCGATCCGGATCAGCCGGTTTCGCCGATCGAGCGCGCTCTGTCGCAGATCGAGACCGATGTCGCGACCACGGTCTTCCAGGAAGTTGCGCAGGCGTTGAACGGATCAGGCCGGCGCTCGCTCGAGCTGCGGCTGCCGGTGCCGCGGGCACTTTCGGGCAGCGAAGCCAAGCGCCGCGTGCTGCGCGATGGCGCGGCGGTGCGCATCGTCTTCGGCATCTCGACGCCGACCGACAGCGGAACGGTCACGGTGATGATCCCGCAGCGCATCCTGCTGGCCACACGCGGTATCGCCGATGTCCACGACAGCGAAGGCACGACCTCCGACTGGCGGGCACGTTTTTCCGAAGAGGTGATGCGCTCGACGGTGACGCTCGAAGCGACCATGCCGTTGGCACGCCTGACGCTCGGCGACCTCGCCGGCTTCGAGCCGGGCCAGATCATCGAGTTCGAGGAAACCGCGCAGTCGCAGGCCAAGCTGAGCGCGCGCGACAAGACGCTGTTTGTCTGCGAGTTCGGTAAACTCGGGCAGAACTACACCGTCCGGATCAGGCATCCTTACGATGCCGGTCAGGATTTTATCGATGGGCTCATGCCGGGCTGACGCCGGGCAAGCCCAAGCATTTGGAGACGACTGATGGCCAAGACCAAGGTGGAAGCCAATATCGACCAGCCGGACGAACAGCTCGACCGCGCCATCGAGGAATTGCGCGGTGTCCTCCAGGAGGAGGAAAAGCGGCCCGACGCCGCCTTGCGGGCTGCCACGTCCGGCGCCAATTCCAACATCATCATGAGCATCCCGGTCGATGTGCAGATCATCCTCGGCAGTACGGAAATGCCGGTGTCGGACCTGATGGCGCTGCAGAAGGGCTCGACGGTGGCGCTCAACCGGCGCATCGGCGAACCGGTCGATGTCGTGGTCAACGGCCGCAAGATCGCGCGCGGCGAGATCACCGTGCTGGAAAGCGATCCGTCGCGCTTCGGCATCAGGCTGACCGAAATTATCGCGGCGACCAAGGGCGCTTGAGCAATGAATGACATGCGGTCTCAGCAGGAGCGGATGCCATGACGACGCCGGTGACGCTCACGCGCCCGCAAAAGGCCGCCGCCATCCTGGTGGCGATGGGCAAACCTTCGGCCAGCCGGCTCCTGAAATTCTTCAAGCAGGAAGAACTGAAGGCACTGATCGAAGGGGCGCGGCTGCTGCGCACCATTCCGCAAAGCGATCTTGAACGCATCGTCGCCGAATTCGAGGCCGAGTTCACCGAAGGTGCGGGCCTGCTCGATTCCGCCGACCGGATGGACACGATCCTCAATGAATCGCTGTCGCCCGAAGAGATGAGCGCCATCATGGGCGACAAGCGCTTCGAGGTTGCGCCGGAAGGACCACCGCCGATCTGGCCGCAGCTGGAAAAGCTCGAACCGACGCGTCTGGGCACGTTCCTTGCCGCCGAGCATCCACAGACCGCGGCCATGGTGCTGTCGAAGCTTGCGCCGCAGGCCGCCGCCAACATTTTGCTGACCATGGAAAAGCCGATGCGCAGCGAGATCATCAAGCGCATGGTGACGATGGCGACCATTCCGGACGGGGCCACCAGGATCATCGAGAACCAGCTGCGCGCCAGCGTGCTGGCGCAGACCGCGACCAAGGACATCTCGGCGGGACAGGCGCGCGTCGCCAGTGTGCTCAACGAAATGGACAAGCCGCAGCTGGAAGAGGTCATGCAGGATCTGGAAGAGGCCGGCACGCCGGACCTCGGCGGTGTCCGCTCCAGGTTGTTTGCCTTCGACGATCTGCCGCTTTTGACGCAGAAGGCGCGGGTGCTTCTGTTCGACGGGCTGTCGACCGAACTGATTACGCTGGCGCTGCGCGGTGCACCACCCGCATTGACGGAATCGGCGCTCTCGGCGATCGGCGCACGGTCGCGGCGCATGATCGAGTCCGAGCTCGGACAGGGCTCGGAAGGCATTCAGCTTGCCGATATCATGACGGCGCGCAAGAACATCGCGGTGGCGACAATCCGGCTTTCGCGCGAGGGGGCTTTCGAACTGCCCTCGTCGCAGCAGAGCGAAGCGGCTTAACGCCGAGAGCTGAATGGCTGAAGCGGCGGACAAAGACTCCAAAACCGAAGACGCGACCGAAAAGAAGATCCGCGACACCATCGAACAGGGCAGACTGCCCCATTCCAGGGAGGCCGCACTTCTGGCGTCCTTCATCGCCCTACTGGTGTTCACCGTCTTCTACGCCAAGGACGCGGTCGTCAATCTCGGCATGTTCCTGTCGATGTTCCTGGAAAAGCCCGAGGCGTGGCCGATGGACACCGAGACCGACGTCATCGCGCTCTACAAGACCGTGATGATGGAAATAGGCAACGCCGTCGTCAGCCTGCTGGTGCTGCTGGTGGTGGCCGGCATCGGCGCCTCGGTGCTGCAGAACATGCCGCAAGTCGTCGGCGAGCGGATCCGGCCGCAACTGTCGCGCATCTCGATAGCCAAGGGCTGGACCAGGATGTTCGGCATTCAGGGCTGGGTAGAATTCCTGAAATCGCTGGGCAAGCTCGGCTTCGCCAGTATCGTGCTCTACTTCACGCTGTCGCAGGACTACCGCCAGCTCCTGGCCGGCATGATCACCAACCCCGTCGCTTTCGGCCTCGTCATCAAAAGCATCACCGTCGACATATTGGTGGCGATCGTCTTCGTCATGGGGCTGATCGCGGCGGTCGACGTCGTCTGGTCGCGCTTCCATTGGAAGCAGGATCTGCGGATGACCAAGCAGGAGGTCAAGGACGAGTTCAAACAGTCCGAGGGCGACCCGATCATCAAGTCCCGGCTGCGCTCGCTGGCGCGCGACCGGGCGCGCAAGCGGATGATGACGGCGGTGCCGCGCGCGACGCTGATCATTGCCAATCCGACGCACTTTTCCATCGCGCTCAGATATGTCCGCGACGAGGATTCAGCACCCCTGGTGCTGGCCAAGGGCCAGGACCTGGTTGCGCTCAAGATTCGCGAGATCGCCAAGGAGCACAACATCCCGATCTTCGAGGACGTGGCGCTCGCCCGCTCCATGTACAAGCAAGTTTCGGTTGATAGCGTGATCCCGTCGCAATTCTACCAGGCCGTCGCCGAATTGGTGCGGATCGTCTACTCCAAAAAGGCTGAGCGGAGACAAATTTCATGAACCGCCAACCGCACGCAAAATCCCGCGAACTCATTGTCGCCAAGGCCATCGAGCAGGTGGTCGACGAGTTGCGGCTGATCGATGTCGCCGACTACATCGCTTTCATCCGGCTCGAGCATTTCGCTTGCCTGTCGGATCTGGTGGATTCGGCGGTGGAGCTGTTCTTCCTGCCGGGCACGCTCAGGCTCGGCCATGGCGGAGAGGCACATGTCGACTGGAGCGGCAGCCCGCGCATCGTGCTCGATCTCGAGCTTCGGCCGCCGGGCGTCACCGTCTATTTCCAGCTGACGCTGAGCGAGGAGAGGTCTTCGGTCGCGGTCAACTATGTGTCGTTCGAGAAGCCCGGCGAAGACCCCGAGCACAACACCGCCTTGCTGGAGACGGTCATCGAAGAGGCGCGCATTCGCCGGACCGAGCCGCTCGCCTATCGCTGATTTTCTTTCGCAAGCCGAATCGCTGGACGCTGACTACTCGATCAGCCCCAGCCGCAGCGCCTTGGCCACCGCCTGGTTGCGGTTGACCGCGTTGAGCTTCTGCGTCGACTGGGTGAGATACTGGTTGGCGGTGTGGACCGACAGCTTCAGCAGCCTGGCGATCTCTTCGCTGGTGTTGCCGTTGGCGGTCAGCTTCAGGCACTCCAGTTCACGCTTGGAGATCGACCGCATCCGGCCGGCATCGTTCGGACGAATTCGGGCGACGGCGGCGAACAGCGAAAAACAGCGGGCGTGGATTTCGTAGAGCGTGTCCTCCGGCAAAGCGATCGTCGAGCCGAGGAACACCACCAGCCCGCAATGGCCCCGATCGGCATGGACGGGAAAGGCAATGCCGTTGGTGCCCGGCGCCAGCGGCGCCGTCCGCTCCGCCCAGGCGAGGTTCTGGAAGACGGCGTCCGAGCCGGCGATGCCGTCGTCCGCCCACCAGCGCGGCGCTGTCGAGGCGCCGCTGTGGTGCACCATCTCCTCGCCATTGGCGCCGGCGATGAACTTGGTTGTCACCGCGGTGGCGGGATAGTCGGAATCGAAGCTCGGCACCAGGCGCGCCCGTTCCGGCGAGGGGCTGACGAAGTAGAGGCCGAAGGCCGACGCGTTGATGTCGACGGCGATCCAGCGGCAGCGGCGCACCGCGTCCGGGATGGTAACGGCATGGTGCGTCTCGGAACTGATGGAGAAGGCGCCGAACGGATTTCGCTGCTCGTTGAAAAGGGCTTCGGCCGCCGCCTTGATGTCAGCGTGTTTCAAATGATGCCGCTCCTGATCGCCGTGGCGATGGCCATCGCGCGGTTCGACGCCGCGAATTTCTGGATGGCGTGGGTGATGTAGCTGTTGACGGTGTTGGACGAGACCCCGAGGATCACTGCGACCTCATCGGTGGTTTTGCCTTCAGACACCCAGAACAGGCATTCGCGCTCGCGGTCGGACAGCGGGTCCTGCATGGCGACGGCGGCGATCAATTGCGGGATGGCGGACAGCGCGTAACAGCACTTCAACTGAGCCTTCATCAGCGCCGGCTGGTCGATACTGCCGGCCTCGGCCGCCGAGAAAAGCGCAAACAGCCGCTGGCGGCCGACATTGAGCCGCAGTGAATAGACTTCGGCATGTCCAAGCACGTCGAGCAGGCGCGCCTCTTCGCCTGTGAGCAGTCCGCCGGCGTCGGGTGCCGCGGCGGCGACCAGGGGCCTCGGGCGGATGCCAGGTGCAACGGTCAGCGGTCCCTGGGCAAGGCCGGCGATCAGCCGCTTGCCGATCAGTTCAATGGCGTCGAAGATCCAGTTGGATGAGACGATGCGGGCGTCGTTGCGGTCCTGGTCGTGGACGATGGCGACGAGCATGTAGCTGTCGGCGCCGATCTCGGCGGCAAGCTGCATGAAAAAGGAGGTGAGATCGCCGCGCGATTCGAGGCGCGAGCCTAACGTATCGGATTGGAGAAGCGCGGCGGAACTGCTCATTGGATGCTTTGGTTGTATGTCATGGCCGGAGTCTTTTCTTGAGCCCGGACGCTGGGGTTAGCAGCGGCCGAACTTGAAGACGCATCACGTTTACGAAGCACTCACACGGCGCGGCGGTCGCGCTGATCACCGAATCCATTCAGGGAACGCGAAGCCGTCCGCGTCTGGTGCCGGTCATTGGCCGGAACTTGAGACTTTGGGTGGTCGCCGCGCCCCCCAAGGACCGGCTGATTCGGGTCTAATCTACCCGCAGATGAATCCGACATCAAACGCGATTTGACAAAATCAATATTATTGGACTCAAGCGACTCAGGCGCGACTTTCGCGGCCTTTCCGCCGCAAAAGGCCTGAAACGCCGACACGAAAAAGCCAGAGGGTGTTGCGATACTGCCGTATCGAGGGCCGATCGATTCCGATAGGGTCTCGGCAGCCGGCAGGGATGGGCATCCCTTCGGTCATACGGCGGATTTGGCGGCGCTTGCTCGCGGCCATCAGCATCGGGGGTCATGATGAAGCAGGTTTTCCTGGCGTTCACGGTGGTGCTTGCGGTTCTTGCCGGCATGGCAGCGCCCGCCAAGGCTGAGCCGACCGTTACCTATGCGCTCGACAACGGGCTGCAGGTGGTGCTGGTGCCCGACCATCGCGTGCCGAAGGTGGTGATGAACCTGCGCTACCGCGTCGGGTCGATGAATGAACCCGCGGGACGCTCGGGCTTTGCGCATCTGTTCGAACATCTGATGTTTTCCGGCACGCCGGCCTGGCCGAACGTGTTCGGCGCGCACGCCGCGCTCGGCAACGAGATCAATGCCTGGACCACCGAGGACGGCACGGTTTATTATGTCGACGGGTTGTCGTCGTCACTGCCGATGATCTTGTCGCTTGAGGCAGACCGCATGGCCAATCTCGGCCGCTCGGTGACTCAGGCCAAGCTCGATCTGCAGCGCTCGGTGGTCAAGAACGAGATGCGCCAGAACGTGCTCGACAAGGCCGGCGCATCCGGCTGGGAAGCTTTCTGGTCCGGCCTGTTCCCGAAGCCGCATCCCTATAGCCGCATGGTCATCGGCTCGGTCGCCGATCTCGATGCGGCGACGCTCGACGATGTCAGGGGTTTCTTCAACAGCTACTATCTGCCCAACAATGCGGTGCTGGTGCTGGTCGGCGACTTGGAGATCGACGACACCAAGGCGCTGATTGCCGACACGTTCGGCCGCGTGGCGCGCGGCGCCGATGTGGTGCGGCCCGCCGTGCCGGCACCGACGCAGGCCCGGCTCAAGCTGGTGCTCGAGGATCGTGTGCCAAGCCCCATCGTCGTGGTCGGCTTCAGTGGCCCGGTGGCGCAGTCGCCCGACAATGGTGCGCTCAGCATTGCCGCCGAACTGCTCGGCAACGGCGAATATGGGTTTTTGCGCAACCGGCTGGTTTCGCAGTTGGGCATTGCCACCTATGCCAGCGCGAGCTGGACCGGCGGTCTGCTCGGTGGCCGCTTTACCTTCGAGGCGGGTGCCGCCGAAGGTGTGGCGCCGGAAGCGCTGGAAAGCGCGATGAAAACGGCGTTCGCGAATTTCCTGAAGACCCCGCTCGATCCGGTCGATGTCGAGCGTGCGCGCACCGGCATCTTGCAGGCAGCGCGGCTCGGCAGCGAAGCACTGAAGGATCGCGCCGGCGTCGTCTCCTACAATGCCGACGTGCTCGGCGATGCGCAGAGCGCGCTGGTCGACGCCCCGCGGGTGAAGGACGCCAGCGTGGCGGATGTCGAGGCAACGATGAAGCGGCTGTTGAAACCGGAAGATGCCAGCGTACTGATGCTGAAGCCCGGCCCGCGGGGCAGCTATCCCGATGCACTGATCGGCTCGTCCGGCACACCGCAGCCGTTCACCGCACCGGAGCGAGCGGCGATCGACATTCCGAAGCATGCGGCCGGGCAAGCGCCTTCGGCAACACTGCCCGCCATGGAAACGGCGACGCTCTCGAATGGCATCAAACTCGTCCACTACACAATGCCGGAAGCGCCGATGGTCTATGTCGCGGCCAGTGCCGCCGGCGGCTGGAACAGCGTGCCGGAAGGCAAGGAGGGATTGCTGGAGCTTGCAGCAAGCATGGCGACACGCGGGGCCGCCGATCGCGGCTCGGCTGATTTCGCCAAGGCGGCCAGCGACATCGGCGCCGGCGTCAGCCACCAGGCCGGAACGCTGACCACGATGATGACGCTTGGCGTGCCGCCGGAAAAGCTCGACCAGGGTATTGGCCTGCTCGCCGACGCGGTACTGAAGCCTCGTTTCGACAAGACCGAATGGACGGTGCTGATGGCGCAGACGGTCGACTGGCTAAACGGCCGCGAGGCGGATCTGCCCGGCGTTGCCGGCCGCATGGCAAAGGCGACGCTGATCCCGCAGGTGCCGGGCAAGGCAGCGGTGGACTGGTCGGCAAAGGGCTGACCTCGATCTCGCTCGACGAGGCGAGGGACGCATTCAAGGCGGAGTTCACGCCGAAGGCGGTGACCTTCTACAGCGTCGGCCCGATGCCGGTCGCGACCGTCGCCGCCAGCCTTGAAAAAGCATTCGGCGCGTGGACAAGCGACACCGCCGGCTATGCCGTCGAGCCGTCGCCGGCGGCGCATTTCAACGGGGGACAGAAAGTGCTGCTGGTGCCCGAACCCGGCGCCAGCCAGTCGGCGCTGTTCGTGGCGCGGCCGGCGCCCGGCACCGACGAGAGCGAGCGCGCTGAATCGACCGCGGTCTCCAACCTGCTTGGCGCCGATTTCTCCAGCCGGCTGAATTCGGTGATCCGCGAGGAGAAGGGCTACTCCTATGGCGTGTCGAGCTATCTGATGAGCCCGATGAAGGCCGGCTCGGGATTGGTCGTGGCAACCACCGTCGAGCGCGCCAACACCGGGCCGGCGATTACCGAAATCCTGAAAGGATTTGCCGGCCTGACCACCTTGCCGGTGGCGCAGGACGAAGTCGACCGCACGGTGACTGTCTATCGCCGGGCGCTGGCTGGATCGGCCGAGACGTCGGCTGGTCTGTTCTCCTCGCTGATTGGCGCGGTCGGCAGCGGATCGACGCTGGAGGACCAGCAAACCCGCATGGCGGCGCGCACAAAGCTGACACTCGATGCGGTTCAGAAACAGGCGCTGGCCCTGGCGTCGCTCGATCCGTCGCTGATCGTGGTGGCGGGCGACCCCGATGTGGTGATGCCGCAGCTTGCAGCTATCGGTTTCAAGGACGTCGAGATCGTCAAGCGTGACGAGGTCGGCGAAGAGACGGCGATGCGGGCGCTCGATCTTCTCGGGGGCAATCGCCAGGCGCCGCTCTCCGCATCGCCATGGCGGGTCGGCGATGGCGGCACGACACGGGCGGTGCACGCCTGCGCCGGCGAAAGGGATTGCGGCGCGCAGATCCACGCCGATTGACGGGCTAAACGCGCAGCCGCCGGCCGCGTTGTAATTTTGGGATAACTTTGTTTCGGGGGAAACGATGAGCGATTCATTTCGGGAAGTAACGTCCGTCTCGTGGTTCGGGCGGATCAAGCGCGCGGTCGGCGGGGTCATCTTCGGCCTTATCCTGATCGCGCTGATGGTGATCGGGCTGTTCTGGAACGAGGGCCGCGCCGTGCAGACGGCGCGCTCGCTGGCCGAAGGTTCTGGAGCGGTGGTTTCGGTCGGCGCCGACAGCGTCGATACCGCCAATGACGGCAAGCTGGTTCATGTCAGCGGACTGGTGACGGCGGACAGCGGCCTGGCGGATCCGGATTTCGGCATCGCCACGCAAGGGCTGCGGCTGTCGCGCAGTGTCGAGATGTATCAGTGGAAGGAAGAGTCCAAGTCGGAGACGACCAAGAAGCTCGGCGGTGGCGAAGAGACGGTGACCACCTACAGCTATTCCAAGGTGTGGGACGACAGCCAGATCGACTCGTCGGACTTCAAGAAGCCGGACGGCCACCAGACTCCGCCGATGGAAATCCACGGCCGGACCTTCCAGATTCCTGAGGGCAAGCTTGTCGCCTTCGATCTCGATACGCCGGTGCTGGACCGCATCGAGGGTGACAAGGACTATTCGCTCTCAGCCGACCAGTCGGCGGCGATAAAGGCTGCCTATACCGGAACGAAACCGCTCAGCATCGTCGATGGCAAGATTTATCTCGGCAATGACAACACGAAGCCCGCTTTGGGCGACTATCGCATCGGCTACGAACTGGCGCCGCTGGGCGTGATCAGCATCGTCGCGCGCCAGGCCGACAGCCGCTTCGAGCCCTACCAGACGCAAGCCGGCGATGCGCTGCTGATGGTCGACACCGGCAACGTCCCGGCCGAAAAGATGTTCGCCGACGCCGTCAGCGCCAACACGCTGATCACCTGGCTGCTGCGCGGCGCCGGCTTGCTGTTGCTGACCATCGGCTTTGCGCTGTTCCTCAGCCCGATCGGGGTGATCCTCGACGTCATACCCTTCCTCGGCAGCATGGCGCGGATGGGCACCGGCATCATCGCCTTCGTTCTGGCGATCCTAGTCGGCACGGTGACGATTGCGATTGCCTGGTTCTGGTACCGGCCGTTGCTGGCGGTGGCCATCCTGGCGACAGGCGTGATTGCGGCGGTGATTGTCTACCGCATCGGCCGGTCGCGAAGGCCAGCCGTTCCGGTGGTTGCACCCAACCCGGCTGCGGCCGCCTAGATGGTCGGGGCGGCCGGAGCCGCCCCATATCTCTTTGGCACAATTCCGGCCGGAAAACCGCCTCACACTTATCCTGGAATTGCTTTCCTATTTGTCCTCGAAGCCGGTCAGCACGCCGACGGCGTTGATGCCGATCTCCTCGACGGCATAGCCACCTTCCATTACGAACAGCGTCGGCAGGCCGAGCTTTGCGATGCGATGGCCGATCTTCGGATAGTCCGGGCTTTTCAGCTTGAACTGGCTGATCGGGTCCTTCTCGAAGGTGTCGACGCCAAGGGAGACGATGACGATATCGGGGGCGTAGGCGGCGAGCTTGACGCAGGCATCCTCCAGCGAGGCATTCCAGGCGTCCCAGTTGGTGCCGAAGGGCATGGGATAATTGACGTTGAAGCCTTCGCCGGCGCCGGAGCCGCGTTCGTCGGCATGGCCGAGGAAGAACGGGTACTCGACCATCGGATCGCCATGCAGGTTGAGAACCTGCACGTCGGCGCGTTCATAGAATACTTCCTGCGTGCCGTTGCCGTGGTGATAGTCGACGTCGAGGATCGAGACGCGTTTTGCGCCCTGATCGAGGAACCATTGCGCGGCGACCGCAGCATTGTTGATGTAGCAGTAGCCGCCCATGAAGCCGGCGCCGGCGTGATGGCCGGGCGGGCGGCAGAGCGCGAAGGCAGACCGCTCGCCACCCTTGACGAAGGCGGCGGCCGTCAGCGCCACGTCATAGGACGATTTGATCGCGGTCCATGTGCCTTCGACGAAGGTGGCGCCGGCGTCGAAGGAATAATAGCCGAGCAGTGCATCGATGCGCTTGGGCGGCACGTCGCCGCGCAGGCCGCGCGTCGGCCAGGTGAAGGGCATCGCCGTGCCATCGAGGCCGGCGGCCTTCCACGCCGGCCAGACGGTTGGCAGGAAGTCGATATAGTCGGCCTTGTGGATGCGCTTGGCGGCTGTGAGATCGTGCTCGACCGGTCCGACGATCGGCCCAAGCTTTTCGCTCTCGACCCGCGCCTTGATGAACTCCGCCCGCGACGGCTTTTCGAAACCCGGCACGATTGCCGACGTGACCAGTTCCATCTGGCCGGCATGGCCGGCATGAAGCGGCGAATAGACAGTCTTCATGAATTTCCTCTCGAAATAGCGAAATCAGTCAAGGTTGAGATAGGGGGTGACCAAAGCGAGCCACATTCTTTCCACATCGTCCTCGATGAGGTCGTATGTCTTGCGATCCCGCTTCAACCCCACAAGCCGGCAGGCGTGCCCGACATCCATCATCAGCACGCCGAGCCGGCTGGCGATCTTGTCTTCAAGGGCCGGGTTCACATGCTGCAGCCACGCGGCGTAAAGCGCGATGATCTGCTCGTCATATTCGTCCTGGATCGGCCTGAGGTCGGCATTGCCGGATATCGCCTCGATCACCGGCATCAGGGTGGCGTTTTCGAGATATATTCTGGAGGTATCGATGAAGAGCTTGCGCACCTCCTGCCGAAACTCGTCGCGGTTGGTGGGTGGGGTGACCTCGATGCGCCTGGCGATCACCTCGGGAAACGACGACAGCCAGCGCCGGGCGAGGTCGAGGAGAATGGCTTCCTTGTTGGGAAAGTACTGGTAGACCGAACCGACCGACAGGCCCGCGCGCCGGGCAATGGCGAGCGTCGTCGGCGTCTTGGTTCCTTGCTCCCGCGTCAGGATCAGCGCAGCGTCGAGTATCCTGTCGACGACCTTGCTCGACCGTTCCTGCCGCGGCTGCTTGCGCGGTTCGAGCGCCATCCTGGTTTCGCGGCTGAGACTGCGCTTCACGGATTGATGCCTTCGTTCCCTGCCGGTTCAACACAGGTCCCGGTCTCAACATTGGCGTGGTGTGTTGTCCACAATACATTCGAAATTCGGCACGTTGACAAACGCGAATAATTAGTCGCATTCTTTTATCCACGCTGTTTTGAGAGATCACAAGGGGAATTTCGAAACAGCGCACTGGCATCAGTTTTCGTCCGATAACGCCGCTCCAGCGGAGTGGCAGCTTGTCGGACAAGAGGGTTGTCGGTCTCAGCCAGTCGTCAAAAGCGCGGAGTCGCGATGTCTGTCACGGGTGCGGGTCAAAATGCTGATCTGATCGTCATCAATGGTCGCGTGCGGACCATGGACGATGACAATCCCGCCGCCGAGGCGATTGCCGTCAAGGACGGCGCCATCATCGCCATAGGCAACCACGCCGCCATCGAAAAACTCAAGGGAACGACCACAGAGGTGATCGACGCCAAGGGCGGTTCGGTCCTGCCCGGTTTCATCGAAGCCCACATGCATCTGTTCTCGGGAGGGGCCGAGCTCGCGCATCTTCAACTCGGCGGTATCCATGGCTTCGAGGCGCTTCAAAGCGCCATCCGCGACTACGCAACGACGCGGCCCGAGGCGAAAATGCTTGTGGGCCAGGGCGTCGACTACACCGTGCTCGGCGACGAGCGGGTGACACGCCATCATCTCGACGCCATCCTGCCCGACCGCCCCTTCTGCATGGCAGCGCCCGACCACCATACGATGTGGGCCAACACCAAGGCGTTGGAGATAGCCGGCATCCTGAAGGGACGGACGCTCGGTCCGGGCAACGAGATCGTGATGGGTGGCGACGGCCTGGCCGCGGGCGAATTGCGCGAGGGCGAGGCCTTCGGTCCGGTGCTCGACCTTGCCGGCGAAAGCCGGGTGCGGCTGGGGCTGTCGACCGGCGGTGAGCCCGACCCAATGCCGTCGGCCGCCGAGCGGGCCGCTGACCGTGACATCATGCGGCGCGGGCTTGCATGGTGCGCGCGCCACGGCATCACCTCGATCCAGAACATGGACGGCAATCTCTACCAGCTCGAACTGCTTTCCGAGATCGAGGCCGAGGAGGGATTGCCCTGCCGCGTCAAGATCCCGTTCCACTACAAGAATTTCATGACGCTCGACATGCTCGAGAAGGGGTCCGTCATGGCCGAGCGCTACCACAGTGAGTGGCTGTCATCGGGCATGGTCAAGGTGTTCTATGACGGCGTGCTCGATTCCTGGACCGCTGTTATGGTCGAACCCTATGCGGATCGTCCCGACTGGGTCGGCGAGCCGCTGTTCACGCCGCAGCAATTTATCGATCTCGCCGTGGCTATCGACAAACGCGGGCTGCAGATCGCGGTGCACTCGATCGGTGACGGCGCGGTGCGCGCAGTGCTCGACGGTTACGAGGCGGCGCAGAAGCTCAATGGCAAGCGCGACAGCCGGCACAGGGTTGAGCACATCGAGGTCACCACAGCAGCCGACGTGCCGCGTTTTGCCGAACTCGGCGTCATCGCCTCGATGCAGCCGTCGCATCCGCCCGGCGCCATGGATTTTCCACTGGAGCCGACGGTGTCACGCATCGGACCGGCCCGCTGGCCGCTGAGCTATGCCTGGCGCACCCTGAAAAGCGCCGGCGCCCATGTCGTGTTCGCCTCGGACTGGCCGGTGGCAGCGATCGACCCGATCCTGAGCATTCAGGCGGCAGTGCAGCGCAAACCATGGGCAGAAGGCGATCCTGACCAGAGTTTCTCGCTGCAGGAAGCGATTGCCGCCTACACGGTCGAGGGCGCCTATGCCGAATTCGCCGAGCATCGCAAAGGCGTTCTGAAACCCGGCTACATGGCGGATCTGGTGGTTTTGTCGGCCGATATCGAGAAGACGGCGCCGGCCGATCTGCACAAGCTGCGACCGGTGACGACGGTCTGCGGTGGCAAGGTAACCTACCAGGCCTGACAATGGCATGCGGCTTGCACAGCTTGCCGCTTGCAAGACGAAATGACCGACTGAACTGTGGTTCAATGCCGGACTTGCCAACCAACCGGCCGTGTGGTCACATCGAACAGGGGAAAAACTCCGCCAGCAAGAGCGGGGTCAACAGTGAGGCGTATCGTGCCGGAAAAACCGGATCGGAATGCAATTGAAGTCGTAAACGTCAGTAAAATTTTCGGATCGGGTGAGGGGCAGGTTGCTGCCCTCGATACGGTCTCGGTATCCATCCGCGAGAATGAGTTCTTCACCCTGCTGGGACCATCCGGCTGCGGCAAGACCACGTTGCTGCGGCTGATTGCCGGCTTCGACTTTCCAACCGCCGGCGAAATCCTCCTCTACGGTCAGGACATCGCGCCGTTGCCGCCCTTCAAGCGGCCGGTCAACACCGTCTTCCAATCCTACGCGCTGTTCCCGCATATGACGGTCGCCGACAATATCGGCTTTGGCCTGGAAATGCTGGGCAAGCCGAAGGCCGAGATCAAGGCGCGCGTCGCCGAGATGCTGAAACTGGTGAAGATGGAGGCGCTGGCGGGTCGCCGAACCAGCCAGATCTCCGGCGGCCAGCAGCAGCGCGTGGCGCTCGCCCGGGCGCTGGCGCCGCAGCCCAAGGTGCTCCTGCTCGACGAACCGCTCTCGGCGCTCGACTACAAGCTGCGCAAGGAAATGCAGATCGAATTGAAGCGGCTGCAGCACGAGACCGGAATTACCTTCATCTTCGTCACCCACGACCAGGAGGAAGCGCTGACCATGTCGGACCGCATCGCGGTGATGTCGTCGGGCAAAATCCTGCAGGTCGGCTCGCCGCGCGACATCTACGACCGGCCGGCCGAGCGTTTCGTCGCCGACTTCATCGGCGAGTCGAACTTCCTCAAGGCGGATGTGGTTAGCGCGACTGGTGGCCGGGCGACGGTGAAGCTGCCGTCTGGTGTGGAAATCCCAGCCTCGCTGCCGGAAGGCTTCAGCCCCAGCGGCAAGGTCACCATCGTCGTGCGTCCAGAGCATGCGCAGTTGGGCACGGCCAGCCCGAGCGCTTCGCTGTCCGGCACCGTCGAAAACATCGTCTATCTCGGCACCGACACGCACTTCCATCTGCGCCTTGCCGGTGGCGAGCCGTTCATCGTGCGTCGTCAGAACAGCCGCGGCGCCGGTGACGGCTTCGTGCAGGGCGGCCAGATCGGCATCATGATCGGCAACGACGCCGCGCAAGTGCTGAAGGACTGATCATGGCGACCGCGGAACAAGTCGCCAAGGCAGCGGAGCGACGCGATGTGCGCGACCGGTGGCTGCTGTCAGCGCCAGCCTTGCTGGTGATCTTCCTCGCCGCGACCGGCCCCTTGCTGATCGTGCTGATCTACTCGTTCCTGACGCCTGGCCCCTATGGCGATGTGAAGTGGCAGTTTTCGCCCGATGCCTGGCTGTCGGTGTTCATGGAACGCGACATTTTCGACGATACGCTTTCGCTTGCGGCAGCGCATGTCACCATCTTCTGGCGCTCGATCAAGCTGGCGGTGATAACGACGATCGCCACTTTGGCATTGGGGTTTCCAACCGCCTATTTCATGGCGACGCGCAGCGAGAAAACCAGGGATCTCTGGCTGTTCCTGATCACCATTCCGTTCTGGACCAACCTTCTGATCCGCACCTTCGCCGTGCTGCAGATCATCCGCAACGAAGGCATCATCAACACCATCCTTATCAAGCTTGGTATCGTCTCAGCGCCGGTGCAGATCCTCTTCACCGACACGGCGATTCTGATCGGCATGGCCTATGTCTATCTGCCGCTGATGGTGCTGCCGATCTATGCCAGCATGGAGAAGCTTGATTTTCGCCTCGTCGAGGCGGGCTACGACCTCTACGCGACCCGATTCAAGGTATTGCGGAAGATCATTTTCCCGCTGGTCAAACCCGGCGTCATTGCCGGCTCCATCCTGGTCTTCATTCCAGCCCTTGGCGCCTATGTGACGCCGAGCGTGCTTGGCGGCGGCAAGAATATGATGCTGTCCAACCTGATCGAATTGCAGTTCGGCCAAGGCCGCAACTGGCCGCTCGGCTCGGCGCTGTCGATCACGGTGATGATCATCGTCATGGTGGCGCTGCTTGCCTATGTGCGCAATGCCGGCAAGTCGGGGGCGCGGCATGGCTAAGAACTTTTCCATCAAGCACCAGACCGGCTTCACGGTGATCGCTGCGACCTGTTTTATCGTGCTCTATCTGCCGATCATCGTGCTGGTCGCCTATGCCTTCAACGCGGCGAACTCGACGTCCGAATGGGGCGGCTTTTCGATGCGCTGGTTCCAGTCGGCTTGGCAGAACGTGCAAGTTATCGACGCGACGCTACGCTCGTTCCAGATCGGCGCCGTCGCTGCGGTGCTGTCGACAATCTTTGCCACCATGGCCGCGCTCGCCACCACGCGCACCGCGTCCTATCCGGGCCTCACCTTCAAATATGCGGCGATCAACCAGCCGCTGATGGTGCCCGAGATCGTCACGGGCGTGGCGCTGCTGATCTTCTTCTCGCGCATCAAGATCTTCACCGGCTATTCCGGCATTGGCTATCTGATCGCCGCGCACACGGCGTTCTGCATCCCGTTCGCCTATCTGCCGATCCGGGCGCGGCTGGAAAACATGGACCTGACGCTGGAGCGCGCGGCCGCCGATCTGTACGCGACGCCTTGGAAGACCTTCCGCCGCATCACGCTGCCGCTTTTGTGGCCCGGCATACTGGCCGGACTGATGCTGGCCTTCGTCATCTCGCTCGATGACGTCGTCATCACCGAGTTTGTCAAATCGGGCGGCCAGGATACGCTGCCCACCTACATGCTCGGCCAGATCCGCCGCGGCATCACGCCTGAGATCAACGCGATATCGACCGCCTTCCTGCTGCTTTCGGTCGCGATCGTCACGTTGTTTTTCTTCGTCAGCAGGAAAAGAGACTGAACCGACAAATGGGAGCTAAAACCATGAACTGGAAAACAACGACAGCCGCCATGGGGTTGGCGCTGCTCGCAACGACGAGCCTGGCCCGCGCCGATGGCGAGCTGAACATCTACAATTGGGGCAACTATACCAGCCCCGACGTGATCAAAAAGTTCGAAGCCAAATACAACGTCAAGGTGACCATCACCGATTACGATTCCAACGATACGGCGCTCGCCAAGGTACGCCAGGGCGGCACCGGCTTCGACATCGCCGTTCCGTCGCAAACCTACGTGCCGATCTGGATCAAGGAGGGCCTCGTGCAGGAGACCGATCCGGGCAAGATGGAGAACTTCAAGAACGTGGCGCCGGAATGGGCCAATCCAGACTTCGACCCCGGCCGCAAATATTCCGTGCCGTGGGCGCTGGGCACCGTCGGCGTCGTCGTCAACACCGATGCCTACAAGGGACCAGCCGACAGCTGGGGCATCATCTTCAACACGCCGGACGAGCTGAAGGGCAAGACCAATGTCGTTCCCGAGATGAATGACGTTATCTTCGCGGCGATCAAATATGTCGGCGGCCAGCAGTGCACCGACGACAAGACGGTGCTGAAGAAGGTGCGCGACACGCTTGTCGCGGCCAAGCCGAACTGGATCGCCATGGAATACAACACCATCGAAAAGATGGGCGCCGGCGACTTCAAGGCGACCAGCGACTGGAACGGTTCGGCGCTGCGTCAGCGGCTGGCCAATCCGGCCATCCATTACAATTATCCGAAGGAAGGCTACGGCCTGTGGAGCGATAACGTCGTCGTTCTCAAGGAAGCCAAAAATGTCGAGAACGCCAAGCTGTTCCAGAACTTCATCATGGATCCGGAAAACGCGGCCGGCCTCTCGGCCTTCCACCGTTACGCAAACGCCATTACCGGCTCGGACAAATACATGCCGGCCGATATGAAGGATGCCCCGGAAGTCGTCATTCCGGAGGCTGCGAAGGCACAAGGCGAATTCCAGAAGATGTGCGCGCCTGAGATCCAGGACATCTACACCAAGATCTGGACCGAACTGCAGAAATAACCGCAGTCTGACAGACCCGGCGGCATGCGCCGCCGGGTCTTTTCTTTTCCGGAATGGCTTTCATGGACTCCTATCGCAACAGCGATCCGCGGCCGTCGATCATGCAGGGCTCGCCGCCTCAAATGGTGCTGCCGAAGCTCGACTGGGACCGGCCGCCATGGAATCGCTGGGCCTTCCAACACATCCGCGAATTCCTGCCGACCATCGAGGTCTGGCGCGGTAATGGCCATCGCCATCGTCTTGAGCGCGCAGAGACCGATCTCGACGCGCTGCCGGTGGAAGACAGCAAGGGCCGTCCGACGACGCTCGTTGGCCTGCTCGACGAGACCTACACGGACGGCTTCCTGGTGCTCAAAGACGGCAAGGTCGCCTATGAGCGCTATTTCAACGGCATGGCCGAGCGCACGCTGCATCTGTCGCAGTCGATGGCGAAGTCGGTAACAGGCACCGTGTTCGGTATTCTGGTTGGGCGCGGCTTGATCGACCCGGCCAAACCGGTGAGCGCCTATCTGCCGGAGCTCGGCGCGACCGGCTGGGAAGGCGCCAGCGTGCAGCATGTGCTGGATATGACCACCGGCGTGCGGTTTTCCGAGGAATACACCGACCGTTACTCCGACATCGGCCAGGTTGATGTCGCCACGGGCTGGAAGCCGGTGCCGCCGGACAGCGATCCGGATTTCCAATGGCCGCCGCATCTGTTCGAGTTGATCCTGCAGCTGAAGGACAAGGTGCGGCCGCATGGCGCCGCGTTCGAGTACCGCTCGATCGAGACCGACGTGCTTGCCTTCATCATGGAGCGGGTCACCGGTAAACGTCTGGCGCAGCTGGTGTCCGAGGAGCTGTGGCAGAAGCTCGGCGCCGACGAAAGCGCTTGCTTCACGGTCGACAGCGCCGGCTATGCGCTGGCCGATGGCGGCTTCAACGCGACGCTGCGCGATTACGCCCGCTTCGGCCAGCTGATCCTCGACAAGGGCCGCGGCATCGTGCCGGCCGACTGGATCGAGGCGACGCGCAACGGCAAGCATGGGCCGGACTTCAATCCGAGCCTGCCGGAGGGCAGCTATCGCAACCAGTTCTGGATCGAGAATCCGCGCACGCGCGCTTTGATGTGCCGAGGCGTGTTCGGGCAGATGATCCATATCGACTGGGACACCGGCATGGTCGTGGTCAAGCTTTCAAGCTATCCGGATTTCAGCAATGTCGCCTATTCGGTGGCAACGCTGAAGGCGGTGCACGCCATCGCCAAGGCGCTTGGTTGACCCACAACAAACCATCCCTCTGAGGAAACGTTCATGACCGGCAAGACTGCGTTCGAGACCCGCTACGGCTTTGCCCGCAATGAGGTGCTGCTCTCCAACTGGCGCGAAAGCCCGTTCAACCGCTGGTCGTTCCAGAACCTTGGCGAGCTGGTGCCGACCGCTCCCGTGGCGGCGACGCCGGGAAGCGTCGAAGCGCCGGCGCGGGACCTGAGCGGCCTGCTCGGCGAAAAGGTTTCGATCGCCAGCGCCCCGGAAACGGTGGCCGAATTCCTCACACGTTCGAGCAGCGACGCGCTGACGGTGATGAAGGCTGGCAAGGTCATCGGCGACTGGTTCGCGCCCAATATGGATTTCGGCGCCCGTCACATCATCTTTTCGATCAGCAAATCGGTCACCGCGATCATCGCCGGAATACTGGAAGGCGAGGGCGTGTTCGACCCGGAAGCGCCGGTGACCCAGTACATTCCGGAAGCCGCCGGTTCGGCCTATGCCGATGCAAGCTGCCGGCATGTGCTCGATATGAGCGTCAGCCTCGACTTCGAGGAGGCCTATCTCGATCCCGAAAGCGCCTTTGCCCGTTACCGTCGCGCTACGCTGTGGAATCCGGGCGGCGGCACTGAAAGCTTGCGCGAATTCATTCTGACCTTGCAGCGGCTCGAAGAACCGCACGGCAAAACCTTCCGCTACCGTTCGCCCAATTC
Source organism: Mesorhizobium sp. M0615 (assembly GCF_040320805.1). Lineage (NCBI taxonomy): Bacteria > Pseudomonadati > Pseudomonadota > Alphaproteobacteria > Hyphomicrobiales > Phyllobacteriaceae > Mesorhizobium > Mesorhizobium sp. M0615. The sequence goes on along the minus strand of NZ_JAMYQI010000001.1, from coordinate 259,522 downwards.
CGATCTGCTCGGCCTGCTGCTCGAACGAGCTTCCGGCCAGCGCTTCCCGGACCTGATGCGCGAGAAACTGTGGCTGCCGCTGGGTGCTGTCAGCGAGGCTTCGATCGGCGTCGACATGGAAGGTACGGCGCGCACCGCCGGCGGCATTTCGGTGACGCCGCGCGACCTGGCGCGTATTGGCGAGATGGTGCGGCAGGGCGGCACGGCCAATGGGCGGCGCATCGTGCCGGAAGCCTGGGTGCACGATACGACTGTTGCCGGCGGCAGCGCGGAGGCCTGGCAGCGCGGCACGATGGTGCATCTGTTCCCGAAGGGCCGCTATCGCAACAAGTGGTACCAAACGGGTGCGGCAAACGGTGCTTTCTGCGGCATCGGCATCCACGGCCAATGGCTCTACGTCGATCCGAAGATGGAAGTGGTGATTGCAAAAATGGGGTCGCAGCCGGTGCCTGAAGATTATCCGCTCGAACGCGAGATCGTTGCCTTTTTCGAGGCGCTGAGCGGGATGGTCTGAGGACGAGCCAAAGCAAGGCGCTTTCCTGTGGACCTCTTTGACGCTTGAGAACACTGCGGTTGGCGTGACGGACATCAGCGCCTATGGTCGCCGCTCTTTGCGACAGGGACCAGCATGGCAGCAGACAGCAAACGCATCGCATCCATCATCGCGGCAGAGATCGGGGCGCGGCCGGAGCAGGCATCGGCAGCTATAGGGCTGCTCGATGAGGGCGCGACGGTGCCGTTTGTGGCGCGCTACCGCAAGGAGGTCACCGGCGGGCTCGACGACACCCAATTGCGCGACCTTGCCGAGCGATTGGCCTATCTGCGCGAACTCGATGCGCGCCGCGATACCATTCTCGGTTCGATCCGCGAGCAGGGCAAGCTGACCGAAGAACTTGAGGCCAAAATTGTGGCTGCCGCCACCAAGGCTGAACTGGAAGACATCTACCTGCCCTACAAGCCCAAGCGGCGCACCAAGGCCGAGATCGCCCGGGAGCGCGGGCTGGGGCCATTGGCGGAGGCTATTTTGGCCAACCGGTCGTTGGTGCCCGCCGAGGCGGCGCTGGCTTATGTGACCGAGGATGTGACCGACGCCAAGGCCGCACTGGAAGGCGCACGCGACATCCTGTCGGAACAGTTCGCGGAAAATGCCGATCTGGTCGGCAACCTTCGCACCTACATGAAGGAGCGCGCTTTCATGCGTGCCCGTGTCGTCGACGGCAAGCAGGAGGCCGGGGCGAAATTCTCCGACTATTTCGAGCATGTCGAGCGTTGGGCAAATGTTCCGAGCCACCGCGCGCTGGCCATGCTGCGCGGCCGCAACGAAGAGGTGTTGTCGCTCGACATCGAGGTCGATGCCGACGATGCCTCGCCGGTGAAGCCGGTCGAGCGGATGATCGCCAATGCCTACGCCATCGGCGGCAGCCTGCCGGGCGACCGCTGGCTGATGGAAGTCGCCGGCTGGACCTGGCGGATCAAGCTTTCGCTGCACCTGACGCTCGATTTAATGCGTGACCTGCGCGAGCGGGCGGAGGAAGAGGCGATCCATGTCTTTGCACGCAACCTCAAGGATTTGCTGCTGGCAGCGCCCGCCGGATCGCGTCCGACCATGGGGCTCGATCCCGGCATCCGCACCGGCGTCAAGGTCGCGGTGGTAGATGGCACCGGCAAGGTGCTGGCGACGACGACGGTCTATCCATTTCCGCCGCGGAACGATGTGCGCGGCACACAGGCCCAGCTCGCAGCACTCATCCGCCAGCATAAGGTCGAGCTGATCTCGATCGGCAACGGCACCGGCAGCCGCGAGACTGAAAAGCTGGTCGCCGACATGCTGTCCGACATGCCTTCGGATGGTGGGCCAAAGCCGCTCAAGGTGATCGTCAGCGAAGCCGGCGCCTCGGTCTATTCGGCCTCCGCGACAGCGGCGGCTGAGTTTCCCGGGCTCGACGTGTCGCTGCGCGGTGCGGTGTCGATCGCCAGGCGCCTGCAGGACCCGCTCGCCGAACTGGTCAAGATCGAGCCGAAATCGATCGGCGTCGGCCAGTACCAGCATGATGTCGACCAGTACCGGCTTGGCCGCTCGCTGGAGGCGGTGGTGGAGGACGCGGTGAATGCTGTCGGCGTCGATCTCAACACCGCCTCGGCGCCGCTTTTGGCCCGCGTGTCAGGCCTAGGCGCGTCGCTTGCCGATGCCATTGTCGCGCATCGCGATGCGACCGGGCCGTTCGCCAGCCGCAAGGAGCTGCTCAAGGTAGCGCGGCTCGGACCGCGCGCGTTCGAACAGTCCGCAGGCTTCCTGCGCATTGCCAATGGCAGCGAGCCGCTCGACGCCTCGTCGGTCCATCCGGAAGCCTATGGCGTGGCCAAGAAGATCGTCGCCGCCTGCGGTCGCGATGTGCGCTCGCTGATGGGAGACAGTGCCGCGCTCAAGGCGCTCGATCCGCGAGTCTTCGTCGACGAACGCTTCGGCCTGCCGACGGTGCGCGACATCATTGCCGAACTGGAAAAGCCCGGCCGCGATCCGCGCCCCGGCTTCAAGACCGCGACCTTTGCCGATGGCATCGACGATATCAAGGATCTGAAGCCCGGCATGCTTCTCGAAGGCACCGTCACCAATGTCGCGGCCTTCGGCGCCTTCGTCGATATAGGCGTGCATCAGGACGGGCTGGTGCACGTCTCGCAACTCGCCGACCGCTTCATCAAGGACGCGCATGAGGTGGTGAAGGCCGGCGACGTGGTGAAGGTGCGGGTCGTCGATGTCGACATCAAGCGCAAGCGCATCGCGCTCTCCATGCGCAAGGACGGCGGCGAGGGCGGTGCACCGAAAGGGCCGCGCGACAATGGCGGCGGCAAGCCGGCGCAACCTTCGCCGATGCCGCAGCGTCGACCGGCACAGCAAGGCGCGTTTGGCGCAGCACTGGCCGATGCCTTGAAGCGGAAGTAGCCTCGAATGGTTCCTTGCAATCGCTAGAGCGTTATCTACCATCCTTGTGTGGAGATACGCGCGATATGGCAAGTTTCGAGAAAGTGAGTGTCCAAGAGTTGGGGCGTCTTTGGGACGGGGGCATGGCGAGTGGCAGTTCGGTCGATGGAGACCAGGCTTTCGCCCGGATCAAAAGCAAGCTCGATGCGAAAGTTGCCGAACGCAAGTCGCAAAAACGCTGCGCTTCCAGCCGGAAACCGAGCCGATGAAGCGGAAGTAGCTACCAGGCCAGAACGGCCGGTTCCTTCTCAACCTGGCCCAGCAGCCAGTCGCGAAAGCTGACGACGGGCGGGTGGCCGCGCTTGTCGTTCGGGACGACGAGGTAGTAGGCGCTGCGGCTTTGCATCGGCTGTCCCGGCGCCGGCACGAGCTGACCGCGCTGCAATTCGCCGGCGATAAGAACTTGCGGCAGGAGCGCGACGCCAAGCCCCGCCATGCAGGCTTGGGCAACTGTGCCGAATTGCTCGAACTGCATGCCGGGTCCGATCGGTGCGCTCAAGCCCTGTTCCTCGAACCATTCGCCCCAGGCCCCGGGACGCGTCGCCATGTGCAGCAGCGGCAGGCGGCTGATGTCGGCCGCCGTGGTGATATCGCGGCTGGCAAGGAAGTCGGGCGAAACCACCGGCATTACGGTTTCGCGCATCAACAATGTGGAATCGGCGTCCGGCCAGTCCGGCTGGCCATGATGGATAGCGGCGTCGAGGCGTTCGCGGGCGAAGTCGAAGCGGCCGATGCGGGTGACGAAGTTGATGGTGACGTCAGGGTTTTCTGCGACGAAATCCGGGATCAGCGGCATCAGCCAACGCGTGCCGAAGGTCGGCAGTATGGCGAGATTCAGCATGCCGCTATGCCGATTGCTCATCAATCCGAGCGCGGCGTCGCGCAATTGCCCGAGTGCCGCCCGCACGGCTTCCGCATAGATTTCGCCCGCCGTGGACAGCCGAACATTGCGGCTGTCGCGCTCGAACAGCCGGCGGCCAAACTGTTCCTCCAGAAGGGCTATCTGGCGGCTGACGGCCCCTTGGGTCAAATCGAGTTCCTGGGCGGCAGCGGTGAAGGAGCCAAGGCGGGCCACGGCCTCGAAGGCGGCAAGGGCGCTGGTGCTGGGTAAAAGCCGGCGTTGGACGTTCATAATCCATTACTAAACCTCATTGATCTGTGATGCAATTTTGTTTGATTTTTCCGAAGCGGAGGTGGATAAGCCCGAGCACTGCAAGATTTTGGGAGAGAGCGAAGCCATGGCCGCCGACAAGAACGCGTTCGTCTGGGAAGACCCCTTCCTGATCGAGAACCAGCTTTCCGAGGATGAGCGCATGGTGCGCGATGGCGCGGCCGCCTTTGCCGCCGACAAGCTCGCGCCGCGCATCGAGGAGGCCTATCTCGAGGAAAAGACCGACGCCGGCATTTTTCGTGAGATGGGCGAGGCCGGCCTGCTCGGCATCACCATTCCCGAGGAATATGGCGGGCTCGGCGCCAATTACGTCACCTACGGGTTGGTGGCGCGCGAGGTCGAGCGGGTCGATTCCGGCTACCGCTCGATGATGTCGGTGCAGTCGTCGCTGGTGATGTATCCGATCCATGCCTATGGCTCGGAAGAACAGCGCAAGAAATTTCTGCCTAAGCTGGCCTCGGGCGAATGGATCGGCTGCTTCGGCCTGACCGAACCGGATGCGGGTTCCGATCCCGGCGGTATGAAGACGCGGGCCGAGAAGACCGCGAACGGGTACAGGATTTCCGGCTCGAAAATGTGGATCTCCAACGCGCCGATCGCCGACGTGTTCGTGGTCTGGGCGAAGCTGAAGGGCGACATCGGCAAGGACGAAATCCGCGGTTTCGTGCTGGAGAAGGGCATGAAGGGGCTGTCGGCGCCGAAGATCGGCGGCAAGCTCAGCCTTAGGGCCTCGATCACCGGCGAGGTGGTGATGGAAGGCGTCGAAGTCGGCGAAGACGCGCTGCTGCCCAACGCCAGGGGCCTCGGCGGCCCATTCGGCTGCCTCAACCGGGCCCGCTACGGCATTTCCTGGGGCGCGATGGGCGCCGCCGAGGATTGCTGGCACCGGGCCCGGCAGTATGGCCTCGACCGCAAGCAGTTCGGCAAGCCGCTCGCCGGCACGCAGTTGTTCCAGAAAAAGCTCGCCGACATGCAGACCGAGATTGCGCTCGGCTTGCAGGGCTCGCTGCGCGTCGGGCGGCTGATGGATGAAGGCAAGATGGCACCGGAGATGATCTCGATCGTCAAGCGCAACAATTGCGGCAAGGCGCTCGACATCGCCCGCCAGGCCCGCGACATGCATGGCGGCAACGGCATCCAGATCGGCTACCACGTTATGCGCCACGCGCAGAACCTGGAGACGGTCAACACCTATGAAGGTACGCATGACGTGCATGCGCTGATCCTTGGCAGGGCTCAGACGGGAATACAGGCGTTTTTCTAAAGCTGTGCCGATGTTCAGGTGAGGCCGGCCTGCAAATGGCCGATGCCTGCGCTTCCGGTGCTCGCGTACGAAAAGTACGCTCTGCTCCGGTTCTCGGTATCAGCCATTTTCGACTCGGCCTGACCTGAATCTCGACACAGCGTAGCCGGCTTCGGCTGCTTAATTTAGGTGCAGCGCAACATCTCTGCTTGGAGAATGGCCAATAGATGTGTCAGGGTTCGGCTGAAGAAACGCCGATCTCCGGGGCCCCATGGCAATACTGGCAGCCGTCTACCACCTGACCCATTACAAATATGACCGGCCGGTGGTTCTCGGGCCCCAGGTCATCAGGCTGCAGCCGGCACCGCATTCCCGCACCAAGGTGCTCAGCCATTCACTGAAGGTCGGGCCGGCGAACCACTTCGTCAATCTGCAGCAGGACCCCTACGGCAATTTCCTCGCCCGCTTCGTCTTCCCGGAACCGGTGACGGAATTGAAGATCGAGGTCGACCTCGTCGCCGACATGACGGTCTACAATCCGTTCGATTTCTTCGTCGAACCATCGGCCGAGACCTTCCCGTTCGAGTACCCCGAAGACATCAGGGACGATCTCGCCATCTACCGCACGCCGGAGCCGGCGGGGCCGCTGCTGTCTGCTTTCCTCGCAAACATCGACCGTAGCGCCACCAACACCGTCAACTTCGTCGTCGACCTCAATGCGCGGCTGCAGCGGGAGATCGCTTATATCGTGCGGATGGAAACCGGCGTGTTCTCGCCGGAGGAAACGCTGGCCGCGAAAAAGGGATCGTGCCGGGATTCGAGCTGGCTGCTGGTGCAAATCCTCAGGAATCTCGGCCTCGCCGCGCGTTTCGTCTCCGGCTATCTGATCCAGCTGAAGCCCGATCTGGTCGCGCTCGATGGCCCCGCCGGAACCGCCGTCGACTTCACCGACCTGCACGCCTGGTGCGAGGTCTATCTGCCGGGCGCCGGCTGGATCGGCTTCGATCCGACGTCGGGCCTGCTCACCGGCGAAAGCCATGTGCCGCTGGCGGCCACGCCGCATTTCCGCAACGCCGCACCCATTTCCGGCATGGCGAGCTTCGCCAATGTCGAATTCGGCTTCGACATGCGTGTCGACCGCATCGCCGAACATCCGCGCATCACCAAGCCATTCTCGGACGAAAGCTGGCAGGCGCTGGATGCGCTGGGCAACAAGGTCGACGCCGCACTTCAAGCGGGCGACGTCAGGCTGACCATGGGCGGCGAGCCGACCTTTGTCTCCATCGACGATTTCGAGTCCGCCGAGTGGAACACCGCCGCCGTCGGCCCGACCAAGCGCGAAAAGGCCGATGCGCTGATCCGTAAATTGCGCGAACGCTTCGCGCCGGGCGGCTTCCTCCACTACGGCCAGGGCAAATGGTATCCGGGCGAAAGCCTGCCGCGCTGGACCTTTTCGCTCTATTGGCGCACCGACGGCCAGCCGGTGTGGAGCGATCCGTCGCTGATCGCACGCGAAAAGAGCGACGCAAAGGTGGGGCCGCAGCAGGCCGAGAGCTTGCTGACGGCAATCGCCGGCGAACTCGGCATCGACAAGGCGATGGTCAGCGAGGCCTATGAGGACCCGGCCGAATGGCTGCTGAAAGAAGGCAAGCTGCCCGACAATGTCGATCCGTCCAACTCCAAGCTGGAAGACCCGGAAGAGCGCAGCCGCATGGCGAAAGTGTTCGAGCGCGGGCTGACCAAGCCGTCGGGCTACGTGCTGCCGGTGCAGCGCTGGAACAGCCAGGCTTCGGACCCGCGCTGGCGCTCGGAGAAGTGGAAGACACGGCGCGGGCGGCTGTTCCTGGTGCCGGGCGATTCCCCTGTCGGTTACCGCCTGCCGCTGGGCACGCTGCCCTATGTGCCGCCGGCGCAGTTCCCCTATATTGTGCCGGTCGATCCGTCGCTGCCGCGTGGACCGCTGCCGGCGCGGGAAGCCATACTGCCAGAACCGGCTCCGGCCGAGCTGGAAGGCGCCGACGAGATGGCACGACGCCAGCAGGCGATTTCTTTCACGGCGACGACCGGCCAGCAGGATAGGGTCGAACAGGAGATCACCGAGATCGGCGGCGCGGTGCGTACAGCACTTTCGGTCGAGCCACGCGACGGGCGGCTGTGCGTGTTCATGCCGCCGGTCGAGGCGCTGGAAGACTATCTCGAACTCGTCGCAGCCGCCGAAAACGCGGCCAAGGCGATCGGCCTTCCCGTGCATATCGAAGGCTATGGACCGCCGCACGATCCGCGCCTCAACGTCATCAGGGTGGCACCCGATCCCGGCGTCATCGAGGTCAACATCCATCCGGCTGCCAACTGGCAGGACTGCGTGGCGACGACGACGGCGATCTACGAGGAAGCACGGCAGACGCGGCTTGGCGCCGACAAGTTCATGATCGACGGCCGCCACACCGGTACCGGCGGGGGCAACCATGTCGTCGTCGGCGGCGCGACGCCCAATGACAGCCCGTTCCTGCGCCGGCCCGATCTGTTGAAGAGCCTGGTGCTGCAATGGCAGCGGCGCCCGTCGCTGTCCTATCTATTCTCCGGCCTGTTCATCGGCCCGACCAGCCAGGCGCCGCGCTTCGACGAGGCGCGGCACGATTCGCTTTACGAACTCGAGATCGCGATGGCGCAGGTGCCGCACCCGGGCCAGGGCAACCCACCGCTGCCTTGGCTGGTCGACCGACTGTTTCGCAACCTGTTGACCGATGTCACCGGCAATACGCACCGCTCGGAAATCTGCATCGACAAGCTGTTTTCGCCCGATGGCCCGACCGGCCGGCTTGGGCTTGTTGAGTTCCGCGGTTTCGAGATGCCGCCCAATGCGCGCATGTCGCTGGCGCAGCAATTGCTGGTACGCGCCATCATCGCCCGTGCGTGGAACAACCCGCTTGATGGCCGCTTCGTGCGCTGGGGCACCTCGCTCCATGACCGTTTCATGCTGCCGCATTATGTCTGGGCGGATTTCCTCGACATGCTCGACGACCTCAAGCTCAACGGTTTCGAATTCCGGCCGGAATGGTTCGATGCCCAGCTGGAGTTCCGCTTTCCGTTCTGCGGCGAAGTCCAGCATGCCGGCATCAAGCTGGAACTGCGGCAGGCGCTGGAGCCGTGGCATGTCATGGGCGAGCAAGGCGCAATCGGCGGCACTGTGCGTTTCGTCGACTCCTCGGTCGAACGGCTGCAGGTCAGGACCGAAGGCCTCAACCCGGAACGTCATGCCATTGTCTGCAATGGCCGAATCGTGCCGATGAAGGTCACCGACAATCGCGAGGTCGCGGTAGCCGGTGTGCGCTTCAAGGCCTGGCAGCCTTCGTCGGGCCTGCACCCGGCGCTGCCGGTCAACACGCCGCTCGTCTTCGATATCTACGACCGTTGGTCGGGGCGGGCGGTGGGCGGCTGCGTCTACCATGTCGCGCATCCAGGTGGGCGCAGCTACGACACCTTCCCGGTCAACGGCAATGAGGCTGAGGCGCGGCGTCTCGCCCGCTTCGAGCCGCGCGGCCATACGCCGTCGGCCTATGTGGTGCGCAATGAAGAAGCCTCTGAAGACTTCCCCATGACCCTTGACCTCAGGCGGCCAGCAAGACTCTGATCAGCGATGGCAAAGGGGAATCAGAAAAAGGTCCGCGGCAAGCCGCTGAGGCACAGTCTGCTGGAGCACTACCAGCCGATTGACGGCGTCGTCGACGAGATGGTCGATGCTTCGGGCCGTCCGCGTCCGGCCTGGGCGCCCTTCATCGAGGCGCTGGAGGAGCTGGGCCCGGAAAAGCTCGGCCAGCGCTTTGCCCGCGCCGACCAGTATCTGCGCGACGCCGGGGTTTATTACCGCGTCTATGACAAGGCCGGCGCCAATGAGCGCGAATGGCCGCTGGCGCATATCCCGCTGCTGATCGAAGACAAGGAATGGGCCGGGATCAGCGCCGGTCTCGTCCAGCGCGCCGACCTTTTCGAGGAGATAGTCGCTGATATCTATGGCCCGAACCGGCTGATCGAGAAGGGAATCCTGCCGGCAGGCCTGATTGCGGCGAGCCCCGAATTTTTGCGCCCCGTCGTCGGCACCATGCCGGCCAGCGGTCATTTCCTGCATTTTTGCGCCTTCGAGCTCGGCCGTGGGCCGGATGGAAGCTGGTGGGTGCTGGGCGACCGCACGCAGGCGCCGTCGGGCGCCGGCTTTGCGCTGGAAAACCGCGTCGCCACGACGCGGGCTTTGTCCGACGTCTATGGCGAGATGCATGTGCATCGCCTGGCCGGTTTCTTCCGCCGCTTTCGCGATGCGCTGATCGGCATGGCGAAGGAGAATGACGGCCGCGTCGCCATTCTGACGCCGGGGCCGCTCAATGAGACTTATTATGAGCACGCCTATATCGCCCGCTATCTCGGCATCATGCTGCTCGAGGGCGAGGATCTGACAGTGTCCGGCGGCAAGCTGATGGTGCGCACGGTTTCCGGGCTGATGCCGATCAGCGTGCTGTGGCGGCGGCTCGACGCCGCCTTTGCCGATCCGCTGGAACTGAGGTCGGACTCGCATATCGGCACGCCGGGGCTGGTCGAGGCGATCCGCCGCGGCACCGTGTCTACGGTCAATGCGCTGGGGTCGGGCCTGATGGAAACCCGGGCGCTGCTCGCCTTCCTGCCGAAGATTTCGCGCGCATTGCGCGGCGAAGAACTTCTGTTGCCAAGCGTGGCCACCTGGTGGTGCGGGCAAGCAACCGAACGGGCCCATGTGCTTGCCAATATCGATCGCATGGTGATCGGTCCGGCGCTGTCGACGCGGCTGGCCTTCGAGGATGACGGCCAGACCAGGCTCGGTTCGGCACTGACGCCGGAGGAACGCATCGCGCTGATTGCGCGCATCGAGAGCGATGGCAGCGGTTTCGTCGGCCAGGAAGCGGTGACGCTGTCGACGACGCCGGTCTATGTCGGAGGCTGGCTGGAGCCACGGCCGGCAAGCCTGCGCGTTTATCTCGCGCGCACGCCCGATGGCTGGACGGTAATGCCGGGCGGCTTCGCTCGCGTCGGCCTGTCGCTCGACCCGACGGCCATCGCCATGCAGCGCGGCGGCCAGGCGGCCGACGTCTGGGTGGTCAGCGACCGGTCGGTCGAGCGCGAGACGCTGCTGCCGCAGGAGCATGACAGCTTCGTCCGCACCATGCCGGGGAGCCTGCCCAGCCGCGCGGCGGAAAACCTGACCTGGCTCGGCCGCTATATCGAGCGCTCGGAGGATACGGTTCGCATCCTGCGCGCCTATCATGTGCGGCTGGCCGAGACGTCCGATCCTGACATGCTGCTGCTCGCCGATATCAGGGACTATCTCGAACCGTTCGGCGTCGATCTCGAAGCGGCCATTCCGCCCGGATTGATCGGCACGCTGGACAGCGCCGTCTACAGCGCCGGACAGATCCGCGACCGTTTTTCGCCCGATGGCTGGCTGGCGCTGAAGGACCTGTCGAAGACCATTCATCAGTTCGCCACCACGGTGGCGCCGGGTGACGACGCGACACGGGCCATGACGGTCATGCTGCGCAAGCTCGCCGGTTTCTCCGGCCTGTTGCACGAGAATATGTACCGTTTCACCGGCTGGCGTTTCCTCGAGATCGGTCGGCGGATCGAGCGCGGCATCCAGATCGCCCGTACGCTAGCCCGACTGACAAGGTCCGGTGCGCCGGACGGCTCGCTCGACATGATGCTGGAGATCGGTGACAGCGTCATGACCCACCGCCGGCAATATCCGGTGCGGGCCGGACGGCGCACGGTGATCGACCTCTTGGCGCTCGACCCACTCAACCCGCGCTCGATCCTGTTCCAGCTCGAACGGCTGAAGGCGGAGATCGGCCTGTTGCCATCGGTTGGGCCGGAGGGGCATATGTCGGTCGCGGCCAAGGAAATCCTGCAGCTCAACACGGCAATTGCCGTCATGGAGCCATCGGAGATGTCGGCGGAGGTGCTGGACGATCTCGCAACTGAGATCGGCAACCTCTATAGCAGCCTGGCTAAAGCGTATTTCGGTTAACATGCTGTACGATATCAGGCTCCATCTCAGCTACGATTATGACGCCGCGGCCGGCGGCAGCCGGCATCAGGTGCGTGTATTGCCGCCGACCATTGCCGGCGTGCAGCGCGTGATCGCGGCCTCGCTTTCGTTTGTGCCGACCCCATCGGAGCGCACGGATTTTGCCGATTTCTTCGGCAACAATGTCACCGCGATCGCCTTTCGCGACGTCCATGACGGGCTCGACATCAGAATGAGCGCGCGCGTGTCGGTGTCACGGCCGGAGCCTGGGCTCGACGTGTCGCCCGATCTGCAGCGCCTGCGGGAAGAACTCGGCGCCGTACGGTCACTGGCGCCGGATGCACCGCATCACTTTCTCGCCGCCAGCGATCATGCCGGCATCGATGCGGCGATCACCGCCTATGCCCGCGACAGCGCCGGCGGCTCGACGGTCGGCATGGCCATCGATCTGTGCAACCGCATCCACCGCGACTTCACCTATGACGGGGAAGCGACCACGGTGCGTACCGGGGCCAGCGATGCCTTCCGTTTGAAGCGGGGCGTGTGCCAGGACTTCTCCCACATCATGATCGCCGGCCTGCGCGGGCTAGGTATTCCTGCGGGTTATGTCAGCGGCTTCCTGCGCACCATTCCCCCGAAAGGGAAGCCGCGGCTCGAAGGCGCCGATGCCATGCATGCCTGGGTCAAGGTGTGGTGTGGGCGCGATGCCGGCTGGCAGGAATTCGACCCGACCAATGGCATGCGGGCCAGCAACGACCACATCACCGTTGGCTATGGCCGCGACTATTCCGACGTGGCTCCGATCGTCGGCGTGCTGAAAACCACCGGCGGCCAGGTCGGCGACCAGGCCGTCGACGTCATCCCGGTCGCGCTGGAAAAAGCTTGAGCGCGGAACCAGCAGTCGGCCTGGCGCTTATCTACGAGAAAAATTTCGTGGAGCGGGCATGCTTGACAAATCTGGGACGCCATCCGGCCGGTCGGCTGCCGGACGGGGGGACGATGGAGCGCCGAAGAACGGCGCGCAGACCGCTGCCGAACAGGCCTCGCTCACCTATATCAGCGACAGCGAGCCGGGGATCCGGCGCCTGAAGGCGGGCGAAGGCTTTTCCTACAAGGGCGCGAAAGGACAGGCCGTCGGCGCGGCAGCCATTGCCCGCATCAAGGCGCTGGCCATTCCGCCGGCATGGACGGATGTGTGGATCTCGCCCGATCCCGCCGGCCACATCCAGGCGACCGGCCGCGACCAGCGCGGGCGCAAACAGTACCGCTACCATCCGCTGTGGGCCGCCGAGCGCGACGGCGCCAAATACTCCAGCCTTGTCGCCTTTGCCGAAAGCCTGCCGGAGCTGCGCCGCCGGATCGATGCCGATCTGCGCCGCCGTGGCCTGCCGGCCGAGCGCGTCGTGGCGGCAATTGTCTGGCTGCTCGACAACACGATGATCCGGGTCGGCAATGCCGCCTATGCCCGCGACAACAAGAGCTTTGGGCTGACGACGCTACGCGACCGCCACGTCGACATCAAGGGATCGAGCCTGCGCTTTGCCTTCAAGGGCAAGTCCGGCAAGGAATGGAAATTGAAGCTGGTCGACCGCCGCATCGCCCGGGTCGTGCGCGGCGCGCAGGATATTCCGGGGCAGCAACTGTTCCAATATCTCGACGAGGACGGCGAGCGGCATGGAGTGCGCTCCGACGATGTCAACCGCTATATCCGCGACGCGATCGGCGCCAATTTCAGCTCCAAGCATTTCCGCACCTGGGGCGGCACCATCCATGCCGCGTCGCTGTTTGCGCGGACGGAGCTTCCCGAAAGCCAGGCGCAGACCAAGCGTGTGATGAACGCGGTCATCGACAAGGTGGCCGAGCGTCTCGGCAACACACGCGCCGTCTGCCGCAAATGCTACATCCATCCACAGGTTTTCGAAGCCTGGGTGGAAGGGCGGCTGCTTAGCGAAATGACCGAGGCCAACAAGCGCAAGCGAGCGATCGACGGTCTCGATGATGAAGAGGCTCTTGTGCTGAGATGGTTGAAGGCAAGCGAAGGCTGACAAAAATGGCGTACTTTTTTGTCGACGCCATGTCGGCACAGGCCCTACTGTTTCGTCCTTTGAGACAGAAAAGGACGTCCCATGCTCTACGCTATCCTCTGCTATGCCTCCGAAGATGTCGTCTCCTCCTGGAGCAAGGCACAGGATGACGAGGTCATGGCAAAGCTCATGCATGTGCAGGAAAAATATGCTCAAGCCGGCCGGCTTGGGCCGGTGGCGCGGCTTTTGCCCACCACCGCCGCGACGACGCTGCGCAAGGTCAAGGGCGAATCGGTCGTCATCGACGGCCCGTTTGCCGAGACCAAGGAACAGTTCCTCGGCTTCTACACGCTGGAATGCGCCGATCTCGACGAAGCCGTCGACTTCGCGCGCGAGCTTTCCGAGGTCAATCCCAGCGGCGGATCCTATGAGATCCGACCGGTTTCCGTCTTCAACCCAACCAGAGTAGCCACATGACAGACCTCGCCTGGATAAGCTCGGCGATCAGCGCTGCCCGCCCGCAGGCTATGGGTGCGCTGCTGCGCTATTTCCGCAATCTCGATACGGCGGAGGAAGCTTTCCAGGACGCGTGCCTGAGGGCACTCAAGAACTGGCCGCAGAACGGGCCGCCGCGCGATCCTGCGGCCTGGCTGATCTTTGTCGGCCGCAACACCGGCATCGACGCGGTGCGCAAGCGCGCCAAGCAGGCGCCGATGCCGGAAGAGGACCAGATCTCGGACCTGGAAGATGCCGAGAGCGATATCGCCGAACGGCTGGACGGCGCGCACTACCGCGATGACATATTGCGGCTCTTGTTCATCTGCTGCCATCCGGATCTGCCGCCTACGCAGCAGATCGCGGTGGCGCTGCGCATCGTCTCCGGTCTCACCGTCAAGCAGATCGCGCGTGCGTTCCTGGTCGGCGAAAGCGCCATGGAACAGCGCATCACGCGCGCCAAGGCGCGCATTGCCGATGCCGGCGTGCCGTTCGAGACGCCCGGCGCGGTCGAGCGCTCGGAGCGGCTCGCCGCCGTTGCCGCCATGGTCTATCTGATCTTCAACGAAGGTTATTCCACCAACAGCGGCGAGGCGCCGGCGCGTGCGCCGCTTTGCGAGGAGGCGATCCGGCTGGCGCGCCTGTTGCTGCGGCTGTTCCAGACCGAGCCGGAGATCATGGGCCTGACGGCATTGCTTTTGCTGCAGCATGCGCGCGCGCCGGCCCGCTTCGACGAGAATGGCGAGATCGTGCTGCTCGACGACCAGGACCGCTCGCTGTGGAGCCGCAAGATGATCGACGAAGGCCTGGCGCTGGTCGACAAGGCCCTGCGCCACCAGAAGCCCGGACCCTACCAGGTGCAGGCGGCGATCGCCGCCCTTCATGCGCGGGCGGCAACCCCCGAGGAGACCGACTGGACAGAGATCGACCTGCTCTACAGCCTGCTGGAGGCGATGCAACCTTCGCCGGTGGTGACGCTGAACCGTGCGGTTGCGGTCGCCAAGGTGCGCGGGCCGGAAGCTGCCCTTGCCATGATCGAGCCGCTTGGCGAGAGGCTGTCCGGCTATTTCCACTTCTTCGGCCTCAAGGGCGGTCTGTTGATGCAGCTCGGCCGTGGCGAAGAGGCGCGTGTCGCCTTCGATCGCGCCATTGCGTTGGCCAACACGGCAGCGGAAGCCGCCCATATCCGCATGCATATCGACCGGCTGATGCGAGACGGAGCCGTGAAGGCGCCGGCGAAGACAGCGCACTAAACCTGTTCCTCCTGTGGCTCAATCGTGCAATCCCGGCTTGGACCATGCCGGGGTGGCGATTTTCCCCTGAAACGAGTAATGGCACGCCATGACAGCGCCTGCGGCATGCGGGCGATAATGGCGCCAAGGCTCGACCGCCGCCCTATGATGGCGAGCGGATCTGAAAGGGATGAAAATGACGATAGCGAAGGAAACGGCCGAACTTCTGGCGAAACTGGGTGTGGCCAAGGACGCGCTGACCGGCGGCGACCTCGTCGTGCGCAGCCCGGTGACGGGTGAACAGATCGCGGCGCTGAAGACGATTTCGCCGGCCGATGCGGCCAAGACCATCGATGCCGCGCACACGGCGTTCCAGGCCTGGCGGATGGTGCCGGGTCCCCGGCGCGGCGAACTGGTGCGGCTGCTCGGCGAGGAGTTGCGCGCGCACAAAACCGAGCTTGGCCGGCTGGTGTCGATCGAGGTCGGCAAGATCCCGTCGGAAGGCCTCGGCGAAGTTCAGGAAATGATCGACATCTGCGATTTCGCCGTCGGCCTTTC
Source organism: Mesorhizobium sp. M0615 (assembly GCF_040320805.1). Taxonomy (NCBI): domain Bacteria; kingdom Pseudomonadati; phylum Pseudomonadota; class Alphaproteobacteria; order Hyphomicrobiales; family Phyllobacteriaceae; genus Mesorhizobium; species Mesorhizobium sp. M0615. The sequence goes on along the minus strand of NZ_JAMYQI010000001.1, from coordinate 243,770 downwards.
CCGCCAACTCTACGGTCTAACCATCGCCACCGAGCGTCCGGGACATCGCATGATGGAGACCTGGCATCCGCTCGGCGTCGTCGGCGTCATTTCGGCCTTCAACTTCCCGGTCGCGGTGTGGTCGTGGAACGCGGCGCTCGCGCTGGTCTGCGGCGACGCCGTGGTGTGGAAGCCCTCGGAAAAGACGCCGCTGACGGCGCTCGCCTGCGAGGCGATTTTTGCCGGCGCGGTCAAGCGCTTCGGCGCGGATGCGCCGCAGGGCCTGGCACCGGTGCTGATTGGCGACCGCTCCGTCGGCGAGATCCTGGTCGACCACCCGAAGGTGGCGCTGGTTTCTGCCACCGGCTCGACCCGCATGGGCCGGGATGTCGGCCCGCGGCTGGCCAAGCGCTTTGCCCGCGCCGTGCTCGAGCTCGGCGGCAACAATGCCGGCATCGTCTGCCCGACCGCCGATCTCGACATGGCGCTGCGCGCCATCGCCTTTGGCGCCATGGGCACCGCGGGCCAGCGCTGCACGACGCTGCGGCGCCTGTTCGTGCATGACAGCGTCTATGACACGCTGCTGCCGCGGCTGAAGAAGGCCTATGAGAGCGTCTCGGTCGGCAACCCGCTGGAGACGTCTTCGCTCGTCGGGCCGCTGATCGACAAGGGGGCGTTCGACGCCATGCAGAAGGCGCTCAAGGAAGCCACCGCTCACGGCGGCAAGCTGACCGGCGGTTCGCGGGTCGAGAATGGCCATCCCGATGCCTATTACGTGCATCCGGCGCTGGTCGAAATGCCGAAGCAGGTGGCTCCTGTCACCGAAGAAACCTTCGCGCCGATCCTCTACGTGATGAAATATTCCGATTTCGATGCAGTGCTCGACGAGCACAATGCGGTCGGCGCCGGACTGTCGTCGTCGATCTTCACCCGCGACCTGCAGGAATCCGAGCGCTTCCTCGGCGTCGATGGTTCGGATTGCGGCATCGCCAACGTCAACATCGGCACGTCGGGCGCCGAGATCGGCGGCGCGTTCGGCGGCGAGAAGGAAACCGGCGGCGGCCGCGAGAGCGGCTCCGATGCCTGGAAGGCCTATATGCGCCGCGCCACCAACACGGTGAACTATTCCAAGGCGCTGCCGCTGGCGCAGGGCGTGTCATTCGACATCGATTGAGATGCTGCGCCCGGCTTTTGACCAGTTGATCCACCCGAACCCGTCGGGCGGATCGCTGCCGCTCGCGCGGATCGTTCCGCTTTCAGGCTTCGCCCCCGCTGTCCAGATGTCCGTATCCCGACGGCGGAAAGGCCACCTCGGCCATGCGCCCGGACGGGTCCTCGCGGTCGGCACGACCGGCTGCGCAACAGCGTCTGCGCCGAACGTTCAGCCAGCGTGCGGCGACGCCGGTCGGCAGGCCTCGAACGCGGCATCGATAACGGCAAGCTTGGCGGCCTGGACGGTCATGTATTCCTGGTAGAAGCTGTTCGAGACCCACATTACGGAATGCCCGCGCCGGCCCAGCCAGCCGACGCTGCCGAGCTTTTCGGCGTCGCGCAATTTGCGCGCAAGATGGGTGCGCGAGAGTTTTAGCCAACTGGCGAATTCGCCGATCGAAACCACGCTGGTCGGGATCCGGTCGAGGGCGGCATTGTCGGGATCGATGCCGGACATCAGCCAATCCATGACGATGCCGCCATTGTTGAGCCAGATGAACAGCGAAAACGTCTGCTTGGGCTCACGCACAGGGTTGGAGGAGAGCAGGCCTTCCGCCACCAGCGGCTGCAGCCTGGAAATCATGCCGTGCTGCTCGAGAAAGGCGGCGAGGCGGCTGCCGCTGTCGAGACCGTCGAGCGTGCGCAGATGCGCAACCACCCAGCCGTCGAATTCCTTCAGCGTCGCTGCCGTCACCTGAAACGGGTGGGCTCGTCCGTCACCGGTGTGCGGCAGGTATTCGATGATGTGATAGTGCAGCATCTCCTTGATGAAGGCTTCGGCCGTGTTGCGGCTAGCGACGGAATAGTGAAGCACGGCATCGATGAAGCGGGCCAGTGTCAGTTCCGTGCGGGGATCGCGCGGGTCGCGGGCGAAATGCAGGGCTAGGCCGGTGTGAGCCAGCAACCAGCGCTGTTGCGTGGCGAACACGGCGGCCAGGCGTGGGCTCGTTTCATAGATATGCAGCAGCGCCTTCGACTGCGCCTCGACATGACGGTGCAGCGCCGGATGGCCGGCAATATATTCGAAATTCAGCGCCATCCTCCTCGTCCTCCGGCCAGCCCCCCGGCAGCGAAGACGTGCAATCACATTTCCAGCCTTAGCCGCCCGTGTCCAGCCATGCCAACCCGGACAAAAGGCCTAGAGCGAGCCTGGGCTATCGTTCCGGCTATTACGGCCGCAACCGCGAGGTGATGGAGAGCCATCGCGTCCTAGCCACGAACACCACATCGTGGCAAACTTCTTGTTAACCACATGCTCGGTGAAAATATCGGATTAACCTCAGATGCCACTATCGAGGTTATGTTCCGTACCTTAGCGTTCAATATGAGTTCAAGGGATGTGTGGATTCGGGGGTTATTTCGGGTCAATCCGGGATGCGGAAGCTTTGCTCACGCACATGGTAGCCGCAATTGCCCATCGTGGGCCGGATGAGCAAGGGAAATTCGTAGCACCCGATGCCGGGCTCGGGCATGCGCGGCTGTCGGTGATCGGCATCGGCGATGGCCAGCAACCGATGTCCGACGAGGCCGGCAATTTGACGATTGCGTTCAACGGCGAGATTTTCAACTACATAGAACTGCGCGAAGGGCTGATCGCCAAGGGCCGGCACTTTCGGACGTCGAGCGACACAGAGGTCATCCTTCAGCTCTATGAGGAGATGGGCGAAGACTGCTTGTCTCTCCTGAACGGTGATTTCGCGTTGGCGATATGGGACAATCGGCAGCGACGAATGGTGCTTGCACGAGACCGGATGGGTGTCCGGCCGCTCTTCTACACAAGTAAGGACGGGGTGCTTTACTTTGCCTCGGAGATCAAAGCCCTGTTGAAGGTCCCGGGGGTCTCCGCTGAAATTGATCCGATTGCGCTGGATCAGATCTTTACGCTGTGGGCGCCGATCGCTCCGCGCACGGCGTTCCGCAATATCCACGAGTTGGAACCGGCAAGTGTGATGATCGCGACGCAGGGGCAGGTCACGGTCAAACGGTACTGGCACCTGGACTATCCGCATCGTGACGCGACGTCGAAGATCACGAACGAGGACCGCGCGGCAGAGGAATTGCAAGCCCTTCTGACCGATGCGGTGAGGCTTCGCATGCGGGCCGACGTGCCGGTCGGTTCCTATCTTTCCGGAGGGCTCGATTCGTCGCTTGTTTCGGCGCTTGCCGCCGGCATGACTCCTCGGAGACTGGAGACATTTTCCGTAACCTTCGACAGCGCCGAGCATGACGAAAGCGCCTTTCAGACCGAAATGGCCTCGGCGCTCGGCACGCGCCACCACGCCATAGAATGCGGCACCCGCGATATCGCCAGCGTCTTTCCTGAGGTCATCCGCTTTGCCGAGCGGCCGATCATCCGCACGGCGCCAGCGCCACTCTACAAATTGTCCGCCCTGGTTCGCCAGGCCGGCCTGAAGGTGGTGCTGACGGGTGAAGGCGCCGACGAGGTCTTCGCCGGTTACGACGTCTTCAAGGAGGCGCGTGTCCGCCGGTTCTGCGGGCGGCAGCCCACATCGCGCATAAGGCCGCAGCTGTTCCGCCGGCTTTACCCGTATCTGCCGGGCCTGCAACAGCAATCGGTGGAGTATCTGGCTGCCTTCTTCGGCACCAGCAACGCTGCCCTCGACGATCCGCTGTTCTCGCATCGGCCACGCTTCAAGACCACGGCGGCGGCGAAAATCTTCTTTTCCGGCGACCTGCGCGCGACGTTGAAGGGTTATGACGCAGCTGAAGAGCTGACCAGCCGCCTGCCCGAGGCGTTTTCCCTATGGCATCCGCTGCATCAGGCGCAATATCTCGAAACCCGCTTCCTCCTGCCCGGCTACATCCTCTCCAGCCAAGGCGATCGGATGGCCATGGCGCACGGCATCGAAGGGCGGTTTCCTTTCCTGGATCATCGCGTGGTAGAGTTCGCGGCAAGACTTCCGCCGGAGATGAAACTGAAAGGCTTGATGGAGAAGCACATATTGCGCAAGGTGGCCAGGCACCACCTTCCGGAGGCAATCGGCAAACGCACCAAGCAACCTTACCGCGCCCCGGAAGCCCGCTCCTTCGTCGGGGCGGAGGAACTAGACTATGTTCGTGACTGCCTGGGCGAGGCGAGCATTACCGCCGGCGGCCTGTTCAACGCCAAGGCGGTGGCCAAGCTCCACGAGAAATGCCGCATGGAGACCGCGACCGGATTTCGCGACAACGCCGCCTTCGTCGGCATTCTGTCGACGCAGCTGTGGCAGAAGAATCTCGCCGGCCAAGCGGTCGGCGCGGTAAGAGCGGCCTGAGACGGCGAGGAAAAGGAAAGACATGATGACGGCAATCAAGGACAGGGTCAGAAGCTTTATCGTCGACAACTTCCTGTTCGGCGACACCTCCTACAAACTGTCGGATTCAGCCTCGCTGATTGAGAACGACATTATCGACTCGACTGCGGTGCTTGAGCTGGTGGCCTTCATCGAGGACAATTTCGGCATCGCGATGGTGGATGCCGACATCGTTCCGGCCAACCTGGACTCGCTTGACCGCATCTCGTCCTTCATCGAGGCGAGAGCACAAACACTGGCAGCGTAAGCGCCAACGGCGAGGAACGTCCAGTGCGGATCGAGCATTTTCTGGTGGCGAAGGCTGCTGCCCACCCGGCCAAGACGGCATTGCTCACCAGGGGCAAAAAGCTGAGCTACGAAGAACTCGACGACCTTTCGAGCCGGCTGGCCACCGCTCTCTTCATGAATGGGATCAGGCGCGACGACCGCGTCCTGATCTTCATGGACAATTGCTGGGAGGCCGCCGTATCGATCTTTGCCGCACTCAAGGCAGGTGCGACCTTCAGTCCGATCAACCCCTCCACAAAGGCCGACAAGCTCGATTACATCATCGCCGATTGCGACGCCAGGGCGGTCCTGACGCAGGCGAAGCTGATGCCCGTGGTCACCGAAGCCTGCGCATCGCAAGGCAAGACCGGCATCTTCGTGGCTTCCACTCCTGGGGCCGATGGGCAATGCCCGGCAGGGGCCGCGTCCCTGACTGACTGCCTGACGTTCGATGGCGCGGAGGTAGACCATCGCGGCATCGACGTCGACCTTGCGATGCTGATCTACACGTCAGGTTCGACCGGCCGGCCCAAGGGTGTGATGATGACGCATCGCAATTGCGACGCTGCCGCGGGGTCGATCGCCACCTATCTGCGCAACGCGCCGGACGACATCATCCTGAACGTCCTCCCGCTTGCCTTCGACTATGGCCTCTACCAGTTGCTGATTGCAGTCAGGCTCGGGGCCACGCTGGTGCTCGAGAAGTCCTTCGCCTTCCCGCACGAGATCTTCGAACGCATCCGCAAAGAGGGCGTCACCGGCCTTCCGCTGGTGCCTACCATGGCGGCGATGATCCTGCAGATGCGTGATCTGGCGCCGGGTTTCCTGCCCAGCCTCCGCTATATTTCCAACACCGCGGCCGCCTTGCCGCCAGCCCACATAGAACGCCTGCGCTCGCTGCTGCCCGGCGTCCGGATCTATTCGATGTATGGGCTGACCGAATGCAAGCGCTGCACCTATTTGCCACCCGAGGAACTTGACCGCCGGCCAGGGTCGGTCGGCATAGCTATCCCCAACACGGAAGCCTTTGTCGTCGACGACCTTGGACAACGCGTGCCGGCGGGCGTGGCGGGTGAGCTCGTCATCCGCGGTCCGCACGTGATGCAGGGCTATTGGCGCAACAAGGCCGCGACGGAACGAGCGCTCCGGCCGGGGCCTAACCCTTGGGAAAAGGTGCTCTATACGGGCGACCTGTTCCAGACCGACGAGGACGGCTTTCTCTATTTTGTCGGGCGTAAGGACGACATCATCAAGACGCGTGGCGAGAAGGTCGCCCCCAAGGAGGTGGAGGCCGTGCTCCACGCCCATCCAGGTATCGCGGAAGCGGTGGTCGTCGGCGTGCCGGATCCGGTGCTGGGGCATGCGATCGGCGCGCTCGTCGTGCGGTCCGATCCGGCGCTTGGCGGAAAGGACATCATTCGTCACTGCGCGCGCCACCTGGAGGATTTCATGGTCCCCAAAATCATAGAGTTCCGGAGCGAATTACCGAAGACGGAGTCGGGCAAGGTCAGCCGCCGGCTCGCGGCTGAGATGATGGAGGCCGAGCAATGAACATCGGCTCAACCCAGGATGCGCCGGCCTTCACGCAAGCCCTGGCCATCGATCCCGCCGCCGAAACGGACAGGATCGTGGCGGCCGTGCGCGAGCAGTTGCGCGGCATTCGCAAGCGCGGCCTCGTGCTCGGTCTTTCGGGCGGTATAGATTCCAGCGTTTCGGCTGCATTGGCCGCGCGGGCCGTCGGCCACCAGAATGTGCTGTGCGTCCTCATGCCGGAAAGCGATTCCGACCCCGAAAGCCTGCGGCTCGGCCATCTGGTCGCCGACACTTTCGGCGTTGAGGCCGTTGTGGAGGATATCGGGCCGACCCTGCGGGCAATGGGCTGCTATGAACGCCGCGACGCCTTCATCCGCGAAATGGTCCCGGACTATGGCAAGGGCTGGGCCTCAAAGATCGTGATCGCGAACGTGCTCGAAGGCGAGGGCTACAACATCTCCTCGCTGGTGGTGCAGGACCCGCAAGGCAGGCAGACGAAACTGCGGATGCCGGTGGCGGTCTATCTCGGCATCGTTGCCGCCACCAACATGAAGCAGCGCACCCGCAAGCAGCTCGAATATTATCATGCCGACCGGCTGAACTTCGCCGTGCTCGGCACACCGAACCGGCTGGAATACGACCAGGGGTTCTTCGTCAAGAACGGCGACGGCGCCGCCGACGTCAAGCCGATCGCGCATCTCTACAAGACGCAGGTCTATGCGCTAGCCGCCTATCTCGGCATTCCGGAAGAGGTCCGCAACCGGCCGCCGACCACCGACACCTACTCGCTGGCGCAGACGCAGGAAGAATTCTACTTTTCCCTGCCTTACGATCGGATGGATCTGTGTCTCTATGGCCTCAACAACGGCGTGTCCGCCGAGGTGGTAGGGCAAGCGGCGGGATTGACCGCCTCACAGATCGAACGCGTCTGGGCCGACATCGCCGCCAAGCGAAAGGCAACGCGCTATCTGCACCTACGCCCGCAGCTCGTTGGCGGCGTGGACGAAGTCGGCTCCTGACCTGATGCATATCGAGCAAAAGTGATCCGGTTCTGCGATACGACATGCATCAAAGAAAAACCTAGAGCGCCTCGCATGAACCCGATTTCATGCGAGGCGCTCTAAGCTCTTGTTTTTACGCGATTCGGACGGAAAACCGCGCACCCTTTCCTGGAATTGCTCTAGGCGGAACGCTTCAGGTGAAGCGGCCGCCGATCAACTGGCTCCACTGCTCGCCCGCAAGCCCGTTCAGAAAGACCTGCGCGTTCTTCATGGCATCCAGAAGCTCGGGATCGCGTGAATGCACGACGGTCGAGGCGACCGGTATGAAGGCTATGCGTCTTACAAGCATGGCCTCCAGAAGCGCGGGCTGGACGCGGCCGCGCAAGCCGGAGACACCGCGCCGGGCGGCATGCTCGACCAGGCAATCGATCACCGGCCCGGCCTGGCCGGGAAGAGCGAGGACCTGCAGCACGCGGCCGATCCCGTCCGGTCGCGCGTAATAGGCGAAAGCGCCGACATTGGCGCCGTTCGGCGATGCCACCGACACGCAGACAAGCTCTCCGAAATCCGGCTTTTGCGCCGCATCGCCCAGAATATGGTTGAGCTGACCTTCCGCCCACTGCGGACGTAGCGGAAACTGGGCGCAAAGCGGCTCCAGCAGCCCCGCAAAGCTGCCGCTGTCGATCTCGGAGGTCCGAAATGCCCCCCGGCTCGATGCGTTGGCGACGACGCCGGTCCAGCGTCGTTGACCGCCCTCCATTTTGCGAAGGTAGAGCCGGTCGACCATCCGGGCGAGCGGGTTTAACATCCAGGCAAGCTTCATGTGACTGGCAAAAAGGCTGAGCATGAAGGTCGCCGGCCGCATCACGCGAACCCAGTCAAGGCTGTATTGCGGCAGCACAACGCCGCGAAGCCGCGTCCACAGTTTCACGGACGTATCATTGGCGGTTTCGCTGAAGGAGATGTCCTGCGGACCATCGAGGAAGGCCTTCAACAGGCGGGCACCGGCCATCGGATCGGTCTCGTGATCCTCGACCATCAGCGAGCTGCAGATGGCAGCGTAGAGCTGCCGGCCGTTGAATTTCATTGGCAGCGCATGAACGCCGACGAACCCGGAAACCTGGCCGGCGTCATTGACATGGACAAGCGAACGGAGCCCGCTGCCCCAGTCGGGTGCCTCCAGATAAAACCGCCTCATGTAATCGACGAGGGAGGCCGGCGCTGGCCCCCGCTTCTTGCGCAGCATGCGTTGAAACATGCCCGCGACGGCCGCAAGGTCGGCCTGATCGAGGGCGCGGACGACGCTCACGCCGGGCTCCCGGTTCCGGGAACCCGGCCACCATGTTTGCGCGCCATGGCGACACGGGGCTGGCCGTCGGCCGTCACGGCAAAGGTTGGGGTTTCGTAGGATTTCGTTCTCGATAAAAGGGTTGCTATCTGCCGATCTTGACCTTCGCCGAACTCAAATAGCAGCCATCCGCCTGGCTTGAGGAAAGCTGCGGCATCCCGGACCAGCCTTTGGAGGATCGAAATACCGTAAGGGCCGCCGTCGAAAGCTTCCCGAGGTTCGTTCTCCAACAGATGCGCGCTTTCGCTATCGAGACGGGATGAGGAAATATAGGGCGGGTTGCACAAAACCATGTCGGCAGCGCCGTGGAGGCCGTCACCCTCGATCGCGGCAAATAGGTCGCCTTGCCGGACCTTGATCCTGTCCTGCAGGGCGAGGCGCACAACATTACGGCGGGCAAGCGAAACCGTGCTGTCGGTCAGGTCCGCCGCCCATGCCCGAGCCCGAGGACATTCGCTGACGATGCCCACGGCAAGATTGCCGCTGCCGCAGCACATGTCGATCAGGATCGTTTCGTGCGCCTGTTCGCCAAGAATGGCCGCGGCCGTCCGGCCAAGCAGTTCCGTTTCGGCTCGCGGCACCAGGACGTCAGGCGCGAGTTCCAGCTCAACCCGCATGAAGCGGTGCAATCGCGGCCAATTGCGATCGTTTGCACGGCCGGCAGGAAGGCTGTGATGCTGCGGCAAGGAAAATCCCTATCCTGAGGATAAAACGCGGGTTCCCTGTTGTTACCAACTCCGGGTAAATTGATGTTAAAGATCATGATTGGATTGGGAGTAACCGGCCTATGTTGGCGGCGTCCTGTCCCATCAATGGCGAATTCCTGTGCTGCCGCAAGCCGATCCATGCGCTAATTCAGAGCAACGCCTCGTACCGGTCTCCGATCTTTTCAATTTCGAAATCCGCCGCCCTGCTTTTCAGGATCGCGGCGGTTGTCGGCTGGTCGAGCATTCCGGCCATCGCCACTGCCAGAGCCCCGGCATCGCCGACCGGCACCAGGGCGCCGACGCGGCCGTCATCAAGTATTTCGCGCGGGCCGTGCGGCGCGTCCGTGGAGACCACCGGAATCCCCGCTGCCATGGCCTCGACCAGAACATTGCCGAAGCCCTCGCTGGTCGATGATAGGACGAACAAGTCAGCTACGGCGTAGCAGGCCGCCAGATCATTGACATAGCCCGCAAACAGAACGTCTGCGCCGATACCGGATTCTTCGGCATAGGCGCGCAGCTCGTCGGCCAGCGGACCCTCGCCGAAGATGACAAGCCGAGCCCGGCGGCCGGCGCGCAGCACAGCGAAGGCCCGCAGCAACGTCCAATGATCCTTAACCGGCACCAGGCGTCCGGCGGTGATGATGACGGGGCCGTCGCCCAGCGCCGCGAGCTCTGCCTGCCAGGCGTAGGAGCGTTGCTGGGATGCCGCAGCCGGCGGCAGCGGGTTGTTGATGACCACGACCTTGGATTTCGGGAAGCCTCGGGCCACAAGATCGCCGCCGACGCCCTCAGAAACCGCGATGGCCCTGTCGGCAAGGGCCGCAACCAGGGCCGAAAGCCAGACCGCCATTTTCGCGCCAAGGGTGCCGGAAGGCAGTGAGGCGGCGGCGTGGAAACTCGGGAAGAACCGCGCCTTGCTTCGCGCGAGGCAAAGCGCCAGCGCCACGACCAGATTGGCGAATTCCGGGGCGCTGTAGATCGCGTCGGGAGAAACGCGGCCAAGCAGGCCCGCGCTTCGCACGATGCCTTTCAATGTCGCCCACTTGCCATAACCCTCGCCGCGAATGGGGAGGCCGAAATCGACCAGATGCACGGCAGGCGAAAGCAGGGCGGCATTGGGCCCCTGCGCGTTCCAGGTAAAAAGCGTGACGTTGTGGCCGCGCGATGCCAGTTCGTTCGCCATCAGGACGAACACGCGCTCGGCGCCGCCGCCCCTGAGGCTGGCAATGTGAAAGACAATCCGCTTCGCCATTTCAGGCGCGGCTGGCAATGACGTCCGGGCGGTTCGGCGGAAGACGCATGTCGCGCACGATACCCAGGGTAATGGCGAGCAACATGCCAAGGATGATGCCGCCAATGGCCCCCAGGCCGATCATCACGACGGTGCGCGGGGGCCATGAACGGCCCTTTGGCGGCACTGCGGTTGAAATTACCTGCACATTGGTGCTGTCGATCTGTTCGCGCTCGGTTATCTGGCGTGCGCGCGACAGGAAGCTCTCATAGATAGCCGTCTTCGACGCGGCGTCACGTTCAAGCTCACGCAAGGCGACCTCGGAATCGCTATCCGAGAACACGTTGCCCTTCAAGTCATTCATCTTGGCATTGAGGGAGGCCGACGAGGTTTTGGCGGCATCGAGATTGACCTTCGCCAGGCGCAGGGTGCGCGCGTATTCGGCGCTGAGTTGCGCGCTGACCGTGTTGTACTCCGTCTTCAGCCTGACGATCGACGGATGACGGGGGCCAAAGGTCATCGACTGCGAATCGATCTGCTGGCGCAGGCCATTGGCCGTTGCGCGCAGCGCCACAAGCGCTTCCGACGTGGCGGGACCGGAATTGGTGCCGTTTGCGCCGGCGGCAAGCAGGGCGTCGTAACTTGCCTGCGCGGCGATGACGCGCGATTGCGTCTCCACGATCTGGCCGTTGAGCTGGGTCATGGTTTGCGAGGAAACAAGCTGCCCATTGCTGGTGGCCAGATTGTGGCTGCGCCTATAGGCCTCGACCTTCTCTTCAGCCGCCTGCACATCGCTCTTGAGCTGGCCCAGCCGCCCGTCCAGCGCGGCCGCGGCACGGCTGGCGCCGGAAGCCTCGGCGCTGGCCAGCTCTTCCTGGAAAGTCTTGACGATATCCTGCGAAATCAGGATCGCCTTAGCGGGGGTTTCCGCCGATACCATCAAGGTCGTGACAAACGACTTTTCATCCGCGATGCTGCTAACCCGTTCCGCCAGGTTCTTCAGGGCGGTAAGCTTCGGATCGGGTTTGGCGCCGTCCGTCCCTGTGCGGCTACGGTCCGCGTCGAAGAACTCCGGGTCACTGGCCAGGTCAAGATCGTCTACAACACGTGAAAGCACGCTGCCCGAGGTCAAGATGCGCTCTTTGCTGCGCGCGCTGAGCAGCTGTCCATCGACCTGGGCCGATTGCGGGTAAAGATCATTCGGAACAACCTGAAGATTGGCGGGATTGATGAGGATGTCCGTGGTCACGGTGTAGCGCTGCTTGCTCAGCAGAGCGTAGGCACCGCCGATGATCCCGCCGACGATTGCCAGCAGGCATACCAGAGCGAGGCCGGCGCGCAGCCAGACAAACAGACGCCCGAAATCGAGTTCGAGAAAGGTTCCGATCTTGTTGAGCGTCACCGTCGTGACGGGCTCGGCTACAGGCGGCGCCACGGGTGCAGGCGACACAGGGGCCGACGTTACAGCGGGTGCCGCCGCATGTGCCATGATCGGCGCGGTTTGTTGCGGCTTTGGCCTGCTGGCGCGCCGCGCATTTTCGATCCGTTCATAGGGGCTAATGCCGGCGGCGGCCGCGGTTGGAGGAGGACCGGAAGCGGCGGACATCATGCTAACCCTTTAATATTCAATACGCACAGCCTGCTTTACGGAAACATCGTTAATATTTCATTTTCCAGGCGTGTCAGGCGCGTTCTGGAACAGCGATCTATCCACCCTTGGTCGGTATTCTGCCACGCCCGTCGTAGCCTGGCAAAGCGTGCAGGCGTTTCAAATGGAAATGCAAGAGGTCGTCGCGAGGGCACCCACAAGGACGGGCTTTGGCGTCATGTCGCTGTTGATGCTGGTTGGCCTTGAACGGGCGTGCCGGTTTGGCGCCCATCCGGCTTTCGATAAGCGAGCAACAAGATGACGAGCAGCATGATATCCGGCGCCTTCGAAGAGAGGGCATTGTTTGACAATGCCGCGAGAATGGACGCGGCCGCTGCGATATGGGCGGCCCGAGGCGTATTGCGCAGGAGCTTGAAAAGGAACCGGAAGAAAGCAAACGCGAAGAGCAGGGCGATCGGCAGGCCGAACAAAAGCGTAAGAACGACCGGCGTGCTTTCGATGAAGGGGAGGTTGAGCTTTTCGTTGACGATCTTCAACAACTCGTTGGGATTCATGCCAAGCAGGATGTCGCTCCATTCAACGAACTTGAATACATCGTAGATCTTGACGCGCGCGTCGTAATTTTGATCAAAGAGCGTGTTGCTGAAGCGGTTCAGCAGCCCCGCCGAAAAGAGTATCGCAATCAGTATGGCGCCACCGGCCAGCGTCAGCATCAGCACCAGGAGTTTGGCCTGGCGTTGATGTCTGGGTGACAAGTCCGGCCAAGGCAGGAACACGAGCAGGAACAGGATCTCGCCGCAAGCGAGCAGCAGGGCGGTGCGCGCGCCCGAAGCGGCCGTGCCGATGAAGAGAATGAAGATGCAAAGCGCGCACACCCAGATACGCCACCGCGTCAATGCAACGAAACCTATGGCGGTGGTGCAAAGCGCGCCCAGCGCCAGCGGATGGGCCGACAGTCCGATCGGCCGAAAGTCCAGCTCAACGAGGGGATAGGGCAGGAATCGATGCTGGGTGACGGCCTCGATCGTTCCGATGATGGCGCTGAGGACAATCATACCGACGATGACATTGCCAAGCGCCCTGCGCACATGGTCACCCAGGGCAAGCATGATCATCGCCGCGGCACAAGAGACCAGATAGGAATCGATTATGAAGCCGGCCGAGCCGGCACGGCCTATCACGAAGAGATAAGGCACCAGCCACAACAGCAGCAGCGAATATAACAATGTCGCCTTGAACAGCCTGACTTCATCGCCTTCGAGCCGAATTGGCCGGGTCGTGGCGATGACGACAAGCAGCAGAAAGATCGCATAGGTCCCGATATGCAGCTTTTCGGGAAACGACCCCCCCTCCGTCGAATAGGACATCACCATATTCATCAACTGCGGAGAGATGGTCGAGCGGAGCAGGAAAGCGAAGGCCGCGAGGAGAAAGAACAGGAGTGTGAGGGCGTCTTGGCGGCTGGCCTGCGCGGTCACGAACTGTTGCTCTGTGGGGGTGACACTCACGATTATCTGACCAGCGTTGCGGCTTGCGATTGAGATGGCAGGGGACGAACGCACCCCGGGTACATTTTCCTGCACGAACGTAAAGGAATATGGATAACCCGATCTTAACAGTGGCGATGCCGGGCATGGGCCGCCACATGTCAGCTTTGCCGAAAAGCCGGACACCGCTCATTGAAATCTCACCAAAGTGCGCCGCGTGGGAACGAATGCACGCAATGCACTTGCGCGACATGCATCGGCAGCCGGATTTACGCTATTTCGTGAACTCGGTAACCCACACTTAATTGGCCGGTCGTATTGATGGCGATGCTTTGCACGGCGCCCGACGCGCTGCCTGTGGACGGCACAATGGCATCAGGCGCCGGCAAAGCGCAGGAGATCAAGGTGAAGAAATTCTATTCGATTCAGTATCTTCGCGCCTGCGCCGCCTTGCTGGTTCTGTTCGCACACGCCTTTTCCTATCAGATTGGCGTGGACAATCTGATTATCGTGACGGCGGGCCGCCTGGGCGTCGTTCTGTTCTTTGTCATCAGCGGTTTCATAATGGTCCATATTACGGGAGATGGTCCGTTTTCCGCTGCCACCTTCCTGAAACGCCGAGCAATCCGGATCATCCCCCTTTACTGGCTTTTCACCAGCCTCGCCGCGGTTCTGGCGGCGCTCGCGCCAAGTCTCTTCCAGAAGACCGTCTTTACATGGCCCCACTATCTCCAGTCGCTCCTCTTCATTGTTCACGAAGCGCCTGGACGGGATAGCGCCAGTCCAATCCTCTCACTCGGCTGGACGCTCAATTACGAGGTATTTTTCTATATCGCTTTTGCGGTGTTCGCATTCCTGTCCGTGACCTCGCGCGTATTTGTGCTGACGGTCTTTTTCATTGCGATGTGGATAGCCGGGCTGTGGCTGGCTCCCACCAACCCTGTTATCCAGTTCTATCTCAACCCTTCTCCGGTGGCATTCGTAATCGGCATGTGGATAGGGCGGCGCTATTTGGACGGTGATTTCACTTCCGACATACGCCATGCCTGGATATTCGGCGTAATGACCGCTGCAGGCGTGGTGCTTTCATTCGTCGATGACGGTACGCCGCTCTTGGGTCAGATCAGCTTCGCGGGACAAGCAATGTGGGCGGCGGGCCTGCTTCATCTCAGCCTCATTCTGGAGCCGAAACTCAAGCACTGGAGCCTTCTCGAGCAGTTGGGCGACGCTTCCTACGCGCTTTATCTGTCGCATATCTTCGTGATCGGCGCTGTGGCGTACCTGGCCAGACGCACCGTCGGATACGAGCATCCGACAACGGTATTGTTGGTGTCGGTGGTCAGCATCGTGGCAGCCTGCCTCGTCAGTCTGGTGATTTACGAGACGATCGAGAAGCCGATTCTTCAGACCCTGAACGGCAGAAGGAAGACGAGAAACACACCGCTTCCTCATATTGCCACGGAGAACAAATAAGCAGGCCACGCAACGGGACGCTCACGGCTTTCAGCGCTTCAGTCAGCCCGCGCTGTCCACGACCTCGACATTGCCGGCGCGGTTAAGCGTATGAATGCCCGTGCGTGCCCATGCCGGACCCGCGCCGATCGGCCGGGGCGAGGCAAAACGGACATCGGACGCGTCGAGTCGCTCAAGCCGCATCAGCCCCAGACCAGCGCCATAGGCCCTCGATCCGTTCTGCACCGGCAGCACCAGGGCATCGTCGTGGCGGATAAAGGCGCCGCCCGGCCGGGTGGCCGAATGATCGACGGCAATGGGATTGAGCGGATGGGCGACCCATGGCCCGCGCAGCGAGGGTGCGCAATAGACCGCCATCGTGTCCGACGCGCTGCCGTAGCCGAACCGCTCCGTTCCAACCAGCCAGAAGCGACCGTCGGATTCGAGCAGCGTCGCGTCGTTGAAATCCCTGTCCGCCATCAGCACGGTGTCGCGGACCCAGCGGTCGGGAAACTGCGCGGCGCGATAGAGCACAAGTTCGCGAGCCGAACCACTTTCGGGGATCATGAAAATCTCGCCATCGTGTGCGAACACCTGCGGATACGACAGGTGGTGCGCTTCCTCCAATACAACCCTTGGAACACCGAAAGTGCCATCGTCACCGAGCTCGGCGACGGAAATCACGCCGCGACTCGTCGCGTAGGGGAATTCCTCGACAAACAGATGATGGCGGCGGTCGGCCTCGAAGACGAACGGGTCGGCATAGAAGCGTTGGCCATCGTCCGGCAGGACTGTGAACGGTTTGCCGTCGAGTTGCCCGGTTTCGGCGATGCCTGGTCCGTCGATCACCCGATAGGCAACCTGCCAATAGAAGGGGCGTCGTCCCCGCCTGATTTTTTGCACGGCGCGATCGATCAAAGCCCTGCCAAAAAAGGGCACATAGTGTCGAACAAAACTGTCGTTCTTCAGGATCGGCACCGGGTTGTCGCTTACCGGCACAAGCTTGCCCGCAAAGAAGCGGGCGACGGTTTGCATGATCAGCGACATGGCGCCGGCGAGCAGATCGTTGCAGCTTCGAGATAGCCAGAGCCTGTCTGCCAGCATCGGTCTAGCCTGGGCCACGACAACGCCATCGAGGCGAGCGCCAAGTTCAGGCAATTGTCCGCTCGCCAACATTGCGGCAACGCCGGCTGGAAAGCTGTTGCGACCGCAAAATTCGAGCCTCAGGACTGGCGCGTCTTGCCCCGTTGCGCTGGCAGTGAGATCTATGACGAGGTCCGGAGGGCCGCGATCGATGGGCGGCAACGGCTCGGACTGGCCCGCCAGCGAGGGACCGAAACGCCGGCTCTCGATCGCCAAGACAGTGTCCAGCCCCCGAGCGGTTGGCGCCGGCGCCGGCGCGTGGCAACTCGAGACCTCATAACCTGCCGCACCCAACCGCATGAAAAGCTCATTTTCCCAGCGCCGGGATGCGACGGCGTGGCCGATGATTAAAATATTAGTCAACCCAAGTTATTCTCGTTAAAGCAAAAAATGGCTTTGCTCTGGTATCTTTCCCCACAGTTCCTGGCAAGGGTTGCCCAAGGGGGGCTGCGGACTCTAGCGTTAATCATACGTTAATTTTTTTGAATACGAAGGCGGTTCAGGGCGCTATTGTTAGGCTGAAAGCACATGTCAGCCGGGCGCCCACGCTTTCGGTGACCAGGGTCAACCATGAACGCCGTTTCACATCCGAACTTGCCCTCAAGGCGAAAACTGCTGATCGTGTTCGGCACGAGGCCGGAGGCGCTCAAATGTTTTCCGGTGGCGCGGGCCGCGCTCGCCCATCCAGGCTTCACCACGGAAATATGTGTGACGGGCCAGCATCGCGAGATGGTCAATCAGGTCATTGAACTAACGGGCCTGCCGGTGCACTACGATCTCAACATCATGCAGCCAGGTCAGACGTTGTTCGACGTGACCTCGCGCGTGCTCCTCGGAATGGCGGGGGTGCTGGAGAAGGCGAAGCCGGACATCGTCGTCGTCCAGGGCGACACAACCACCGCGATGACCGCGGCTCTAGCTGCCTTCTACAAGCGGATTCCGGTTGCCCATATCGAGGCGGGATTGCGCAGCCACAACATCAACTCTCCCTTTCCGGAGGAACTGAACCGCAAGATTGCCGGCAACATCGCCACCTGGCATTTTGCGCCGACCACCGAGGCGCGCGACAATCTCATCGCCGAAGGAAAGGCTGCGAACACCATCTTCGTAACCGGCAATACCGTGATCGACACGCTGCTGCATTTCTCCAGCGAGATCGATGCCGACAAGCTGATGAACGCCAAGCTCGCCGCTCGTTTCCCCTTCATCGATCCGACCAAGAAAATGATACTCGTCACCGGTCATCGCCGTGAGAATTTCGATGGCGGCATCCAGAGAATCTGCACCGCGCTGAAGGCATTGTCGGCGCGCAGGGATGTGCAGATCATCTACCCGGTCCATCCCAACCCGAATGTGCGCTCCGTGGTCGAGGCCGAAATCGGGACGGTGCCGAACATCCACCTGATCGACCCGCAGGACTATTTGCCGTTCCTGTACCTGCAGAAACAGAGCTACCTGGTGTTGACCGACAGCGGCGGCGTGCAGGAAGAGGCGCCTTCACTCGGCAAGCCGGTGCTGGTGATGCGGGAAAACACGGAGCGACCCGAAGGGATCGCCGCTGGTACTGCCCGGCTGGTCGGCACCGATATCGAAAAAATTCTGGCCAATGCCAATAGCCTGCTCGATGATGAGAGCGTCTATCGCGGCATGGCGGAGAGGCACAATCCATACGGCAATGGCCAAGCTGCGAGCCGGATCGTTGAGGAATTGCTGAATCATGGCTGAAATCAAAACCGTTTCCGTTATCGGCATGGGCTATATCGGCCTGCCGACCTGTGCCATTTTTGCCAGCCGCGGACTCGATGTCATCGGTGTCGATATCAACGAGGCGGTGGTCGCGAAGGTCAACCGCGGCGAAATCCACATCATCGAACCGGACCTGGATGGTTTGATCCAGAAAGTCGTCGCCAATGGCAAGCTCAAGGCATTCAGTACGCCTCAGCCGGCCGATGCCTATATTATCGCCGTTCCAACTCCGATCACCCCGGACCGCAAGCCGGATGTCAGCTACGTGCTTGCGGCAGCGCGAAGCATCGCTCCGGTGCTAAAACGGGACGACCTGGTGGTGCTGGAATCAACATCGCCGGTCGGTACGACGCGTGTCATGACAGCGCTGCTCGCGGAACTGCGACCCGATCTCAAATTTCCCGTCGCACATGGCGAGGAAGCTGACGTCCTGGTCGCCTACTCTCCCGAGCGCGTGCTGCCGGGAAAGGTGCTGACCGAACTGATCAACAATGATCGCTCGATCGGCGGGCTGTCCCGAAAGTCTTCGGAGCGGACAGCGGCACTCTATTCAAGCTTCGTCGCCGGCGACCTGTTCATAACCCAGGCCGAAAGCGCGGAACTGGTTAAGCTGACCGAAAATGCGTTCCGCGATGTCAATATCGCCTTCGCCAATGAGCTTGCGGCGGTGTGCCAGGATCTGTCGCTCAACGTCTGGGAGGTAATCGATCTCGCCAACCGGCATCCTCGCGTGAACATCCTGCAGCCGAGCCCGGGCGTGGGCGGCCACTGCATTGCGATCGATCCGTATTTTATCATCGACGCCGCACCGAACAATACGCGGCTGATCAGTTCGGCACGGCGCATCAATTCCGAGCGACCCTTGTCGGTGGTCAGGGACATCGAGGCATTGCTCGACCCGACCCGCAAGCAGACGATCGCCTGTCTTGGCCTCAGCTTCAAACCCAATATCGACGATATGCGCGAGAGCCCGGCTGTCGAGGTTGTTAAGCTTCTGTCCAAGATTCCCAATATCAAGATCGTCGCTGCCGAGCCCAATGCGCGTCAGTTGCCACACGAGCTCGAGGGCAGCGGCGTCATGTTCACCGATGCACTTTCCGCTATTGACCAATCCGATATCGTCGTCCTGCTGGTCGACCATCGACAATTCAATCTGATCGATCCCGAAGCGCTCAAGGACAAGAAGCTCGTCGACACACGGGGCCTGTGGACCTGGCGCAAGGCGCGCAAGCCCGACGCCCGCATCGAAGGCAAGAAATCCGAAATGGAACGCTCGCAGTCTCTCGCTCGCACCGGAGAAGCGGCATGAACTCGCATGACCCGGCATGGGCGCAACACTCCCTATTGGCATCACGCCGCCGCGAGTTTCTCGGTGCGACCATCCATGCGCTGACCATGGCCGAGACGCTGGCCATCGCAGACGAGGCGATGGCGACGCGGCGACCGCTTCATCATGTTGTCGTGAACGTCGCCAAGCTTGTGAACATGCGCAAGAATGCCGAACTGCGCGAGGATGTCGTCGGGGCGGATATGGTCAATGTCGACGGCAAAGGCGTGCTTTGGGGCGCGCGGCTCTGCGGCGTCGAGTTGCCGGAGCGTGTGACCGGCGTCGACGTCATGATCAACCTGCTTGCGCTGTGCGCCAAGCGTGGCTATCGCCCCTACCTTTTGGGCGCTGAACAGCACATTCTCGACGCAGTTGAAAGCCGACTTGCCAGAGATCATCCGAGCCTGGCCATTGCCGGCCGGCGCAATGGGTATTTCAAGGCGGAGGAAGAGGCCGCGATCGTCGAGGCCATCAACGCTTCAGGTGCCGACTGCCTGTTTGTGGCGATGCCGACGCCGAGCAAGGAGCGCTTTCTCAAGCGCTATCGCGACGTACTCGCTCCGAGTTTCGTCATGGGCGTGGGCGGCAGCTTCGACGTCTATGGTGGAAAGGTCGCCCGGGCACCGAAACTGGTTCAGGCGGCGGGCCTGGAGTGGCTGTTTCGCGTGGCGCAGGAGCCGCGACGCTTGTGGCGCCGCTACTACGATACCAACACCGCCTATGCACTGCTGCTGTGGCGTGAGTTCTGGTCTCGCCGGGGACGCCGAAACGTCAATCCGTAGGCTCGCGACTTTCAGACAAGCATGCCTCATTGCGCGGGATTTATGCGATCCGGAGCCGTGCCCTTAGCTTGCCGATGAACTGCGTCACGGCCGCGGGGTGAAACAACCAGGTCAGTCCCAGGAAAGCCGCAGCGCCGGCGACACCGCCCGCCGCGAGCGGAAAGATCGCCGGCATATTGCCCAGCGCAGTGCTGGCAAGGCTGGCGGCCAGTCCGGTGCAGATAGAAATGATGGCCGAGACAGCGATGTCGCGCCAGGGAACCGGCACCGGCGTGAGCCTCTCGGCGATGACGATGCAGGCTGCAAGACCTGCCAGCGATCCGCCCGCCAACGCCAACGCCGCGCCAACCTCCGCCATGGTGGGAATCAACATAAAAGACAGTGAAATCGTTGCCACCGAGCCGAAGGAATTGGCGATGATCAGCAACCACGGCCGCTTATGTGCGTGCACCACGACGCCATAAACGAAGCTTGTGAGATTGGCACAAAGAACGCTGAAGGCGATGATCGGAAACAGCAGACCGAAGCGACCATGATATTCCGCGGGCAGCAGGAGTCGCGTGATGTCGCCGCTGAGCGCGATAAGCATTGCTGCGACCGGCAGGCAAAGGCGTATCATCAAGGCCATGAGTTGCGACAACAACCGCCCGGACGCCTCGGATCCCTCTTCGTCGAAGCGGCTGACCACTTCTGGAAATGCGCCCATGTTGATTGCGTTGGCGACCATATCAATCGGCTGCCGAGCCAATGCGTAGGCGGCTGCGAAGACAGCCACCGCGCCGGCATCGTAGTAGAGCTTGAGGAAGACGCGTTCAGCGCTGTTGAGACCGAAACCGACCAGCGCCATGATGACGAGGGGCACGCCGAGGGCAAAAAACTCCTTGTGGGTGAAGCGCGGCGGGCCGCCAATAACGCGCCCGGATGCCACCACGCACGCCACGATGCCGGCAATCAGCACGGCGAGGCTCGAGCCGAGCGATACCGTCAGAAACGAGCGTTGGAAGATAAGGATGGCGGCGATCGGCAAGGCGAGTTGCAGCAGGCCGCGCAGATATTCAAGCATCGAATAGAGGGAATGACGCTGCTGCATTTGCAGCACCGTCAACGCGAACCGGCTGATGGAGCCGGCAATCAGATAGCTGCAGACGGCGATTGCAAATTCGATCCAGCGCTCCGGCACGATCACCGCCGAGGCGATCACGGATATGATCAGGGCCAGCACCGTGGTGACAAGCAATACCTGTCCGGCAAGCATCAGGCTGCCACGGCTGACGTCGCCTTTTCCGCCAAGCCGCAGCAAGGCAATGCGCAGCCAGTTGGTAACGGCAACATCCGTCATTTCGCCCACGGTGACCACCAGGGTCAGCAGGCCATACTCGGTCTGGTCGATCAGCCGCGTCATGACGACCAGCAGGAGCAGAGCGGAAACCCGCGTCAGCAGAATAGCTGGGCCATAGATGAGTGTGGAACGGAGCAGCAAAGGGTTGTTCCCGGAAAATTTGCCGTCGATTAATCGTTGACCGACGGGAATTCCAGCATGATGACGGCAAAGGGTGAACGGATACAGTTTGAACCAAAAGATTTGTCGTAAACCTTTTTTGGAACCTTTGCTTTACGGTCACCCGGCATCCGCAATCCAAATGGTGTCATGTTGCAGCGTCTCGCCCACAATAGAAAAATACATGTCCTGGTCGCAACGCCCTCGGGCGTTTCGGGACAAGGCGGCATCGACCGGATCATGGGGGCGCTGAAGCAGGAGTTCGAACGGCAAGAGATCGCCGACATCGATCTGCGCTTTCTTTCCAGCCGTGGCCCGGGACATGTCGGGCTTTCGATCTTCTACATGCTTGGTTTTTGCGCGCGGATGCTTGCGGCCCGCCTCGACAGACGCGCCGACGTCATTCACATCAATATATCGGTCTCCGGCAGCACCTATCGCAAGATGATGATCGCCGCCTGCGCCAGGCTGTTGTCCATACCATATGTCCTTCATCTGCATGGGGCGCAGTATCAGACATTCTGGAAAGATGATCATAGTTTCATGAGCCGCCGTATCAGGGCTCTGTTCGAGCATGCCGGCCGGGTGATTGTCCTCGGGGGGCTTTGGCGCGATTTCGTCGCCAGCCGGGCACCGGCGAACGGCGGCAATATTGTCATCGTTCCCAACGCCACGGCAGTTCCTTCCCTGGCGCATGTCGGCGGAGGCGATCACGTGCACATCCTGTTCCTCGGCCGCATCGGCGAGCGAAAGGGCGTGCCGCAGTTGGGCGAGGCGCTGGAGCGGATGAAACATCTCAGGGGTTGGCGTGCCACGATCGCCGGCGATGGTGAGGTCGAGCCGGCACGAGCGAGGTCGGTCGCTCTAGGGATTGCCGACCGTATTGCTTTTCCGGGCTGGGTGGGACCTGACGAGGTCGCATCACTGATCGCTTCGGCCGATATTCTGGTGCTCCCCTCGTTCGCCGAAAATCTGCCAATGTCGGTGATCGAAGGCATGGCTGCCGGCCTGGCTGTCGTGGCCACCCCGGTTGGCGCGGTCGAGGACATCATCACCCACGAACAATCCGGTCTGTTGGTGCCGCCCGGCGATGTGGCGGCGTTGACCGAGGCGTTAACTCGGCTGGTCGAGGATACGGCGCTGCGCGCGCGGCTTGGCGCCGCCGCCATGGCGGTGCACCGGGAAAGGCTTGAGCTTGCACCGTTTGTCGACGCGATCTGCGTTGTCTGGAGATCGGTCGCGTCCGAGGCGCGATCGGTCAAGCGCTGACGCTGTCCTTCATTGTCGTCACTGCGGCGGGCCAAGCGCGAATTCGCGGTGGAATATCTCCAGGTTCAAAAGCGCCCATATCAGTTTTTCGTGGTCCGCGGCGCGCTCGGCGTGCTCCGTGACAATCTGGTCCAGCTTCTTGGCGCTCAAATAGCTACGGATGACCGAATGGGACGAACACAGATGGTCTCGTACATAATCGCTCATCGACCCGCGGAACCATTCGGCGACGGGCACCTTGAAGCCGATCTTTGGCCGGTTGAGGGCCTCGTCGGGAACCATGCCGGCCATGCCGTCGCGCAGGATCTGTTTGCTGCCCAGGAGGCCGAGCCTGTAACGATCGGGCAGCTGGCTGACGAAGGAAACCAGATCGCGATCAAGGAATGGCATTCGCCCCTCGATTGAACCGGCCATCATCATCCGGTCGCCCCGTTCCAAGAGGTTGTCGGGCAACCACGATGTCTGATCAAAAAACAACACACGGCGCAGATGGGATTCCGTCACACTCGAAGAGAACGGGAAATCGTTGCGGTCATGGCCGCAAGTGGCCAACCCACCGAGGAGCGAATCGCGTTCCCGCGCCGTCATGGCTCCAAACCAGGAGATCATCCGGGTTGCAAAGTCCCGTTCACCCGCGCTTCGGGCAAATATGTCGAACTTGGCCGATGCGCCGGGCAATGCGCGCATCAAAGGGGCGAGGAGATTGTTGTGAAGCGACGCTGGAACAAGTGACCGGTAGACACCCGCCAGAGACTCTGCGCGATGTTTGGGGTAGCCGCCGAGAATCTCGTCCGCCCCTTCGCCCGTAAGCACCATCTTGACGTCCCGCGAGGCTCGAACCGACATCAGGTAAATTGGAATGTCCGTACTTTGTGAAACAGGTGCCCCCCGATGGCGGACCATCTTAGGCAGATGATTCATCAGGTCATCCGCCTGGATGACGATTTCGCAATGATCGGTCTTGAAATGATCGGCGACGCGCCGGGCGAATGGAAGCTCGCTGTAAGCCTGTTCGCTGAAACCGACCGAAAACGTACGAATCGGGTTGTCGCTGTGCCTGGTCATCAGGGCAACGATTGCCGACGAGTCGAGCCCCCCGGATAGAAAGGCGCCAAACCGCGCATCACTGCGCATCCTGATCTCGACAGAACGGTCGAGCAATTCCAGAAATCGTCGCTTGGCGGTTCCTGGATCGATATCCGCTGTCAGATCGGTCTGATCCGGGGGCGCATAATAGCGCGTTTCCGTTACTTCCCCTTGCGACCACACAGCGTAGCTTCCCGGGTTGAGCTTACGGATCTGTTTGAAAAGCGTCCGCGGTCCAGGCACGTAACGCCAGGTCAGATACTCGCGCACTCCATCCAGATCGAGCTGCTGGCCATCCGGCTGCGCAGACAACAACGCGCTGATCTCCGAGGCAAACGACAGCAAATTTCTGCCTTGCATGAGGTAAAGGGGTTTTTTTCCAAAGGGGTCGCGAGCGAGGATCAATTCGCGCCGTTGAGCGTCCCATAGCGCAAAAGCGAACATCCCGCTCAATCGGTCGAACATGGCCAGGCGCCACTGGTCATAAGCCCTGAGCAGCACTTCCGTGTCGGAGCGTGTGCGAAAACGGTGACCGAGACCGATCAACTCCTCACGCAGCTCGATGTAGTTGTATATTTCGCCGTTGAAAATAATCCGGAGCCGTCCGTCCTCGGTCTGCATCGGCTGATTTGAATCGGCGTTTAAGTCAATAATCGCCAGGCGGCGATGCACCAATGCCAACTGGTCCTCGCCTGTATTCAGGTCCAAGAGTTCGATGCCTTCGGCATCGGGACCACGATGCTGCAAGGCATTCGACATCCCGACGGCCCGATCTTGTGGCTTCTCGACCCTGCGCCCAATCCAGCCGGCAATTCCGCACATTCTTTCCCTTGGCCCTCTTTCCCTTGTTTGCGTATGATCGAGGACACCAATCTACAGCGAATATATTAAATAGCTGCTCGGTGGAGTGATTTTAAAACTGAGCCTGATTTGGTTCGATCAGGCCCTCTCGGCTGCAACTGGAGACGACAGTCCTTGGGTTTCCACGCAATTGATCGCCAGCAACCAGGCAGACCGCTCGAACCGATCCTGACCCGATGACGAGTTATCGCAGGCCTAGTGCCCGCAACATCTCCCGGTCCGGGATCGCAGGCCCCTTGGGTTGGATAACACTCATTCCGTAAGGATTGGAGAATTCCCAGGCCGACCACGGCATCGCGAAACGTTCCGCCTCTCTGCGCACTGCCATGAGATAGCGCAGGCGATCAGCATCGAAAGCTCCCATGCGGCCATCCGCAGACATCAAGATAACGCCGAATTCGCCCACGAACAGGCGTCGGCTCGCTATGCCATGGGCTTCAGCCCAGTCGACCGCCTGACGGAAACCCGCTTCGAGCTGGCTCTGCCCCCAATTCTGCTCAAAGTATCGGGCGATCGTTTCACGCGCCGAGGCCATGTTCATCACCTCTTCGATCTGGCTCAAGCCGGCGGCGTCCATCTGCGCCTTGAGGGTTTCGGCGACCACTTCGGGCGTGCTGGCGTCGGCAGGCCAGGGAAGGCCGGAGGAGAAAGCGTTCTTGTCATCGGCCCGCTGGTGCGTGAAGCTGTGCGGATCATACATGTGGAAGCTGTAATAGACGTTAGGGTCGTCGAAGTTGGGGTCCAGGTTGACCAGTCCGGCGATGCTCCCGCCGCAGGCGCCGGTCGCGACGATGGTGAGTTCGCTGCTGACGGCGCGAATATCGCGAACCGTGCCTGCCATGATCCGCTGCCAGTCATCGCTGCCGCTTGAATCGCAAGGGTAGTAGGCGGGCTCGTTATAGGGCTCGAGGGCGACCTTGTCGGCGCCAATTTTGATCAGCATGGCAGCCACCGCCACTACCATTTTGCGATAGCGGGCAACACCCTCGCTGTCGGCCCCGCCATAGATCATTTCCATGCTGTAAGCCGGAACCTGGCTGACGCCATGCAGATCGAAAACCACCTTGAGCCCGCTTGAAACGACCCGCTGCACCGCAGCGGCAAGCATGTCCAGCGCCTGTTGTCGTTTGGCGCCCTCGCTGGCAAGCAGAGGGCCAGGGTCGACACTCAGCCGGACAAAGTCGAAGCCCATGGATCGAATGCGACCAAACTGGTCGCCGTCCGGCCAATCGGTGAGCGGCCTGCCGCCCGCAAGCCATTCCTTCTCGCTGCGATAGGGCGGCCATTTGTAGGAACCATCTTTCTCCACCGGCGACCAGTTGAGCCATTCATGGACGCCGACGCCGCGCTCAAGCGGGATCGGCGCCGCCTCGGCTGACATAGCCATGCCAAGCGCGCACGCTATGACGTAGACAACTATTCTCATCGCAAAACTCCGCGTCATGGCCGAAGATATTAACCGCGGGAACGGAAAAGAGGATGCCGCCACACGCTTTTTCGACGGGATGGTGTATGAGGATCAAAATCTTGGCGGAGCGCGGATGAGGGTCGGGTGGTATTTCAACCGATTGCGCAGCATGGAGTTGGCCGAGATATTGCATCGGTTGGACGAGCAGCGCCGGAGGACCGTTTCGCGCCGCCGCGACAACGGCTGGCAGCGCTATGCGTCGCCGCAGTTGCACCCGGTGCTGCACGGATTGCGGAATGCTGTGCCGGCCGCTGCGACACCAGCCCAGCGGCAAGCTATCGAGGCGGCTGCGCAAAACACTCTTCGGGGCCAGTTTTCAGCACTTGGGCAGACCTGGCCACAGCGAGACCCCTATACTCTCTTTCCACCCGAGCTCTGGCGCCTTGATCCGGTGACCGGCCGGCTTTGGCCAGGCCCCAAGACCCATACTTTCGATATCGATTTTCGCCATGCCACCGGCCGTGGCGATGTAAAATATGTCTGGGAAATCAACCGGCTGCAGCAACTGCCGCCACTGGCTGCCCATCTGCTTCTCACCGGCGATGATCAATCCCGTGCGGCCATCGAGGCGGCGATCGAGAGCTGGCATTTCGCCAACCCACCATTTCGGGGCGTTGGCTGGGCCTCGGGCATCGAGGTCGCGCTACGAGCCATCAGCCTGATTGTCACGCTCGACCTCGTCGGCGACCGGCTTGGCGCGGCGACACGAGAAAAAGTCGGTGAAATACTGGCGGCAAGCGCCTATTGGCTGCCGCGGTTTCCCTCCCGTTTTTCGTCCGCCAACAACCATCTCGTCGCGGAACTGGCTGGCGAATATCTGATCGGTCTGGCTTTCGGGGCCGAGGTAGCTCGCGAGTCGCTCCTGGCTGAGGTGCTCAAACAGATCCTGGCCGATGGCGCCGGGGCCGAGCAGACCCCGACCTACGCCGCCTTCAGTGCCGAACTTTTCCTGCTGTGCGCTGCGGCGGCGCGCCAGGCCGGGCTGCCTTTTCCCCAGCCCGTCGAAGCGCGTTTGGCCGCTTTCGCCAATTTCGCAGGCTGGCTCCCGCCGAAAACCAGCGGCTTCGGCGACAATGATGAAGGCCGCGTGATCACGCTGGGGGGCGAAACCGATTATGTCGGATCGGTCGCGGCCGCCATCCGTGGTTTTCTACGGATGCCGGGCAGCGCACCGGAGCCTGGCGATTTTCGTGCGCTTTTCTTCGGCGCGCCACCGCGGCCGGCGCCGGTGCCGAATGGATTGCATACATTCACGCAAGGCGGGCTCTCCGTCTGGCGCGGCGAGATGAATGGTCGCAACGTCCATCTGACATACGACCACGGCCCGCTGGGCTACCTTTCGATAGCGGCGCACGGTCATGCCGACGCGCTGTCGCTCACCCTGTGCATTGACGGCGATCCGGTGCTGGTCGACCCCGGCACATGGCTCTATGGTTCGGGGGGAGGCTGGCGGGACTGGTTCCGCTCGACGCCGGCGCACAACACGCTGAACCTAGAGGGTAAAAGCCAAAGCATCATCTCCGGGGCGTTCAACTGGTCGCACAAGGCGGTTGCGACATTGGTGGAGAGCGAGCCGGGGCCGCACTGGAGGCTGTGTGCCCGACATGACGGGTACAAAGGCCGCTTCGGCGTTGTGCATCAACGCGCCGTGACACGCGATGGCGACGGCATCCTCGTGACCGACCAACTGCTCGGCGGCAGCCGCGTCGCTGAGATCGTCTTCCAACTCGCCGCCGACCTCCAGGCCAACAGGGATGGAAACATTGTCACGATATTGCGCGGCGCTGAACCTTTGATGACTATCCACTTTCCAGACGCAGCGATCGACATCCGTTCCGGCGGCGACACACCGGGCCAAGGCGGCTGGGTTTCGCCGCGTTTTGGTGCAAGGCAGCCAGCCGAACGCCTCGCATG
Source organism: Mesorhizobium sp. M0615 (assembly GCF_040320805.1). Taxonomy (NCBI): domain Bacteria; kingdom Pseudomonadati; phylum Pseudomonadota; class Alphaproteobacteria; order Hyphomicrobiales; family Phyllobacteriaceae; genus Mesorhizobium; species Mesorhizobium sp. M0615. Next base: position 215,533 of record NZ_JAMYQI010000001.1, on the reverse strand, counting down.
GCGTGGCCAAGTAGGCGAAAAGGGAGTAGTCATCCGGCTCGCGCCAAGTCCGCCGCAGACCCGATAACGGGCAGGTTGCAGGCGCAGTGTTCGACATTAATTACGTTCAGATATTTAGCGGTTTTGACACTGTTGATCTGCTAATTTGGCCATGATTGTTTTGCCAGTCGCACCCCGATACACAGTTGCCGGCAGCATATGATGGGCTTGGCAATATGTGCTTCGCGACGAGCCGGATCGCCATTTCACCACCTAGGAGCCACTGCATCGATGTTTTCGGAATTCGCCAGAGTGATCGTGGAAAAACTCTCACACATCGATCTGCTGACACTCGGTCTCCTGTTGCTCACGGCGCTGGGGAGCGCGGTGGTCGCCTACTGGCGAACGGTCGAACAGAAATCCTTCCGGGACTTTTTCGACTTCGCCTTTCCCGCGGAAGTCATCATGCACCCATCCGCGCGAGCGGACGCATTGTTCTGGATCACGAAAAGACTGGTGATGCCCTTCCTGCTCATTCCCGCCGGTGTCACCTTCGTTGCCGCCACGGGATATGCAACAAACCAGGCAGTCGGCTGGCTCTTCAGCATCTCGCAACCGCTGATACCCGGCCCCGCCGGCCCAGTGACGATCATCCTCTTCACCGCAACCATGCTCGTTGCTTACGATATCTCCTACTACCTATATCACGTTGCCCAGCACCGTTTTCCGTTCCTGTGGGAATTGCACAAGGTGCATCATTCGGCCGAAGTGATGGTTGGGATCACCAAGGACCGGGTTCACCCCCTGGACGATCTGATGAACCGGATCTGGGACGGCGTCATACCGGGGATCAGTTTCGGCTTGTGGAGCCTGATTGCGCTTAATCCGGTCGAGATCGCCATATTTGGCATCAACGTCTATGTCATTCGCAACATTCTCATGATGGACTTTGTTCGCCACACGCATCTGAAGATTTCCTTCGGCCGGTTGAACGGCGTCATCTTGTGTCCGCACTGGCACCAGGTGCATCACAGTGTCGACCCTCGCCACTACGACAAGAATTTCGGGCTGCTTTTTTCATTCTGGGATCGCATATTCGGAACGCAGTTCATCCCGGATCCGGACGAAGACCTCAAGTTTGGACTGATAGATCGCGACGTACGCGACTATCAGTCGCTTTTTGGACTTTACGTGCTGCCGCTCAGGAAAATGGCAAACCATATCGTGCGACTTTTTCAAAAGCGCATCGATGTCGCGCGGCCGCAGGACCGTCTCCAACCATGAACAAAATGGCTTCGATTGACGCTGTTGGTGCGGAGCGACTGGAAATCGTCAGTTCGACGGATCGCCTGGCCGCCATCGAAGCCGAATGGGTAGACCTATGGCATCGTACCCATGCACTGATCTTTCAGAGCCATGCCTGGGTTTCGGCATGGTGGAGCACCGTGCGCGACCGCGACCGGCGCTCGCTGCGGATCGGCCTGGTATGGCGCGATGACAGGCTGGTCGCTGTCATTCCCCTGGCGATCGGCAGACGAAAAGGACTTCGGCTCCTCGAATGGGCCGCCAATAGCTATACGGACTATGGTGATATTCTTGTCGCGCCGGAATGCTCCCTATCGGCCCTCCAGAACCTCTGGAACCGGATCTGTTCGGCGGGTGGCTTCGATCTTGCTTTTATCAATCGTCTGTCGCCGGATGCGGCAGCCCGCAGGATTTTTACACCGGGCTCTTCCAGCGGCGTCAAGCTTCGCGCCAATCACCGGGAGGAAGTCAGTTATCGCGTCGGTGGACAGTGGGCCAGCGGAGCAGCGTGGCTGGCGGACCAGTCGAAAAAGATGCGCCAGAACTATCGGCGCGGCATCAAGATACTGGAAGAAACAGGCGAAGTGAAATTCCGCCTCCTGTCGGCCGACGAGCCGCTGCAGCCATTGCTGGAGCGACTGTCGGCGCTGAAGCGCAGATGGCTGGAAAAGCACACGCGTGAATCCGACCTTTTCGAAGAGGGCGAGCCGGCTTTTGCCGCCCTGGTGGACGCGCTGTCACGCGCCGGTGTGCTGCGCATTTTCGTACTTGAATGCAATGGTGCGATGGTCGCGGTTTCCATCAACATCGTCCAGCACAACGTCATGATGGCATTCGTTACCACCTACGACCCTGATTTTAGCCGAGCGTCGCCGGGTGCGGTCCTGATTACGGAGTATATACAGTGGTCGTTTGATCACGGCTTGGGATTGGTCGATTTCCTCTGTGGCGGAGAGGCCTTCAAACATAGGTTTGCAACACAGGCCGTTACCCTCCAATCCGTTCTCGGGGCACGCACTGTGCAGGGCGCGCTCGCTTCTCTCGCTGATCGTATCTGTCAGACGATCCGCGTACGCTCACGCGGATTGGCGTCGGCGAATCCAGAGCGCCCGCCCGATGAGACTGCTTAATTTAGCTGGATAACTCGGGCAGAAGCCGCCGAGCGTCAGGGGCTTGGCGGGCGACACGGGCGCGCCATTCGAAAATCCGCGTCGATTGCGCCTCGGAATCGGGACCGAATGGGTCCGCAGGTGGAGACTTTCGAGGCGCAGTTTGTTGTCTGCGAAGCGTCGCAACACGTTCGTTGGCGTCACAATGGCAGCAGGCTAGGTCCTAAAATCATTGAAGACTTTTTCGGACAGGGCGCCTACCATAGGTCCGCGTCTTTGCTATTATTTCAATAGCTTAAGGTGGGCTGGTAGCGGGAGAGGGACTTGAACCCCCGACCCCAGGATTATGATGCTTGGTGCCATTGCTGATTTTGTTGAAGAATTTGCCTCTGTGTCGCGTCTATGTCGCACTCAACCCAAAAGCGACCGCTCGGCTGCAGCCATTTCATCGGCGTCATCGCCGCGCGGGAACAGGTGCCCATACACGTCCATCGTCATCATGATCGAGCTATGCCCGAGCCGTTCCTGAATGACCTTTGGGGGAAGACCGAGCCCGCCATCCTGCGGCCGATTGATCGACCATGAGGCATAGAAATGGCGAAGGGCGTGCATGCCGCCATACTTGCCCACCAGGACCACCTCGCCAGCGTCGTCTCGCTCATCGCTCGGCACTGTCACGCCGGCCATGACCTGGGTCGGCAGGAAACCGCGCTTGGTCATGTTCGAGCGGCTTTCAATGTTGCCGCTTCCCGTCGGGAAAACGTAGTGCAGTTCCTTCACCGGATTGCCTGCGGCATCGATGTCGCCAGTCGGTCGGCGAGGGCAGGCGAGCTTCCATTCTCTCAACGCGTTGACGACCATCGGCGGAACCGGGATCGTCCTTTCTCCCGCTTCGGACTTCGGGCGACCGATCTCGCCGTAGTCGTCGGCGCGCTGGTGCACGCTGATCTGCGCTCGCTCGAAATCGACATCCTGCCAACGAAGGCCGCGCAGTTCTGACGATCGCATGCCGGTGAAAATCGCGCTGATCAGAAGAGGGCGCCAGCGGCCTGTCGCCGCGCCGACGATAGCCTTGATCTCCTCACGGGTCGGGATGTCGACGCCAATCTTCAGCCTGCTTTTCTGACGCTTGTCGGCTTGGCGTTCCTTGCCTCTCCGCCGGGCGCCGCGGAGATCCTTGACCGGATTCCGGGTAGCAAGCCCGCGTTCCTGTGCGTCTGAAAAGATGGAGGCCAATGAACCCATGACCTTTCGAACCATGGCCGGCGAGCGGCCGTTCTCTCGCAGTTTGTCAGCGAACTCCCGAGCGCCCGGCACGGTGAAATGCGATAGGAGCGTTTGCCCGATGAACGGTTCGATGTGCAGTTGCAGGTGTCGCTTGCGCTGGTCGATCGATGACCGCTCGAGCCCGTCCTGTTCGCCGGTTGCAATCCAGAAGGCGCCCGCAGCCTTCACAGTGACGCTGGCATTGTCGGCAACGTGCGAGCCTTCGCGGACCTCGACCTTGGCCGTGGCGGCGAACTGGTCGGCATCCTTTTTCTTCGCGAATGTCTTCAGCCGGCGCGTGCCCTTGCCGTCGGCATAGTCGACCACCCAGGCCGTTTTCTCCTCGCCCTTGCCGTTGGTCCATGTGCGCTTACGGATCGACATGAGGTCAAGTCCTGTTCCTGATGAACGCCGGAATGCTGCCCTGACCTTCGTTGTCTTTGAATGCCTTGCGTTCCCAACGAGCCAATCCGCGGAGGATCTCGCCGCGCGTGTCCTCATCGACATCTGTTGTCCGTCCAGTGGCGACCGCGGTCAGCGTCGCATGAACGTGCTTAATCACATCGTCGGCAGCCTCTTTCGGGGTGGCCTGGCCGAGCATGGATAGAAGGCCATGCAGGTGGGTGACACGATCTTCTAGCGTCCACGGCTCCGGAAATTCACGCTCCAGGACGCGAACTATCTCGGCGTTCATCGATCGGCCCTCTTGATCAGCCCGGGCCTTGATCCGGTCTCGAAGGCCGTCGGGGAGTCGCAATTTTAGCTGGGGGTCTTCTCTAGTCATCGCTCGTTTCCATCCATTCCGCTTTATGGACCACCGTGGTCTTGACTGCAATGGGGCGCACTAGCTACAAGGACCACCGTGGTCCATCCAATTGGAGACATTCACATGGAATCACTTGCAAGTGTCAGCACGCCGTCAATCGCGCCGTCGACCGAGGACATCGTCTGGGAGGTGAAGAACATCGCCCTGGTGATCGGCCGGACGGAGCGCCAAACCTTCCACATGCTCAGCGCCGGACACCTGCCTGCGAAAAAGATTGGCGAGAAGTGGGTGGCTTCCCGCCGCAAGCTGCTCGCCGCCGTGCTGGGCGAGACGGCCGAAGCCAAAGGCGCCTGACCTTCATGGCGCCGGTGAACTTCGCCGGCAACGATAGGATCGCCCGATGCGCGGAATGGCTGGTCAAGACGCCGCCTTCCCAGCGCCCGCCAGCGAACGTCTATGCCAGCGTCCTTCGCGACTATTTCAAGCTTTCCTCGGCCGAGCTGATCCTCGCCGAGCGGGAGGCCGATCGGCTGCGCGAACTCAGGAATGACGGCAAGTGACCTCAAAAGTGCCGCCCTGGTATCGCTTTCAGCCCGACACTTGGGCGATAGAGACGCGCAACCTAGAGCCATACGTGGCAGTCGCTCTACTCACCATCCGCGGCGAGTCTCACCTCCGTGGTGGCGCGGTGCCTGAAGATCCGAGAATCCTGGCTTACCGCTGCAACATGACGCGGCAGGCAATGAGGAAAGCAATCGACCATCTCGTCGGCGAAGGGCTCCTCAGACGTGTCTCTGGTGGCTTGGTGTCGGACTACATTCTTGACGAGATTTCCTATCGTGAAGAGCGATTGAAAAAGGCGGGCAAAAATGCGGGTAAGCGATGGGGAAAAGATGAACAATATCAACAAAACGGCGATGCTAGGGAAGATGCTAGCAAGGCTGCTGGCCCGATGCTACGCGAGCGCGCGACACCGTTAACCAGTAGAGAGGATGACGGTCCAAAAGACCGTCATCACCCTCAATCGTCGAGCTCTACGTTTGACCATGCTCCGCGATCTACGTTCGACGGTAGCAGCAAGGGGGACGCTCGAGCTTCGCTCGCGTCCCCTGCACCACGATCAGACGTCGTCTTCAATCACGAGCCGCCATGGAGTCAAGGCGACGACGGTCCCGAAGAATACGACGGTCCAGAAGACGACGATGACATCGAAAGGTTTGGCGAATGACACGTGGTGACCGCGCGATAGCAGCTGCCCGCAACTATGTCGACGAGACGTACGACAGCATGGCTCCTCCAACCTTCCTCGAGCTCCTCTCCCGCATCGTCGCAGTCCTGCACGGTCTACCGCCGGCGCACTTCGTGGCATGTGTGACGCGTGCCATCGAGGCAGCTGTCGAGCGAGAGAACGAGAGGTTGGGATCATTCTGATGAGCATCGATCCGACCGCCCTTCAACGCCACCGCGAGTTCGGCCAGGAGATGGCCGAACGTCACTTCCGCTTGTACCCCACCGATCGATATCCGGCCGCTGTTGTCGTCGACATCATGCGCGATGCAATGCAGGAGCCCGCCGCCGACGCCGGCATCGGCAGCCGCGCGCTGGAGCCCTATGCAAGGGTCGCCGCGGCCGGCTTCATTCGGGCCTGGCGCCGGCTGCTGAGGGCAGCACGATGACGAGGGGGTGGGGGGAGTCAAATCTTCACGGGGATTGGGGTCGCCAACCGCTCGGGGCTCATGCTGAGATAATTTTTTCACCGTCCCGAGATTTTGGGAAAAATCGCGAAAACACCGAAAAAATACCCTCCCTCTTGTTCAAATCGAGCGGGCAGGATAGATTTCCTATCGCGCGCCACCATCGGGATGATGGGGCCGCACCTCTGCGACACGCTCGGGATGAGCGGTGGCGAGATCGAAAGTCGATTTCACTCACAGTCGAGGTGCGCCCGTGCGCGACCAGCTCTTGAGCTTCAAGGAAGCCGCCGATCGGTTCTTCGCCGCTCCGGTCGAGGTCAAGTTCGCCTCCGACCAGGGCGTAATCGACGGGTACGGGTCCGTGTTTGGCGTCCGCGACCAGCACGGCGATGTCGTCCTTCCAGGCGCCTTCACAAAATCCATCCAGCAGCACGCCGCCTTCGGGACACGGCCTGTCATGCTATGGCAGCACGACATCGACAGGCCGATCGGCGTCTGGGACAGCTACGTCGAGGACAGCCGCGGCCTAAAAATGTCCGGTCGGCTGAATATGGATGTGCAGGCCGGCCGCGAGACCTTTGCGCTGCTCAAGCAGGGCGCCATCGGCGGCCTGTCGATCGGCTACAGGGTCGGCCTGGGTGGCGCGGAGATCGACACCAAGACCGGTGTCCGGCGCCTCAAGGAGCTCGCGCTTCACGAGGTCAGCGTCACCGCGTTCCCATCGAACCGAAGCGCCACGATCGACGGCGTGAAATCGTTCGACACGCGCCGCGACTTCGAAACCTTCCTGAGGGATTCGGGGGTCTCACGCGCCGCTGCAACCAAACTTGCCGCCGGCGGCTGGCCGGCTCTCTCCACACAGGACAACGCCGCCGCGATCGAACTCGCCGCGGCCGTGAAGTCCGCTATCGCTGAGCTGAAAGGAACATCCAAGTGAAGCACACCTACCTCGAAATGCTGCGCGGCGCCGCGCTGCTGCGCGGCCTCTCGCTTGAGACCAAGAACGCGCCGGAAGGCCTGGACGAGCTGAAGACGGCGTTCGCTGGCTATCACGGCGAAGTCAAGACGCTGGTCACCGGGCAGAAGAAGCTCGAGACCGATTTCAAAAAAATGGATGACATCCTCGCCCAGCTCCAGGTCGCGATGCAGCGCTCACCCAACGGACTCGGCACCAAGATGCGCGACGGCAAGGCCAGCGCGCCCGAGATCGAGGCCGAATACAAAGCCTTTGGCGCCTTCATCAAAAGCGGCTCTGATATCGAGATCAAGGCGCTCTCGACCGACGAGGGGCCAGCCGGCGGCTACATCACCGGAACCAACATGGCGGCAACAATCAACCAGAAAACGTTCGACCAATCGCCGATCCGCCGTCTTTCCCGCATCATCACGATCGACAACGGCGACCTTTGGGAGGAACCGCTCGACGTCTCGGATCTCGGTGCGGAGTGGGTTGGCGAGCGTGAGACCAGGCCGGACACCGGCGATTCGGAACTCGGTTCGCTGTCGATCCCGCTGCATGAGGTCTACGCGAAGCAATCCGTCACCCAGAAGCTGCTGGATCTCTCCTTCGTCAACATCGGCTCCTGGGTCGAGGGCAAGATTTCCGACAAGTTCGGCCGCACGGAAGGGCTCGCTTATGTCGCCGGCAATGGCGTCAAGAAACCCCGCGGGTTCATGGATTACGCCGCGACCAGCGTGGCGACGTCCGACGCGACACGCGCATGGGGAGTGCTGCAGAACGTGATATCGGGATCTGCTGCGACCGTTGCCGATGCCAGCGGCCAGGCCAACGGCATCAAGGATCTATACTGGGCACTCCGGGCGCCCTACCGCACAAATGCGACGTGGCTGATGTCCAGTGCCACGGCCAATGGCCTCGACAAGCTGAAGGATTCAACCGGCGATTATATCTGGCGTGCCGGCATGACGGCCGGTGCGCCGCCGTCACTCCTCGGCCGTCCCGTTGAGTTCGACGAGAACATGCCAGCGCCCGGCGCCGGTACCTACCCGATCGCATTCGGCGATTTCAAGAAGGCTTACACCGTGCTCGACTGGCAGTCGATCAAGACGCTGCGCGACCCCTATAGCGATAAGCCGAACGTCATTTTCTACGTCTACAAGCGTACGGGCGGCGACGTCTCGAACTTCGAGGCGATCAAACTGCTGAAGTGCTCGGCCTAGTAAGGATCCGGCGAGGAATAGCGCGGCCTGGGAGGTTCACGAGGCTCCCGGGCCACGCGCTTGTAGGGACGGCGGCTCCTCCCGCAAAGAGGCCGCCGTCCTTCCCCAAAAAAGAAAGGAATGAGGATGACCGACAACATCCCCGAACTCGACGAGCGCGCGCTCGATGCCGACCCCAACGCGGAATACGACAGATTGGCGCTCGCCATGGCGACGCCGGCGCAGCTCGCCGACCTCGAGGAGTTGCCGAACCGCGTCACCTCCCTCGACATGGACGAGCTGAAGGAAGTGGCGATCGGCGCCCGAAAGGTCTGCGACCAGGTCAAGGCCACCTTGATGGAAACGATCGAGGGCGGGGTGAAAACCGAGGCGCAGGCGCAGCTGGTCCGCGGATCCATGGTCGAAGAGTACATCTTCCGCCGCACCTGCCTGATCCTCGCCGACGAGTTCCAGCGACGCCGCACTGGTTTCGCACCGCGGGCGTCGGGGATGAACTAATGTCAGCCCGCGATCTCCTCGCCGCCGCTCACCAACACATGACGCCCGACGAGATCGCCGAGCACGCGCTCAAGATGGCCGACGAGCTTGAAGGCTTGGTGGAGGCGATCGGCGGCCAGAACACCATGCTCGCCTCGCTGGCTGAACTCGTTCGGACACTGAAGGTGAGCACTCGCGCAATCAACATCCTCGTCAAGGAGGGCAAGAAGCGCGCGGCGAGGGAAGCGCTCTCGGCGATGGCCGCAATCCCGGACATCGTTCCAGTCCCGGTGGCGATATTCTCGCCAGAATGGTTGGTGGCGATGTTCAACCCTGCCGATGCAGAAGAGGTCAGACACTGATGGCAAACGAAACCGTCGTCACGGAACTCATAATCGACAGTCGGCCAGCCGAAGCCGGCTCTGCTGCATACGTCAAGGCAATGAAAATGGCCGAGGCGGCCCAGGCGAAATTCGTCGCGGGAGAGAACGCCGCGGCCACCGCCATGGAAAAGCAGGCCGGCGCACTGACGATGATGTCGGGTTCGATCTCGTCAACCGCGAAGTCATGGGATCGCCTGAAGGCCAGCGTCGATCCGGCGTTTCAAGCGACCCAGCGGATGGAACGTGCGCTGCTCACGGCCGATGCCGCAGCACGGAAGCTTGGCATTGACCAAGTCGAGATCAATAGGGTGATGGATCTTGCCCGGGCGAAGCATCTCGGCACTGCTGTTGCAGTCGAAGAGGGCGCCACCGCTGCCCGGCTCGGGTCGAGCCAGATGATGGCGTTGAGCCACGCCGCTCGTTCGGCGGCCGAAAGCATCGCCCTGGGCGCGCCTGTCTCGCAGGTGCTGACGCAGCAGCTCAACCACCTTTCCTTTGCGATGTCTGGCCCGCAGGGCCTGGTCGCCGCCAGCGCCGGCGTCAGGGCGGCGTTCGGCACATGGTTGACCACGTTGCCCGGCATGCTCTCGGCGGCGGGCGTTGCGGCCGTTGGTGCGGTTTCGGTCTTCATGCTGGCGACCCGCGAGAAGATCTTCACCGTCAACGAACTCCTCGAGAGCCACAAGACGCTGTTGGACTCGATCGCGGCGACGTATCCACACCTTTCCGCCGAACTGAAGACGTACGCCGACCAGGCCGCCAAGCTTCCGCATTCCGTGCTCGCTGCCGACACACAGACGCAAGTCGATCGGGACCGGGCCGCGCTCGCCGCGTCGCTCGATCACCTCAAAGTCGACTTGCGAGAGTTGGCGTCCGCCGAGATGGTCGTCGGTACCGCCGGCGCGGCGGCCTTCGGCAAGCTCGCCGACACGATCGATGCCGGCAACGTCAATGTCGACAATCTGGTCGGTTCGATCGGCGACCTGCGGCTCGACCCCGCACTGACGCCTGACGCCAAGAAATTCGCCGAGAACATTCAGCTTGGCGCCAATGAAACGCTGAAGCTGCGCGACATCCTCAACAACGATCTCGGCATTAAGAACGTGGGGATCGACGGCGGCCACGCGGCGAGCACGCTGTTCGACATGGCGGGCGGCTTCAAGGACGTCGGCACGAATGCCGGTGGCGCCGACGCAATCGTTTCCAAGTTCTTCGGCACGCTCAATTCCGGCTCCGACCAGCGCTTTGGCGTAAGTCGAATGGGCGGCGGGTTCCAGGGCATCGCCAGCGAGTTCGAACAGGCCAACCAGGCCATGCAGCGTGCTCGCGAAAGCCAGCTTCAGGGCATGCTTGAACTGGACAGTCAGCTTCGCCGCGTGACCGCTGACGCCGCCAAGTGGAAGGAGGCGATCGACACGGCATCCGGCGCCGACAACATCAAGAAGTTCTTCGGCGACGTCCGGGATATCAAGGGCGCGGATGATGCGATCTCCGATGCGACGCACACGATCGATCGGCTGTTCGCCACGCTCAGCACCGGCAGCACGTCGGTCAGCACCGTCTACCAAGGTCTCGACATGGTGCGGCAGACGCTGATCCATGATGGCCTTGGCGTCGATGCGGTCAACGCGTTCATCGATTCACTGATCAAGGCGCACATGCAGTTGGACGCCGACACCGGCGCAGCAGCAACACTCAATCGCACGATCCAAAGCATTCGCGACAAGACGGTCACCATCACTGTGGTTACGCGTCAGGTCGGCACCGGCACGCAGTCGACCTACGATGTGCCAAACCAGACAGGCGGCACTAGTGGCGTCGGCGTCACGCGGTACTCATCGAATGGTCCGGAGGTATCGAAAACCCCGATCTTCAACACGTCGACGAACTCATGGGGCTATACGCAGCCCAAGACCTATCAAGACCCCTATGTACTGGCGCTGGTCAACGCCAAGTACCCGCAGCGCGCGGCAGGCGGTCCAATCTCGGCTAACTCGCCATATTGGGTCGGCGAGCGTGGCCCCGAGCTGGTGGTGCCGAAATCGGCAGCTACCGTCATCCCGAACGCTCAGTCAATGGCACTTGCCAATCCGCAATCCGCCTATACCGGACAAGTAGCCACGCGCGAGACCGATCGCATGTGGCAGTTGTTCATGAACATCGAGGCCAACACGCGCAAGACATATGAGGGTGTCGAGAAGTGGGGCACGTCGAGCAGCTATAGCGGTTCCGGTGGTTCATCGGGCAGCGGCTCGTCGGCGTCGTCTGGCGCCGAGGCGGATCCTTTGGCGGCCGCATATTCGAAAGCGCTGGCGACCGCCAGGTCCAATGCCCACAACGTCAGCGGCATCATCGGCTATGGTGCACAGGGACTTTCGGCAACCCCGCAGCAGATCGCGCACCGGGCCGTCTATGGCTTCGCCAGCGGCGGCATCATGGGGCAGGACACCCAGCACGTCGAGTTCTTCAAGAACCCGAACGAGCGCGTGATCGTGGCGCGTCCGGATCAGTTCGAGGATCAGCGCGGCGGCGGCTCGTCAAGGTCAGGCGGAGGCAGTAGTCGGTCGATGCAGGTCAACGTCAACGTCAAGGTCGAGGGCGGCACGACGATTTCAAAGGACAGCATCTCCGAAATGCGCCGCCAGATGGCTCTTGCCGGCCGTGACATGCAGCGGTCGATCAATGGCCGATAAGCATGCCGTGGACGTCCACCGTGTGGCCGAGCAGTGCGGGATCAAAATCCTGAAGCCAGCGCTGCACGGCGCCAACGCTGGACGAGCAAGGGTGTGTTTCTGCCCGAAGACGCTAAAGCGCATTGGCCAGGCGCACGGCCCCGATCACCTCCGCCTGGTGCTTCGTCTGATCGTCGAGAGCGAAGGGAACGCCGGCGAGCTGCAGGGCGACACCATCACGGCGGTTTCCGCCGTCGTGCTCTCCGGCCTGGTCGAGATCCACGCCGACCTCTTCGACGATATCGACCTCGGCCAGGTCCGCACCTGGGCGCAGTTCGTCAAGCCCGGGTGTTCGACGCAGCAAACCATGGCAACTGCGCTGCTATGGCTGCTAGCGAGCCCGGAGCGCGTCATGCCGAAGCTGTCGGCCGAGGAAGAGGCCGCCGAGCTGAAGCGCGTCGAGATCGCCCGCAAAGGCCGCGAGAACGCGAAACGGCGACGGCTTATCAAGGCTGAAACAGAAAAGGCCGCCAGGTTTCCCTAAGCGGCCTTTCCAGGTGTCCGTGGTGGTTCCAACATTAACGGGCGATTTCAGACCCTCAACCTGGGGGCCTAACTCCCAGGAGCGCTCTACTCGGGAACCGCTGCTAATCGGGGCTGCAGCTGCTCAGCTACCCGAACCGGAGGCGCCAGCCGAAGCCAGCTCCACGGACGAATCAGGAATACCGCAGGTAGCTGGCTTTACGCAATCGAATTGACGCGCATCAATGGGTTATCCCCAGGGGGGAGTTTCGCTTGTGCTTGACGAGAATCGGTGCGGAGAGCATCGTGTCCGTGGGGCTTGAACACCCGGACCAGTGACGACCAGAAATCGTTGGCGCGATTTTCCAGTCGTTTATCCCGTTCATCGGGATGACGCGCAGCTTGGCGGCTGCCGCGATCGGCCTTTTCATAGGCCGGAGGCGGTGGTGCTGTCCAGACCTCGCGGTTAAAAGCCATCGGCCTGTCTCACTGGCAGGTGTTCAACCTCCGGCTTCGGCGCCGATCGCCGCGCGGGCCTTGAACAGCCCAAACCAGTGAGACCAATCAAAATGAAAAATATGGGGGTTACAATCGACCGGCGGCGCGTGCTGTTCGGTGCGGGGACAGTCGTCGCGGCATTGGGCGCCATTCCAGCCACAGCGGGGCCAGGACGAGCGATCGGCGCTCCGGAGGTCCCAGACACCGCGCCAACCCTTCCGCAGCCACCGCTGGCGCGCCTGCACGCCCTGCATGATGAACTTTGCGAACTGGTCGAGGGCCGTAACCAGCACTGTGGCGGCAAGTGGGAGTTGCGCGTCCGTGCACCCGCCGGCGACGGCTACCCGCCGATCGTCTATATGAACGTCGGATCGATAGCGCCGAGGGATCGCTTTGAGATGGCACGGCGCGAATTTATCGACGCCACGAAAGCGATGCATCCTGGTATCCATCTCTGGACCGTCCACGGCGAGGACTTCACTGGTGATCTCCCTGGATTTTCACTGATCTACGGGCAACGAGTGCAGGCCTAACCCGCCGTCGGCCCGCTGTCGAAAGGCGGCGGGCTGTCAGCCCGCGAAAGCCAACCCCACCGCAATTCCGACGCCGATCGCCACGCCAGTCATTAAGTTGCCTGCCAAGCGAAAAGCCCAAGACCTGGCAGCGGCGCGCCAGCGCTGTTCCGGCAGGCAGAGAGCGCCTATCAACTCGTCGAAAACTCGTTCCACGATGGTCCCTCGTGTCGCGTTCATGTCGCGTGGAGTTGCCGTCATCTTCGGCAACCCATTGTAAATCAACGGTACCGGTTTGCAACATGGCGCGACATGGAACTGCCGGTCGAGCCGCCTTCATGTCCGGTAAGTATCTAATTTCATTGAGAGAAATTTGGTAGCGGGAGAGGGACTTGAACCCCCGACCCCAGGATTATGATTCCCGTGCTCTAACCAACTGAGCTACCCCGCCAGGGCGGCGAAAGGCCCGAAATCCGCCTTAAATCGAAAGGCATTTCGAGGCGTTCGCCAAGGTCGCGCGGATATAAGGTTGGGAGGGCGAGCCTGTCAAGCATCGATGCGCGAGGGGCGCCGGCATATTGTCGCCGGTAAAAGCTTTGCCGGGCTGGCATCTCCGGTAAGCCACCGGGGTTGAGTTCGACGGGGCACGCCGCTATGTCTCGGCCAAGAAATTAGAGTTTGAAGCTGATGAAGCCGCGCATTGCAGTCCTCGGTTGCGGATACTGGGGCAGCAACCACATCCGCACCCTCAAGGCGCTCGGCACGCTGCATGCGGTTTCCGATGCCAATCGGGCGCGGGCCGAAGGCTTTGCCAGCGAGCAGGACTGCCTGGCGATCGAGCCCGACCAGCTGTTCGTGCGTGATGATATCGACGCCATCGTCATGGCGCTGCCGCCGCAGTTCCATGCCGATCTTGCCGTGCGCGCCGCTGAGGCCGGCAAGGACGTGCTGGTGGAAAAGCCGATTGCGTTGACCGTGCCCGACGCCGAGCGCGCCGTGCAGGCGGCCAGGGACAATGGCCGCGTGTTCATGGTCGGCCATGTCTTGCGCTTCCATCCCGCCTTCGAGACGCTGAAGGCGCTGATCGACAATGGCGAGCTCGGCGAGGTCCGCTACATCCACTCGCACCGGCTCGGCCTCGGCAAATTCCACACCGAGAACGACGCACTGTGGGATCTGGCGCCGCACGATCTGTCGATGATCCTGGCCATCACCGGCACCGAGCCGATCGAGGTCAGGGGCGAGGGGGCGGCACTCCTCGACAATCTCAGCGATTTCGCGCATCTGCACATGCGTTTTCCCAACGGGCTGCGCAGCCATCTCTTCACCTCGCGGCTCAATCCCTATCGCGAGCGGCGGCTGACCGTGGTCGGCACCAAGGCAATGGCGGTGTTCGACGATGTCGAGCCCTGGGAGCGCAAGCTGGCCGTCTACCGCCACGCGGTGTGGCAGGACAGCGGCCAGTGGGCCTTCACCACCAACGAGCCATCCTATGTCGCGGTCGGCCAGGGCATGCCGCTGACGCGCGAGCTCGAGCACTTTATCCAGTGTATCGAGACGCGGGCCGAGCCGCGCACCAGCGGCGAGGAAGCCATCAGGGTGCTCCGCATCCTGACGGCGGGTACAGTCACGCACACAAAGTCCTGAGACCGTTTCGAAACTCTGCCCGTAAGGCAGATCGAAACTAAAACTGTCTCCGAGAGGGGTAGTGTTTACTCTGCGGGAATCTGCGCCGGCCTGGCTGCGAGCCGGCTGAGCATGGCTTCGGCCTCGGCGCCGCGCTCGGAGCGCTCGATGAAGCCGCCGCCGAAGACGCGGGCTTCGTTGCCGTCGTCGGAATAGAGCACGCAGGCCTGTCCGGGCGCGATGCCGGACTCGCCGTCGACCAGTTCGACAAAGGTGCTGCCGGCGCGGTGATGCAGCACGGCCGGGCGCGGCGGCCGCGTCGAGCGGACCTTGGCGAACAGCTCCATGCCGGCGGCCGGAATGTCGGACAGCGCGCGATCGCCCAGCCAGTTCATGTTGCGCAGATAGATCTTGTGGGTCTCCAGCGCCTCGCGCGGGCCGACGATGACACGGGCCCGGTCGGCGTCGAGATGGACGACGTAAAGCGGCTCGCCCGAGGCGATGCCGATGCCGCGGCGCTGGCCGATCGTATAGCGCAGGATGCCGTCATGGCGACCGAGCACGCGGCCGTCGATATGGACGATGTCGCCTGGGTTGGCGGCAGCTGGCTTCAGCTTGGCGATGATGTCGGAATATTTGCCCTGCGGCACGAAGCAGATGTCCTGACTGTCCTGCTTGGCGGCAACGGTCAGCCCCATTTCTTCGGCGATGGCCCGCACCGCAGGCTTGGACAGCCCACCCAGCGGAAAGCGCAGATAGTCGATCTGCGCCTGCGTGGTGGCAAACAGGAAATAGCTCTGGTCGCGGTCGGCATCGACGGGCCGGAATAGCGCGCGGTGGGCGCCATTGGCCCCGGAGCGGATATAGTGGCCGGTGGCGAGCGCATCGGCGCCAAGGTCCTTGGCGGTGGCCAAAAGGTCGGCGAACTTCACCGTCTGATTGCAAGAGACGCACGGAATGGGCGTTTCGCCGGCGACGTAGCTTTCGGCAAACGGGTCGATGACCGCCTTACGGAAGCGCTCCTCATAGTCGAGCACGTAATGCGGAATGCCCAGTGTCTCGGAAACGCGGCGGGCATCGTCAATGTCCTGGCCGGCGCAGCACGACCCGGCCCGGTGCGTTGCGGCGCCATGGTCGTAGAGCTGCAGCGTGACGCCGACGACATCATAGCCTTCGCGCTTCAAAAGGCCGGCAACGACAGACGAATCCACACCGCCCGACATGGCGACGACGATGCGGGTGTTTTGCGGGCTGGCGGGAAGGTCGAGGCTGTTCATGGTTCTTTCGTTCTGCGCGGCGCTTCAATGGCAGTGGCGCGAATATAGGTCAACCACACCAGCGGCGCCAGCTTTGCGGCGGTGCCGATTTTGCGGGAAAATTGCGCGCCTGCCCGCCGTTGCCTCAAATGCCGACGAAAAGACTAACGCGGCGTTCATGATCCTTACCTACTCATTAGGGTTCGCTTAGGCAATTTTTAAAGCTGTGGCGGTAATGTGGTGGGGATTGGGTCTTTGAGTTTTTAGTAGAGAGTACGATGACCGATCTTGTTAGACCGCGAGTCAAATATGTTATTGGGCCTGACGGCAGCCCTCTTACGATTGCCGATCTTCCGCCGACGAATACACGTCGCTGGGTTATCCGGCGCAAGGCGGAAGTGGTTGCTGCGGTGCGCGGCGGGCTTTTGAGCCTCGACGAGGCATGCCAGCGCTACAAGCTGACCACCGAGGAATTCCTGTCCTGGCAAGCGTCGATCGACGAATACGGCCTTGCCGGGCTGCGCACGACGCGCATCCAGCAATACCGGCACTAGAGCCAGGACCACAATAGAAAAGGGCGCGGTAACCGCGCCCTTTTGCCTGTCGGTAATGCCTGCTTCAGACCGTCAGCACCACCTTGCCGATCGGCCTAGTGGCGAGAAAAGCGTGCGCGGCGCCCGCCTGTTCGAGCGGAAACGCCTTTGCCACATGGACCGCAAGCTTTCCCGCATCGACCAGTTTGGCAAGTTCGACGAGGCCTTCACGGTCGGGCACGACGGACATGCGCTCGACGCGGATCCCACGCGCAGCAGCCTTGGCTCGGGTGGTGTCGTGGACATTGAGCAGCGACACCAGGGCGCCACCGTCCTTCAGGACTGTCAGCGATTGGTCGGCATGGTCGCCGCCCATCGGCTCCAGCACCAGGTCGACGTCGCTGACCTCGGCGGTGAAATCTCGCTTGGTGTAGTCGACCACTTCATCGGCGCCGAGCGAGCGGACGAAATCGAGTTTCTTCGGGCTGGCGGTGGCGATGACATAAGCGCCGTGCGCCTTGGCGATCTGCACCGCCAGATGCCCGACGCCGCCGGCCGCGGCATGGATCAGCACGCGCTGGCCGCGCTTCAGGCCGCCATGGCGGACAAGGCCTTGCCAGGCGGTCAGGCCGGCCAGCGGCAGCGCGCCTGCATGAAAGTGATCGATGCCTTGCGGCTTCGGTGCGATTTCATCAGCCGGGGTGACAGCGAGTTCCGCATAGGCTGCGGCCTGCTTGGGAAAATGCGGCATGCCGAACACGGCGTCACCGACCTTGAGGCCGCCATCGACGCCTGGGCCCACCGCCTCGACCGTGCCTGAAATATCCCAGCCCAAAGTGAAGGGCGGTTCGCCCAGCAAAGGATAGTAACCGGCGCGCACCGAGCCATCGACCGGATTGATGCCGGCGGCATGCACGCGCACGAGCACTTCGCCTGACTTGGGCGAGGGCGCGGGGCGATCGGCGATGACGAGGACGTCGGGTCCGCCGACTGAATTCTGGACAACGGCACGCATGGGAGGCTCCTGCTGGGGTTTCTGTGCCACTATCATTTGGATAGTAATATTCCCTTGTCCAGTATGTACCTTTTCCATATATAGGCACCTAATGGATAGTGATAATGATTGCGGCTCCGGCTATGACGCCTTCCAGCGGACGTGTCCTTCGCACGCCGTGCTCGAGATGCTGGCCAGCAAATGGGTCTATCTGACGGTTTGTGCGCTGCGCCGTGGCCGGATGCGCAACGGCGAACTGGCGCGTAAGCTCGAAGGCATCACGCCTAAAATGCTGACGCAGACGCTGCGCGTCCTCGAGCGCGACGGGCTTGTGCGGCGCGAAATCTTTCCGGTGATCCCGCCGCGGGTCGAATATGAATTGACCGAACTTGGCCAGAACCTGGCGGGGCTGCTCACCCAGATACGGTCCTGGTCGGAAGAGCATGTGCCTGACATCAAGCAAGCGCGGGCGAGGGCAGCGGCGAACCTGGACAGGGATTTGGCACGGGCCTGAAGCTGCGGCCGCCTTACGGGCCGGATCAGCAGCGCCGGAGCCTTTTGGCGCGCTACACGCAAAGCAAAGCGCGGCGTCAGGCGGCGCCGGTCGGGTTAAAACCCTGCCGTCAGCCGATCATGGCGCTGCGACCGCCGAGTTCCGCGTCGCGGATCTTGGTGTCGCGCGATTCCAGCATCTCGGCCTTGGAAAGCTCCGCTTCAGCTTCGCCGAGTAATGATTCGGCAGCGCTTCGCTGCTGGGCGAGGTCGCTTTGAGAGTTTCTGAGGTTATCACGGCGCAGACGCGCCGCCTTGGCGAAGGTCGGATAGGCAAAATGATTGATGTCGGTGATGCCGGCCTTCTTCTCCTCGGCGGTGATCTGAAGCTCCAGTTCAACGGCCATGCGCTCGAACTCGGCGATCATCATGTCGAGCTGCAGCAGCTGCCGCCGCTTCTCATTCACCTGAAATTGCTTCAGCCGAACGAGGTTTTCACGTGACTTCATGATTCGGTACTCCCGGAAACGCACACCTGCACATATCGTCCAATCCGCCCGCCAGGGCCTGGCGCCGCCCGTATCCACCGGCATTCCCCGAACTATGGGAAACAAATCCCTAAAGTTTTTTGCCGGCGGTAACCATTCGTTTACGCGCATTGTTAATCATAAGGGCGAGGACTTAAGGCCGGGTAAAAATTCCGGCTCCCGATACGGAAGCCGGCCAGCGAGTCCCTTGAGTCACTTAGTCCGACTTATTAATGTGTTGCATTAGCGATTTGGTTCTGTGATTCATCATTAGATTCAAGAGGGTGTAGAAAGGGGTTAAAAAATCTGGTACCGTCTTTGGTGCGGAATTAGGTTTTGTTAACCATTCGATGGCAGCCTCTGTTCAGGCAATCACTGCTCCGGTCCCGGATGGGTCGTGACATGGTCCGGCGGCAGAAAAGGGGAATGAAATGCGCGTTCTGCTGATAGAAGACGACAGTGCAACCGCTCAGAGCATCGAGCTGATGCTCAAATCTGAAAGTTTTAATGTTTACACGACCGACCTCGGCGAAGAAGGTGTCGATCTCGGTAAACTTTATGATTACGATATCATTCTTCTCGACCTCAACCTTCCCGATATGTCCGGCTACGAAGTCTTGCGGACACTTCGCCTGTCCAAGGTGAAGACGCCGATCCTGATCCTGTCCGGCATGGCCGGTATAGAGGACAAGGTGCGCGGCCTGGGCTTCGGCGCCGACGACTATATGACCAAGCCGTTCCACAAGGACGAGCTGGTCGCCCGCATTCATGCCATTGTGCGCCGTTCCAAGGGCCATGCCCAGTCGGTCATCACCACCGGCGACCTGGTGGTCAATCTCGACGCCAAGACCGTCGAAGTCGGCGGCCAGCGCGTGCATCTGACCGGCAAGGAATACCAGATGCTGGAGTTGCTCTCGCTGCGCAAGGGCACCACGCTGACCAAGGAAATGTTCCTCAACCACCTTTATGGTGGCATGGACGAACCGGAACTGAAGATCATTGACGTCTTCATTTGCAAGCTGCGCAAGAAGCTCGACGCAGCATCCGGTGGCCAGAACTACATCGAGACGGTCTGGGGTCGCGGCTATGTGCTGCGCGAGCCGGAAGACATCCGCGTCAGCGCCTGAGCGAACACCATCCGATTGAACCAATGCAAAAAACCCGGCTCAGGCCGGGTTTTTTGCTGTCCTTTTTGGCCGAAAACGAGCCGAATCAGGCGGCAACCTTCAAGGTACGAAAACGTTCGAGCAGTTGCGGCCGGTTGAACGGCTTCAACAGATAACCCTGGGCGCCGGCGCGCTTTGCCTTCATGATCGAGGCAACATCGACCTCGACCAGTGAGATCAGAATCTGCGGTTTGATCGTGCTCTCCATGGCGCGAACCTGGCGAATGACGTCGACCGCTTGCATGTCCGGCAGGGCGCCGTCGACGACAATCACATCAGGCATCTCGGCAGCGCACATCTCGACAGCATCAAGTCCAGTTGCTGCTTCGATCACCACCATGTCGGAGCCGCCAAGAATCCGTTTTGCAACCTTTCTGATGACGCTCGAATCGTCGACAAACATGCAGCGCTTCATTTCCGGGTCCTCTTTGCCATGGGGCGAACCGGCGGCATCCGGGTATCGGGATGCACACTAGGCCGATCTGGTAAAGAAGCAGAAAAGCCGTTAGGTAAAGTTTTTACAAACATGTCGTTTGCAGCCCCATTCTGCAGGGGCGTTGCCGGCAATGAAACTTGCCTGTTCTGAATTGCCGCAAATATCAGCGGGAAAAGATACTTGATTGTTCTTGATGCTCGGCGTCCTGCCGAACGGCTTCGCTCAGGCCGCGGACAGCACGATCTCTTCGGCGGTCGCGTGAATCGAGATCGTCATGTTGGCCTCACGCGCCAGCAGCAGCGTGTAGTAGGGCTGGACGGTATGGGCGTCGATAGGCTCCTCGGGCTTGTTGCCGGAATGGAGTTCGAGGAATTTCGGCGGCACGCGCAGCATCGGGCCGCTTGCGGCAAGCGCAAAGCGCGGCTCGGTGTCGAGGTTTTCCAGCGTGACCACCAATCTGCCACCGCGCGGGATGGCGGCATTGGCGACAAGCAGCAAATTGAGCAGCAGTTTGACCTTGTTCTTGGGGAGCAGGGCGCGAACCCCGTTCCAGATCAATTCCGGCTTCTCGTTCTTCAGGAAGGCGATGGCGACGGACTCGGCATCGCCGGTGTCGATCATCATGCCCGCCGAACCGGCGGCACCGAAGGCGATGCGGGCGAATTGCAGGCGGGCCGAAGCGTTTCTGGCGCTCTGCCGGATCAGTTTCATGGCGTCTTCGTCGGCGCCGCCCTCGTCCAGGAGTTCAAGGCCGTTGTTGATGGCGCCGACCGGCGAAATGATGTCGTGGCAGACTCGGCTGCACAACAAGGCTGCGAGATCGGGTGCGGAGAGAGAGAAAAGCTCAGCCATCGGCGAAAAATCCCTGCTAAAATTCACATCCTGGTGGCCGCGCGGCCGACAGCCACGCTCACCACCCGAATCACGCTCTCTCCCCCCAGGCATTCTGAATACACAGCGCCCGAGCGTGCAGCAACAATCCACAATTCTTGTGAGAAAAACGGCATCTTTGCACAGGATGGGAGCCCGCGCAGACCGTCAGAAACAGCCTTCGAACCGCCATGTTCATGTGGGAGGTTAATGGTTGAAAAAGGATTACGGCATAGTTTGCCCGTAACAGTCATCCTTAACGGCCGCCTAAAGAGCCGGACGGGGTGCGAGGCGTCGGCGAAAGTGCTCCCTGACGGAGATTGGAAGCATGGTTTCCCGATTCTACGACCGGACGTTTGTCCGCGTCTTCTTCATGGCGATTGCCCTCATGGGCGCTCTCGCTTTCTCAACCTCTGCGTCGCGGGCACAGGAATACACCGCTCAGGAGATCGTCGATTCCGGTCACAAGTTCTTCGGCGCGACGTCGGGCGGTCTCGCAACCGTCGTCGAGAAGATTTTTGCCTCCTACGGCCTGCCCAATGGCTATCTGCTCGGCGAAGAGGGATCCGGCGCGCTGATCGGGGGCCTGACCTATGGCGAAGGTACGCTCTACACCAAGAATGCCGGCGACCATAAGGTGTTCTGGCAAGGGCCTTCGCTCGGTTGGGATTTCGGCGGCGAGGGATCGCGGGTGATGATGCTCGTCTATAACCTCGACGACGTCAGCAATCTCTACAATCGGTTCGGCGGCGTTGCCGGTTCGGCCTATGTCGTGGCCGGCGTCGGCTTCAACGTGCTGCAGAACAACAGGGTGCTGCTGGTGCCGATCCGCACCGGCGTCGGCGCGCGACTTGGCGTCAATCTCGGCTATCTGAAGCTGACGCAGAGGCCGACCTGGAATCCTTTCTGAGCGATTCCGACCACACTTCGACCCGATCAACAGATTCTGACCCGGTGCAGCTGCGGCAAACCCTTGCCGCAGCGCTGGATTTGCGTCATGCGAACATGGCAAAGTCCAGACTTGGCGGTTGCCGGATAGCGGCCCGCCCGTAACGGGTAGTCACCTTGGTTCAGTCGATCCTGTTCTTCGCCCTCGGCTTTCTGTGCGCAGGCTTTCTGGCGCTGCTGGTCGCGCCGGCCATCTGGCGGCGGGCGGTTGTGCTGACACGCAAGCGTGTCGAGGCGTCGGTGCCGCGAACGCTGACCGAGATCCAGGCCGACAAGGACAGCTTGCGGGCCGAGTTCGCCATGACGACGCGCCGGCTCGAAATCAGCATCAAGACGCTGCGTGAGCAGGCGAATGAGCAACTCGTCGAAATCAATCGCGGGCGCGAGGCGCTGAAGGGCCTGGCGGTCGAGCGCAAGGACAAGAAGCTGGCGCTTTCGGAGCTCGGGGAAAAAAACGAATTGCTCCTGCATCGCGAGCAGCAGATACGACAGCTGTCGGACAGGCTTGCACAAACAGAGCGCATGATGGAGAAGCGCGCGCTCGAGCTGGAAAAGCTCGAGCATATGTACGACGACGCGTCCTTCTCCTCCAGCAATCGTCAGATCGAACTGGTGGCTCGCGAATCCGAGCTGGAAAAACTTGCCAACGACATTTCAGTGCTGCGCGGCCAGCGCAAGGAGGCCGACAAGCGCCATCAGGAAGTCGTCGCCGAAGGCAAGGCCGCGCGCGATGCCTTGAAGGCCGAAAAGAAAAGAACCGCCGACCTCGACAGAAAGCTCGAGCGCCTGCTCGCCACGCTTGCCGATCGCGAGGACAAGCTCGATCGCCGCGAAAAGGAACTGGCCCGGCTTCGCGAGCGGGTGAAGGGCGAGGCTACAGGAGGCGCCGCGGCTGCTGGCCTGGTTGGTGCGCAAGACAGTGCCCGCGCCAGGAACGAGGACATCGACAAGACGCTCGCCAAGCTCGAAGGCGACCGAGAGCGGCTCGAAGCCAGGCTGACGACGCTGGCCCGCGAAAACAAGCGGATGAAGGCGGAGCTTGGCGGTTCTGGATCCGCGAAGCCCCGGAATGGCTCCGGCAATGGCAATGATGCCGGTTCTGCCTTGCGCGAACAGATGAACAATCTGGCGGCTGAGGTCGTCCATTTGACGGCCAAGCTCGAAGGACCGGATTCACCGATCGCCAAGGCGCTGGCGGCGCCGCAGGAAACGCGGTCAGGAACCACCAGCCTCGCCGATCGCGTCCGGGCGTTGCAGAAGGCGGACTCGCCGAGCTGAGTTTCGAGCCTCGGCTTGGAATTGCCCGACTACCCCTATCAGCGCGAAAAATGATGCAGCGCGATGGCTGAGGCGGCCGCAACATTCAGGCTGTCGAACCCTTCCGACATCGCGATCCGCACCGTCCGCAGGCGAGTGAGCAGCCTCTCCGGGAGGCCCTCGCCTTCGGTGCCGAGATAGAGCGCCAGTCGTTTCGGTCGCGCGGCATCGCGAATGTCAGCCTCACCACGCGGCGACAAAGCGACCTGGCCGAAGCCCAACTCGCCGAGCTTCGCGATGAAAGCTTCAGTGTCGCCGAAGGACGCAAAGGGCACCTTCAACGCGGCGCCGACGGAGACGCGGATCGCCTTGCGATACAGTGGGTCGCAACAGGTGGCGTCGACGAAGACGGCATCGGCGCCGAAGGCGGCGGCATTGCGGAAGATCGATCCGATATTGTCATGGTTGGCGATGCCGATGAGAACGACGATCAACGCTTCGGCAGGCAAGGTGTCGAGCAAGGCCTCGGCGGGCTGTGGCGTGCCCTTGCTGCCGATCGCCAATATACCGCGATGCATGTGGAAGCCGGCGATCCTGTCCATGACGGCGCTTGCCGCAACGTAGACCGGCAGGTCGGCAGGGGCCTTGCGCAGGATGTCGTCGAGCCCGACCAGCCGGTTTTCGAGGACCAGGACCGACTCCGCAGCAAAGCGTCCGGCTGACAGCAGGACGTCCAGCACCACCTTGCCTTCGGCGACGAACCGGCCATGGCGGCCGATGAGATCGCGCTCGCGGATGTCAAGATAGGCGGCGACCCGCGGATCGCGCGCGTCGTCGATCTGGATCGGATCCATCAATACCTCGGCCGGCGAAAAATCGTCAGCGACGTAAGGAGCGATCGGAGCCGCCAGTCAAGCCCTGCAGGTCAAGTCCCGGCGCGGCGCAGACGCGTTGCCATTTGGGACAAGTCGCCTATCCCGAAAATGCCGTCCAGCATGCGCAACAGTTCGCGCACGGCTTCGGACTTGCAGGAATAGTAGATCATCTGCCGGTCGCGGCGGGTCTCGACAAGATCGAGCGCCCTGAGCTTGGCCAGATGTTGCGACAAAGCGGACTGGCTGAGCATCACCTTTTCGGCGATGGCGCCGACCGACATTTCACCGTCGGCCAGATAGCTCATGATCAAGAGCCGCTTTTCGTTGCCCATAAGGGTCAGAAATGTCGCCGCCGATTCGGCATTGGCGATTAGTTTGGTCGAGACCATCGATGCCCCATGTTTTCCTGCTCATCCAAACGCTATGGGGGCAAATAGCGTTGGCTGCTATAATTCAGCTATGGATCACGCTGCTGATTCAGCGTCGCCTGAATCGTAGATCATTTCGCCCAAATCTCAAGACGTGCTTTTGATTCATGACGATTATCCTTGCGTAGCTGGCGCACGACCCGCTTTGGCCAGGTCGACCAGAACCGACCGCAGGTCGCGCGCGGTCTTCAATGGCTGCGGAAAATAGACCCTGCAAACGGTGTCGCCCGATGCCAGGTCAATGCCATCGGCATCGAAGCCGGTCATGGTCCAACCATCACCTTCAACCCTGGCGAAATGATGGGCATAGACGGCGATGGCGTCGAGATGGTCGGCATTCATGTGGTCGAGAGCGGATTGTTCGCTGGCGGCCAGCTCGTCGACGATCAACCCCTCGGTGATGAGATCGGCACGGTCGAGCAGGTAGGCCTTGCCGAAGCCGCCATTCAGGCTGGCGCGCTCCGGCTCGAGGCGAAAGATCGAGAAATCGCCGAGCTCGGCATAGAGCTTTGCCTTGGGATTGCGGTTGAGATAGCGCCGCTCGGCGCGGGCATGCGCGCTCGACCCGCGTTCCAGCGGCTGCGCCCGGCAGACCAGCGTTATCCTGGGATGCGCCAGCGGATCGCCCTTGCCGGGTTCGCCGACAAGCAGCGAGCAGCGCGGCTCGGCAAGGATGGCGCCGGTATGGGCTGACAGCGCCGAGACAAGGATTAGAGGCGTGCCATCGATGTCGGTGGCGACTCCGACCCTGGAGGCCAGCGGTGCGCCGGTCGAGGGCTCGATCACCGCGAGGGCGCCGAAACGGGCGCTGCGGATCAGCGTTGCGGCCAGCCTGATCGCCTCGGCGTCCGTCGCGCGAATGACGTCCTTCTTCGGCTGGTCCAAAATGCTCACCAGGTAAGTTGATTTTCTAAATCCAGTTATTGGCCAATCATGCCGGCTTTGACAAGCGCTTTGATCTCGGCTGTCGAAAAGCCGAAGCGCGCCAGCACGGTCTGAGGTCGCTGATCGTCATCTTCAGGCATGCCGGCAAGCGCCGGCTGCGAGGCCGAGAAGCGTGGCGCGGGTGCGGGCCGCTCGAGCGCACCGGCTTTCACAAATGCGTGACGCGCCCGGTTGTGCGGATGATCCCTGGTTTCGGCCAGCGACAGAACCGGCGCCACGCAGGCATCGCTTGCGGCAAACAGCGCGTCCCAGCCGTCGCGTGTCTTCTGCCGGAACCGGTCGGCAATGGCCGCGCGCATGTCCGGCCACAACGCCTTGTCGTATTGGCCGCGGACAAAATCCTCGCCGAGCGGCAGCAGCCTTGCGAATGCGGCGAAGAAGCGCGGCTCAAGGCAGCCGACCGCAACGTGGCGTGCGTCCGCCGTCTCATAGGTGTCGTAGAAGGGCGCACCGGAATCGAGCAGGTTGGCGCTGCGCCGGTCGCTCCACAGACCTGCCGACATGAAGGCGTGTATGGGGGCCGCCAGCATCGAAGCGCCCTCGACCATCGCTGCGTCGATCACCTGGCCTTTGCCGGAGCGCGAGCGCTCGAACAGCGCTGCAAGCACCCCGGCGATCAGCATCATGGCGCCGCCGCCATTGTCGGCGATCAGATTCAGCGGCGGCACCGGCCGGCCTTCCTCCCGACCGATGGCATGCAACACACCGGAATAGGCGAGGTAGGTGATGTCGTGGCCGGCGCGACCTGCGAGCGGCCCGTCCTGGCCGAAGCGGGTTATGCGGCCGTAAATCAGCGCCGGATTGCGCGCCAATGCAGCATCCGGGCCGAGACCAAGCCTCTCCATCACACCGGGGCGAAAGCCTTCGACAAACAGATCGGCCTTTTCGGCAAGGCGCAGCAGCAGTTCCGTTCCTTTGGCCTGCTTGAGGTCGACGTGCAGGATGGAGCGGCCGTGACGGTCGAGATTGTACGCATCGGAGAGCGGCAGTAGGGGTTGGTCCGAACCGGTGCGCTCGATGCGCAGCACCTCGGCGCCCATCTCCGACAGCATCAGCCCGGCCAGAGGCACCGGGCCGAGCCCAGCCATCTCGATGACTTTCAGGCCGGCCAGCGGACCGGTCTTCACTGCGCCGGCCGCCATGGCCGTCTATTTCGGCGCCATGCGGATTGCCCCATCGAGGCGGATGGTTTCGCCGTTCAGCATCTGGTTTTCGACGATATGCAGGGCGAGCGCGGCATATTCGGACGGCTCGCCGAGGCGGGACGGGAAGGGCACGGCCGCGCCGAGCGAATCCTGCACCTCCTGCGGCATGCCGGCCATCATTGGCGTCTTGAAGATGCCGGGCGCGATGGTGCAGACGCGAATGCCGGAGCGCGCCAGGTCGCGGGCAACCGGCAGCGTCATGCCGACGACGCCGCCCTTGGATGCGGCATAGGCGGCCTGGCCGATCTGGCCATCATAAGCGGCCACCGACGCGGTGTTGACGATGACGCCGCGCTCGCCGCCCTGCAGCGGTTCGAGTTTGGCGGCACGGTCGGCGACGAGGCGGATCATGTTGAAGGTGCCGATTAAATTGATCTCGATCACCTTGCGGTACTGGTCGAGCGGATGTGGACCATCCTTGCCGATCGTCTTCACGCCGATGGCAATGCCCGCGCAATTGACCAGGATGCGCGCTGGCCCAAGTCTCTTTTCCACCTCGGCGACCGCGGCCGCACCGCTGTCGGCGCTGCTCACATCGCACTGGATGGCGGCGCCGCCAATGTCGCCCGCCACCTTCGATGCCCGGTCGATGCCGATATCGAAAATGGCGACGCGCGCGCCCTTGTCGGCCAGCGCGCGGGCGGTTGCCTCGCCGAGGCCGGAGCCGCCGCCGGTTACGATCGCAATCTGGCCGTTCGGGTTCATGCTGCATGCTCCGTGCTGTTCCGGGTCATGCTACGGAGGTCGCCGCCATGGTGCAACCTGACCAATGGGGATCCATCGCGACCGGTGCCGCGACCGATCCTGGAGCTCAGGCCATCATTGGTGCCTGCTCCGCGATCCTGGCAAGGCTGGCATGGCCGACCTCGCCGGAGAGCCGCGCCACGGCACCGGGCACGATCTCGTGCGACAGCAGCCGGTCGAGGTCGACCGGGCGCGGCATGGAGATCTGGCCGCGGGGGATCTTTCTGAAGCCGAGCGGGCCGTAATAAGGCTCGTCGCCGACAAGGATCACCGCCGGCGCGCCGGCCTTGGCGGCCGCCTCCAGCGCGATCGCCACGAGCCGGCGGCCGATACCGAGATTCTTGAAGGCGGGCCGCACGGCGAGCGGCCCGAGCATCAGCGCGCGTCCGGCGCCGGCGGCGATGCGGGTCATGCGCACCGAAGCAACGACGATGTCGCCATCCATGGCGACAAAGGATAGCGAGCGCTCGTGGCCGCCGGTCTCGCGAATCTTGTAGGCGGCCAGCACGAAACGGCCGGGGCCAAAGGCTTCGTCGTTGATGGCTTCGATTTCGGGATCATGCGCCGGAGTTTCCGGCAGGTATTTCACGTCGGCAAGGCTCATGGTCTTCGCGGTCCGATAAAGAGGAAAGGTTGCTGCAAGCGGCAGCGTTCGCCAGTCAGCGCTTTCTAAGCGCGGGCGCCCTTTCGTCGTCGGTCAAACCGGATCAAGCCAAGATCGAACATGCGGAGTGTCCGCTAGCATCAATTTCCGGCGGCTGCAATCGGCTGTTTTCATCCGGCGTTTCATACGAGTGACGCTCTGTTCAGCAGATGACGGCTTCGGCATTGCCGCCTTGCGACTACATTGGCCAAGGCACGCAAGGAGATTTCGTATGGGATTGCTGGTCGAAGGCAAATGGCAGGACCGTCCGGCCAATGTCGATAGCAGCGGCAGGTTCATCCGCACCGAGACGCAGTGGCGTGACTGGATCACGCGCGACGGCGCGCCGGCGCAAGGTCGTACGCGCGGCTTCAAGGCCGAGCCCGGACGCTACCATCTTTATGTCTCGCTCGCCTGTCCGTGGGCGCACCGCACGCTGATCTTTCGCGCGCTGAAGAAGCTAGAAGACATCATCCCGGTTTCAGTCGTGCATCATTTCCTCGGTGCTGAGGGCTGGACGTTTTTGGCCGAGGATGGCGCCACCGGCGACACGCTCTACGGCCTCGACTTCCTGCACCAAATCTACACCAAGGCCGATCCAGCCTATTCGGGCCGGGTTTCGGTGCCGGTGCTGTGGGACAAGAAGGAAGAGACCATCGTCTCCAACGAATCCGCCGAAATCATCCGCATGCTCAATTCGGCCTTCGACGAGTGGGGCGATGCCGCTCTCGATTCCTATCCGCCAGGCCTGCGCGGCGAGATCGACAAGGTCAATGCGCTGGTCTTTCCCGCCGTCAACCGCGCCGGCTTTGCCCACGCAAGCGGCCTATGAAGAGGCGTTCGGCGAGCTGTTCGCGGCGCTCGACACGCTGGAGGGCCGACTGTCAAAACAGCGCTATCTCACTGGCGAGCGTGTCACCGAGGCCGATTGGCGGCTGTTCACCACGCTGGTGCGTTTCGACCCGGTCTATGTCGGCCATTTCAAATGCAATCTGCGCCGCATCGCCGACTATCCGAACCTTTCGAACTATCTGCGCGACCTCTACCAGGTGCCCGGTATCGCCGGCACGGTGAACCTGCACCACATCAAAATGCACTATTACGGCAGCCACGAGAGCATCAACCCGACGCGCATCGTGCCGGTCGGGCCTGGGCTCGACTATGGCGCGCCGCACGACCGGGCGCGGTTCAGGCAGGCGGCGTGAGCATCGGATTGACAGCCTACCAGTACGGCGATACCGGCTCGCCTTCAAAAACCTCGGCAAGCCGCCGCAGCGTCGCCGGCGTCGTGCCATGCGGCAAGCGGTCGAGCGGAAAGAAGCCTGCTTCGGCGATCTCGTGGTCCGGCAGTTTCGGCGCGGTCTGGTTGAAGGTTTCGATGAGATAGAGGCCGACATGGTCGCGGCGGCTGGAGCGGCAGTTGAAATGCATCGACTTCAGCACCGGCGGGGCGGTGAGCGCGATATTGCCTTCCTCGGCCAGTTCCCGCGCCAGCGCTTCACCAAGCGTTTCGCCGACCTCGACGCCGCCGCCCGGCAATTGCCAGCCGGGAACATAGGTGTGGCGGATGAGGAAGACGGTGTTCGAGGCGCGATCGTGGATCAGGCCGCGCACGCCCAGCGTCATCGGCCGCCGCAGCAGGAAATAGAGATGGAACAGCCTTGCTCTGAGGCCTGCCCAGCCGGTCTGGCGAAAC
This sequence comes from Mesorhizobium sp. M0615, assembly GCF_040320805.1. NCBI lineage: Bacteria > Pseudomonadati > Pseudomonadota > Alphaproteobacteria > Hyphomicrobiales > Phyllobacteriaceae > Mesorhizobium > Mesorhizobium sp. M0615. The sequence goes on along the minus strand of NZ_JAMYQI010000001.1, from coordinate 185,528 downwards.
GCCTGCTCCGGGTCCGACATAGCCATGACTAGCGAAACCGTGGATGGACAGGAAACAGTGAGTGGAAAGCGGGGAGCGCGTCGCCTATGAAGGAAGGATGTTCAGGCTCGCGCATATTTCCGATGTCCATCTGGGGCCGCTTCCCGGTGTAACCTATCGCGAACTCGCGTCCAAGCGCGTCGTCGGCTACGTCAACTGGCAGCGCAACCGCCGCCGCCATATGCACGATGCCGTCATCGACACCATCGTCGCCGACATGAAGGCGAGCACCCCCGACCACCTCACCGTTACCGGCGATCTGGTCAATCTGGCGCTCGACGGCGAGATCGAGATGGCCAAGCACTGGCTTGAGACGCTGGGTTCGCCGGAGGATGTCTCGGTGGTGCCGGGCAACCACGACGCCTATGTGCCGGGCGCCTTCGACAAGGTCTGCCGCTCCTGGGCGGCGTGGATGAGCGGCGACGGCGTGACTGCGCCGATCGACCGCAACGCTTTTCCCTATCTGCGCGTACGCGGCAATGTCGCGCTGATCGGCGTTTCGACGGCGCGCGCCACGGCGCCGTTCATGGCCAACGGCTTCTTCCTCGAAGGTCAGGCGCAAAGGCTGGCGACAGTGCTCGACGCAACGAACAAACGCGGCCTGTTGCGGGTGATCATGATCCATCATCCGCCGGTGCGCGGCGCCGTCGCCCAGCAAAAGCGCCTGTTCGGCATCTCCCGCTTCCACAAGACCGTTCATAGGCATGGCGCCGAACTCGTGCTGCACGGCCATTCGCATCTGCCGTCGCTGTTCTTCATCGGCGGGCGCGGCGCCAGGATTCCTGTCGTCGGCGTCGCCGCCGCCGGGCAGTCGCCAGGCAGCAAGAACCCGGCGGCACAGTACAATCTGCTCGATATTGACGGGGAGAAGGGCAATTGGCTGATTCGCCTGACGCGGCGCGGCCTGACCGGGCCGGCCTTGCCGCCATCGGACCTGCAGGTCATTGAACTCGGCGCGCAGACACCGAGGCCTTCAGATCGTTGATCAGAAGCTGATCTTCATCGCCATCAGGCGATCCCAAAACAGCGCGGCCGCCACCGCCAGGCCAACAAGCGCGCCGGCGGCGACGAAGCCCAGGCCTGCAAAGAAGGTCGACCAGCTCTTGCCTGGCGCGGCTGCTTGCAAGGGCGGCTCCGCTTCGACCACCGCAGGGCGTTTCAGGTCGGCGACGGCCGGCTCGACACCGCCCTCCATCATGCGCTGGCGCTCGACGATACGCTCCGCCACATAGCGCGTGACCTGATCGGCGACCGGTTTCATATCGGTCGATTCGGCGAGCACGACGCGGCCGATGCGGGTATCCCTGAGAAAGCGGTAGGTGCGGCGGTCGCGCCCCATGGCGACATGGCTGACGGCGTCGATCCACAGGCGGGGCTGCAGGCCGGAGGAGACGACGAAGTCGAAATTGTCCATGTCGGCGGGCACGTCGGCAAAGACCGGGGCGAGCTCGGCGGCGAGCAGATCAAGCCGCATCCGGTGCGCCTCGCGCATGTCGACCACGACATCGTCGCGATCGGCGAAGGCATTTTTCACATCGCGAACGGCGTCGGACAGTTTGCGGGAGGTGTCGATGGGGGTGATGTTTTCGCCAGTGTCCTTCATCGGCGTCGCCTCGCTGATATGGTTAATTGCGAGTTAACACAGGCGGCGGCAAAATGCACTGGCGAGATGCGGGGCGCAAGTAACTTAGCTCGCCGCGGCCTCGAATGTCGGACGCAGGCGCCTGCCGCGGCGTGCCATGTTTCGGCGCACGGCCTGGGCGACCACATCAGGCACTTCCTCGACCAGCATATGGCCGGCATCGAGCACGTGATGAATATGAAAATGCGCCGGCAGACAATCAGCCTGGGTAAAGGGCAGCACCGGATCGTCCGTTCCCCAAACCACCATCACCGGCATGTCGAGGGTGTCCAGCTGTTCGCGGGGTATGACCCCCTGCCGCTCGTTCCTGGTCATGACGGCCGATATCTCAATCAGCTTGCGCAACTGGCCGGGGCGACGGCGTAGGTCCGCCAGGACGCCAACGATGCGTTCGGGCGGCGGGCTTCGCGGTCCCGACATGGCGGCAAGGCAGGCGCGGATTTCCCGTCTGTCGGCGGCCGCGGCGTAGCGGCGCAACAGCGGTCCGTTGATCTCGGGGCCAACACCGCCCGGCGCCAGAAGCGTCAGCGAGCCTATCCTTTCAGGCTCGGCAAGCGCCATCAGGGAGGCGACCGCGCCGCCCATCGAATGACCGGCGACATGCACCCTTGCTATCCCGCGTGCGGCGATATCGGCGAGAACCGCTCGCGCCGCTGTTTTGGCCGGGCCGCTGCCAGGAAATTCGAGAGACAGTCCGTGTCCCGGAAGATCGTAGGCCAAGGTCCTGACATCGGGCCCTAGCGACGCGGTCACCTCGCGCCAGATATCATGGCAACCACCGAAGCCATGCAGCAGGACGACCGTCTTCGGCCCGGCGCCCCGCTCGGCAACATAGAGGGATGAGACCATGAAAATGTGCGATTATTGCAAGACTGGAGAGGAAATTCGAATCGAGGCTGGATTGCTCCCAGTCCAGACCGATGGCCAGTAAAGTTTTCGCGATCCGGAAAGACTAGCTGGCGTTGCCGAGGCCCGCGGCGCGCAGCGCCTCAACCAGCCGGTCGGTCAGATCGGCGGGATATTTGCGCTCGGCGAAGGCCGCGCGCGGATCGGCGGCGAATTTCGGGAATTTGGTGGTCAGCTCATCCAGAAGCTTGGCTGCCAGCTGTTCGCGGCCGGCAGCCTTGGCGCCGATCAGCCGCGCCGCCAGATAATGCGATTTCATCGCCGTCGTGCGCAGCGACTCGCTGGCTATCGCGGCCTTGTTCATGTCGCCCAGCATGAATTGCCCGGCGAAAAGCCCAAAATCCCACCATGTCGGATGGCCGCTGAACGTCTCGACGGCATGGGTCAGGATGGGTGTTCCCTCGGCATATTTGCCGGCAAAGATCAGGCCATAGCCGTAAGCGGCAGCCATGCCGAGGTCGTAGGGGTTGAGCTCATAGGCCTTGCGCATCCAGCGGATCGATTCCTCGGTGTTGCCGAGGCGCGAATTGAGGTAGCCATAGGCGCGGTGCGCATAGGGGCTGGTCGGTCCCATCTGGATGGCGCGATGGGCGAAAGACATTGCTTGTTCGACCGTCGCGCCAGGCGGATAGGCGTAATGATCGGTGGCGGCCTCAAGGGTCAGGGAGGCCAGTTCCGAATAGACCAACGACGATTTCGCACCCTGGCCGGCGAGGTTGTCCAGGCAGCGATAGGCGGCCTCGTGCGTCCTGGTGCTCTGGTCGAGATAGTATCTGTCGTTGAGGATCAGGCAGCTCGTCAGCCCGGTCTGAATGCCGTTCTGTTCGATGTAGCTGTAGAGCGGGCCGGAGGCGGGAACGGTCGAGCTGAGGATGGCGGCGATACGATCCTCGACGGTGCCAGGTGCGCTGTCGGCGGCCGTCAGACTGCGGGACAAAAGCACGCGGCCGGTCGCCACGCTCTGCAGTTCGAGCGTCACGTCACCTGCCATTGGTCCCGGCAGGACATCGAAAACGAAGCTGGTCGGGTCGGTGCTCGGATCGCGCTTGCTGTCGGCGTCGCGGCCGATGAAGTCGATCGTGTCGAAACCGGCAAGGCCGGCGCGCAGCGAAGCGGCGACGCGGCCGGCCTCGGGGCCGGTGGCCTTCACCGCGATGTAGACGAGGGGCAGGGCCTCCATCGACGGCGATGCGATGCTGCTCGTTACGCCTGCGGTCTCGACCACCGCGGTAGGATCGCTGCTGGCAAGCAATGCGCCGCTGCCCTGGCGCAGGATGAGCACGCCCAGCATGAGAATGACCAGCGTCATGGCGACCCAGAAGAACTGGAGATGGCGCGCCAGCGAAGGCCCAGGTTCTGTAACCCCCGAAGCTGTCGCGGCAGCGGGAACGGCGTCAAGAGCCGCCTGGTCGGGCGATCCGGGCAAGGCGGCTACCGCCGCCGCAAGCGGCTCCTGCCCAACCGGCAGGCGTATGGCGTTGAGCTCATAGGACGGCACGTAGCCGCCGCGCGGAATGGCAATGCGAACCGGTTCGGCTATGCCTTCATTGGCGAAATAATGCTGGAGAAGTTCGCGCAGCCGGCCTGCCTGCACCCGGACAACGGCGTCGGTCGACGAATCGAAATCGCCGTCCTTGCCGAAGACGTCCATGGCGATGGAGAAACCCTTGAGCCTGTCGGCTTCGCCGGCCTGCTCGCGCTCAACAAGATAGCGCAGCAACTTGCGCGCGCGCTCGGAACGTCCGAACGTTTCGCTGGCGAGCAGTCGCTCCAGTGTCTCGCGCACTGCGGGGGCGGCAGGCGTGGCATGCTGCAAGTGTCGATCCTCTCGAAGTCGGCACAGGTTGAGGCGCAATCATATAGAGCCTGCACTTCCATACAAGCATGCTTATGTTATGCGATCGCGTAACACACCGGATAGTTGCCGGTGGTTGACACAAAAGACCGGAATTTCCCTCGGCAAATGGGGGATTTCCGGGCGCCGCGGACATTCGGCGCCCGGGAAAATATCAGCCGGCCTTGCGGCCGATTATCCGGTTGGCGGCCGAAACAACGGCTTCCAGCGAGGCGGCGACGATGTTGGTGTTGATGCCGGCGCCGAACAGCTTGCCGCCGGGATATTCCATCTCGACATAGGAAATCGCCGAGGCGTTCGAGCCGCGCTGGAGCGAATGTTCGGAATAATCAAGCACCGACATGTCGACGCCAACATGACGCGACAGCGCATCGACGAAGCCGTCGATCGGGCCGGTGCCGGAGCCGGCGATGGTCGTCTCCTTGCCGTTGTCGAGGATCACCGCCTCGACCACGCGCTGGCCCTTTTTCTCGGTGTCGGGATAGGTGTGATGGTCGAGGAACTTCAGTCGTGCGCCGGGCTGGTCGACATAGGTTTCGATAAAGCGGTCATGGATGCGTTTTGCCGGCACTTCCTTGCCTTCGGCGTCGGTGATCGCCTGGATCTCCTGGCTGAACTCGATCTGCAGGTTGCGCGGCAGATTGAGGCCGTAGTCGGCCTGCAGCACATAGGCGATGCCGCCTTTGCCCGACTGCGAGTTGATGCGGATGATCGCCTCGTAGCTGCGCCCGACATCGGCCGGATCGATCGGCAGATAGGGCACTTCCCAGACCGGCGTGTTGGCCTTCTTCAAGGCCTTCATGCCCTTGTTGATGGCGTCCTGGTGCGAGCCGGAAAAGGCGGTGTAGACGAGTTCGCCGACATAGGGATGGCGCTCTGAGATCTTCAGCTGGTTGGAGTATTCGTAGACGTCCTTCATCCGGTTGATGTCGGAGCAATCCAGATGGGGATCGACCCCTTGCGTGTACATGTTGAGCGCCAGCGTCACGATGTCGACATTGCCGGTGCGCTCGCCATTGCCGAACAGCGTGCCTTCGACGCGGTCCGCACCCGCCATCAGGCCGAGCTCGGTGGTGGCGATGCCGGTGCCGCGATCGTTGTGGGGGTGCAGCGAGATCAGCAGGTTCTCGCGGTCGTCCAGGTTGCGGCACATCCATTCGATCCGGTCGGCATAGATGTTGGGCGTCGACATCTCGACCGTCGACGGCAGGTTGATGATCAGTCTGTTGTCGGCTGTCGGCTTCACGATCTCGGTGACGGCGTTGCATATCTCCAGCGCGACTTCGAGCTCGGTGCCGGTAAAGCTTTCGGGCGAATATTCGAAGCGATAACCGCCGCCGGCCTTGGCCGCCATGTCGGTGATCATCTTGGCCGCGTCGGTGGCGATGCGCTTGATACCGCCGACATCCTTCTCGAAGACGACGCGACGCTGCAACTCGCTGGTCGAATTGTAGAAATGCACGATCGGGTTGGTGGCGCCCTTCAGAGATTCGAAGGTGCGGGTGATGAGTTCGGGACGGCACTGCACCAGCACCTGCAGCGAAACATCAGCCGGCACATTGCCTTCCTCGATGCACCAGCGGGCGAAATCGAAATCGGTCTGCGAGGCCGAGGGGAAACCGATCTCGATCTCCTTGAAACCCATGTCGAGCAGCAGGGCGAACATGCGCGCCTTGCGCTCGTGACCCATCGGATCGATCAGCGCCTGGTTGCCGTCGCGCAAATCGACCGAGCACCAGATCGGCGCCTTGTCGATGACCTTGTTGGGCCAGGTGCGGTCGGTGAGACCGACCGTCGGATAGGGCTGGTATTTTCGGGCCGCGCCCGGCATGTGGCCGGCCGCGCGTTTTACGCTTTCGGCTTCGCCGGCGCGGATGTCTTCTCGTGCGTCCATCGTCTTGTTCTCCCGGCGGCTCGCGGATCGGTCTTCGGACGGATTCCAGGGCGAGCAGCGCCTTATCAGATTTTCGTTCGCTTGATGTGAATTGCCAATTTCTGAACTGGCCAAGGAGCGTGCGCGTAAGCGGCGGTTCGACCGCCGGGCGCTCCTTCAGCGAACCCGGCGATCGCCGATAAGGCCGAGAAGAAGCAGGGTCGATGCCAGCGCGCGCACGGTCTCCCCGGCAAAGCCGGTCGGACGGGAAGCGACGGAGGAGACGCGCGTGTTCATGGCGGGTTTCATACAGGAGCCGCCATGGACAGGCAAGTGGGCTGCCATTCCACCACTCGCGAGCACTCTTCCCCATGCGCGGCAAATGCGCCAGACTTGCGTGTAGCCGGGGCCGCAATGCTTCGCCGTCTGAGGGGTCATCCGTGAATTTCGTTTTCTTCTCGCCGCATTTTCCCGCCAACGGCGCCGATTTCTGCGACCGGCTGAAGAAGGCCGGCGCCACGGTGCTGGGCATTGGCGATGCGCCTTATGAGGCGCTGGACGGCAAGCTGAAGGTGGCCCTGTCGGAATATTACCGCATCGCCGACATGGAGGACTACGATCCGGTGTTCCGGGCGATGGGTCATTTCATCCACAAATGGGGCCGCATCGAGCGCTTCGAGTCCCTCAACGAGCATTGGCTGGAGCTGGAAGCCAACATCCGCACTGACTTCAACATCTACGGCACCAAGCTCGATTTCGTGAAGAATTTGAAGCGCAAGAGCCGCATGCGTGCATTCTTTCGCAAGAGCGGCGTCGACACCATCGCCCAGCGCAAATGCTCCGACCGGGCCGGTGCCATGACCTTCATCCGCCGCGTCGGCTATCCCGTGGTGGTGAAGCCCGATTCCGGTTCCGGCGCCTCGAACACCTTCAAGATTTCCAACGCCAGGGAACTTGACCAGTTCTTCAGAGACAAGCCCGAGGACGTGACCTTCGTCATGGAGCAGTTCATCGAGGGGCTGGTGGTGACCTTCGATGGGCTGGTCAACCGTGACGGCGAGGTGGTGCTGGCGGCCAGCCACCGCTACGACCAGAGCATCATGGAAGTGGTCAACAAGGACCGCCACATGAGCTACACCTGCTTTCCCAAGGTCCGACCGGCGATCGAAGAAGCCGGCCGCAAGATCCTCAAAGCGTTCGACGTGCGCGAGCGCTTCTTCCACATCGAGCTGTTCGAAACCAAGGACGACCGCGTCATCGCGCTTGAGGTCAACATGCGGCCGCCCGGCGCCTGGATGACCGATGCGATCAACTACACGTTCGACATCGACGTCTACGCGGCCTGGGCGGACATGGTGGTGAAGGATGCCGCCGGCGGGCCTTACGAGGGCAAATATTTCACCGCCTATGCCAGCCGCAAGCGGCGCCTCGACTATTTGCACAGCCATGAGGACGTGATAGCCGCGCATCGCGACAAGATCGTCCATCATCAGCCAATTGAAGAGGTTTTCAGCCGCGCCATGGGAAATTACGCCTACCAGATGCGCTCGAAAGACGAAGCAGCACTGCGCGCGGCCGTCGCCTACATCCACGCGGAAAAGGCTTGAACGCGATGGACATCTCCTATCACAAGCATTTCTCCGGCAATCTCGGCCGCGACATGGAATACAAGCGCTACGGCCATGCCGGCCGGCCGGTGGTGGTGTTCCCGACGTCGCAGGGGCGGTTCTACCAATTCGAGGATTCCGGAGGGGTTGGAGCGCTGGCCGAATTCATCGATACCGGCCGCATCCAGCTGTTCGCGGTCGACGGCGTCGATTCGGAATCGTTCTTCAACAAGCATGCCGGCGCCGCCCACCGTATCGGTCGCCACGAGGCTTATTTCCGATATGTGCGCGAGGAGGCGCTGCCGGAGTTTCTGGCGACCGCCGAGCAAGCCAATGGCGGGCGCAAATTAAAGCCGCTGTTCACCGGCTGTTCGATGGGCGGTTATCATTCCTCGAACTTCGTCTTTCGCTTTCCCGAACTCGCCAGCGGCGTCATCGCGCTGTCGGGCGTCTATTCGGCGGGCGACTTCTTCGGCAAGGTGCTGGAAGGCGACATTTTCTACAATTCGCCGCTCGACTATCTGCCCGGCATCGTAGACCCAAAACTGCTTGCCCGGCTGAAGTCGCTGAGGATGATCTTCTGCTGCGGGCAGGGCGCCTGGGAAGAGCGGATGCTGGTCGAGACCCGCAGGCTGGAACAGATCCTGCGCGACAAATCCATTCCCGCCTGGGTCGACTATTGGGGCGGCGATGTCAGTCATGACTGGCCATGGTGGCACAAGCAGCTGGTCTATTTCTTCGGCCGCTGGCTGGATGATGATCTGATGCACCGGCTCGATTGATGACCACACCCGAACCTATCCGCCGCTTTATCGAGGCCACCAATGCGGGTGATAGCGAAGCCGTTCTCCACACGTTCACAGCCGACGCGTCCCTGACCGACTGGGGGCGGTCCTTCCAAGGCCGCCAGCAGATCGCGCGCTGGAACCAGTCGGACAATATCGGCGTGAAGTCCAATCTTCGCATTGTCCGCATCGCCGAGGTCGAGGGCAGCTACCGCGTCCGCATTGCCGTGAAAGGCAATGGCCTCAACGGCGAGGGTGACATGACCTTCGTGCTGGACGGCCACCGCATAGCGAGCCTCGTCATCTCCTGACGCGGCTCAGCTACCCTTCCTGGCAAACCGGCAGAGCAATGGTCTCGTGTTCCACCGCCGATCCACGGCGCAAGCCGAGAAAGACGACAAGGGCGGTGACGATGGTGATTGCCGCCAGCACGATCAGCAGCCTGTCGAACGCGATCTCATAGGCCTGGACCAGGACCGTGGCTCCGGCACCCGGCAAGCGGGCTGCCGCTTCGCCGATGTTGCCGGTCACCAGCAGCTGCGCGGCGGCGGTTGCATCCAGGGAAGACGCCGTTCCCTGAGCCGCCAGTTGGGCTGCCGTGAAACCCGACAGGACTGCCATGACGATCGCCAGCGCCACGCCTTCGCAAGCGACGCGGGTGGTGTTGAAGATGCCGACCGCCATGCCGGCACGCTCTTTCGGCACGACGCCGACGGCAAGTCCGTCCATCAGCCCCCAGGGCAAGGCGATGCCGACGCCGATGAGGATCAGCGGCGCCACCAGCGCTGCGACGACAGGCGGTGTCAGGCTCAGCCAGACAAGGCCGCCGGCGGCCACAAGCAGGCCGACACCGCAGATCGTTGCCGGAGCGATCCAGCGCGCTACCTGGCCGGCGAGCAGTGGCAGGATCAACAGCGGTCCCGACAGGCAGATCATCAACTGCCCCGCCTTGATCTCGCTCATCCCCTCGATGCCGATGAAGCGGATAGGCAACAGCACCAGCAGGACGACGAAGCCATAGGCGGGAGCGGCCGCCAGGAACTGGACGCCGACGAAGCGGGGAAAGCGGAACAGCGAGAGATCGAGCATCGGCCGGCGCACGCGCCGCTCGACGACGACGAAAGCGGCAAAGCAAAGGGCGGCCGCCACGAGAAGCCCGATCACCAGGGGATCGGTCCAGCCGCTCTGCGGCGCTTGCAGCACGCCGTAGGTCAGCGATGCCAGCGCGATCGTAAAGGTGCCGGCTCCCGCCCAGTCGAGGCCGGTCGCATCCGGATCGCGCGATTCCCTGATGGTGCGCAGGCCGAGCAAAGCGGCTGCAATCGCGAGCACTGCCACCAAGACGAAGATCGATCGCCAGCCGAAAGCATCTATGAGCAGGCCCGACGCGATCGGCCCAAAAGCGAGGCCGATGCCGAAACTGGTGCCGAGGAAGGAGAAGGCGCGCAGCCGCAATGGCCCATCGAATTCCTGGGCAAGAGCGGAGGCGCCGCCGGCAAAGGCGGCGGCACTGCCGAGCCCTTGCGCAGCCCTGAGCACATCGAACCAGACGATATCAGGGGCAAACATCGATCCCAGCGATGCCAGCACATAGGTGGCGAGGCCAACAAGGAAGAGCCGCTTGCGGCCATGATTGTCGGCCAGCGCGCCTGATGCCATCAAGGTGGCGGCGAAGGTCAGCATGAAGGCGTTGGTCACCCAGTTGAGCGCGATCGGGCTGCCGCCGAGGTCGGCCGCAATGCGGGAAAGCGCGACGGCCGGGCCGGTGAAGGTCAAGGGCATTGTCATGGCGGCAAGGCATACCGACAACAGGACAAGCCATGGCGCGACCGCGCCGTTTGTGGTCTTCGAGGTCATGGATTTCCTATCTGAACCAGGATCCGCCGGCCTGCCGCAAGCTTGCTGCGCCGGTCGTAACGGGAAGATAGGCTCGCGACACTTCGAGAAAAATAGTGTTAAATCTCCAGATATACCGGACTGAAACGCTCGAATGGAGAGATGCGATGGAACGCCTCAATGGGCTCCTGGCCTTTGCCCGCACGGCTGAGTTCGGCAGCTTCATCGCTGCGGGCCGCACGCTCGGCATCTCGGCATCGGCCGTCGGCAAGAGCGTCGCCAGGCTCGAGCAGGATCTCGGCGTCAGGTTGCTTCAGCGCAGCACGCGCCGCATCGGCCTGACCGAAGAGGGCAAGCTGTTCAACGAGCGGGTGCGGCGCATCCTCGACGACATCGACGATGCCGAGGCGATGCTGTCGCGGAGCCGCGAAACACCGCATGGGCGGCTGCGCGTTTCGACGCCGATCGTGACCTATCATTTGCTGTTCCCGGTGCTGTCCGAGTTCATGGCGCGCTATCCCGAAATCGAACTCGACATCGACTTTAACGACCGCATCGTCGACCTCATCGACGAAGGCGTCGACATCGCGATCCGCAGCGGCGACCTGCCGGATTCGCGCCTGGTGGCGCGGCCGCTTGCACCCTTCCGGCTGCTGTTGTGTGCGGCACCCTCCTATATCGAGCAGCACGGCAACCCGAGCCGCCCGGACGATCTCGTGAACCATTACGGCATCCGCTTCCGCTTTCCCAACAGCGGCAAGCTGCAAGGCTGGCCGTTCATCGGCGGCAGCGCCGAGCCGCAGGTCCGCTCGATGCTGACCTGCAACAACACGGAGGCGCTGAAGGGCGCCACGATGGCCGGGCTCGGCATCAGCTCGATGCCCGATTTCCTGGTCCGCGAGGCGCTGCGTGACGGCCTGCTGCGCACGGTGCTGGACGATCATGTCGACGGCCGCGGCCAGTTCCGGTTGCTTTGGCCGTCCAATCGCCATTTGTCGCCAAAGGTTCGCGCCTTCGTCGACTTTCTTCCCGACCGGCTTGCCGCGACGCTGAGCGGCTCTTGAATTAGTCCTTCGCGGCCGACAGCGACTGCGACAGCAAGGAACAGCGGCGCTTCTCAGTAGGTGGCGCGGCCGCCGGAGAGATCGAACGTTGCGCCGGTGGTGAAGGAATTTTCGTCCGATAGCATGAAGGCGATCATCGCAGCCGCCTCTTCGACTTCGACGAACCGGCCTCGCGGCACCTTGCCCAGCATGTAGGCGACCTGGGCCTCAGTGAGCTGTTCGAGGATGCGGGTGCGGGCGGGCGATGGGGTCAGCGCGTTGACGGCGATGTCGTGGCCAGCCAACTCCTTACCGAGCGATTTTGTCAGCGCGAGCACGCCGGCCTTGGCGGCGGAATAGGCGGCGGCATTCGGATTGCCTTCCTTGCCTGCGACCGAGGCGATGTTGACGATGCGGCCGTAGCTGCGCGCGATCATGCCGGGCACCAGGCGCTTGCAGCAGTAGAAGACGCCGTTGAGGTCGATGTCGATTATCTGGCGCCAGGCGGCAGGATCATAATCCGCCACCGCCGCTGCCGGTCCGGCGATGCCGGCATTGTTTACCAGCAGATCGACCGGACCAAGCGAGCGCTCGGTTTCGGTCGCGGCGCTGTCGACGGCCTCCATCAGCGATTGATCGCACAGCAAACCCTCGACCCGGCCGAGCGGGGCGAGTTCGGAAACGGCCTTCGCCATGGCGGTCTCGTCCACATCCCAGATGGCGACGCTGGCACCCGATGACAGCAGTCGCCGGGCGACGGCAAGGCCGATGCCTTGCGCGCCGCCGGTCACCACGGCGACCCGGCCTGAGAGATCGACGGAATTCACACGACGGTTCATGGGCACTTTTCCTCTTCCCTGCATATTTGAATCTCAGTCCCTGACGGCTCTCGCCACCAGCCGCGCTATGCTCGGCCCGGCGATGAGCACGACCAGGAAGCGGGCCGACTGCAAGGCCATGACGAAGGATATGTCGACGTTCTGGGCGGCGGCGGCAATGATGGCGACGCTGTCCATGCCGCCGGGGCTGGTCGCGAGATAGGCGGTCAGCGGATCGATACCAAGGACGTGGCTGATCAGCCAGGCTAGCCCGCCGCAAAAGGCGATCAGCACGACGATAGAACCGACGATCTGCGGCAGCGCCCGTGTGGCATGACGCAGGATCGCCCGGGTAAAATTCAGCCCTATCGACCAGCCGACCATCGCATAGGAGAGCGCCAGCAGCCATGGCGGCAATTGCATCGCCACGCCGAAGCCGAGATGGACGATGGTGCCAAAGATGAAAGTGCCGAGGAAGAAGGGTGACGGCAGCCGGCACAACCGGCCGAGCAGGCCGCCGAACAGCGCCACGCCGAGCGTGGCGGCAAAGGCTGCCGGTTCGATCGGCGGGAACCAGACGATGGCTGGTACCTCGATGCCCGAAGTGTCGACCCACATCTTGGCGACGAGTGCTGCCGTCATCGAGACGAAGATGACGCGCAGATACTGCATGAAGGCGACGAGGCGCTGATCGGCGCCAAAGGCACCGGCCATCAGCACCATGGCAGTGGCAGCACCCGGCGACGAACCCCAGACCGCGGTGGTGCCGGGCAGGATGCGCCAGCGGCTGATCAGCCAGCCAAGCAGGCTGGACGCCGCAAGGGTCGCCAACACCACGACGAGGAACAGCAGCCATTCCTTGTAGAACACCGAAAAGATGTCGACCGAGATCGACGCCGCGACCAGACAGCCGACCACGGCCTGGGCAGCGGCGAACAGCAGCCGCGGCACGCGCACCGTGGCGCCATTGGTGCCGGCAAGGATCGCCGCCAGCATCGGGCCGATCAGCAGGGCCGCCGGCAGTGCGGCGTATTCCAGCGCGCCGGCGAACAGCAGCGAGACGATCAGCAGCACCAGCCATTGTCGGACCGGACGCATGCCCGCCATGCGTTCGACGGCCGGTTGGTCTGGCGAAGAGTCCATGTTTGGGTCTTAGACCTGGAGGAGAAAAATGCGAACGCTGTCTCGGAAGAAATTAACGACCCCGACCCCGCGTTGGGATGTCACTCGTTCTTGACAGCGGGTAAGCCGAAACCGCCGGCCGGATGGGTCTCGACCTGGAATTCGAAGCCGGCGATGATCGGCCGGGCCTTGGCGATCGCTGCGTGGACCTCCGGCAGCTGCAGCGAAGCCTTGTGGCTTGCGGCGTCGGTCCACACTTCGGTCACCCAGATCGCGTCGGCATCGGCCGGGTCGCGGGCGATGACATAACTCAGGCAACCCGGCATGGCGCCGGTCGAGGCTAGCAGCACATCCATGATCGCGTCGCGCTGGCCGCGCGCCGTCCGCATCTTTCCGATCAATCCGTACATTGCCTCTCCCCTTTCTTCCAACCTCAGCAAACGTGCGCACGACATGCATGGTTGCGAGACGCAGTATGCAATTGCCGGCTCACGGCATCAACTGGCCACCGTTCACCTCGATCACCTGGCCGGTGATGTAACCACTCAGGAGATCGGAGGACAGGAAGAGATAGGCGCCGACGCAGTCTTCGGCCGTGCCGGCACGCCCTTGAGGAATGGTGGCGACCATGCCCTTCATCTGCTCGTCGGTGGAATAGCGCTCATGGAAGGGTGTCGCGATGGTGCCCGGCGCCACCGCGTTTACGCGGATGCCGAAGCCGATCAGTTCCTTGGCCATGCCGCGCGTCACATTGGAGACAAAGGCCTTGGCCGAGCCGTAGAGCCCGGCGCCGCCGCCGGCGCCATTGCGCGCGGCGATCGACGAGGTGTTGACGATGAAGCCGCCCTGCTTCTTCAGCCATGGCATCGCCTTGCGTGACGCCGTCAGCACCGAGCGGGCGTTGAGGTCCATCACCGCGTCGTAATGCGCCTCGGTTTGCTCGGCATAAGGTACGCGGCCAAGCATGCCGCCGGCATTGTTGACCAGCCCGTCGAGCCGGCCGAAATGCTCTGCGCTCTCCTCGACGACACGCTCGACATCCGCGGCCTGCGAGAAGTCGCCCTGGGTTAGAAACACCTCGCCGCCGTCATCGCAGATGGTCTTGGCCAGCGTCTCGGCCGCCTCGCGGCTCGAATTGTAATGCAGCGCGACACGGCATTTCTGCGCGGCATAGGCGAGCGCGAGGGCCGCACCTATGCCGGTCGAGGCGCCGGTGACCAGCACCGCCTTGCCGGCAAGATCTGGGATGACAAGAGCGGTCGCGGTCATGGGCACTTTTCCTTCGGGATGTCTGCTCTCCCTTCGTAAGCTTACACCGCCTTCACGTTCAAGTCCGTGGCGGCTTATGGCCTGAGATAAGCGTAGCCCTGGCGCTGCAACTCGGCGAGTTTGACGACGCCGCCCTTGTCGGCGGCGTGAAAACCATCGAGCAGGTCGGCAAGGGTGATCTCCATGCTTTGCATTGTGTTGCCGCAAGCATGCGGCTCAAGACCCTGCTGGACGAGGCCGGCAAAGCGTCCCGAAATCGCCGCCGATATGCCTTTCGACTTGAAACCGGCAAGGGCGGGACCATGCACGACCAGCACGATGTCGAAATTGCCGCCGGTGCCTTCATAGTGGTTCTTGATGTTGCCGAGCACAAAATTGACCTTGTCGAGGTCGCTGAGATGATAGGCCACCTTCGGTCTGTCCTCGGCGGCGGCCGCCCGGCCCAGGCCGAACAGGCCGGCGGCGCCGGCAAGGCTGGCACGGAAAATGTCGCGTCGGCGCATGGCATCCTCCTCGGCTGGTGCTCATAGAAAATTGCGTGGCTGCGGCCATGATACTAGCATAAATTGACGTTACGTCCTGTCGATGCGAGGAGGGGGTCCAGTGGCATTCAGGAAGTGGAAGAATTTCGCCGTCGCCGGATTTGGCGCCATGCTGCTCGGCGCACTTGCGGGTTCGGCCGTGGCCGACGATGCGCTTAAATTGCCCCAACTCAGTGCGAGTGGCGCCGATGCCTGTTTCGGCCGTGTCTATGACGCAGCCCATCTCAAGGCGCATCCGAAGCAGAAGGTGGCGCGGATTTTCTTCCTCTATGGCCATGATCCGGTGAGCCATCCGAACGAGGAGCCGACGGCGAATGCGGACACCTCCTACAATGGCTTTCTCACCACCACGGTGCGTGGCGCCAAGACGCCGCAATGGGCCGGCGGCTGGTGCAATCACGAGTCGGAGGACGGCAAGTCGGGCCCGATCCGCTGCGGCATGGACTGCGACCGCACCATGGCTTCGCTGAAACTCGATGACAAAGGCCGCCTGATCCTCACCGATGTTTCGTCCGATCTCTATCTCGACGCCGGATCGGAAGACGAACTGGGCGAGGCTGAATATGATCGGCAGGCGCTGGGCTCAGAGGACGACAATTTCCGCCTCGACCCGATGCCGGCGGCAACCTGCAAGGCCGAATTCGCCAAGATCGATCCGATCGATCCGGCGCTGGGTGCGCCGTTGCGCGAGCGGCTGAAGCCGGACCAGCCTTTCTGCTTCGGACGCAATTACGATGCCGCGCACCTGAGCTCTCACCCAAGCTGACGCAGTCGATCCGGGTCTTCCGCGGACCGGTCGAGCTTGCCTCCTTCGCCTCAGGCGGCGATGTCACAAATTGGCCCGACGGCGCAGACATCGCGGTTTCGGTGACCACCAGGAAGAACGGGACGAAGGTCACGCAGACCTATTCCTGCCAGGGCGAAGCGGATCAATGGCGCTGCGCGGCCAGTTCGAGGATGAGCAATTTTTCCTGCGATATCGCGCAAAAGGAAATCTTCCTCAAGCGCGGCGCCAACGGCACCCTGATGCTGGCCAACCCCAATAGCAGCCTGGCGATTGTCGATCTGTGCTCGGCGGATGGCAAGACCAAGTCCGATGACAAGGTCTACCGGTTGGAGGCTATGCCACAGTCGGCCTGCACTCGTTGAGTTCGATCTTGTCTATGACGCTACCATGGTATATATCTTTGCTATATCTCATTTGAGGATAGCACATGGACAAGGCAAAGGTGTTCTGGTCAGGCCGGTCACAAGCTGTGCGCTTGCCTAAGGAGTTTCGGTTCGAGGCAGACGAGGTTTCGATCCGTCGTCATGGGCAAACTGTCATCTTGGAGCCGCTTGCGCAGGATTGGGCATGGCTCGACCAGGTCATCGGACCTGTTGACGACGATTTCGTCCAGGGAGCGCTGGAGCGTCAGGATGGTCAGGATCGACCTGCTTTGGATGACCTCTTTAAGTGACCTACCTGCTCGACACCAATGCCGTCATAGCGATCATCGCGGGCGACGAGGGCCTGCTGGCTTTGCTCAAACGGCATGCACCACAAGACTTTGCTCTCTCGGCGGTCGTTTTGCATGAGCTGTACTACGGCGCTGAAAAGAGCCAGCGAAAGGTCCAAAATCTGGCGCGCATCGAAGCTTTGCAGTTCCCGGTACTCGAATTCGACCGAGACGACGCGAGACATGCCGGTGAGATTCGTGCTGGGCTTGCGGCACTGGGAACCCCGATTGGTCCCTACGATGCGCTGATTGGCGGGCAGGCACGTGCTCGGGACCTCACACTGATAACCCGCAATATCCGGGAATTCGAGCGGATCAAAGATCTCACTATCGAAACGTGGTAACTCGCCTTACGCGAACGGCACCGCCGTCGTGCCTTTCGGCAGCTTCGCCTCGTCGTCCGGTTCGACATGGATGGTGACGCGCACCGAGGGGATTTCGGCCTTCAGCGCGTCCTCGATGCGGTCGCAAATGACGTGGCTGGCGCCGACCGTCATGTCGGCGTCGACGACCAGGTGGAACTCAATGAAGGTGGCGCGGCCGGCGATGCGGGTCTTGAGGTCATGAACCTCCAGCGCGCCCTTGCAATTGGCCGAGATGATGTCGCGAATGTGCATGTGTTCGGTCGTGTCCACTGCGCGGTCCATCAGCCCGTTCATCGACGAGCCGATGACGTGCCAGCCCTGCCACAGGATGTTGAGCGCGACGATGACGGCAAGCGCCGGATCAAGGATCTGCCAACCGGTCAGGATAGCGCCGACGAGGCCGCCGAAGACGCCGACCGAGGTCACGACGTCGGTCATGATGTGCCGGCCGTCGGCGACCAGCGCCGGTGATTTTGCGCTGCGCCCGGCGCGGATCAGCGTCCAGGCCCAGAAGGCGTTGATGACGGTGGCGACGCCGTTGATCGCCAGGCCCTCCCAGGGTTGTTCGAGCGGGGTCGGCGTCTGCCAGAAGCGCCAGACCTCGTTGAGGATCAAAAGCGCGGCGAGCACGATCAGCACGCCTTCCAGCACCGCCGAAAAATACTCGGCCTTGTGGTGGCCGAACGGATGGTCCTGGTCGGCCGGCTTGTAGCTGACCAGGACCGCCCAATAGGCGGCGGCCGAGGCTATGACGTTGACGATCGACTCCAGCGCATCCGAATAGAGCGCAACGGAGCCGGTGACGTACCATGCGGCAAGCTTGAGCGCGAGCACCACGCAGGCGATGACAATCGACCAGAAGGCAAGGCTGGCGATCCTTTGCCTGGCCGCTGCCTTCGCTGCGATCGCCGCCATGTTGTCCGTCGCCGCCATCGTTTCTAAGCGGCCTTTTCCTTGGCCTTGCGCGGCAGATGCGCAACGATGTTTTCGATGATGCGCATGCCGGCATTGTGGCCGAGCGTCATGATCGATTCCGGATGGAACTGGACGGCGGCGATCGGCTCCTTGCGGTGTTCGAAGGCCATGATGATGCCATCCTCGGTCTCGGCGGTGACGATGAAATCGTCGGGCAGCCGCACCGGATCGGCAAAGATCGAGTGGTAGCGGCCGACGGTCACTTCCTTGGGCAGGCCGGAGAAGATGATTCCGGGCTTGGAGACGCGGATGCGCGACGGCTTGCCGTGCATCGGCACGTGCAACTGCCTGAGTTCGCCGCCATAGGCCTCGGCCAGCGCCTGCAGGCCAAGGCAGACGCCGAAGATCGGCAGGTCGCGGGCGCGGGCGTTCTTGATGGTCGCGGCGCAGTCGAAATCCTTCGGCGTGCCCGGTCCGGGCGACAGCACGACGAGATCGGGCTTCAGCCGTTCGAAGACTTCTTCCGGCACCGGCGAACGCACGGTCGAGACATTGGCACCGGTCTGGCGGAAATAGTTGGCCAGTGTGTGGACAAAGGAGTCCTCGTGGTCGACGAGCAGGATGTTGACGCCGTCGCCAACGCGCGCGGTGGTGCGTTCGGCGCCTGCGGCATTGCCCAATTTGGCGTCGCGGATGGCGGAGAGCATGGCGGATGCCTTCAGTTCGGTTTCGGCTTCTTCTTCCTCGGGGATGCTGTCGAAGAGCAGCGTGGCGCCGGCGCGCACCTCGGCGATGCCGTCCTTGATGCGGATGGTGCGCAAGGTCAGGCCGGTGTTCATGTCGCCGTTGAAATTGACCATGCCGATGGCGCCGCCATACCAGGCACGCGGGCTCTTTTCGTTCTGCTCGATGAAGCGCATCGCCCATAGTTTCGGCGCACCGGTGACGGTGACCGCCCAGGCATGCGACAGGAAGGCGTCGAAGGCGTCCATGCCTTCGCGCAGGCGCCCTTCGATGTGATCGACTGTGTGGATCAGGCGCGAATACATCTCGATTTGGCGGCGGCCGATGACGCGCACCGAGCCCGGATCGCAGACCCTGGACTTGTCGTTGCGGTCGACGTCCGAGCACATTGTCAGCTCGGATTCATCCTTCTTGGAGTTGAGCAGCTTCAGGATCTGCTCGCTATCGGAAATGGCGTCGTCGCCGCGCTTGATGGTGCCGGAGATCGGGCAGGTCTCGACGCGGCGGCCGTTGACGCGCACGAACATTTCGGGCGAGGCGCCGATCAGATACTCGTTTTCGCCGAGATTGATGAAGAAGGAATAGGGCGACGGGTTGATCGACTTCAGCTTGCGCGAGATTTCGGAAGGCTGCGTCTCGCAGCGTTCGTAGAACATCTGCCCGGGCACGACCTCGAACAGGTCGCCGCGCTTGAAACTATCCATCGCCTTGCGCACCAGATTGGCGTATTCGCCAGGCTCATGGTCGCCGCGCGGCGGGATGCGGTCGGCGGTCTTGAACGGTTCGGCGATTTCGTCGCGCGGCAGCCCCTCGGTTGAAAAACCGTCGCCGGAATAGTCGTAGCGGTCGGTCCAGGCCTTGGTCGAATAATGGTCGACGACCAGGATCTCGTCAGGCAGGAACAGCACGAGATCGCGCTGGCTCTGTTTGCGCTCGAGCTTGTAGTCGACTGGATCGAACTGGAAGGCGAGGTCGTAACCGAAGGCGCCGTAAAGGCCGAGATTGGCGTCTTCATCGGTCTTGAACAGAGCGGTGATGGCGCGCAGCACAGTAAACACAGAGGGGACGCGGCTGCGCTCTTCCTCTGTGAAGACGCGGCCGGGCTTGGCGACATCGAGGCGGATCAGCTTTTTCGAGGTTTCAGCAATCGTCACCTCGGCAACGCCGGCCAGCGTCTTGCCGATCACCGGCAGCAGCACTTCGCCACGGCCATTCAGCGCCTCGATGCGCATGGCGCGGCCACGCGCGGAAATCACCAGCGGCGGATCGATGATGGCCGTATCCCAGCGTGTGTAGCGGCCCGGATATTCGTAATTCGAGGAAAACACCGCACCACGGCGCGAGTTCAAGCCATCGACATAGGCATCGATCGCACCGGCGTAAGGCTTGTCGTGGCGTTCGCGGGTGATGGTGACACCACCTGCGGTCACGAAGCTTTCCGCGCCGTTTTCCAGAGCCTTCATCGTCATTGCCGTCTCCATATGGCTTGTTGGGGCAACGGACCCGGGACTGGCTTTGAAAAAACAAATGGCCGCCCGGACATTCCGTTGCGGCCACCCTCTATTTTCACGCGCACGCGTTCGAACAGGCCGCTGTCAGCGAGCCCACCACCAAATGGTCTTGATCGAGCGCATGTTCATGGGCGAAATCCATAGCGGCGAATAGCCGGATGCGCAACAGGTTTGAAAGGCCTGTTTGTGGCCGCCGCTTCTGCAGCCCATGGCACATCGCCAAGGCTTGGGGTCCTGCCTAGACTGTTCGTCCAACATCGGAAAGACGGGAAGACAGCAATGACCGAGCAGATCGAGCGCGCACGCACGTTCCATGCCCTTCATGTCAAGGGCAACCCGATCGTTCTCTACAATGCCTGGGATCCGGGCTCGGCCAAGATCGTCGAGAGGGCGGGCGCCAAGGCGATCGCCACCGGAAGCTGGCCGGTCGCGGCTGCTTTTGGTTATGCCGATGGCGAGAAAATTCCGCTGGAGCTGGCGCTGGACAACATCAGGCGCATCGTGGCGGCAGTCGACCTGCCGGTGACCATGGACCTCGAAGGCGGCTACGGCGTCGAGCCGGAGACTGTCGCCCAGACGGTGACACGTGCCCTGCAGGCCGGCGCCATCGGTTTCAATTTCGAGGACCAGATCGTCGGCGGCGCTGGTCTGCACGACATCGCGGTACAGGTGAAGCGGATCGAGGCGGCAGCGGCGGCGGTGAAGGCTTCCGGCATTCCCGCCTACATCAACGCCCGTACCGACATTTTCCTCAAGGCCAAGCCGGATGCGCATGACAGCGTGCTGCTCGACCAGGCCATCGAGCGGGCGCACGCTTATGAAAAGGCAGGAGCTAGCGGCTTCTTTGCGCCGGGGCTCGGCGACGAGGGTCTGATCGAGGCGCTGTGCAAGGCGACGGCATTGCCGGTCAACATCATCGCGCTGGCGCATGTGCCGCCGCGCCAGCGCCTGGCCGAGCTTGGTGTCGCCCGTGTCAGCCACGGCCCGGTGCCGTACCGGCAGATGGCCGAATGGCTGGAGGCCAAGGCGCGGCTGGCGATTTCGGGTTAGCTCAGTCCTCCAGCGTGCCTGACCTCGCGTCGGCGCTCTTCTTGTCGCCGACCAGCTTCAAGAGATCCTCGCCGGCGCGGATGATGCGGCGCGAGCGGCGGGTCAGGATGACGCCGTCCTGCGGCGCCAGCACTTCGGTGCGGCCGCCGGCCTCGCCCGGTGTGTGGACGATGGTGGCGAGGCGCGCGCCCTTGGCGACTCGGTCGCCGGGCTTGACGTCGTAGAGGATGGCGCCGGCCCGGGGCGCCGGCATCATGTCGATGTTCTCGAGCGGCGCGACGAGGCCCTTGAACGCGCCGGGTGCGGGAAGGGAGGTATCGGCGATGACGCCGCGCGCCGCCAGCAGCCGGTAAAGGCCTTCGGCATCGGAACTTGCCAGCGCGCCGTCGACATCCAGCATGCCACGGTATTCTACCGTGGTGGCAACGCGGCGGTCGAGCTTCGCCACGTTGGCGGGGACGTTCTGGTAGGGCATGATCGTGGCGCCCTCGAAGGTGCCGTCGGTGTCCTCGCTCCACAACACCACGGCGTCGATACCCATGGCGGCGGCGCAATCGGCCATCGCCGGCCACAGGCTGGCGTGGACGTAGAGATAGGCAAGGCCCTCGTCATCGCAATGCAGGTCGAGCACGATGTCGTGGCCGAGCGACAGCTGCACCAGACGGGTCTTCAATCGCTGGTCGGGGGTGCCAAGCGTGGTGTCGGGCAAAAGCTTGGCGTCCGGTGCTGCGAGCAACGGAAAGCCGCGGTTGAAATTGTTGCGGGTGCCGAGATGAAAGCGGCCCTGGTGCTCGCCGAAATGATATTGCGCGCGGCCGATCGGATTGGCCCAGGGCACGACCGTGATGCTGCCCTTGATGCGGCCTTCCGCTTCGGCCTTGTTCAGCGCCGGCATCAGCGCGTCGATGGCGACGACACCAGGCAATTCACCGGCGTGGAGTGCTGCCTGCAGATAGGCCGAGGGTGCGGCCTTATCAGTGCCGGCGAAGCGGAACACCGGGAATTCGTAGGAAACGCCTTCGGTGTCGCCGGCGATGCGTTCGATCGATTTCTGCATGGGATGCCTCCAGGATAAGAGGCAGAACACATGCACTTTTGCCGAAGGGCTGTCGATTGGTCCAGTTCGCGCCGCCATGGGCGCAATGGAATTATTCGGCGGCGGCCGGAACCGTCGTTATCGGCGCCGATCCTTCGAGCGCCTGCGAGACAACGGCTACGCTGACCGCCAGCAGGGCCAGCACCGCGCCGACCAGCGGCAAATGAGCATAGGAAACGCCGGCCGACAGAGCCACGCCGCCGATCCAGGCGCCGCTGGCATTGCCGATATTGAATGCGCCCTGGTTGAGCGTGGCGGCGAGGTTCGGCCCTTCCGAAGCCGCTTCGACGACGCGGATCTGCAGCGGCGGCACGACGACGAAGATCAGCAGTCCCCACAAGAAGACGACGCCGATGGCGACGCTGGCGATAGCGCCGAACTGCATGAAGCCGACAAACAGAACTGCCATCAAAAGCAGCGTGCCGATGACCGTCGGCATCAATTTCCAGTCGGCCAGCCGGCCGCCGATGATGTTGCCTATGGTCATGCCGGCGCCGAACAGCAGCAGGACCCAGGTGACCGCGGAGGTCGACAGGCCGGAGACATCGGTAAGGTAGGGCTTGATGTAGGTGAAGACGGCAAACAGGCTGGCCGAGGCCAGCGAGGCGATCAGCATGGCGAGCCAGACCTGCAGCTTGCCCAGCACGCGCAGTTCGCTGCGCAGGCCGCCGCCGCTCGGTTCGACGACATTGGATGGCACCAGCCAGGCGATGGCGGCAACAGAGATCAGGCCGATGCCGACGACGGCGAAGAAGGTGGAGCGCCAGCCGAAGGCTTCGCCAAGCGCGGTGCCGGCAGGAACGCCGAGAATGTTGGAGAGCGTCAATCCCGCGAACATCATCGCCATGGCGCTGGCGCGCTTGTTGCGCGGCACCAGGCTGGCGGCAACGACGGAACCAATGCCGAAAAAGGCGCCATGACCGAACGCGGTGAAGACGCGCGCGGCCATCAGAAGCCAGTAATTGGGCGCAATGGCGCAGAGCAGATTGCCGACGACGAACATCGCCGTCAGCGCGACCAGCACCGGCTTGCGCGGCAGATGCGCGGTGGCCATGGCGACGATGGGTGCGCCGAAGACGACGCCCAGCGCATAGCCGGTGACCAGCAGGCCGGCCGAGGGGATCGACACGCCGAGATCGGCCGCAACCTCCGGCAACAGGCCCATGATGACGAATTCGGTGGTGCCGATGCAAAAGGACGCAATGGCAAGCGCAAGGATCGGCAAAGGCATGGAAAATCCAGACTGAATCGGTTCAATTCAGACTGAACGAGAAGCCTTGCCGCGCGCAATGCACATTGCTGCAACGCACCAATGCAGAAAGCGCTGAGCTTGACGCGGAGCTATGTCAGGCGAGCGGCTTCAGCTCCTGGGCGATGGTTGGCAACAGCTCCGAGACGTTGGGGTGGATATGCACGGCGCGCGCCAGCGTATCGACCGGCGCCTTGGCGTACATCAGGTCGAGCACGCAGTGCACCGCCTCGTCGCCGCCGGGGCCGAGCACGGAGCAGCCGAGGATTTGCCTGGTGTCGGCATCGACCAGGATCTTCATGAAACCTTGCGTCTCGCCCTTTTCGATGGCGCGGCCGACGCGGGTCATTGGCCGCTGGCCGACCAGCGCCTTGCGCCCGGATTTCTTCACCGCCGCCTCGGTCATGCCGCAGCGGCCGAGCGGCGGATCGATGTAGAGCGCATAGGCCTCGATGCGGTCGCTGACCTTGCGCGGATCGTCGTCGAGCAGATTGGCGGCGACGATCTCATAATCGTTGTAGGAGGTGTGGGTGAAGGCGCCCTTGCCGTTGCAGTCGCCCATTGCCCAGATGCCGGGCACGCTGGTGCGCAGCTGGTCGTCGACGGTGACGAAGCCGCGCAGATCGACCGCGACGCCGGCCTTATCGAGGCCAAGATCGTCGGTGTTGGGGGTGCGGCCGAGTGCCAGAAGCACATGCGAGCCGACCGCCGGCGGCTTGCCGGATGAGAAGGTCACGGCGATGTCCTTGCCCTGTCTGGCAAAGCGGATGTCGTCGGCGCCGACATGGACTTCTATGGCTTCGTTTTCGAGGATCGATAGGATGGCCGCCGACACGTCCTCGTCCTCGCGGCCGGTCAGGCGCGAACTCTTCTCGATGACGGTGACTTCAGAGCCGAAGCGGCGAAACATCTGCGCGAATTCAAGAGAGATGTAGCTGCCGCCGACGACGATGAGATGGCGCGGCAAAACATCGAGATCCATCATCGAGGAGTTGGTGAGGTAGTCGACGTCGTTGACGCCCGGCAGGTCGGGCACCGAGGCGCGGCCGCCGGTGTTGAGGAAGATCTTTTCGGCGGTCAGAAGGTCGTCGCCGACACGCACGGTGTTGGCGGATTCGAAGCGGGCATGGCCGCGATAAAGCGTGCAGCCCTTCATGCCGGCGATCCACGTCTCCAGATTGCTGCGGGAGTCGTTGGTGACCTTGTCCTTGCGCGCCTTGATCCTCTTGTAGTCCACGCCGACAGGGCCTGAGAACGTCACGCCGTAGTCCGCGGCACGCCGCGCCAGATGCGCGGCATAGGCGCTGGCGACCATGGTCTTGGTCGGCATGCAGCCGGTGTTGACGCAGGTGCCGCCGACCAGCTTGCGCTCGATCAGCGCCACGCTCATGCCGGCTGACGTCAGCCGGCCGGCGAGAGGAGGGCCGGCCTGTCCGGCGCCGATGATGATGGCGTCGTATGTCTTGGCGTCTGAGGCTTGGGCAGTCATACCACCGCCGCCACGATCAGCAGGCCGCCGATGATCGCCACCGCGTCCTCGATGAGGGCGGCAGGCAAATCCTTGCCGAAGGCGGCGGCCAACCGGCCGCGCGCTTCGGCGCCGCCATAGGTGCCGATGACGGCACCGATGGCGCCGGCAATCAGGCCGCCAATGGTGGAACCGGCAGTGGCGCCGATCACCGCGCCGCTGAAGGCGCCAAGCAGGATGCGGGCGCCGAATTGCTGCGGCACCTTGCGGCTCGGCGTCGAGGGCAGCTGGTCGGTGACCAGTTCGACGATGGCGAGGATGGTGAAGATACCGACGGCGGCCCAATGGCCCATGAAACTTGCCCAGGTGCCGGCCACCGGCAGCCAGCCGAGATACGCGCCCCAGGCGATCGCGGCCGGCGCGGTCATGGCGCGAAGACCGGCAATGACGCCGATCAGAAGTGCAAGCAAATAGAGCATGTAGATCCCCTCGAAAGCAGGCCCGGGACTGGCCCACGAGGGCAAGCTAGCATAGGTCCTGCGTTTGACGAGAGTAGGCGATGGTGCTTCTTCCATCAGTGAGCATTGTACTTTGGTAAACAGTCGAACACGACGAGGGGACGGAGTCGCTGTGATGGCCGGAAGCGAACGCACAAGGATGATTGCAGGCGAATGGTACACCTGCATCGACGACGAACTGGAGGCGCTCCGCGTGATCGCGCTCGATGCGGTGTTCGAGCACAACGCGCTGCCGCCCCAGCAACGCGGC
The DNA here is from genome assembly GCF_040320805.1 of Mesorhizobium sp. M0615. Classification (NCBI taxonomy): domain Bacteria; kingdom Pseudomonadati; phylum Pseudomonadota; class Alphaproteobacteria; order Hyphomicrobiales; family Phyllobacteriaceae; genus Mesorhizobium; species Mesorhizobium sp. M0615. The sequence goes on along the minus strand of NZ_JAMYQI010000001.1, from coordinate 159,526 downwards.
AATATCGGCCCGACGCTATTGGCGCTGCTCGGCAGCGCGGGCGCAGGCTCCCGGATCGAGGCGCCTTTCCACTGCGCCTACGGTTTCAACATCCATCTCGGCGACGGCGCCTTCCTCAATGCCGGCTGCACCATCCTCGACCCCGCGCCGGTGCGTATCGGCAGGCGGACGCTTCTCGGCCCCAATGTGCAGATCTACTGCGCCGAGCACCACAAGGAGGCCGCGGGCCGTCAGTCGGGACTGGAGATTGCCCGGCCGGTCACCATCGGCAATGACGCCTGGATCGGCGGCAGCGCCATCATCCTCGGCGGCATCAGCATCGGCGATGGCGCCATAGTCGGCGCCGGCGCGGTGGTGACGCGCGACGTGCCTGACAACACCACGGTGGTCGGCAATCCGGCGCGGATGGTCAGGCACGGCTGAGTTTGTGGCCAATTGTTATTTTGGGAGTTTATCGACGGATCGAGCGACAGCGCCGGGCGGAGTTGCGGACGAGAATTCTCCACAGTTACCGCTCGACGGAGCTAAGCCGCTGGCTTTGAGGGGCGTTGCTTCCCAATCGGTCAGAAAGCATTTCTGCTGCTCCTGGATAATCAGGGCGTCAGACCGCAAGCCGAGATCGGAGTACAGAACGGCCGCTTCTGAGGGCATCTTGGTGGAAGCCTTCACAACGATCACAGGGAGCAATGGATGCCCTACTTCATAACACCAAATCGCTATGCCGCCGAGAATGTCGCCCCAGCCTCTTGTAGCCACGCCGAACTTTCTGGAAAGTTCGCCGTAGGTGATTGTCCCCTTCCCTGTTGCCACTGCGGCGAGGAAACTGGCCACGTCTAAGCGAAACTTCGTTTTCATCTTGGCATAGTGCGCTTCAGAAATTTGCCCCATCCTCTGTCCTCCCGTGGTTTGGCAGCTATGTCGAGCTACTCGAATTCGAGGTCTCCGGCACCCCAGCTCAAATGCCCTCTTCGAGCTGCCTGAACCGGCTCGAAATCGGCTTCGCCCTCGACCTCGGGATTGCCAGGCACAATAAGGTCCTCCCTTTTCAAAGGAGTCCACCTCGGCATCGAACCAAACGTCATTGCGTCCAGAGATCCGATTTCGATGCCGGCGGCAGGGTAGCGCTCAGGATGCGGCAAGTCGTTGCGAAGCCGGCGGTCTTCCTCCTTGGTCACCGTGACCAGGGGGCACTTCTGAAGCGTGTCGGTGAAGTATGACACAATCTGCTCAAAGCTCACCTGGCTACCCAACGTGAGCATTTCGGCATACATCGCTTTCAGCGGGAGCATGTGCTCCAAGATGGTTCCCTTGCTGAATTCTGCCCTATTGGAAACAGCCATCAACTCTGCTGCATGCCGACTTATTGTCAGGTTGATGCCCTTTGCGAGCGTGCTCGCATAATACCGTCCAGAGAAGTGAAAGGCCTCTGTGGTGGTCCGCATAAGCCGGGCGACTCTGGACGTATAAGGAATGCGGGCCGAAACGAACGCATGAATGGCCCGAAGTTCGATTTCAGTCACAGGGTCCATATCGCCTTCCTGTTCTCTCCATGTCCAGATATTAGCGTTCGCTAAATCGACTGACAACAGGAACAGACCGCATCCAGTCGGCACATCGCCCCTCCGCTAACGCAAAGTTGATCTCCATCTTGGATTGACTTCAAAGAGGCGAAGCAAGTTCCTTCTAATCACGAGAAATGGAGGAAGGAATGGCTGAAGAGGTCAGTCCGAATAATCCTGCTGAGGCTGGGGCTGAAGTTACCAAGACCGACGGTATTACGCATGGTACCATTACTATCGATCAATTCTGGGATGATAACCCGTTCATTATGCCTTGGATGACACAATACCTCCCACGAAATCGTATGTGGAAAGATGGCATCTTTGTCATATATAATTGCTTTTCTCCGTTGTCGTACTAGTGATATTATCAAAGATAATTTTACTGCCGGACAAAGTTGTTTTTGCTCCCGGAATTATTTTGATAATTTGGGATTCGTATCTTTTGGCAAAGTTTAATACGAGAATGGCCCGTGCACAGGGAAGATTTATTAGAGCCAAGCTGAATGAGAGACCTTTTTCCGAGAGGATTCGGATCGGAGTGAAGGGAATCAAAGAATGGTTGAATCCTTAAATCGGAGGCCCACAATGCAGAGGTTTTCGAAGTCGCTTTGTTTCGTCTCCGGCATGCTTATGGCCGGCGTCGCCCATGCTGGACAAGCGGAACAGGCCTATAAAAGAGGAGATTACGCAACGGCTGTCGAATTGTGGAGCGTCATGGCTAAGACCGGTGATGCCCAGGCGGAGGACAATCTTGGCACCGCTTACGCCGAAGGGCATGGTGTCGTCCAGGATTACGTTCAAGCTGTCGCCTGGTATCGTAGGGCAGCGGACCAGGGCGATGCTCAAGCAGAGCACAATCTCGGCTCTCTTTACGACCGTGGGCTAGGCGTCAAGCAGGACTATGCCGAAGCTGCAATTTGGTTTCGTAAAGCTGCCGGTCAAGGATTAGCGGTCGCTCAGACCAATCTCGGGCTGCTGTACAGAGATGGAAGAGGCGTCCCGCAGGACTATAGAGAAGCTGCCACGTGGTTCCGTGAGGCCGCCGGCCAAGGAACGCCCATTGCCCAATACTTTCTGGGTTTGGCTTACGCCAAAGGTCAGGGCGTCGCCCAGGATTATGCCGAGGCAATCGCATGGTATCGCAAAGGGGCAGAGCAGGGAAACGCACTGGCGCAGCATGATCTTGGCGTGGCTTATGCGGAGGGTCTCGGAGTTACGCTTGACTATGCGCAAGCCGACTCGTGGTTCCAGAAGGCTGCGGACCAGGGGAATGCTGGTGCTGAGTACGACCTAGGTGTTTCGTACTACAAAGGGCTAGGGGTTCCTTTAGACTATGTGCAGGCCGTTGCCTGGCTGCGGAAGTCTGCCGACCAAGGGAACGCTAAAGCCGAGAATAGTCTTGGAGTAGCTTACCTGGATGGCCATGGTGTGAAGCAGGATACTGCCCAAGCTCTCATTTTGATTCGCAAGGCCGCTGATCGAGGAGATTCCACTGCCAAGGCCAATCTTATCAAGTTGGATCCGCCGGCAAAAAAGGCCTAAGATTCGCTATTTCTGAGAATTTCGAAGCTCATAACTGGTGGGCAACACCTGTTGAATACGTGTCCGCCGATGATCAATGAGACAGGGCGGACATCGCCTGCTCGCCGGTCCGCCTGGAGAATTCGCGCCGGTACTGCGCCGGCGAGGTCCGCAGTCGTGCGGCAAAATGTTGGCGCAGCGAGGTGGCGCTGCCGAAGCCGGCCTCGAAAGCCACCATGTCCATCGATTTCTCGGTCGCCTCCAGCAGCCGTTGCGCCAGTTCGATGCGCTGGCCGGCCAGCCACTCGCCAAAGCTGGTGCCCATCGATTTCTGGAAACGGCGGGTGAACGTGCGCCGGCTCAAGCCGGCGGCCTCGGCGACGCGGTCGAGGTTGTGGGTTTGTCCGAGCGTTGCCCGCACCGTGTCGAGCGCCAGGGTGAAGCGGTCGGTGGCTGGGGTTTTCGCCAGCGGGCGCTCGATGAACTGCGCTTGCCCACCCTGCCGGTGCGGCGACAGCACGATGTGCCTGGCCAGGCGCAGCGCTACCTCTGCGCCATAGCGGGCGCGCACAATGTGCAGGCAGCAATCGAGCCCGGCGGCGACGCCGGCCGAGGTGACGATGTCGCCGTCGTCGACATAGAGCACGTCGGCGTCGACTTCGATGTCCGGGTATAATGTCTGCAGCCGGTCGGTGGAGGCCCAATGTGTCGTCGCACGCCGGCCCGCAAGCAGCCCGGCGGCGGCAATGGCGAAGGTGCCGAGACAGAGGCCGACGATCACCGCACCGCGCCCGTGCGCGTGGGTGAGCGCTGCCAGGAGCGGCGGCGGAAGTGGGGCCTCGAGATCCTTCCAGCTCGGAATGATGACGATGTCGGCATCGTCGAATGCGGAAAGGCCATACGGCACCGCGATGGTCAGCCCGGCATCGGTGTGGATCGCTCCATCGTCGAGTGCGCAGACGCGAAAGTCGAAACGCGGCAGGCCAAGCTTGGTGCGGTCGGTGCCGAACACCACGCACGGCACGGAGAGGTGGAACGGGCTGATGCCGTCAAAGGCGAGAACGGCAATGATCGGATCGGTCATGAGAAGTATCCAGCAAGGAAGGGACAATTGTCCCAATTCTTTCGAATGATGTCAATCGGGACACTTTTGGCAACAGGGCGATCCGGCTAGTTTCGGCCCGTCCCATTCAAGCCTGAGAGGAAAACACCATGTCCGCCAACACCCCGCGCCGCGCGCTCATCGTCATCGATGTCCAGAACGACTATGACGGCGGCAACCTCGCCATCCAGTATCCGCCGTTCCGCGACAGCGTCGTCAATGTCGCGCGCGCCATGGATGCCGCCGCTGCGGCCGGCGTGAAGGTGGTGGTCGTCAAGCAGATGGCGCCCGAGACCTCGCCAGTCTTCGCCAAGGGCAGCCATGGCGGCGAACTGCATCCCGAGATCGCCCGGCGAAGCCGCGACCACTATGTCGAGAAGTCACTGCCTAGCGCCTTTGCCGGCACCGACCTCGAGGCGTGGCTGCGCGCCAATACCATCGATACGATAACGGTGATCGGCTACATGACGCATAATTGCGACCTGTCGACCATCATCCACGCTGCGCATGTCGGCTTTGCGGTCGAGTTCCTGTCCGACGCCACCGGTTCGCTGCCTTACGCCAACAGCGCCGGCTACGCCTCGGCCGAGGAGATCCACCGCGTGGTGTCCATCATCCTGCAGTCGCGCTTTGCGGCCGTGCTCAAGACCGCCGAATGGATCGATTGCCTGAAGACCGGTGCTTTGCCCGAACGCGACACGCCTTATGCGTCCAACCAGCGCGCGCTGGCGCGCAACGCTGCATAGGCAATCTGCGCCCGAAAAGCAAAAGGGCGGCCAGTGGCCGCCCTTCTTGGATCTCGCAACGATCTCGAAATTTTCAGAACAGGCCTTCGATCTGGCCGGCCTCGTTGAGGAAGATCTTTTCCGAGGACGGCGCCTTGGGCAGGCCGGGCATGGTCATGACCTCACCGCAGATGACGACGACGAAGCCGGCGCCCGCCGAAAGCCTGACCTCGCGTACCGGCACGGTGTGCCCGGTCGGCGCGCCGCGCAGGTTCGGGTCGGTCGAGAAGGAATATTGGGTCTTGGCCATGCAGACCGGCAGGTGCCCGTAGCCGGCCTGCTCCCAGGCATGCAGCTGGTCGCGCACCGACTTGTCGGCGATCGCCTCGTCGCCGCGATAGATGCGCTGGACGATGGTGTTGATCTTCTCGAACAGCGGCATTGCGTCGGGATAGAGCGGCGCGAACTGCGAGGCGCCGGATTCGGCGATCTCGACGACCTTGCGCGCCAACTCCTCAATGCCGGCAGAGCCATTGGCCCAATGCTTGCACAGGATCGCCTCGGCGCCGAGCGAGGCGACGAAATCCTTCATCGCCTGGATTTCCACCTCGGTATCGGTGGTGAAATGATTGATCGCCACGATCGCAGGCACGCCGAACTGTTTCACATTCTCGATGTGGCGGCCCAGATTGAGGCAGCCCTTCTTGACTGCCTCGATGTTTTCCTTGCCGAGGTCTTCCTTCTTGACGCCGCCATTCATCTTCATGGCGCGCACGGTGGCGACGATGACGGCAGCCGCCGGCTTCAAACCCGCCTTGCGGCACTTGATGTCGAAGAATTTTTCGGCTCCGAGGTCGGCGCCGAAGCCGGCTTCGGTGACGACGTAGTCGGCGAGCTTCAGCGCCGTGGTGGTGGCGACCACCGAGTTGCAGCCATGGGCGATGTTGGCGAACGGACCGCCATGGACGAAGGCCGGGTTGTTTTCCAGCGTCTGCACCAGGTTTGGCTGCATGGCGTCCTTCAGCAGCACCGCCATGGCGCCGTCGGCCTTGAGGTCGCGGGCATAGACCGGCGTCTTGTCGCGGCGGTAGGCGACGATGATGTCGCCAAGGCGCTTTTCCAGATCCTTGAGGTCGGTGGAAAGGCACAGGATAGCCATGACTTCCGAGGCGACGGTGATGTCGAAGCCGGCCTCGCGCGGATAACCGTTGGCGACGCCGCCGAGCGAGCAGATGATTTCGCGCAGCGCCCGGTCGTTCATGTCCATGACGCGGCGCCAGGCGACGCGGCGGGTGTCGATGCCGAGCTCATTGCCCCAGTAGATGTGGTTGTCGATCAGCGCTGACAGAAGGTTGTGCGCCGTGGTGATGGCGTGGAAGTCGCCGGTGAAGTGGAGGTTCATGTCCTCCATCGGCACGACCTGCGCGTAGCCGCCGCCGGCAGCACCGCCCTTGACGCCGAAATTCGGGCCGAGCGAAGCCTCGCGGATGCAGACGATCGCCTTCTTGCCGATGCGGTTCAGACCGTCACCAAGGCCGACGGTGGTGGTCGTCTTGCCTTCGCCGGCCGGCGTCGGGTTGATGGCGGTGACGAGGATCAGCTTGCCGTCCTTGTTGCCCTTCACCGATTTGATGAATTCGGCCGAAATCTTCGCCTTGTCGTGGCCGTAGGGCAAAAGGTGCTCGGTCGGGATGCCGATCTTGGCGCCGATCTCCTGGATTTGCTTTTTCTTGGCGCCGCGCGCGATCTCGATGTCGGACTTCACTTCGGCCATGACGGCTTTCCTTCGGATTGGACGGTGGAGGGGACGGGTTTGATCTCACTCGCAGGCATGTTGAACCCGGGCGCGGGCATGTTCTAACCCTGTCGCTCCCGCGGCGTCAACTTGCATGCAACTATGTTTCCTATGAAGAAAGTGTCTCCGCGGCCGGCCGACCTGTCGCCGGTTCTTCCTGGCTCCGTTGCCGCGCCGTATAGAAGCCAGAGGACGCGACGTTCCGCCGTCTCAAAACAGCCGCCCAATGCACGGAATGCGACAGAGGCGACGGCGCAAATTCGCCATCGCTCGCCGGGAAAGCTGTAGACGCTACTGAGTCAGGACGTTGCTGATCTCGACCATGTTGGAGCGCACGCGAAGCACGTAGAAACCCATCGTCGTCAGGTGCGTCGGCATGATCCAGCCATCCTCGCGGCCATTGGCGATGATGAAGGGCTGGATGCGCAGCGCCGAGACGAATTGCGCATCCATCGTGTCCCACAGATTGCCGAGATGCTTTTCCTTGATGACGTCCTCGAAGTCGGCCTGGGCGCCTTTCATCAGGCCGTAATAGGCATAGAGCTGGCCATAGGCGAACCAGAAGCGGTCATCGGCGCGGAAGTCGAACCAACCATTGTTGTGGTTTTCGGCGCGCTCCTTGAGGATCGCGGAGGTGGAACCGATGTCGGAGGAGATGCGGTCGATATACTGCTTCAGATTGTCGGCGCGGGCATCGAACGTCGCCTGGCAGATGCCGAGGCGGGCGTTGAAGGAGCGCAGCTTGGTGACGGCATCGCGATAATAGCTCGGCGTCGGCGTCTTGGGGCCGAACGGGTTGATGCCGAAATACCAGGTCTCCTCGTCGAACTGCAGATTGCCGCGCGCATCCTGCAGGTCGCCGTCGATCTGCGATGTGGTGCGAACACGGCCGAGATTGTCGGCAAGCTCGGTGGCGGTACGCCGCACCGCCTGGTTGATGCCGCGCTGGAACGAGGCCTTGTTGTCCATGAACGGCGTGTTGTCCCAGTCGATGCCGAACAGGCCGAGTTTGTAGAGGATCATCGACGAGATCCAGGCATTCTGGTTGACGTTGAAGTCCGTCAGGTCGGCCGCCACCTGGGCGATGCCCGAATTGCCGCAGGTCTTGGCGGTGTCGGTGCCGGCGCCGGCGGCGACCTGTTCGCCGGCGGAAATGTTGCGGTTCTCGAAGGTGTATTTGTCGACGTAGTTGGGATCGAACTTGTTCCACCACTGGGTGGCGTAGAAGAAATTGGCGTAGAGGCCGATCAATACCAGAAGCGCGAGGCCGACCACAGCCTTCAGGATCCAGCCGCGCTGCGTATACCAGCGCCCAGCCCAGAGGAACGGCCACAGGATCGCGCCGATGACGAGGCCGATGCCGCGGCCGATCCATTGGAAGATGCGGGTGAAGAAATTCACGATCGGATCAAGCATGGCTCTCGTTCACCCCTCAGTCAGTCAGGCCGTAAAGGCGCGTGCGAAACGCCACTTTGTCTTTCAAATATGTGGTTTTCAGAACGTCCACAACATGCGACCGCCAGGCGTCGCTGTAGCCGTCATAGTCCTTGTAGAAGCCCGGCTTGTTGAAGACGTAACGCGAGACAAAGTCCTGCGGCACGAAATCCGAGATCAGCTGGTTGGTCAGCCAGGCGTCGGGATGGTCGGGCTTGCCACGCACGACCAGGAAGCGCTGTTGCGGAAACACATCCTCGATCTTGAGATGGCCGAGCTGGGCGATCTCACGCTTGGCGGCGTTGAGAAAGGGGAAATTGCCGTCCTTGGTGATCAGATCGGCATGGCCATGGATCCAGGTCTGCAGCCAGACCTTGTCGACCTCGGTCAAATTGCGGTTCGGCTCTGTGTCGCGGATGAGAGAGCGCACCACCATCTCGGCGCGATGCTCGAGATAGCCCGAGCTTTCGACCCATGACGCGCGCGGCAATTCGATGCGGCCGGTGCTGGCCAGGAACTTGAACACCTTGTCGGCATCGTTGATCGAGAGATAGCTGACCTGCCAGGGCCGCGAACGGCGAAAGCCGGGGGCGGCCGGGTCGCCGATGACGGTGGTCATATCAGGATCGACGAAGACGTAGACGCCGCCGAAATGGCTGGTCCAGTAGGCGTTGTGGCGGAAGATCACCTGGTCGGGCACCAGCGCATTCTCACGGATATCGCCGCAGACCTTCGCCAGCTCCACCATACGGCTCAGCATGGTGTTGTCGCGCCAGGCATCGGGCTCCTGCTTCAGCCGGTCGACCAGCTTGCCGAGTTCGGCGGCCTTGCCCAGCACGTCCTCGGCCGAAAGCACCCGGAACTCGACCTGGCTGATCGACAGCAGATCCTCGATGTCGTTGACCAGGGGAACGGAATCCTCGATCTCGCCGTAGATGACATCCTTGATGGTCAGCGCATCGATGGCGCGCTGGTTCTTGGACATGAACTCGAACATCAGCTGCGAGGTGTTGGAAAAGGCGGTGTGCACCACCGGCAGATCGATCTGCGAAGGCGTCAGGATGATGAAGCGGCGGTTGACCTCATTGGGGTCGAGATAATCGTAATCGCCGCATTCCTCGGCCACTTCGGGCGAGAAGCCGGTGCGGTCGATCTGGAAGCTCTTCAGCTTGGTGGGCTTGAGGCCGAAGGCAACAAGCGCCTTGTTGTAGCGCTGGATGAGGTGCGACTCGTCGACGGTGAGCAAGCGGCCGTAGATCAGCTCATTGTCGCGGAGAAGGTCGGGTTTTTTGGCGTGGCTCATGCAGAACGTTCCGAGCGGCGTTGCCTGTTGTGGCGAAGCGCCAACGCTGACGCCTCCCTCTCCCCGTTCTTCACGGGGAGAGGGTAAGGGTGAGGGGCAGCGCTAGCATTCAAGGACATGTCTCCCCATGGCCTTTGGCGTCAATAAATCGAAGATCATTGGTCCGGATGTCCCGATCGAGGCGCTGTTCGATAGCTGCCAGTATGGTCGGAGCGATCTCTGGTCCACGCATGCGCCGCCCCTCACCCTTGCCCTCGCCGCGTGAAGGACGGGGAGAGGGGGGCGTCAGCGTTAGCGCCAAGCCTTTCAGCACCCGCGGGCAGCGAAGGAAGTTCACGCATTCCAGAGCCCCTTCTTCTTCATCTCCTCCATCTCGCGCCCCGCCCGTTCGCGCAGGCGTGCGTCGCGCAGCAGCTTCTCCACCGCGGCGTCGTCGGATTTGTCGGAATAGCGGAACTCCGAGTCGGCGTAGCGGTTGATCTCCTGCATGACCATGTCCATCGAGAACGGCCCCCGCAGTTCCTCGATCATGGCCTTCTTTTCGTCGTAGCCCTTGTGCATGAAGACTTCCGGCTTCTCGAACCAGTCGTCGGGCAGCTCGATGTCCATGGCGCGCATCTTGATGGCGTCGGTGACGTTCTTGATGGCTCGGCCGGTGAAGCGCGGCTCGGCATCCTTGATCAGGTGCAGATAAGTGCCGATGTCGGCCATCGATTTCGGCGCGCCATTCTCCTTCATGTAGCGCTCATAGACCTTCATCAGCCCGTCTTCCTGAGGCTTCTCGTGCTCCTCATAGGCTTCGGTCACCGCGCGCTGGATCTCCTGCGCGGCGTAGAGCTTGTGGTCGCCGAGTGGGATCTTGTGGTTCTTGCCGGCAAGCAGGACGAAGATGTCGATATAGTCGTCGCGGCTCTGTGGGCCGTCGACCAGCCAGCGGGCCCCGGCGCGCTGGCGCAGCGCATCGTCGACATTTTCGGGATAGTTGGAAAACATGCCGAACGAGCAATTGCCGCGCACCACCGTGCCGGCGCCGGCAAAGGCGTCCATCAAGACGCCGGTGATTTCCTGTTGGCCGGCCGAGGCGCGGTCGTCGGAGCGGCGGGCCGCCACCTGGTCGATGTCGTCGACGGTGCCGAAACCGATGACGCGTGGGTTCAAGACATTGTTGATGAACTGGCGGCAATTCTGGCCAGATTTGCCCTGGTAGGACGAGATCTGGTCGACGCCGAAATTCTCATAGGCGAAGGGATAGCCGGCAACCTGGCAATAATTGTTGACGAGGCCGGCGATCATCTGGATCAGCGTCGTCTTGCCGGTGCCCGGCGCGCCGTCGCCGATGAAGGTGAAGAGGAAGCCCCCGAGTTCGACGAACGGGTTCAACTCGCGCTCGAAATCGTAGGCCATCAGCATCTTGGCGAGCTTGACCGACTGGTATTTGGCAATGTGGTTGCCGACGACCTCTTCCGGCTTCTTGAAGGTCATCACCAGCGGCTTGGAGCGCTTGCCGGGCGCGACGTCGAAGCCGTCGAGGGTGAAATCGTCGGCGTCGATGCGGATATGGGCGTTCTCGAACGGGCCGATGCCGTCGAAGCGGCCTTTACGGGCCAAGAGCCCGTCAATGGCAACACGGGCGAAAGCACGCGCCCGGGTCGTCAGGTCGCCATCGTCCTTCGACCCGGTGATCGCCTTGTCCAACCCAGCCACGATCGACTTCACCGCGTCCTGCGGCGTGTCGAACAGGAAGTCGGGTTCGGGGATATCGTTGGGCGCCTCGCCATCGCTGTCGATCAGCTGGAACAGATAGGAGGCAAGGCTGAAGGCCGAAACGTAAGCAGAGGCTGACAGAAGCTTCTTGAAGGTCGCGGCTTCATCGCCTTCGAGCGGTGCGCGGGTGTTCTTGGCCTGCAGGCTTTCAAGGTCGGAGCCTTCGGCGAAGACATCGGAAATGGCGAGCGCAATCGCCAGGCCGCGGCGGGCGCGAAACAAAAGCGTGTGCTGCGGGATGCTCATCAACTGGTCGTCGGGATGGATCGCGGCGACGGTCTTGGTAAGCTCGACCTCGCGGGTACGGCGCACCGAGCCGACCGAGACTGTCGAGACAAAGCGGCGATTGGTGCCGGCAAGCGCGGTGCCGGATTCGCGTGAAGGATCCTCCAGCACGACGACGCGAGTGATGAAGCTTTGCGCGGTTGCGCGGTGCTTTTCGATAGCCGCTTCCGGAATGGTGGTCAGGCCGGTGTCCATGAAGGATGCTCCGCGATGTGACGGTCAGACATCTGAAATCACCTGCCCATTTGACAGGATGTGAACCTTGTAGCCGGAAAAGATCTTTTGAGCTTCGCCGGCGGCGTAGAGTGCTTGATAGGCTTCGTGCGAGATCAGGGCGTGGTTCTCGTAGCTCGACACACCCTGGCGCGCGGCTTCGAGATCGTCGGTGTTGATAAAGAATTCCTGCGTGGTCTTCTCGCTCGAAAACAGGCCCTTGCGGCCGGGTTTCTCGCCCTTGGAGTAGACCTCCTGGATGGTCCAGGTGAGCAGCCAGGCATTTTCCGGTTTGCGCACCTTGGCCAGCACCTCGGTCACGGTCGAATTGTTGTCCGTAATGCCTGCGGAATAAAAGGGGCCGAGCACGACGCGGCGCAGCTGCTTAGGGTGCAGCGGCTCGAAATCCTTGTCGAGATTGACCGCAATCGTTGCGGGCGAAAGCGTGTAGGCGGAATTCTTCTCGGTGAAATCGTCGAAGCGATGGGCGAGTTCGGGGTTGAGCAGGCCGTCCACCGGCAGCGGGATGTCGACCCGTTCATTGAGCTTGCCGCTGCTGTCAACGAGCTGCCGGATCATGCTTTCGGAGGAATCCTCCACCGTCACCATGTAGACCAGCGGCAGGTTGGCGCTGCCGTCGAAGCTCGCCCAGTGCACGAGGTAATAGGGGCGCCCGGTCTTTGGATTGACCGAGACCTTGGCCGTCTGCGCCAGCGAGAACGGGCCAAAAGTCTGTTCGCTCTTGACGTCCTCGAGATAGAGCCGCTCGGCCATCGACTTCTGCAGCGCTTCGGGGAATTCCTTGTGGCGCAGGATGAAGTCGGCCATTTCCTCGCGCAATTCGCCGGCCAGCGGAATGTTGGCCAGCCGCGCCTCGGCCTGGCGGCGGTCGTTTTCCAGTTCGAGCAGGTTCTGGAAGACGGGATAGCCGCTGTCGGCGCGCGAAATGCGGAACGTGTCCATGAAGCCGAGCCGGTTGCGCCAGCAGGAAAACGATTTGTCCAGCCGGGCAATGTATTCGGCGACAATCTTGGCGACGATGCCGTGCCGGTAAAGCGGCGAGCGGTCGTCGCGCATGAACACTTCGAGGCCGCTGAGTGCCGCCGTGATGGCGGAAAAATAGCGCGCCGCCGCTTCGTTTTCGGGAGTCATGCCGGTGTGCCCGCGTGCAGCCGCTCCTTACGACTGCACGTAGTTGGCCGAATTGTGCTTCTTCATCACGTCGTCGAAACGGCGGGCGAAGGCGTCGTCGGCGAGCTTCTTGCGGCGCTGGATGTCGGAGCTGGCGACCATGTTCTTCTCGTGCATTTCGAGAAGATCGCCGATGTGCTTTTGCGAGGCGGCGCCAATGCCGGCCATGGTCTCTTCGGCGGTGTTGTCAACCTGGCTGCCCAGCGTGTTGATCTTGTGGGCGACATCCTGCTGGGCGGCGGTCTTCAAGGAATCTTCCAGTGCCTTGTAGAGCACGATGCGCTGCTCGGTATCGATGGTCAGCTTGTTGATAAGCGTCGACTGGGCTGCGATCTGATTGTTAAGCGAATCGACGAAGGTCTGGAACATCGAGGTGTAGCGTTCCAGCGTCTGGCTCTCGGCCAGAAGCTCCTGCTCCTTGGCTTGCTTTTCATTGTATTCGGTCGCCAGTTTCGAGCGCTCGCCCTCAAGCTGCGTGCGCTCCTTCTGACTGGTAGAAGCGGCGATCTTGTTTTCGATGTCGAGCAGCAGCGGATTGACCTCCTCGATGCGCTTCTGCACCGCCTCGAGGTTGGTCATGGTGACCTTGCGGCGCTCGATCACCTGCGACAGGCTGTTTTCCGAGGTCTTGTAGCGCTGGTCGAGGACCTCTTTCTGCGCTTTCAGGATGCCGACGATGGTGTCGGACTTGACCAGAAGCTCCTGCAGATTGCCGGCCAGCGACATGTTGCGGACGCGGTCGGTGCGCATGCGCTGCTTGCGTTGCGCCGAGAAGACACCGACGAAGCTTTCCCAGCCGGTGTAGTTCTTCATGCTCTCGAATTCAGTGCCGAAGACGTTGGTGGCGTCTTCCAGCCCGATGATCAGGTCGGCGATGTTGCCTTCCATCACCTTCTGCTGCTTCAGCACGTCCTCGATGCGGGCATTCTCGATGTCGAAATTGGCGTCTCCGATCTTCTTGTCGGCGGTGGCCAGCGTATCAAGCACGGTGCCGGACTGCTCGATCTTGGAGCGCATGTCCTGCACGACCTGCCTGGTCTTGGCAATTTCGGCATCGAAATTCTGCAATGTCGCCATAGGGGCCTCCCGCTTCGGCTTCCGGTCGCTGGCTGCGAACAGCGGCGAATATATGTGGGGTATCAGGGGATTGAAAGACGCAAGACAAGACCCGCCCCGAAAACAAAAACATACGCGGGCGTCTTGAAAGGCAATGAAGGCGGGGTCATGGCGTGATTAACCAGCCGGCCAAGTGTCGTTCAACCGTCATTGAACTTTGGCGTCTGCGAAGCAGTCGATCTCGGACAGTGTAGGTGTCCCGAATTCGATAGAGGGCCCAATGAGTTGCAAGCGCGAGATCACGCTACGCATCGCGCCGTTCAAGGCTTCGGATCGGCCTTCAGATAGGCGATGACGTTGGCGATGTCCTCGTCGCTGCTCAGGCCGGAGAAGCCCATCCTGTTGCCGGGTACTTTCAGCTTGGGAGCGCCAAGATAGGCTTTGAGGTTGGCTTCGTCCCAGACCAGGCCGGCCGCGCCGGCGTCCTTCATGGCCTGCGAATAGTTGAAATTCTGGGCGGTGCCGGCGGTGCGGCCGACGATACCGAGGAGATGCGGGCCGACCTTGTCGCGGTCGCTTGCCGCCTCGTGACAGGCCATGCAGCGGTAGAATACTTTCTTGCCAAGTGCTGCATCGCCGTCGGCCTGCGCGGCGAGGATACCGGCCAAGTAAATGACAAGGGCTGATGAAATGGCTCGAAGCATGGCGGGTCCCGGCTGGCTCTTGTTGAGGGCAAAATAGGCAGCAGGCCTTAACAAACGCAGTATGGCGGCTGGATAGCGGAACGGGCTCAATCCGTGCGCGGGATCGCCGCAACCGCCTGCTTGACTTGCTTTTCAATCGCCGCCGACGAATGGTTATCGCGCACGAAAGCGCGGCCGATCTCCGCCATCTCGGCGGCCGCTTGCGGGCGTGTCGCGAGATCGATGATTTTCAATGCCAACTTGCCGGCATCGTCGCTGGACAGGAAATGCCTGCCCGCCTGCAGGCCAAGCCCTTCGACGGCCTTTTCGGTGGCGGCGACGACAAGGCCCGCCGCCATCGCCTCCAGCACCTTGATGCGGGTTCCGCCGCCGAAGCGCAGCGGGATCGGCGCATAGCCGGCACGCCCAAGCAATTCCGGCAGATGCGGTGGGTTCTCGATCAACCGCAGACCATGCCTGGTGCATAGACCGCGCACGACATCGCGCGGGTTTCTGCCGGCGACGGTGATCGACCAGGGCCGGCCGGAGGCGGCGAGGCGCGGCGCCATCGCGCGGCCGATCTGCTTGACGGCGTCGATGTTTGGGAAGTAGCCGAGATGCCCGATGAAGCACAGGCTGAGCTCACTGAAGCGCTCGGCAGCAATCGGCAGGGAAAGCACGCTCTCGTCTGGAATAGGGTTGGCGACGAACCTGACGTCGTTGACGGGGCCGAGAGCGGACAGAAGCGCTTCGTCGGCCCGCGAACAAACCCAGACCTGGTCGGCCAGGGCAGCCGCACACCTGTCGGCTTCGCGCGCCTCTGCCTTCCTTCGCCTGTTTTGGCGCCAGTCACGAATTTGCTGCCACAGCGTCAGGCCGGCGATCCGGTCGGACACCGTCCGGGAATCGATGTTGTGCTGGTCAAGGACGGTGCGCGCGCGATGCTTCGGCGCCAGCGTCAGCAGCTGCGAAAGCACGATCTCCTCGATCACCACGAGATCGGGCGCGAATTCCCTCCAGATGGCGTCGGCTTCGGCCAGCTCGTCGTCCGGCATCATATGCACGGTCGGGTGCGGGCTGCGCCTGCCCCAGGGCGCCCTGCCGCGCGCTGCCTCGATGATCCGGTGACGGATGTTCGGCGGTGTGGAGGGTGCCGGGGCGCCAGTCAGGCTTACCGTCAGGACCTCGCCCATCGATGCCAGGGCGCGTGCATTGGCGGCGTTCCGGATCTCTCCGCCGGAGACCGGCGGAAACGGGCAATCGACTGTGAACTGCAGAATTTTCATGTTGTCCCGGCCGTTCAGCCTCTGGTGAAGCCAATGAAATCGTCGGGCGCGGCGCGGCCCATTTCCTCTTCCCAGTGGCGGCGGCAGAGCGAGACATAGACGTCCTTGCCGATCGCCACCTGTTCGCCTTGTCTGGCCACCTTGCCGTCAGCGCCGAGACGCACGACCATCGTCGCCTTGCGGCCGCAGCGGCAGATGGTGCGCACTTCGCGCAGATCGTCGGCGATGGCCAGAAGCGCTCGCGAACCGGAAAACAGATTGCCCTGGAAATCGGTGCGCAGGCCGTAGCACATCACCGGGATGTTCAGCCGGTCGGCGATACGGGCGAGCTGCCAGACCTGCTCTTCCTCGAGAAATTGCGCCTCGTCGACAAAGATGCAATGCACCGTCGTATGTTCGTGATGCTCGGCGACGCGAGCGTAGAGATCGTCGCCGTCGCGGAACATCTCGGCCTCGGTCTCCAGGCCGATGCGCGACGAGATCAGCCCGGTGTCGCCCTTTCTGTAGTGGCCGGCGACGAACAGCATCGTCGTCATACCGCGTTCGCGATAATTGTAGGACGCCTGCAGCAGCATTGTCGTTTTGCCGGCATTCATCGTCGCATAGTGGAAGTAGAGCTTGGCCATGCCGTCCTTTTAAGCCGAGTTGGCGCGGCGCGGGGAGAGGGCACCGCTGCATTTGATGGGAAAAGCCGTCTGCAATCGAAAAAGCGGCGGGCGTGTCGCTGTTTGGCCAGTCCGCGCCGTTGATCGTGATTGTCTTAGCGCTTGAAACCACACCAGAATGGTGTTTGGCTGACGAAACAAGGCGGGCAGAGAAACCGTAACTACGCTTCGCCAAAGAATCACAATGGGAGACTGCCAATGTCGCGTATGAACACCTTCGTCGCCGGCCTCGGCCTGGCGACTTTTCTGTCCACGAGCGCTGCACTTGCCGGCGATCCGGAGAGCTGCAAGGCGGTGCGCCTTTCCGATGTCGGCTGGACCGACATCCAGGCAACCACCGGCGTCGCTTCGGTGCTGCTCACCGCGCTCGGCTACGAGCCGCAGACGATCCAGCTATCGGTACCGGTGACCATGGCGTCGCTGAAAAACAAGGATCTCGACGTCTTCCTCGGCAACTGGATGCCGTCGATGACCAACGACATCAAGGACTACACCGCCGATGGTTCGGTCGAGACGATCGGCACCAACCTGACCGGCGCCGGCTACGGCATCGTCGTACCGACCTATGTCGCGGAGGCCGGCGTCAAGTCGCTGACCGACATCGGCAAGTTCAAGGACAAGTTCAACGGCAAGATTTACGGCATCGAGGCGGGCAATGACGGCAACCGCATCATCCTCGACATGATCAAGAACCCGAAGGACAATCTCGAAGGCTTCGAGCTGGTCGAGTCCTCGGAAGCCGGCATGCTGACGCAGGCCGAGCAGTCGATCAAGAACAATGAGTGGATCGCGTTCCTCGGCTGGACGCCGCATCCGGTGATGGGCGCCATGAAGCTCACCTATCTCGACGGCATGGGCGACAGCGGCTTCGGCGCCGCCACCGTCTACACCAATGTGCGCAAGGGCTACACCACCGAATGCCCGAATGCCGGCAAGTTCATCGCCAACCTGAAGTTCAACCTGGACATGGAAGGCGAGATGATGGACGCGATCCTGAAGGGCGGCGACGCCAACACGGTCGCAGCCGACTGGCTGAAGAAGCACCCTGACGCGGTTGCGCCGTGGATTGCCGGCGTCACCACCTTCGATGGCGGCGATGCGGCAGCGGCGGTCAAGACCGCGCTCGGAAGCTGAGCCGACTAATTCGGCCAAGCCGAACCAGGAAGGGCAGCCAATCTAGAAAAGGCTGCCCTTTTTCATATCCTGTGAGAAGATGACCTAATGAGAGCGGAGGCCGGAAGCAGGCGGTCTCTCGCATGAGAGGGGCGATATGGATCCGATTTCGAAATTCATGGTCGATCACAAGATACCGATCGGCGCCTGGGGAAAGGCGTTCTTCGGTTTCCTCACCGACAATTTCGACACCGTGTTCAGGGCCTTCTCGAATGGCCTCAATTTCCTGCTCGACGGGCTGGTTGGCATCCTTTTGATGGTGCCGCCGGTGCTGCTGGCGCTGATCATCGCCATCATCGCCTGGCTGCTGCAGCGCTCGCGCCCGCTGGCCATAGGCGTCTTTCTCGGCCTGATCTTCATCATCAACCAGAACCTCTGGAAGCAGACGGTGCAGACGCTGGTGCTGGTCGTGGCGGCCGCCGCCATGGCGATGGCCATCGGCGTGCCGCTCGGCATCTGGGCCGCGCACAAGCCGAAGGTCTACCGCATCATGCTGCCGGTGCTCGACTTGATGCAGACGCTGCCGACCTTCGTCTACCTGATCCCGGTCCTGACCCTGTTCGGTCTCGGCAACGCGCCCGGCCTCATCGTCACCATCATCTTCGTCATCCCGACTGCGGTCCGGCTCACCCATCTCGGCGTCGTCTCGGTGCCGAAGTCGATCATCGAGGCAGGCGAGGCGTTCGGCGCCACCAAACAGCAATTGCTTTGGAAGGTCGAGCTGCCCTCGGCCTTGCCGACCATCATGGCCGGGCTGACGCAATCGATCATGCTGTCGCTGTCGATGGTGGTGTTTGCAGCACTGATCGGCGCCGGCGGCCTCGGCACTGAAATCAACCGCGCGCTCGGCTCGCGCCGCATCGATCTCGGGCTCGAGGCGGGCCTCGCGATTGTCGTACTCGCCATCGTGCTCGACCGAATGACGCGTATCGGCGTTGGAGGCAAGAAATGACCGTCGCCGTCGATTTCAAAAATGTCGATATCGTCTTCGGGTCCGACCAGGCCGGTTCGCTGGCGCTGATCGATGGCGGCGCCACGCGCGCCGAAATCCTCGAAAAGACCGGCAATGTGCTGGGTTGCGCCGGCGCCAGCCTGACCGTCCATGAGGGCGAAATCTCGGTGCTGATGGGCCTGTCCGGCTCGGGCAAGTCGACCCTGCTGCGGGCAGTCAACCGGCTGAATGTGGTGTCGCGCGGCCAGGTGCTGGTCAGGGACGGGGACAATATCGTCGATGTCGTGACCTGCGATCAGGCGACGCTGCGGCGGCTGCGCCAGAAGCAGGTGGCGATGGTGTTCCAGCAGTTTGGCCTGCTGCCTTGGCGTACGGTGGAGGAGAATGTCGGCCTTGGCCTCGAACTTGCCGGCGTGCCGGAGCAAGAGCGCAAGGAGCGCGTGCAACGCCAGCTGAAACTGGTCAATCTCGACCAGTGGTCGAGGAAATACGCGCATGAACTGTCCGGCGGCATGCAGCAGCGCGTCGGCCTGGCCCGTGCCTTCGCCACCGAGGCGCCGATCCTGCTGATGGACGAGCCGTTCTCGGCGCTCGATCCGCTGATCCGCACCAAGCTGCAGGACGAATTGCTGCAGCTGCAGGCGGAGCTGAAGAAGACCATCATCTTCGTCAGCCATGATCTGGAAGAGGCGCTGAAGATCGGCACCCATATCACCATCATGGAAGGCGGGCGCATCGTGCAGACCGGGGCGCCGGAAGACATCGTGCTCAAGCCCGCCAATGACTATGTCCGCGACTTCATCGCCAATGTGAATCCGTTGTCGGTGCTGACCGCCTGGAACGTCATGCGCGACAGCCGCGACCTCGAGCACGGCGATAATGGCTGGGTGTGGCTCGACCGGCGCAAGACGACGCGCTTCAAGATCGACGAGCACGGGCTGGTGGCGGCGGCGGAACGCGACGGCAAACCGGCGGTATGGGTTTCATGCGCCGATGTCGAGGCGCAGCCGGAGGAGACGGCGCAAGTGTTCTGGGCCAATCCCGGGACCTCGCTGAAGACGGTGATGCTGGCCATGCACCGCTCGCAGACGGCACCCGTGGCGCTGTTCGACGACCAGTCGCGCTTTGTCGGGGCGATCGGCATACGCGACGTGCTGAGCGCGGTGTTGCGGCGCTAGATCATGATGAGATTTGGTTGAAATCTCATCATGACCTAACCCTTTGTTGGAGCATGATCTTTTCCAAGAACCGGTACCCACTTTTTGGGATCATGCTCTAAGCCAGACCGATGCGCGTGGCGCCGAGCTTGAACAGGGCTGTGGCATCCCGGTCGAAGCGGAAGGTGTGGATGAAGTCGTCCGCACGGTAGTCCGGAAGCGTCTTGCGGATGGCGGCGGCGAAGTTTTTCGCCTCGTCCAGCCGCCCAGCCAACGCCAGGCAGTGAGCGGCGATCGACAGGATGATGACATGGGCGTTGGGGCGGGCAGCCGCTTTCAGCGCCCATTCGGCTGCCTCGTCGAACTGGCCGAGGCGGACATGCGCCATGGCGCGTGCGCCCAGCATGCCGAACAGCATCGGGTCGAACGGCGACAGATGGCGCGAATGATCCGACGACCCGATCGCCGCTTGCGGGTCGCCCGACTGCGAATGCACGAAGGACAGCGCATAGTGGCCAAGCGCGAAGTTCGGGCTGAGGTCGACGGCTCTTTGCAGTTCGAGCACGGACGCGTCACCCTCGCCGCGTAGCCACAGCGCCCGGCCCATCGCCCAGTGCGCGGCGGGATTATGATCGTCGACCAAAAGGCTCTGGCCGGCCGCCTCAAAGGCAAGCACGCTGTCCTGGTCGCGGTCGCCCCAGCGCTGGAAGGCGCTCTGCCAGTGGGTGAAGGAGAGGCCGGCATAGGCGCGGGTGAAGGTCGGATCCTGCCTGACAGCAATGTCGAAGAAATGCCGTGCGAGGTCGTTCTCGCTGCGGGTGAAGCGATACATGTGCCAGAGGCCGCGATGGTAGGCCTCCCAGGCGTTAAGTGAATTGGGCGCTTTCAGCATGGCGCGGTTGCGCTCGACGGTCTCGATCTCGGATGAGACCGAGGCCACGATGCTGTTGCCGATATCGTCAAGCACGGCGAAAAGATCGTCGGGCTTGCGCTCGAAGGTCTCGGCCCAGACGATCCTGGCTGTGCGGACCTCGACGAGCTCGACGGTGACGATCAGGCGGCCGGTCAAGCTGCGCACCGTGCCGGTGGCGACATAGTCGACATTCAGCCTTCGGCCGGCATCTTCCGGCGCGATGTTCCTTTCTGCCAGCGCAAAGACCGAGCCCCGGGCGATGACAAAGAAGTCCCTGAGCTTGGCGAGGCGGGTGATGATGTCGTGGGTCAAGCCATCGGCCAACCCGCCACGAACGCCGCTGCCGGCGTCTTCGCCAAATGGCATCACGGCCAGCGCAGCCTTGTGCGGCGTCGCGGCTTCGGTGGCGGCAAGCGCGATCGGACTGTGGCCCGCCACCGGCGCAACCGCAGGCTGTGCCGGCAAAGTGGCGCAGTGACGTTCCGCGCGAATGGCAAGCCACGCCTGGCGCACGGGGCCGAAATCCAGCTCTTCCGATTGGAAGAGCGATGCTGCTGCGGCAAGATGGTCCTCGCAGGCACGGAACTGGCCGCGCCGCGCCAGCCTCACCAGGAGTGCGACATGGGCGCTGCTGTCGAACGGGGTCAATTCCAGCCATTTTTCGAGATGGGCGGAGACGTCTTCGGAATCGGCCGGCAGCGTCTTGACCAGATGTTCCAGTATAGCCGCGTAGCAGGAGCCGAAACGGCGGCGCTGCGCGGTCAGCCAGCTGTTGAAGAGAGGGCTGCGGTCGATCTCCAGCCCTTCGAGGAAGTCGCCGACGAACAGGTCGGAGAGCAACTGCAGTCGCGTCGGCTCGAGCGTTTCGATGCCTGCGGCAGCCGCCGCCGCGACATCCAGAACGTCGACTGAGATGCCGTCGAGGTCGAGCGCGATCGTATCGCCCGATGTTTCGATCCTGCGGCGGCCCGGTTCGTCGAGCGCGGCCCGCAGCTTGCTCAGGCACCAGCGAAGCTCACCCCTGGGATCATTTGGAATATCCCACAGCAACTCGCAGAGCTTGCCACGTCCGACCGGATGGGGCGCCAGCGCCAGATAGGCCAGCAGCGCGCGCAGCTTGCGCGATGCCGGCAAGACCACCGGGACGCCGTCGCGCGCAATCGTCGGCGGCCCAAACAGGCGCACGACAACACCTTGATGGCTGCTCGCCAGGCTCGATTCCACGCCAGATACCACGCCTGCTCCCACGCTGACCTGCCGGCCCCTGCTTTACCACCGAGCACGACAAAGTGCACCCGGCTCGCAAAATTTGTGCGCCGAATGTGGTGTTTACCACACTGCCGTACGTCAAGGACCTGTAGTGCGGCAAGGTGTCGAAACCTCGTCGCCCAAACCGCCGGTGTGTAACCGGCCCGTGACCAAAACCAGGAGTTTACCCATGTTGCATCAGCAGAAAATCAGAACCACGGCCGGCCGCGGCCGCCTGTTCGACAGCATTCTCGACACCATCGGCGACACGCCGGTCATCCGCGTCAATAATCTCGGACCGGCGCACGCCACCATCTACGTCAAGGCCGAGTTCTTCAATCCGGCGGCGTCGGTGAAGGACCGGCTGGCGCTCAACATCATCGAGGAAGGTGAACGCACCGGCGCGCTCAAGCCAGGACAGACCATCGTCGAGGCGACCAGCGGCAACACGGGCATCGGTCTTGCCATGGTCTGTGCGCAGAAGGGCTACAAGCTGGTGGTGACGATGGCCGACAGTTTCTCGGTCGAGCGCCGCAAGCTGATGCGGATGCTGGGCGCCAAGGTGGTGCTGACGCCGCGCGCGGAGAAAGGCTTCGGCATGTACAAGAAGGCGGTGGAACTGGCCGAAGCCAATGGCTGGTTCCTGGCCCGCCAGTTCGAGACCAAGGCCAACGCCGACATCCATGAAGCAACCACGGGACGCGAGATCGTCAACGATTTCGCCGGCTCGCGGCTCGACTATTTCGTCACCGGCTACGGCACCGGCGGCACCGTCGCCGGCGTGGCGCGGGTGCTGCGCCGCGAGCGGCCTGAGACCCGGATCGTGCTCACCGAACCGGCCAATGCGCAGCTTGTCGGCAGCGGCAAGCCGCAGATGCGTGGCGCCGGCGGAGCGCCGGCCGCCAGCCATCCGGCTTTCGAACCGCACCCGATCCAGGGCTGGACGCCGGATTTCATCCCGCACGTCCTGCAGGAGGCCATCGCTGGCAACTTCTATGACGAGGTGATGCCGATCGCCGGGCCGGAGGGCATGAAATGGGCCAAGGCGCTGGCGCAGCAGGAAGGCATCTTCACCGGCATTTCCGGCGGTTCGGCTTTTGCCGTGGCGCGCCAGATCGCCGGCACAGCGCCGGCCGGATCGGTGATCCTGTGCATGCTTCCCGATACCGGCGAACGCTATATGTCGACGCCGCTGTTCGATGGCATTGAGGCCGAGATGAATGCGGAAGAGCTTGCTCTCTCGCGCTCGACGCCCGGTTGCCAGTTCCCGGCATGATGACGCGGGAGCAATCTGCATGGACGCGATGCCTGGACACTCGGCTACCAGTACCGAGGAAACGCTTGACCCCTCGGACTGGGCCGATGTGCAAAGCCTGTCGCATCGGATCGTTGACGATGCCGTCGCTTACCTGCGCGATGTCAGGCAACGGCCGGTGTGGCAGGAGATGCCTGGAGATGTGAGGGATTTCTTCACCGCCTCGCTGCCGCAATCGCCGACCCCGCTTGCCGACATCTATGGCGATGTCGTGAACAAGGTGATGCCCTATCCGATGGGCAACATCCATCCGCGCTTCTGGTCCTGGTATATGGGGTCGAGCAACTTCACCGGCGCGCTCGGCGATTTCCTGGCGGCAATCCAGGGCTCCAATCTCGGCGGCGGCAATCATGCCGCCGCCCTGATGGATGGACAGGTCGTCGACTGGTGCAAGCAGATTACCGGCATGCCGGCTTCGGCTAGCGGCACGCTGGTCAGCGGCGGTTCGATGGCCAACATCATCGGGCTGACCGTGGCGCGCAACACCAAGGCCGGCATCGACGTGCGCGAGCACGGCGTTGGAGCCATCGAAAAGCCGTTGCGTTTCTATGGCTCGGACCAGGTCCATTCCTGTCACCGCAAGGGGATGGAAGCGCTCGGCCTCGGCAACAAGGCGCTGCGGCGCATTGCCAGCGACGCCGGACTTCGCATCGACATCGAAGCTTTGCGGGCGGCGATATCGGAAGATCGCGCGGCCGGGTTCAAGCCGGCCTGCATCATCGGCAATGCCGGCACTGTCAACACCGGCGCCATCGACGATCTGCAGGCGCTGGCCAAGCTGACGCATGAGGAGGATCTCTGGTTCCATGTCGACGGCTGCATCGGCGCGCTGATCGCGATCGCGCCCGAGAATGCGCATCGCGTCGCCGGCATCGAATGGGCCGATTCCATCGCGCTCGATCCGCACAAATGGCTGCATGCGCCGTTCGAGGCAGGCTGCGCGTTGGTCAGGGATGCCTCGGCGCATCGCAAGACCTTCGCGGTGACGCCGGAATATCTGGAATCGACACCGCGCGGCCTCGCCTCCGGCCAATGGCTGCACGACTATGGCCTGCAGACGACACGTGGCTTCAAGGCACTCAAAGTGTGGATGGCGTTGCGAGAACACGGTGTCGAAAAATTCGGCCGCCTGATCGACCAGAACATTGCGCAGGGGCAGTATCTCTCAGGGCTGATCGCGGCCGAGTCAGCGCTCGAACTGACGGCGCCGACCAGCATCAACATCGTCTGCTTCCGCTATCGCGCGGATGGTCTCGATGGCGAGCGCGCGAAAGCGCTCAACACCGAGATCATGCTGAGGCTGCAGGAAGACGGAACCGCCGCCATTTCCGATACCACGGTGCAAGGCCGGCATTGCCTCAGGGTGGCGATCAACAACCACCGGACCCGGCGCGAGGATCTCGACCTTCTCGTCGCCGAAACGGTCCGCCTGGGCAACGAGATCGCTTCTGCCTGACCGGCCATGGGGTAGTTCTCAGCCACTGGCGGCCTCCTTTAAATCGCTCTCCGTAGCGGGAAACGTCACGCCGGGAAGGTAAAATGTGATCGGCCGGATTTCGTAGACTGCCGAGGGATTCACGCGGCGCAAGTCGCGCGCAGCCGCAATCGCCGCCTCCTGCGTGGCGCAGTCGAGGACATAAAGACCCAGCAATTGTTCCTTGGTCTCGGCAAACGGCCCGTCGATGACGGTGCCTTCGCCCGGACCGCGCAGCGTGACGGCCTCGGCGGTCGCGCCCAGTCTTGCCGCCGGCCCAAGCTTGCCTTCGCGGGTCAGCCTGGCGTTGACTTCGAGCAGGTCGTGCATCAGCGCCGCATCCTGCTGCGGCGTCAGGGACTGGATGGTCTGTTCGACGTGATAGGCCAGGATGGCGTAAAACATGCGGCGATCTCCTCCTGTTCGAGCGGCCGCACTATTGCAAGGGCGGGTTGGTTGATCCACCCCCGGAGCCCATCGAGACGCTAGTCTGCTGCCTTATGCCGCCAGCGGCAGGCTGAGCTCCGTCAGCAGGCCGCCGCGGGGATGGTTGGACAGGTTGACATCGCCGCCGGCGGCACGCGCAATGTTGCGGGCAATGGTCAGGCCGAGGCCGAGGCCGCCGGTCTGGCGGTTGCGCGATTGCTCCAGCCGCACGAAGGAACCGAACACCTGATCGAGCTGCGCCTGCGGTATGCCCGGCCCCTCGTCGCGGATAACCAGCGTGACCGTGCCGTCCGACTGCCGCAGGCTGACATGGGCTTTCTTGCCGTAGGTCACGGCATTCTGGACCAGATTGTTGACGCAGCGCTTGAGCGCCACCGGCCGCGCCATGCAGATCATGCCACGCGGCCTGGCGCCGTCATGGTCGAACGTGACGTCCTCGAAACTGTCGGCGATGGATTCCACCAGCGACCAGAAATCGATCCGCTCGCTCTTCTCCTCGGTGACTTCGAAGGTGGCGAAGTCGATGACGGAGCTGGCGATGCTCTCGATGTCGGCGAGGTCGTGGGCGAGCGCCTCGCGCGCCGTCGATCTGCGCAACAGTTCGAGGCGCAGCCGCATGCGGGTCAGCGGCGTGCGCAGATCGTGGGCGAGCGCGGCGGCCAGATGTTCGCGGTCCTCGACATAGTCGCGCAGCCTCACCTGCATGGCGTTCACGGCTTTGGCCGCGGCGCGGATTTCGCGGCTGCCGGTCTCGGCGATCGGCGGGCTCTTCAGGTCCGTGCCGATCCGGTTGACCGCCGTTTCCATCATCCGATAGGGCGCCGTCAGCCGGCGCAGCGACCAGATCGACATGATCACCACCAGGGCCGCGATCAGCGAATAGAGCGGCAGGCTGTCGAAGCTCAATATCGGTCCGACCGGCGTGTTGGGCTCGGTGAAATTCAGCCATTGGCCGTCGGCGAAGCGGACAGATGCCGTCAGCTTGTCGCTCTGGGCGAAGCTGGCCGCCAGCGATAACAGGTCACGCTCCACCGCGCCGACATCCTTGGTCACGGCCACACCGCCAGGCGCGTTGGCTGCCTGGGTTGCCGGATCGCGTCGGACGCGGGCGTCGGTGATGCCGAATTTCGACAGCCGCCCGACCAGGATGTCCTCGAGTTCGGCCAGTTCGTCGTCGCCGGCGATCGACGAGGTGACCGCGGGCGTGTCCGACACGGTCAGCGCATAGGTGGCGTTGAACAGACCGGAGGCCGTCAGCTTGCGCTGCTCCGGCGTGTCGTCATGCATCAGCTGCACCAGCGAATAGGCGCGGTCGTTAAGCCGGTAGAGATCGACCTCGTCATTGGCGACGGCGCGATCGCGCGAGACGATATAGAGCGTAGCGACCTGGCTGATCAGCAGGCCGGCAATGACGATGAGCAAAACCCAGACCGGCAGGGTTTGCGGCAGGAACCGTCTCATTCGGAGGTGGTCTCGGGCAGGAACTGGTAGCCGCCGCTGCGCACGGTCAGGATCAGTTTCGGCGTCTTGGGGTCGTCTTCCATCTTGCGCCTGAGACGGCTGACCAGGATGTCGATACTGCGATCGAAGGAATAGTCGCTGTCACCGCCGGAAAGCTCGATGAGCTGGTCGCGGGTGAGCACGCGCTGCGCGCTTTTGACGAAGGTCTGCAACAGGTTGAACTCCGCCATCGTCAGCTCGACCCTGACATCGCCCGGCGCCATCAGCCGCCGGCGCGAGCAGTCCATCGTCCAGCCGGCGAAATGGTAGATTTGCTTGGTGGTGGCGCGCTTCGGCTCAGCAGCACCATTGCGCCTCAAAACGGCGCGGATGCGGGCCAGCAGCTCGCGCGGATCGAAGGGTTTGGGCACATAATCGTCGGCGCCCATTTCCAGGCCGACGACGCGGTCGGTGGTCTCGGTCACCGCCGTCAGCATGATGATCGGCGTCGAGTAGCTGGCGCGCAGGTCGCGGCAGAGCTCCAGCCCGCTCTTTCCCGGCAGCATCACATCAAGCACGATCAGGTCTACCTGCGTGCGGCGCAGTATGTCTTCCATCTCGACGCCGTCGGCGGCAACCGTGGTGCGCAGGCCCCGCTTCTGGAAGAATTCCTGAAGCAGGTCGCGAATGCCCTTGTCGTCGTCGACGATCAGTATGTGCGCATCGGATTTCACGGCGATCCTGTCATTGCTGGCGGCCGGTCGGCGGCTGCCTTCTGAGTCTGCTTCTGTGGCGTCACCCACACGATAGAATTCTGGCCACATGTTGGCCAGCGGCGATGATCGCCCGCAAAGCCGATTTGCCAGAAACAGTCCAGAAACAAAATTCTATAGTCCGGAAAAAGTCCCGAAAAGAATCAAGGGCATAAAGGGTGCCGTGGCGGTCAGGACATCGGCTGCGACGCGAAGTCTCCGGAGTAACGGACATTACCGATGCACAGGTTCACGATCAGCTTGATGGGTGCGCTGCTCAGCATTCCGCTCGTCACAGCCGCGATCGGAGCCACAACCGCAAAGGTGACGCCGATCACAAGGAGCGAGCGCTGCATCGATCTCAATCGCCAGGTAGACGAAGCCCTCGAAACCCATGCCGCGGCAACGCAGGTCACCGCGGCGAAAGCACTGCAAAGAAAGGGAAACCGGTTCTGCGCCAACAAGAAACAGGCACAGGGTATCCGGATGCTCGCGAACGCTTTGAAGCTGCTTGGAGTGACACCGATCGACCCGGTTCAGTGACACTCGAAACTCGACCCGCACAAAGAAGGAAATGAAGCCATGAAAAAGTCCATCCTCTCCGCCACCGGTCTCGCCGTCGCTCTCGCTTTCGCAATGCCGGCTCTGGGCAATGCCGCTGCCACCACGACCGCTGCTCCGGCTGCTTCCACGACCACCGCTCCGGCGACCACGACCGCCAAGCCCCCGGTGAAGAAGGTTGTCGCCAAGAAGCCCGTCAAGAAGCACAAGAAGGCGAAGAAGGTCGTCAAGACGGACGCCCCGAAGGCCTGATCCAGACAGCCAACAGGCTTGTCTGTAACAAGGCCGCTCCAGCACCCCCCGGCTGGAGCGGCCTTGTCGTGTGAGAGCATGATTACCCGTTGATGGGTGCCGGCCACCCAGATCTTTAACCCGTTTGCAATGCCGGTCCGGTAGGACAGCCCGCATGAAGAAGCGGCTTTCATCCATTCTGCGCTCGATGGCCATCGGCGGCCTTGTCGCCTCGGCAATGGTCAGGGTGCTGGTCCAGTTTACCGCCAGCCCGGTGCCCGATCCGGTGAGCGGGCGCACGGAGCCGTCGCTGTTTGCACCGGCAATCTCCAGCAGCTGGCAATACATCACACCATGGCAAAGCCTGCTGCTTACCGTGATCACCGGCGCGGCGCTGGCCTGCTTCTTCGGCTGGCTCGCGGTCGCCTGGGTCGAATACAAGGCGGCCGGATCAAGGCCGGATGCGGCATCCAGCGCACGGCAATTCCAGGCTCGTCGCGTCGCCAATCGCCAGGGCCGTTGAACCGCAGCATACACTTCCTAAATTTGTGAACGGCAGCACTTCCGGGAAGCCGGTTTGGCGCGCCGATCAAAATGGACGACGGCTTTCCCCCATGACAAAGTGAGAGCGACCCCTCGCGCGATACCGGTTCCCGATGCCTGAAATCAGTTCCAAACCCCGCACCAAGACCAAGCCGCAGACCGAGCGGCCGAAGCTCTACAAGGTCATCCTCATCAATGACGATTTTACGCCGCGCGAATTCGTGGTGACGGTGCTGAAGGGCGAGTTCAAGCTCAGCGAAGACCAGGCTAACCGGGTGATGATCACCGCGCACCGGCTCGGCGTTTGCGTCGTTGCCGTCTTCACCAGGGATGTCGCCGAGACCAAGGCGACACGGGCTACCGATGCCGGCAAGGCCAAGGGCTACCCGCTGCTGTTTACGACGGAGCCGGAGGAGTAGGTTGAGCGTCTTTCTCCCCCTATAGTGACGGGGAGAAGGGATCCTCACCTTCCTTCTCTATACCACATCGCGCCCATGGCCAGCAGCAGCAGGCAAAGGCCGAGGAAGCCGCCGAACAGGGGTACGCGCGAGACGGCTTTGAGCACGCTGTCGTCGGTGCTGCGCAGGCCGATCCAGTCTGCGCCCGAGGCCGCACCGGAGGCGCGGACCGGGACGATGGAGGGCAGGGCGACACTGCCGGTGAGCTGGCCAAGGGTGGAGGAGGCCGCCAGCCGGCGCACGCTGCCGCCGGTGGCCTCAGTCGGAGCCTTCAACCGGTCCTCGGTGGAGACGACGTCGGAGAATTCCGGCGCGTTGACCGGGCCGACATGGGCGAGTGCGGTCAGGTCACCATTGCCGATCTGGTAGAGGCCGATCTCCTTGGTCTCGATGCTGCCCAGGAAAACGCCGGGTTCGGACTTCTCCAGCTTGACGATCAGCGCCTTGCCCGAAGGGGTGATCACCTGCGCCGGGCCGGGATCGTCGCTCATCGTCTGGCGGCGGATTTCAAGCATCATGCCGCGGCCGTCGGCGGTCAGCCGCTCTTCCTCGAGTTCAGGTTCCTTCATCAGCCAGTGGGCGATGCGGCGGTAAAGCTGGACATGCGGCCCGCCACCCTCGAAGCCGCGCGCCCATAGCCAGCCCTGATCGGACAGAAGCATGCCGACGCGGCCTTCGCCCTTATGATCGAGCAGAAGCAGCGGGCGGTTGTCGGCGCCCTTCATCACCACTTCGCCTTCGGGGTTCTGCACGCCGATGGTGCGGAACCAGCGGCTCCAGCGCGGCGGCTCGGTCGCCGAGCCGTCGAGGCCGCGCGTCACCGGATGGCGCTGGCCGAGATCGGTGAGGCGCGGATAGAAGGCCTTGTCGATGACTTCGCCGGTCGGCATTGCCGGCAGCGACGACATTAGCGGGGTGCGGGCGATCGAGGCGTCGCCGGCATATTCCGGCCCGGCGGCAATCAGCAGCGCGCCGCCCTTTTCGACATATTCGGAGATGTAGTCGTAATAGAGGATCGGCAGCACGTCGCGGTGCTGGTAGCGGTCGAAGATGATGAGATCGAAATCCTTGATCTTCTCGACGAACAACTCGCGGGTCGGGAAGGCGATCAGCGACAGTTCGTTGATCGGCGTGCCGTCCTGCTTTTCCGGCGGCCGCAAAATGGTGAAATGGACGAGATCGACCGAGGCGTCGGATTTCAGCAGATTGCGCCACGTGCGCTCGCCGGCATGCGGTTCGCCGGAAACCAAAAGCACGCGCAAGTTCTCGCGGATGCCGTCGATCAGCGCGATGGCGCGGTTGTTGGCGTCGGTCAGTTCGCCCGGCTCGCGGTCAATGGAGAGTTCGACGATGTTGCGGCCGGCGCCGGGGATGGTCACCTGCAGCGGCATCGCCTGGCCGATGGTCGCCTCTTCGACCGCGACCTGCTCGCCATTGACCGAGACGCGGACATCGACCGGGCCGGTTTCGCCGTCGGTGGCGATGACGCGGTAGGTCATGTCGAGCGGCTTGCGGACGAGGCCGAAGCGCGGCGCGTTCTCGAAGCGGATGCGGCGGTCCTTCTCGTGCTCGTTGCCGGTGATCAGCGCGTGCAGCGGCGCATTGAAGTCGGGGGCGGCCGGTGCGTCATGCACCTCGCCATCGGTGATCATGATGGCGCCACCGATGCGCGAGGGCGGCACGTCGCGGAAGGCGCCTTCAAGCGCTGCAAAAAGCTTGGTCTCGGTGCGCTCGTCGGCGGCTTCCGACTTGCCGGCCTCGACGACGCGGACGTCGAACTGCTTGAAGCGGCCAAGGCGCTGCTGCAAACCGGCAAGCGCTTCGTCGGTCTGTTTGGTCCGGTCGCCGATATCCTGGCTCTGGCTGCGGTCGACGATGACGGCAACGACGCTCTTCAGCGCCTCGCGCTCCTCGTCGAGGAAGACCGGATTGAGGAGTGCTGCGCCCAGCGCAATCAGCGCCGCGAAGCGGAAGATCGCGCCGCGCTGGCGAAACCACAAGCCGACAGCCGCCAGCACCAGCAGCGGTGCGAGCACCAAAGCCAGCAAGGGCCAGGACAGCAGCGGTTCGAAGGAAATCGACCAGTTCACCGTTTACCCTCCCCCTTGTGGGGAGGGTCGATCCGCGTAGCGGAGCGGGGTGGGGGTAGGCGACAGAGCGCTAGCGCTGCACCCCCACCCCGGCTCACTGTCTTCGCTTCGCTGCGGTAGCGAGCCGACCCCCCCCACAAGGGGGAGGGTGAGGCTGCGCCGCCGGCGCCAGACAGGATCGAGACGAAATTAGCCAATGCCGCCATCCTACTGCCCCAGCCGTTCGAGCAGGATCGGCACGTGCACCTGGTCGGATTTGTAGTTGCCGGTCAGCATGTACATCATGATGTTGACGCCGGCGCGCAGCGCATAGATGCGCTGCATCGGATCCGATGGCACGGTCGGCAAAAGCGGGTCACCATTCTCGTCGACGGCCCAGGCGCCGGCAAAATCATTGGCGGTGATCAGGATCGGCGAGACGCCGTCGCCGACGCGTACCGGCCGATTCTCGGCGTTGCTGGCCTCGAGCGAGGCTTCCACCCAGAGCGGGCTGCCGGAGAAGCGGCCGGGAAATTCGGGCAGGATGAAGAAGGATTTGGTCAGCACATGGTCGGCGGGCACCGGCTCCAGCGGCGGCACGTTGAGATTGCCGAGAATGTCGCGCAACCGTTCCGTCGCCGGGCTCGCCGAATCCGCACCGATGCCGTTGGCGAACTGGTCGCGCGTGTCGAACAGCACCGTGCCGCCCTGCTGCATATAGGCGTCGATGCGGGCGATCGCGGCTTGGCTCGGCATCGGCGCGGAGGGATCGATCGGCCAGTAGATCAGCGGATAGAAGGAAAGCTCGTCCTTCGAGATATCGACGCCCGCCGGCGCGCCCGGCTCGAGCGCGGTCTTCTCGATCAGGAAGCGGGTCAAGCCTTCGAGCCCTGCGCGGCTGATCGAATCGTCACCGGGCACACCGGTCAGCACATAGGCGATGCGGGTTTTGGCAATGTCCTCGATAGCGGCGGCATCGCCGGGCTTGGCGTCGTCAGCGCGGGCGAGGTCGGCATGGCCAAACAGCATGCCGAGGCCAAGCAGCAGCGCAGCCGTCGTTGCCGCGGCCGATCGGGCGCGGCGCGGTCGGCGCGACATCAGCCCGCCCATCCAGAACACCGCCAGCGTGTCGAGCAGCATAAGCACAAGGGCCCCTGTGACCAGCGATCCCTTGAGGTCGCGCGATTCATCGAAAGCGTACTGGATATTGGTCACCGGCACTGTGAATTGCGGGCGCACCAGCGGCGCGAAGGCGGTGGCCGGGTCGAGCAGATTGTGGGCGAAAACGCCGGTTTCCGAACCATAGAGGCCGGGCGGGTTCTCGAACGTCACCGGCAGCGAGCCGGCGCCAGGGACCAGCGGTCGTGCGTCCGGCGTCGGCGGCACCAAAGTGCCGTCGGCGGCTATCATGCGATAAGGCGCCAGCGACGTAGCAGCGGCTTCAGCGTTGGCAACCGCCGCACCCTGGTTGCGCGACAGTTGCACAATGCGCCGCAGCATCTCGACGAAGCTGCCGGAGATCGGCAGCGTCGACCATGTCGCTTCCGGGGTGATGTGGAACAGAACCAGCGTGCCCTTGCCCTTCTTCAACCCGGTCACCAGCGGGGTGCCATCGGCAAGAGTTGCCCAGGTGCGTTCGACGATGTCCGGCGTCGGTTCGGCCAACACCTGCCGGCTCACCGTGACCTCGGCCGGCGGTGCGAGGTCGGCGAACAGGCCGTTCTTCGGGAATTCGGTCACCGCTTGCGGCGTCGTCCATGACAGCGCGCCGCCAAGCGAGCGCTCGCCGGTGCGCAGCCTGACCGGCAACAGATCATCGTCATTGCCGGCGGCGGCCAGCCGCGAACCGGCAAAGCGCACCAGCGTGCCGCCATTGTCGACCCAGTCGACCAGCCGCTGATGGACCTGCGGCGGAATGGTACCGATATCGGCCATGACGATCATCGCCGGCTTCTGGTCGAGAAGCTGCGGGATGGCGTCGGCGAGATCGACGCTCGACGGTTCGACCAGATCGGCGAAAGGCTGCAGCGCGCGCCTGATGTAATAGAGCGGCGACAGAAGCGGCTGCGCTTGGTCGGCCTCGGCCTGCGATAAAAGTCCGACGCGGCGGCGCTTGGAGCTTTCGTCGAGCACGCGCACCGCACCTGCCTGGCGTTCGCCGTCGAGCGCGATCGAGGCGAAGTCGTTGCGCAGTTCGAACGGCACCGCCATCGTGCCGGTGGCGGTGGTCTCACCCGGCGCGAAGGTCAGCGTCGCGTCGGCGATGCGGCGGCCCTTGTCGTCGAAGGCGCCGGCGGTGACTTGTGCCGGCGCCGGGTCGCCGGGCGCGCGGATGGCGGTCAGGGCGAAGCCGTCGACCTCGTTCTCGGCGCCGGTGAGCCCAGTCAGCGCCAGCCGGTCGGAATCGGCCCAGACGACACGGGCGGCGTTTTTCGACAGCAGTGTGTTGAAGGCGGCCTCGTCGCCTTTTGCCGCAAGGCCGTCGGCGAGAACGGCAACGCTGGCGCCGGGCAAGGTTTCCAGCACGCCGGCGACGCGGGCATAGACAGCGGGTCGGTCGGTCGGGATCGGCCTCGGCTTGGCGGCGCGCAGCCGGTCGAGGGCAGCCGCCGCATCGAAGGGGCCGATCTCGGCGTTCGGCTTTTCGGCGGTGAAGGCGATGACGACCGGTACGCCGTTCGAACCGGCATCGGCGATCAGCCGCTGGGCGGTGGCGACGCGCTTGCCCCAGTCGGCGGCACTCGCCCAGTCATTGTCGATGACGAGCGCCAGGGCGGCGCCCTCGGCCGGCAATTTTTCGCGCGGATTGAAAACGGGTTCGGCTAATGCCGCGACGACAAGGGCTGCCATCAACAGCCGCAGCAGCGTCAGCCACCACGGGCTCTGCTGCGGCGTTTCCTCGCGCTTCAGCACGCGAGCGAGGATCTTCAGCGGCGGAAAGATTTCGGACTGCGGCTTGGGCGGTGTGAGCCTGAGCAGCCACCAGATCACCGGCAGCGCCAGCAGGCCCCACAACACCATGGGAGCGCCAAAGGAGAGCGGCAGCCAGCTCATGCGCCGGCCTTTCCCACGAATGCGCCATCGGCGGTCATCGCCATGTGGATGCGCACCAACGCCTCGGAAGCGAGGCGGTCGGTGTGGTTGACGGTGTAGCTCCAGCCGAGGCGCTTGCACCAGCTGGCCAACTCCTGGCGGCGGGCGGTGTAGAGCAAGCGGTATTCGTCGCCGAGCATTTCGGCGCGGCCGGCGGTCAGCTTGTCGCCGGTCTCGGGATCGGTGAATTCGGTGCGGCCGGCATAGGGAAAGGTCTCCTCCGCCGGATCGGCAACCTCGATCAGATGCGCACGCACGCCATGCCGCGCCAGCACATCGAGCCATTCCATGGTCTCCTCGACCGGGTCGAGGAAATCGCTGACGACGACGATGTCGCAGAAGCGGCGGATGGCGGACAGGTCAGGCTTTGCCGGCGGGTCGGCGGCGTGCATCAATTGCGCCGCGATGCGCTCGGCGCCGTTGCGGGCGGTGAACGGATCGGTCAGGCCGGGCCAGGCGATGCGCTCGCCGCTGCGAGATAGCAATTCGGCCATGGCCAGTGCCAGCACCAGCGCGCGCGATTCCTTGGAAACGCTGGCGCCAGTCGATTTGTAGAGCATGGAGGGCGATGGGTCGGCCCAAAGCCACACCGTGTGGGCTGCTTCCCATTCGCGGTCGCGCACATAGGTGTGGTCGTCGCGGGCCGAACGGCGCCAGTCGATGCGCGAGGAATCGCCTTCGACATAGGGGCGGAACTGCCAGAAATTCTCGCCGATGCCGCGCTTGCGGCGGCCATGCCAGCCGGCAATTACCGTGTTGACGATACGGCGCGCCTCGACCAGCAGGTCCGGCACCAGCGAAGCCCGCAACCGGCCCCTGGCGAGCGCGTCGCGCGTCGCTGCCGGTGCCTGGACTTCGCCGATACGCGCCATCAGATTCCTTTGGCCAGTTTCGCCACCACGTCGCGCACGGTCGTGCCCTCGGCGCGCGCGGCAAAGGTCAGCGCCATGCGGTGCTGCAGCACTGGTTCGGCCAGCGCGCGGATATCGTCGACCGACGGCGCCAGCCGCCCGTCATAAAGCGCGCGCGCACGGGCGCACAGCGTCAGCGCCTGGCTGGCGCGCGGGCCGGGACCCCAGGCGACATGCTTGTCGGTCTCGGCATTGCCCTGGCCGGGACGCGCCGAACGCACCAGTTTGAGGATGGCGTCGACGACGCTTTCGGGCACCGGCATACGGCGGATCAGCGTCTGGATTTCCCTCAGCCGCGCCGGCTGCAGCACGTTTTGCGCCTTGGCGTCCTCGATGCCGGTGGTCTCCAGCAGAATGCGCCGCTCGGCCTCGATTTCGGGATAAAGGATGTCGACCTGCATCAGGAAGCGGTCGAGCTGCGCTTCGGGCAGGGGATAGGTGCCCTCCTGCTCCAGCGGGTTTTGCGTCGCCAGTACATGGAAGGGCGCGGGCAGGTCGTGGCGAATGCCGGCGATGGTGACGTGATATTCCTGCATCGCCTGCAGCAGCGCCGACTGGGTGCGCGGCGAGGCGCGGTTGATCTCGTCGGCCATCAGCAATTGCGCGAAGATCGGGCCGGAGATGAAGCGGAAGGAGCGCTTGCCGGCCTCGTCCTGTTCCATCACCTCTGAGCCGAGAATGTCCGACGGCATCAGGTCGGGTGTGAACTGGATGCGGCGCGAATCGAGGCCGAGCACGACACCGAGCGTTTCGACCAGCTTGGTCTTGGCAAGGCCGGGCACGCCGACCAGCAGCGCATGGCCGCCGGCAAGCAGCGCCACCAGCGTGCGCTCGACCACCACTTCCTGGCCGAAAATGACGCGGCCGACGCCGTCGCGCACCCTGGAAATATCGGCCAGCGCCGTCTCGGCCTGGGCGATCATGTCCTTTTCGCTGATTGGGCTTTCCTTGACCATTACGCTCATGCCGCATCGATCCTTGTGCTGGAAGTACCGGCTTGCACTGTAGAGCCTTAGAATGCCGCGATTCGGCTTCGCCTGGCGCCTACGAATGAATTTAAATCACAGACTTAGGCTGACAAGCGGAACAACAGTGACTATTTCGTGACCATGACGGAGCGCTCCGAACATCGCGAACACAGCCTTGCTGCCGCAACCGAGGCGCGCGGTCTCGAAGCGTTGATCTCGCGTGCGGCTCGCGCCGGCAAGGGCGCGGCGCCGGTGGAGCGCTGGAACCCCGACTTTTGCGGCGATCTCGACATGGAGATCAAACAAGACGGAACGTGGTTCTATCTCGGCACGCCGATCGGCCGCATGCCGCTGGTGCAGCTGTTTTCCAGCGTGCTGCGCAAGGACGAGGATGGCAGGACCTATCTGGTGACGCCGGTCGAACGGGTCGGCATCCGCGTCGTGGACGCGCCTTTCATCGCGGTTGAAATGGATGTTTCCGGCGCCGGCGCCGAGCAGACCATCACTTTCCGCACCAATGTCGGCGATGTCGTCGAGGCCGGACCTGGCCATCCGCTGCGCTTCGTCGACGAGAACGAGACCGGCGGCCTGAAGCCCTATGTGCTGGTGCGCGGGAGGCTGGAAGCGCTGGTGGCGCGGCCGGTGATGTACGAACTAATCGAGCATGGCGAGGAGATCGATATCGGCGGCAAGACGATGTTTGCCGTGCGCTCGAAAGGCGAAATCTATCCGATCATGCCGGCGGAAAAACTGAAGCGGCTGAGCGCATGATGGATCAGGTGAGGCCGCCGCCGTTTTCCACAGCGGATTTTCGCGCGCGGGTCGCGGCGCAAGCTGAAGCCCATGCCGGCGACGATTATGGCGATCATCGCTTCAACCCCGGCCATCCACGGTTGACGCAGCTCAAAGCGCTGCGCGACGCCGCGGTGCTGATCCCGGTCGTCGATCATGGACGCGATGCGACCGTGCTTTTGACCAAGCGGGCGGAAAAACTGCGCAGCCATTCCGGGCAGGTGGCTTTTCCTGGCGGCACCATTGATCCCACCGATGCGACCCCGGAAGCAGCGGCCTTGCGCGAGACCTTCGAGGAGATCGGCCTCGGCCATGACCGCATCGAGATCATCGGCCGCATGCCCGATTATGTCGCCGGCAGCGGCTATCGCATCGCGCCGGTGCTGGCGATCGTCGAGCCCGGTTTTACGCTGTCGCTCAATTCCGACGAGGTCGACGCCGCCTTCGAAGTGCCGCTTTCGTTCCTGATGGATCCGGCCAACCACACCAGGGACAGCCGCATGTGGAACGACCTGGAATGGTTCTTCTACGATATGCCCTATGGCGGCCAGCGCATCTGGGGCGTCACCGCCGGCATCATCCGCACGCTCTATGAAAGGCTCTATGCTTGAGTGATCCGATATCGCTGGCGGGCAGAGCCGACTGGCTGGGTGAAAAGCATCTGCAGCGGCTGCTTGCCGTGCTGGCGCAGGGCGGCGAGGAAGCCCGCATCGCGGGCGGCGCGGTGCGCAATGCGCTGATTGGGCAGCTGGTCGCCGATATCGACGTTGCTACCACTTGCCTGCCCGAGGAAACCGTTCGCCGCGCCGAGGCGGCGGGCTTCAAGGCGGTGCCGACCGGCATCGAGCACGGCACGATCACGGTGATTGCCGGCGGCGCGCCCTATGAGGTCACCACGCTGCGCGCCGACATCGAGACCGATGGCCGCCGCGCCAAAGTGTCGTTCGGCCGCGACTGGAAGGCCGACGCCGAACGGCGCGATTTCACCATCAACGCGCTCTATGCGGAGGCTGACGGGACCGTCGTGGACCTGGTCGGCGGCGTCGGCGATATCGAGGCACGAAGGCTGCGCTTCATTGGCGATGCCGAGCAGCGGATCCGCGAAGACTATCTGCGCATCCTGCGTTTCTTCCGCTTTTTCGCCTGGTATGGCGAGGGTCGGCCCGATGCCGAGGGATTGAAGGCCTGCGCCCGGCTCAAGGACGGTCTCGCCCATCTCTCGGCCGAACGCATCTGGTCCGAGCTGAAGAAGTTGTTATCGGCCCCAGATCCGTCGCGCGCCTTGCTGTGGATGCGCCAGGCCGGCGTGCTCACCAGCGCCCTGCCGGAAAGCGAGAAATGGGGCATCGATGCCATTCATGGGCTGACCAAGACAGAGAAGGATCTGGGCTGGGCGCCGGACCCGCTGCTCAGGCTGGAGGCGATCGTGCCGCCCGATGCGGCGCGGATGAAGACACTGGCCGAGCGGCTGAAACTTTCGACCACTGAGGCGGAGCGCCTGCGCCACTGGGCGCTGACGGCTGCCGTCGAGCCCAAGACAAGCGAAGCGGAACTGGCCAAGAAACTCTATTCCGGCGAGCGCCAGGGTTTTCTCGATCGCCTGCGGCTGTCGCTGGCGTCGGCGCGAGCGCGGGCTCTCGAGGACAATGACGCGCTGGTTCAGGCCGGCGGGTTTTCGCGCCTGCTCGCTTTTGCGCTGAAATGGGAAAAACCGGTGTTCCCAGTCAAGGGCGGCGATCTGACGGCGCTTGGCGCGTCGCCGGGGCCAATACTCGGTGCGATCCTGAAAAACCTGGAAAAGGAATGGATCGGGTCCGGCTTTGCGCTCGATCGCGACGCGCTGCTGGAGCGCGCCGCGGAAGCCTTGAAGGCCAGATAGGACTGCTCAGGCCGCGTCGCGAACTTTCTCGATGCGCGAGCGGATCGCCTCGATCATCGTCTCGCGGATGACCGTTTCGCCATGTGTCTCGCGCATATGGTCGACGGCGCGGCGCATGACCTCGGCTTCCTCACCGGCACGCGTGTGCCACTCACAGCCGGGAACCAGCGAGCCGCAATGGAATTCCTTCATGGGATTTTCTCCTTTTCCTCCTTGGAGCCTGTGCCTCTCATGGGCACACGAAGCTCGCCATCTCTGTTCCGCGCCCTGTCACAGCAGTCAGTTTCGGGGGCGCGCACGGGGGAGTTAGCATAACACGGTTCCACGAGTTTGGTTGCCGTGGGGGCGAAAAAGGCGGAGCAGCGCTGCTCCGCCCCCTCTTGTCAGGCTAAGCCAAGGCAAGACAGTTCGGTCTTGTCCCCATCACTTCACGATCTTGACGGACTCGGCAACCTTGTTCTTGCCGCTCATGTCCCAGGAAACGCGGACCTTTTCGCCGGCCTTCAAGCCTGGATCCTTGAAGGTCTGGGGCAGCGTGAAGGTGGATCCATCGTCCAGAACAAGGCTCATGGCCGTGCCGTCATAGGTCTTGACCGTGCCCGTGGTGTGCTTGACCGCGGCAAAGGCAATCGAGCCGGAAGCGAGAAGGGCAGCGGCGGCTGCCGAAACAATGAGCTTTCGCATGTAATACTCCTGGAAATGCGGGCATCCGTTTGGAAAATGCTCCGCCTTGTTCAGGGCCGTCCGGTAGCGTCGTGTCGCGGTTCGGGACTGAACCGCCGGCGCTTCCCGGCCCGAAACGACAAATAGTCGTTTTATTTCAATTGCCTATTAGACGAAAAAGATAATGGCGATGCCACATTGGCTGCCCAGATTCGGCGAATGGGACGTCAATGCGGCTCACGTTTCGCTCACCGATTTTTTACGGCCACCTGACCTCCGGCGGCAGGCTGGACAGGATCGAAGCGACATTGCCGCCGGTCTTCAGGCCGAAGATGGTGCCGCGATCGTGAAGAAGGTTGAATTCGACGTAACGGCCGCGGCGAATGAGCTGCTCGTCGCGGTCGTCGTCGGTCCAGTTCTCGTTGAAATGGGCGCGAACCAGGTGTCCGTAGACGACAAGGAAAGAACGCCCGACATCCTGGACGAAGTTCAAATCGGCATTCCAGCCGCCTTTCTCCTCCCCCGAATGCAGCCAGTCGAAAAAGATGCCGCCGACGCCGCGCGGCTCGTGGCGGTGCGGCAGATAGAAATACTCGTCGCACCAGGCCTTGAATTTGGGGTGGTCGGCGATCGCAGCGTTCTTCTCGCAGGCGAACTGCATGGCTCGATGGAAGGCGACCGTGTCGGGGTGATCTTCCGTGCGGTTGCGGTCGAGCACCGGCGTCAGATCGGCGCCGCCGCCAAACCAGTGGCGCGACGTCACGACCATGCGGGTGTTCATGTGCACGGCCGGCACGTTGGGGTTCCAGGGATGCGCGATCAACGAAATGCCTGATGCCCAGAAGCTCGGGTCTTCCTCGGCGCCGGGCATCTGCTTCCTGAATTCGGGCGAGAATTCGCCATAGACGGTCGAAGTATGGACGCCGACCTTCTCGAAGACGCGGCCGCGCATCATCGCCATGGCGCCGCCGCCGCCCTTTCCATTGTCGCGTTCCCACGGCGTCTTCTCGAAGCTGCCGGGCGACCATTCGGCCAGTGGTCCCTGCAGTTCCTGTTCGATCTGCTCGAAGGTTGTGCAAATGCGCTCGCGCAGCGTCTCGAACCAGAGCCTAGCCTTCATTTTCTTCTGTTCGATGTCGGGTGGCAGGCCTGCCGGTATTTCTGGTCGTTCCAAAATGCTGTCTCCGGTCGCGGCCGACAAAGGACCTAGTGGAGTGAATTTGACATTTGCACACAGCGTGGCGCAGGGCACGATGCAAATGTCAAATTCGAAAACTCCACCAGAAACATAAACTTGCTAGTGGTCCTTGTGATTCCAACATTCGCAACGGCGCCTGGGGATTAGGGAGGCGAATGTTGGAATCGGACCACTAGCCTTTTCCGGGCGCGATCCCTAATCTCTTAGGGGCAAGGGTCAAGTGTCATCTGGTTCGGCCCAGGAGTTCTTTCATGCGCACGCCGGCAAGACCGCCGCTGCATGGCCTGAAGAAAAGGCTCGATCGTTCACGCGCCGAGCGCGAGCGCATGCCGCGTGACGGGTTTTTGCGCGAGACCTTCGTCCTGCCGCGCCCGGATGCGCGGCTCAAGGCCAAGGAATGGTTCGAGCGTTTTCCCAAGCAGGCCTACTGGACC
This sequence comes from Mesorhizobium sp. M0615, assembly GCF_040320805.1. Taxonomy (NCBI): domain Bacteria; kingdom Pseudomonadati; phylum Pseudomonadota; class Alphaproteobacteria; order Hyphomicrobiales; family Phyllobacteriaceae; genus Mesorhizobium; species Mesorhizobium sp. M0615. The sequence goes on along the minus strand of NZ_JAMYQI010000001.1, from coordinate 118,270 downwards.
GAGATCGAAAGCTGGTTCGAGCGGCCGGGCGACGTAATCGAATTCACCATACGGCGGCTGCCCGCGGCGGATTAGGATTCCACAAGCAGTCGCCTTGCGCCCGGCCCTTGCGCACTCAAGCGATCTTCCCTGTTTCGCAGCGGGCATTTGTCGATCGACATGCAGCCGCAGCCGATGCAGTCGGTAAGGCCGTCGCGCAGCTTCTTTAGCTGAGTGATCTTGCGATCGAGGTCGTCGCGCCAGCCGGTCGACAACAGGTTCCAGTCCTCGCGCGTCGGGGTACGGCCTTCTGGCAGCGATTCAAGTGCGGCGCCGATCTCGGCCAGCGAGATGCCGACCTCCTGGGCGATCCGGATGATCGCCACCCGCCGCAGCACGTCGCGGCCATAGCGCCGCTGGTTGCCCGACGTGCGGTGGCTGCGGATCAGCCCGCGCGCCTCGTAGAAATGCAGCGCCGACACCGCCACGCCGCTGCGCATGGCCAACTGGCCGACCGTCAATTCCTTTACCGGAGCCATCTCGATTTTCCGCTTGACCTCAACTTAAGTTGAGCTTGTAGCCAGGAAATGTCGATAGGGCAATTGAGGAGAAGGCGATGTGCGCCTGGGTGAGAATGATGCAAGACGCAAGGGCCGTTGGCGGTGACGACAACGCGTTGAAGGTTCTAGCCGAGTTGCCGGATGGCTTCACCGGCGACCATGGCGACGGACAGCGCGACGTTGATGCTGCGCGTGCCCGGCTGCATCGGGATCGTCAGCCGCGCATCCGCCGCCTGATGGACAGGATCCGGCACGCCGGCGGATTCGCGGCCGAACAGCAGGATGTCGCCTTGGGCGAAGCTGAAGCCCGTATAGGGGGTCGCGGCTTTGGTGGTGAGCAGCACCAGCCGGCAGGCTTGGCCCTTGCGCCAATCCTCGAAGGCGTTCCAGTCGACATGCCGGGTCAGGGCAGCCATTTCGAGGTAGTCCATCCCGGCGCGCTTGAGCGCTTTGTCGGAGAGCGGAAAGCCGGCTGGTTCGATAATGTCGACGCCAAGGCCGAGGCAGGCGGCGAAGCGCAGGATTGTTCCGGTGTTGCCGGCGATGTCAGGCTGGTAGAGGGCGATGCGGAGACGGTGGTTCATTTCCGCGTCTTTCTAATAAGTGGCAGATCGGCCACAGCGGGTGGCTGGTTTTGGAAATTGCTGGACCTGCGGGTGGCCATTTTCTGCGAAGTCGATTATACCGCACGCATTGTCAACCCGAACCGATGGAGGGGTATTTCATGATGACCATGCACATCCAGCGCCCCTCCCGTGGGCTTACCTGCCTGCTGGCGGTTTCGGTACGACGATTTACCTGATTTCTTAGATCTGATCGCACCGATTCCCGCCGAACCCGATTTTCGGCTCTCGAAGGAATCCTGCGATGTTTTTCAACCGGTTAAAGGGGCCAAGCGCCCCAGCTGAGCATGTCGCGACCGAGGCCTATCCTCGAGTCCCGACGGATACAATCCGTGCCTCCGGCCGAACGCCGGCGCACGACATTGCTTCGCCTTTTTATGTCTATTTTCACATGGAGGACGGACCGATGTTCGATCCCTATAAGATACCGGGTTCAAGAAGCCTGCACGAACGCAAGACGGCGACCTGGGCGTTGCTGGTCGGCGAGACCTATTCGTCGGCGGTTCACGCGCAGACCCGCCGGCGTCCGCATCGCGGCATGTTGCCGGATGTCGATTTCTCGCGTGCGGTTCCCGACCACAGCCGGCCGTCGCTGGTGCGCCGGATCATCCGGCTGATCCGGCCGGGCGCGAAAAACCGGACTGGCGGCGGCGTGCCGTCAGTTCAGTCGAACGCTTCTGTCGGTGAAAAGCCCGCAAGTCCCTATATTGCGCGAAGCAGGACCGATGGCCCGGGTGATTCCGGGCCGCCGGTCCCCGCCGACGTACGGTCTGGGGACGCGGAGCGCCCCGGGGATTTTTCCCGCGCCGCATGAGCGGACAAAAGTTTTGTGAGCATCACTATGTTTAGCTGGTTTGAAAGAAGGCTCGATCCGTTCCCCGCAGCGGAACCGGTCGAGCCGCCGAAGACGCTGGTTGCCTTCTGCGTGCACTATACGCGCGGCGCCTGGCCATACATCATCGTCGACGCGGTGCTGGTGACGGCGATTGCCATCGCGGAAGTGTGGATGTTCGGCTTCATGGGCCACATCGTCGACTGGCTGTCCGGGCAGAACCGCGAAACCTTCCTGCAGACCGAGAGCTGGAAGCTCGCCGGCATGGCCTTCGTCGTGCTGTTCGCGCTGCCAGGTACAGTATGGCTGCATTCTTTGCTCAACCAGCAGACGCTGATGGGCAACTACCCCATGCGCATCCGATGGCAGGTGCATCGTTATCTCTTGAAGCAGTCGATGAGCTTCTACCAGGACGAATTTGCCGGCCGCATCGCCACCAAGCTGATGCAGACGGCACTCGCCGTGCGCGAATGCGTCATCAAGGTGATCGAGGTGCTCAATTACGTCATCGTCTATTTCCTCGGCATGCTGTTCATCGTCGGCTCGGCCGACTTGCGGCTGGCGGCACCTCTCGGCGTCTGGCTGCTCGGCTATATCGGGTTGTTGCGCTATATCATCCCGAAGCTGGGCAAGGTCGGCGAGGCGCAGGCCAATGCGCGCTCGACTATGACCGGCCGCGTCGTCGACAGCTACACCAACATCCAGACGGTCAAGTTGTTTTCCCATGCACGGCGCGAAGCAACGTTCGCGAGAGAAGGCATGGCAGGCTTCCTTGACACGGTCTACCGGTCGATGCGGCTGGTGACGGTGCTTTACGGCCTGCTCTATATCCTCAACGCGCTGCTCCTGTTTTCGGTGACGGCGACGGCGCTGTGGCTGTGGCTCGGCCAGGCGGTGACGATCGGCGCCGTCGCCGTGGTCATCGGCCTCGTGCTCCGTATGTGGGGCATGTCGCAGTGGATCATGTGGGAAATGTCGAGCCTGTTCGAGAACATCGGCACGGTGCAAGACGGTATCGCCTCGATCTCGCTGCCGCGCCTGGTCGAAGACCGGCCGGGGGCGAAGGACATTGCCGTCACCAAGGGCGAGATCCGCTTCGACGACATTCGTTTCCACTATGGCAAGCAGAAGGGCGTCATCGAGAACCTGTCGCTGACGGTGAAGCCCGGCGAGAAAGTCGGCATTGTCGGGCGCTCGGGCGCGGGCAAGTCGACGCTGGTCAATCTCCTGTTGCGGTTCTACGACCTCGAGAACGGCCGGATCCTGATCGACGGCCAGGAGATCGCTTCGGTGACGCAGGATTCGCTGCGCGCGCAGATCGGCATGGTGACGCAGGACACTTCGCTGCTGCATCGTTCCGTGCGCGACAACATTCTTTACGGGCGGCCCGATGCGACGGAGGAAATGGTTGTCGAGGCAGCCGGGCGGGCTGAGGCGCTGGAGTTTATCGGCAGGCTTTCGGATCACACCGGACGTAAAGGGCTCGACGCTCATGTCGGCGACCGCGGCGTCAAATTGTCCGGCGGCCAGCGGCAACGCATCGCCATTGCTCGCGTTATGTTGAAGGACGCACCGATACTTATCCTTGACGAAGCGACGTCGGCGCTGGATTCCGAAGCCGAGGCCGCCATCCAGGAGAATCTCTACAAGCTCATGCAAGGCAAGACCGTCATCGCCATTGCGCACCGGCTGTCGACCATCGCGGCGATGGACAGGCTCGTCGTCCTCGACAAGGGCCGTGTCATCGAGGAGGGGTCGCACGAGGAACTCGTCGCCAGTGGCGGGCTCTACGCGCAGCTCTGGCAGCGCCAGTCGGGCGGGTTCCTGCTCGATGACGGTCCGGTCGATGCCGCCAATGACGCTGTTGCCAACGACATCGGCGTGAAGGGTGAAGCCGCAGAGTGATGACGTCAGCATGATGACAGCCGTCTATCGCTGGTTCGAGGACTGGGTCTATCCGTTCAGGGAGCCGGCGGACCTTCGGCCACCGTCAAGCGTCGGCGGCTTCCTCTGGCACTATGTCGGCCAGGCGAAGTTCGCCTTCTTCGCCATGCTTGTCATCGGCGGCATCGCGCCGCTGATCGAGGCCGGGCTTTTCTACTTCGTCGGGCGGCTGGTCGATATTCTCGATCAGCTTCCCGGTGAACGCAGCTGGGACGCGCTGTGGACCGCCGCCGGGCCTGAGCTTGTCTTCATGATCGCAGTGGTGCTGGTCATCCGCACCATCGTCGTCGGCCTGTCGGCGCTGGTCAACGAACAGACGATCACGCCGGGCTTCTACAATCTGGTGCGCTGGCAGGCGCACCGGCACGTATCGCGCCAGTCCTACACCTTCTTCCAGAACGATTTCGCCGGCCGTATCGCGACAAAAGTCTGGCAGGCGGGGCAGGCGACCGGCGACCTGATGGAGAGCTTCATCGAGGTCATCTGGTTCATGCTCATCTATACGGTGACGACCTTGGCGCTGGTCGCCGGGCTGGATCTGCGCCTGGCCGTGCTGGTGGTGATCTGGATCCTCGCGTTCGCCTGGCTGGCCAAGCTCTATCTGCCCTCGATCCGCAGGCATGCCGAGGCCACGGCTGAAGCTGGCTCGATGATCAATGGGCGCATCATCGATTCCTATTCCAACGTGCAGACGCTGAAGCTATTCTCGGCCGACGGCGACGACCGCTACATCAAGAACGGCTTCGACATCTATCTCGATGCACTACGGCCCTTCACCCGCCGGCTGACCGGCGTGCGCATGGCGCTGACGACGCTGTCGGGCATCATGATCACCGCGATTGGCTGCTTTGCCGTCTATCTCTGGGTCGAAGGGTCGATCACCGTCGGCGCCGTCGCGTTCACGCTGTCGCTGGTCTTGCGGCTCAACATGCTGCTCGGGCGCGTGATGATGCAGCTCAACGGCATATTGCGAAATCTCGGCGTCCTGGAAAACTCCAAGGCGCTGATCTCGCAGCCGCTTGGCCTTGTCGATGCGCCGGATGCGAAAGAGCTTGTCGTCGCCGGCGGCCGCATCGAGGTGAAGAATGTCGAGTTCCACTACGGCAAGGGTTTTGGCGTGCTGAATGGCATCGACCTTGTGGTCAAGCCTGGCGAGAAGGTCGGGCTGGTCGGGCCGTCCGGTGCGGGCAAGACGACCTTAGCCAATCTCATCCTGCGCCTCTACGACCTCGAGAGCGGGAAAATCCTGATCGACGGGCAAGACGTCGCCGAGGTGACGCAGAACTCGCTGCGCGCCAATATCGGCGTGGTCAGCCAGGACACGGCGCTGTTCCACCGCTCGCTACGCGACAACATCAAGCTCGGCATGCCGGATGCAACTGACGCCGAGGTGATCGCGGCGGCGAAGAAGGCCGAGGCGCACGAGTTCATATTGGGCCTGCGCGACAACCGGGACCGTACCGGCTACGAGGCTTTTGTCGGCGAGCGCGGCGTGAAACTGTCGGGCGGCCAGCGCCAGCGCGTCGCGATCGCCCGCGTCTTCCTCAAGGATGCGCCGATCCTGATCCTCGACGAGGCGACCTCGGCGCTCGATTCCGACATCGAGGCGGCGATCCAGGAGAATCTGGCCAGGCTGATGGAGAACAAGACGGTCATCGCCATAGCGCACCGGCTGTCGACCATCGCCGCGCTCGACCGTCTTGTGGTGCTGGACGGAGGCCGCATCGTCGAACAGGGCACGCATGACGAGCTGGTGGCGCTCGACGGGCTCTATGCGCGGCTGTGGAAGCGGCAGTCCGGCGGCTTCCTCTACCACGAGGAAAGCGTGCTGGAAGAGACACGGCCGGCGGAGTAGGGCATGGCAGCGTCGCCTGATATCGGCTACGTCCTCAAGCGGCTGCGGCCAACCGCGCCGGCCTTCGATGCGCTGAAGGAGGAGAGCCGGCTGGAAGGCTACTGGATGCTGGTGCGGCTGGCGGATGGCTGGGCGGGCGGCCGCAACAAGTTCCTGAAACGAGGCGAGGCGCTGTTTGGTGCATGGCATGGCCGAGAACTCGCTGGTGTGTGCGGGTTGAACATCGATCCTTATTTCGAAGGCAGGGACCACGGCCGGGTCAGGCACCTGTTCGTCAGCGCGCGTCATCGCCGCAGCGGCGTTGGCCGCATGCTGGTCGAGACCGTCATTGACAGGGCACGTCAGCATTTTGCCGTGCTGAACACCCGCGCGCCACAAGGAGCCTTTGGGTTCTATGAACGGCTTGGCTTCCAGCCGGTGGTGGGCGAAGAATTCGTCACGCACCGCATGATGCTCTCTCAAGACAGAAAAGGAGGCTGAGATGTCACTGCGTCCGCCATCCCTAGGCGCCTCGGCTGCCGAAGCCGCGTTCGACGCCCTCGGCCATGAGATACTGGCTGAAAAGGCCGCAGCGCTCGGCCGTGCCGGCCAACGGGTCGAGGAAACGCTGGCCAAGCTCCGTCAGAACAACGGCGACGAGGAGCAGCGACCGCGGCTGCTCAAGGAGGCTGCCGCGGCGGTGCACGCCTATTTCATCCAGCGTGAACTCTGCGGCCTGCGCCGGCATGAGTCGGCCATCCGCGAATACGATATCCCAAGGGCCGTGCTGGTCAGGCTCGGTGCAAGCTAGAGGTCACCAGCCGGCAACAATCATTCCAGCCATTCGGTGATGAAGCTGCCGTTTTCGTGGATGTCGGTCGTTTCGAGCGGGCCTGGGCCAAGATTGGTGAATTTGTGCGGCGTATCGGGCGGCACGATCAGGATCTGGCCGGCCGTGGCCTCTATCTGCTGGTCGCCGATCGTGAACAGGCCGATGCCTTGCCGGATGATGAAGATTTCACAATAGGGATGCGTGTGCAGGCGCGGGCCGCCGCCAATCTCTTCCTGATAGTTGAAAATCAGGCAGGAGTTGGAGTCGTAGGCGCCGCATTGCAGTTCGCCCTGCCAGCGGCCGGGCGTCCTGGTCCAGGTCTCGCGGTCGATGATGTGTGCCATGCCGGCGAGACTAGATCACGGCAACCTGTCCTGTCGAGACAGGCGGGGAGCCTCGGATTTGCTGATATTTCCCTGTTGTTTAGCCGCCTTTGCCGACCTTTGGGCATCTGGCCAACTGACGCGCTGTTCTGTCCCCGCGACAATCTGCCCTTGTGGCCTCAGCCCGCTGGACAAAAACGGGCTTCACGCATAAACCGAAATCCAAATGCCGGAGGAATTCGCTAGCTTGTTCGCCATGCGCTGTCGGGCCGGCGCGATGGAGCGGGGACAAAGCTCGGCCGCCGGCTCGGAAGAGGCGAAAGGATCAGGCACCCGTGAGCGCAACCGACACCCAGGATCCCAACCGTCGTGATTTTCTCTACGTCGCCACCGGCATGGCCGCAGTCGTTGGCGCAGGCGCCGTTGCCTGGCCGTTCATCGACCAGATGCGCCCCGATGCCTCGACGCTGGCGCTCGCCTCGGTCGAGGTTGATGTCGCCTCGCTGACGCCTGGCATGTCGCTGATTGTCAAATGGCGCGGCAAGCCGGTCGTGGTGCGCAATCGCACCGAGCAGGAGATGAAGGACGGCGAAGCCGTGAACCTTGCCGACCTCAAGGATCCTATCGCCCGCAACGCCAATCTGCCCGCCGATGCGCCGGCGACCGACGCCAACCGCACCACGCCCGGCAAGGAAGCCTGGATGGTGATGGTGCAGGTTTGCACGCATCTGGGCTGCATTCCGCTTGGCCAGGAAGGCGATTTCGGCGGCTGGTTCTGCCCGTGCCACGGTTCGGTGTACGATACCGCCGGCCGCATCCGCAAAGGCCCGGCGCCGGAAAATATGGCCGTGCCGGTATTCAAGTTCATTTCCGATACCAAAATCCTCATCGGTTGAGGCAGGGGATAATTCGATGAGCGAGGGACACTCGACCTATACGCCCAAGACCGGTATCGAACGCTGGTTCGACGCCCGCATGCCGCTGCCGCGCATGGTATATGACAGCTTCATCGCCTATCCGGTGCCGCGCAACCTTAACTATGCGTGGACCTTCGGCGGCATCCTCACGATCATGCTGGTGGCGCAGATCCTGACCGGTATCGTGCTGGCCATGCACTATACCGCCGACACCAACCTCGCCTTCAATTCGGTCGAGAAGATCATGCGCGACGTCAATTCGGGCTGGCTGTTGCGCTACATGCATTCCAACGGCGCCTCGTTCTTCTTCGTCGCTGTCTACATCCACATCTTCCGCGGGCTTTATTACGGCTCCTACAAGGCGCCGCGTGAGCTGCTGTGGATCCTCGGCTGCATCATCTATCTGCTGATGATGGCGACCGGCTTCATGGGCTATGTGCTGCCCTGGGGTCAGATGAGCTTCTGGGGCGCCACCGTCATCACCGGCTTCTTCAGCGCCATTCCGCTGGTCGGAAACTGGATCCAGGAACTGCTGCTCGGCGGTTTCGCCGTCGACAACCCGACGCTCAACCGCTTCTTTGCGCTGCACTATTTGCTGCCGTTCATGATTGCCGGCGTCGTCGTGCTGCACGTCTGGGCGCTGCATGTGGTCGGCCAGTCGAACCCGACCGGCATCGAGGTGAAATCGAAGACCGACACCGTTGCCTTTACGCCCTATGCGACCATCAAGGATGCATTCGGCATGATCGTGTTCCTGTTCTTCTTCGCCTATTTCGTCTTCTACCTGCCGAACTTTCTCGGCCATCCGGACAATTACACGATCGCCAACCCGCTGAAGACGCCGGCCCACATCGTGCCGGAATGGTACTTCCTGCCGTTCTATGCGATCCTGCGCGCGATCACCTTCAACATCGGGCCGATCAACTCCAAGCTCGGTGGCGTGCTGTGCATGTTCGGCGCCATCGTCATGCTGTTCCTGGTGCCGTGGCTCGACACCTCCAAGGTGCGCTCGGCGGTCTACCGGCCCTGGTACAAGCTGTTCTTCTGGCTGTTCGTCGCCGACGCTGTCCTGCTTGGCTGGCTTGGCTCGCAGCCGGCGGAAGGCGGCGGTCTGTTGACCCTCCTGATAGGTGAGGTCTCGGGCAACTACGTTGGCTACGCTCAAGCGGCGACACTGTTCTACTTCGCCTTCTTCCTCGTCATCCTGCCGGTGCTTGGCCTGATCGAGACGCCACGCAGACTGCCGAATTCGATCACCGAGGCGGTGCTGGAGAAGAACAAGGGTGCCGGAGGGGGACATCCGGCCGGTGCGACCGCGGCGCCGGAAGCCAAAGGCTGAGTGAGAATCTAAGGGGATTTGGCATGAAAAAGATTCTCACCTCGCTCGCCCTGCTAGGCGTGTTTGCCGCTGGCATCGGAGCCGTCGGCAGTGTGGCGATTGCCGCTGAAGAGGCGCACAACGCGGCGGCACCGACGCATTTCCCGATCCACGAGCCGAAGGAGATGGACTGGACTTTTGCCGGTCCGTTCGGCACCTACGACCAGGCGCAGCTGCAGCGTGGCTTGAAGGTCTACAAGGAAGTCTGCTCGGCCTGCCACTCGATGAATTTGGTGGCGTTCCGCACGCTGGAGGACCTCGGCTATTCGGAAGCGCAGATCAAGTCCCTGTCGGCTGAGTACACCATCCATGATGGACCCAACGATGCCGGCGACATGTTCGACCGGCCGGGCAAGCCGTCCGACCATTTCCCGGCGCCGTTCGCCAATGAGGAGGCGGCTGCCGCTTCCAACGGCGGCGCTGCCCCACCGGATATGTCGCTGCTGGCCAAGGCCCGCGGCGTCGAGCGCGGCTTCCCGCGCTTCGTCTTCGACATATTCACGCAATATGCGCAGGGCGGCCCGGACTACATCCATTCGCTGCTGACCGGCTACGACGAGACGCCACCTGCCGGCATGGTGATCCCCGAAGGCACCCACTATAATCCATACTTCATGTCCGGCGTGTCGCTGAAGATGCCCAAGCCGCTCTCCGACGGCCAGGTCACCTACGATGACGGTTCGCCGCAGACGATCGACCAGTATTCGCGCGACGTCTCGGCGTTCCTGATGTGGGCGGCCGAGCCGCATATGGAAGACCGCAAGAAGACCGGCTTCCGCGTGCTGGTGTTTCTGCTTCTGTTTGGGGCGCTGATGTATCTGACCAAGCGCAAGGTATGGGAAGGCGTGGCCCACTAACCGCCGCTACCCCTGTGAAATCGGAAAGGGCGTCTTCGGGCGCCCTTTTTGCTTGCCGAAGCGGGCAGGGGGCTGTCGCCTTGGGTGCAACCACCCGCCTGGTCGAACAAGTCCGTTGGCAGGGCGCCATGTGATTGGTATGCACGCGCGACCGGTGATGAAGGATTGCCGGCGATAAGACACCTGGGAATCGATGATGCGGCTACGCGACTGTCACAACTTTTCCGATTTCCGGCGCATGGCCCAGCAGCGGTTGCCTGGGCCAATCTTCAACTACATCGATGGCGCGGCCGACGACGAGGTCACCTATCGCCGCAACACCGAGAGCTTCGAGCGCTGCGACCTCGTTCCCAACGTGCTGCGCGGGGTAAGCGAGATCGACATGTCGGTGACGGTGATGGGCCAGAAGCTGGCCATGCCCGTCTATTGCTCGCCGACCGCCTTGCAGCGGCTGTTCCATCATCAAGGCGAGCGCGCGGTGGCCAAGGCTTCGGCCAAATTCCGCACGATGTTCGGCGTGTCCTCGCTCGGCACTGTCAGTCTTGAGGAAGCGCGCAAGATCAGCAGCAGCCCGCAGGTCTACCAGTTCTATTTCCACCGGGATCGCGGCCTCAACCGGGCGATGATGCAGCGGGCGAAAGCGGTTGGAGTCGAAGTGATGATGCTGACCGTCGACAGCATCACCGGAGGCAACCGCGAGCGCGACAAGCGCACCGGCTTTGCCATCCCCTTCAAGCTCAACCTTGCCGGCATGCTGCAGTTCGCGCTGAAGCCGGGCTGGGCGATCAACTATTTCACCCATGAGGGGTTCAAGCTGCCGCAGCTCGACGAGCATGTCGACATGGGCGGCGGCACGATGTCGATCAGCCGCTACTTCACCGAGATGCTCGATCCGTCGATGACCTGGGACGATGTTGCCGAGATGGTCAGACTGTGGAGAGGTCCGTTCTGTCTCAAGGGCGTCATGTCGGTGGAGGATGCCAAGCGCGCCGTCGAGATCGGCTGCAGCGGCATTGTGCTGTCCAACCATGGCGGCCGGCAGCTGGACGGCTCGCGGGCGGCGTTCGACCAACTGGCCGAGATCGTCGATGCCGTCGGCGACAGAATAGACGTCATCATGGATGGCGGCGTGCAGCGCGGCACCCATGTGCTGAAGGCGCTGTCGCTCGGCGCCAAGGCTGTTGGCGTCGGCCGCTATTATCTGTTCCCGCTAGCGGCGGCCGGCCAGCCGGGCGTAGAGCGGGCGCTGGAGCAGATGCGGGTCGAGATCGAGCGCGGCATGAAGCTGATGGGCTGCAGTTCGATCGAACAATTGTCGCGCAACAACCTCCGTTTCAGGTAATCTCGACCCATGAAATCCTCGCTCGAAGACACGCTGCTCGCCGCGATCCGCACCATTCCGGACTACCCCAAGCCCGGCATCCTGTTTCGCGACATCACCACTTTGCTCGGCAATGCGCGCGCCTTCCGCCGCGCCATCGACGAGCTGGTGCATCCCTATGCCGGCCAGAAGATCGACAAGATCGCCGGCATCGAGGCACGCGGCTTCATCCTCGGCGGTGCGGTCGCGCACCAGCTTTCGGCCGGTTTCGTGCCGATCCGGAAGAAGGGCAAGCTGCCTTACGAGACGGTACGCGTCGCCTACAGCCTGGAATACGGGCTGGACGAGATGGAGATGCACAAGGACGGCGTTGCGCCGGGCGAGAAGGTGATCCTGGTCGACGACCTGATCGCGACCGGCGGCACGGCGGAGGCGGCGGTCAAGTTGCTGAGGCAGATCGGCGCCGATATTCTTGCCGCGTGCTTCGTCATCGACCTGCCGGATCTCGGCGGACGGGCGAAGCTCGAAGCGCTGGGCGTGCCGGTGCGGACGTTGATCGGGTTTGAGGGGCATTAGGGAGTAGGGAGTAGGGAGTAGGGAGTAGGGAGGGAAGCTCCGCATTCCGTGCAAGGCGCAGCACCCACTGCTGCCTAATCCCTACTGCCTAAAACCTACCCTCTACCCAGCCTTCACCAGCACGGCGCTGTCGAACTCCAGCACCTTGTCGCCTGCCGAATCGGAACCTTCCGAGCGCAGCGCCAGCAGGCGCCAGCCGGGGCGGGTGGCAAGCGGGCGGTGGGACAGGGCCGTGCGCATGAAGGTGACGGTTTCTCCGGCATAGACCGGCTTTGGCCATTTCAGGTTCCTGAAGCCGGGGGAGGGGCCGAATTCTGGTACCGGGCCGGGTCCGGTCCATTGAGAAGCGTCCATAGGATTTTTGAGATTGAGCTTCATCCAGGTGGCCGCGGTGTGCCAGCCTGAGGCGCAGAGGCGGCCGAACACGCTTTTCTTCGCCGCCTCCTCGTCGACATGAAAGACCTGTGGATCGTATTTGCAGGCGAACGCCTTGATCGCCTCGGCTTCGAATGTGTGCGAACCGAGGTTGATGGTATCGCCGATGCGGAAGAACGCGTCGAGGCTCATGCGCCGGCCTCGCGGGTCAAGAACATGACAGTGTTCTCAAGTTCGAAGACGCTTTCACCGCGCTGGTTGAACAGTTCGCTGCGCAAGGTGACGAGGCCGAGCTGAGGCCTGGATTTCGACAGGCGCCTGGCAAGCACGCTGGTGCTGCCGGCCAGCGTGTCGCCGGCCAGCACCGGCTTCTTCCATTTGACCTGGTCGATGCCGGGCGCGCCTTGCGCGGTCGAGTCGAGCAGGAAGGCGTCGCACAGCATGCGCATGAAGATCGCGCAGGTGTGCCAGCCGGAGGCGGCCAAGCCGCCAAGGATGCTGGCCTTGCCGGCGGCTTCGTCGAGATGCATCGGCTGCGGGTCGAATTCGGTGGCGAATTCGATGATTTCGGCCGCACTCACCTGCTTGGCGCCGAGGTCGATCGATGCGCCCTCGGTGAAATCCTCGTAGGCCCAGCTTTTTGCGGTCATGATCCCAATCCGGTTGTACGATCACCGGGCATCCGGATGCCGTCCGGGCGGCGTTTGGTCAAGCGAATTCTATTGGGCCTACAACCAGCCGCGGCGGCGGAAATACCAGAACGGCAGGATCGCCGACAGGATCATCAGGCCGATGGCGAAGGGATAGCCGAGCTCCCATTTCAGCTCCGGGATGACGTCGAAATTCATGCCGTAGATCGAAGCTACCAGCGTCGGCGGCAGGAAGATGACGGCGGCGACCGAGAAGATCTTGATTATGGCGTTCTGCTCGATCGAGATCATGCCGAGCGTCGCGTCGAGCAGGAACGAGATCTTCTGCGACAGGAAGGTGGCGTGGTCGGCGAGCGACAGCACGTCGCGTGATACTGTCTTGATGCGGGCGCGGACGTCCTTGCTCATCTTGATCTGGGTCGCGACATGGGCAAGGAAGCCGGTGAGGCGCTGCAGCGAGATAAGGCTGTCGCGGATCGAGGAGGCAATGTCCTCCTTGCGGCCGATGGCCTTGAGCAGTTCCTGGAAGTCGCGATTGCGCTTGTTCACCTTGGTCGACCGCGCTTCGAAGATATCGCGCGAGATCGTCTCGATGTCACGGCCGGCGCGTTCGAGAATATCGGCTAGGCGATCGACGATCGCCTCCAGCAGGCCGATCAGGATGGTGTTGCCGGTGGTGCAGCCTGTCGCCACCTTCTCGGCGCGCAGGGGAAAGGTCTTGAACGCCTTCGGCTCATGATAACGGATGGTGACCAGTCTCGGGCCGGCAAGCACAAAGGTAACCGGTGACATCAAGGGATCATCGATTTCGGTCTGCGCCGGCAAGGTGGCGGTCATGAAGTAGGCGCCGTCCTCGATGTAGAGGCGGCTCGAAATCTCGATCTCCTCCATCTCCTCGCGCGTCGGGATGGCAACGCCGAGCCAGGTCTCGATCGCTGTTTCTTCTTCCTTGGTCGGGTTGAGAAGGTCGGCCCAGACGACGTGATCGCCATTGGCCACGAGATCGTCGGCGGGGCGCAGGCGGTCATTGCCGACGACGAAGGCCTTGATCATCGCCGCTCTCCATTGGTTGAGCCCAAGAGGTTCCGTTCGATAGCGATGGGTCTTGCACGCGCGGCAGTTCCCACGGCCACGGCCAGTCGGATGCAGAGGGCCTTAGACCCGGTGCCAAGGGCAGTCAAGCGAAGCGGCAGGCTGGCTCCTCCACTTGACGCAGCTGTGATCGGCCGCGGTCAGCGCGCGAGCCGCGAGATGCCTCGGCGTCTCAGGTGTTGAACTTGAACAGCAGCACGTCGCCGTCCTGGACGACATATTCCTTACCTTCGTCGCGCGCCTTGCCGGCCTCCTTGGCCGCCACTTCGCCGCCCAGCGTGACGTAGTCGTTATAGGCGATGGTCTGGGCGCGGATGAAGCCGCGCTCGAAGTCGGTGTGGATGACGCCGGCGGCCTGCGGGGCCTTGTCGCCCTTGTGGATGGTCCAGGCGCGCGTCTCTTTCGGCCCGGCGGTGAAATAGGTGATGAGATGCAACAGATCATAGCCGGCGCGGATGACCTTGTTGAGGCCGGGTTCGTCGAGACCGAGCGACGACAGGAACTCCATCTCTTCTTCGTCCGAGAGCTGGGCGACTTCGGCCTCGATCGCGGCCGAGATTACGACGGTGCCGGCGCCCTGCGCTGTCGCCATCTTTTCCACGGCCTTGGTGTGCTCGTTGCCGGTGGCGGCGTCGGCTTCGGCGACGTTGCAGACATAGAGCACGGGGTGCGAGGTCAACAGGTTCAGCCCCTGCAGGATGCGCAAATCCTCGGCTGAAATGCCCTTGAGCAGGATGCGGGTCGGCTTGCCGGCCTGGAGGAGCTCGAGTGCGGCCTCCATCATCGGCAGCACGGTGGTTGCTTCCTTGTCCTTGCTGCCGGCGCGCTTGCGGAACTGCACGATGCGGCGCTCGAGGCTGTCGAGGTCGGCAAGCATCAACTCGGTCTCGACTGTATCGGCGTCGGCGACAGGGTCGATCTTGCCCTCGACATGGGTGATGTCGTCATCCTCGAAGCAGCGCAGCACGTGGACGATGGCGTCGACCTCGCGGATGTTGGCGAGGAACTGGTTGCCCAGCCCTTCGCCCTTGGAGGCGCCGCGCACCAGGCCGGCAATGTCGACGAAGGAGATGCGGGTCGGGATGATCTCTTTCGACTTGGCGATCGCGGCGATCTTCTGCAGCCGCGGGTCAGGCACTGCCACCTCGCCGGTGTTCGGTTCGATGGTGCAGAACGGATAGTTGGCGGCCTGCGCCGCCGCCGTCCTGGTCAACGCGTTGAAAAGCGTCGACTTGCCGACGTTGGGCAAGCCAACGATACCGCATTTGAAACCCATGTTCGTCCGGTCCTATCGGGAAACTAGAAATTTGATGAGGGCTATGGGCGATAGGGGTAAGGAACGTCAAGCCCTGCGGTCCCGATCCTATCGAAGCTCAGTCCTTCTTGCCGAACAGCTTCTTCAACATCGCCGCCATCGGGCCGCTTTCCGGCAGCTTGGCTGGCGCCTGCTGCGGTCGGGCCTGGCGGATGTGGCTTTGAGCCTTTGGACCTTCAGCCTTCGGCGCCTTGGGCGGCGGCCGGTCGTCGTCGCTGGTCGGCACCAGCTTGTCACGCAGGGCCAGAGTAATGCGGTTCATGAAGGAACTGTCGTCGCCCTTGGCCAGCAGCCCGGCATCGTCGGCGATGGTGTCGAGCAGCACATCCAGCCACTCGCGATCGGCCTTGGCGAAGTCGCCGAGCACATGGCCATGCACCATTTCCCGGACGCCGGGATGGCCGACGCCGATGCGCACGCGGCGAAAATTCTTGCCGACATGCTGGTCGAGCGAGCGGATGCCGTTGTGGCCGCCGGCGCCGCCACCGACCTTGACCCGCAATTTGCCGGCGGGCAGGTCGATCTCGTCATAGAAGACGGTCAGCGCCTCGGGGCCGAGCTTGTAGAAGCGCAAGGCTTCGCCGACCGCCTGTCCCGACAGGTTCATGAAGGTCTGCGGCTTGATCAGCAGAATCTTCTCGCCGGCAATCGTGCCTTCGGCGATCAGGCCCTGGAACTTCTTCGACCAGGGCGAAAACGAATGGCGGCGGGCAATTGCGTCCGCCGCCATGAAGCCGACATTGTGCCGGTTATCAGCGTATTTCGCGCCCGGATTGCCGAGGCCTGCAAAGACAAGCATCGTGAACTCCGGGCCCGAAAATTACTTCTCTTCGGCAGCAGGGGCCGCCGCTTCGGGGGCTGCCGCTTCCGCCGTCTCTTCCGTCTCCGGCTTCATCGCCGAGGAACCGGCAATGGTCGCGATGGTGAAGTCGCGATCGGAGATCACCGGCTTGACGCCGGCCGGCAAGGTAACCGCCGAGATGTGGATCGAATCGCCAATGTCGGCGCCGGTGAGATCGACGGTGATGAATTCCGGGATCGCATTGGCCGGGCAGTGGAACTCGACTTCGTGACGCACGATGTTGAGCACGCCGCCGCGTTTGATGCCGGGCGACTTGTCTTCATTGATGAAGTGGACAGGCACGTCGACGTTGACCTCGGTGTCCTTGCCGATGCGCAGGAAGTCGACATGGACCGGGAAATCCTTGACCGGGTCGAGCTGGAAATCCTTGGGCAGAACCTGGATTTTCTTGCCGTCGACATCGATCGTGGCGATCGTGGTCAAAAACCCGCCGCCATGGATTTTGTAGAAGACGTCCTTGTAGTTCAGCGCAATCGCCAGGGGAGGCTGTCTGTCGCCGTAGATAACTGCAGGCACTTTACCGTTGCGGCGAACTGCACGGGCGGACCCCTTACCGACCTGTTCGCGCGCTTCGGCCTTGAGCTCGTAAGTATCGTGGCTCATGGCATTTCCTTTCGCGTTTTATGGAGCGTTTGCGGTGGCAGTGTGCCTGGACCGTAAACGTCGAAAGCCGCCAGGCCTGGATGTCCGAATGCCAGAAACCGCATACGCGGAGCTTTGTTCGGGATCACAAGGGAAGGCAGCCTTCCGCCGCGTTGCCTCCAAGGGTGTCTACGCGGGTGGCGGCTCTATAGCGGAAGGCGGGCAGGCGTGCAAGCCATGGCGGGCAAGGGCGGCCGATGCCTGCGTTGGGCGCGCCGCATTGCGCTCAGGCCGGCAGGTCGGTGGGCGGATTTGATCCGTTTCCCTTGGCGCCACCGAGCGTGGACAGAGCGCTCAGCAGTTTCGTCCGGTCCTTGCCGATCATGAGCACGCCGCTGTCGGGCGCCAGCAGCGCCGAGAACGGCAGCATGGCGGCGCCGATCGAGGACGCTTCGGGGCCGAATTGCCCCGGCACGATCTCCGGCGCCACGATGCCGATGGCGCTGGCCTGGTTGAACTGGGCCTGCACCCTTGCCAGCAGTTCGAGATGGATCGGCCTGGGCAGGATCGAGTCGAGAACGATGGCCTCGATATCGATGATGGAGGTGATGGCGATGATCGCCTCGACCAGCGCGCTCGCGCAATCGTCGATCCATTCGAACAAGGGCGCGCGCGCCTCGGGCGGCAACGGATCGAGCTCTCGCACGCGGTTGATCACCACGCCGCGCGACCTCAGGTGATTGACCAGCACATAGATCGAGGCGCGATGCAGCAGGCTCTGGTAGCGCGCCGGTTTGGCCGCGACCGAATCGAGGCTCGAGGGCGAGACCGGCAAGGGCCCGAGTGCTGCGGTGTTGCCATGCGGGCCGGTATGGACCCTGCCGCCTTGCACCAGGCCGCCGCCGACGAAGGTGTCGATCGAGATGTGCATGAAATCGCGGAAGCGGGCGCCGGCGCCCTGGACAAGTTCGGCCAGCGCCGCCGACGTGGCGTCGTTTTCCACGAACACCGGCGTCTTTGCCGGCGTGGCAAAGCATGTCGTCAGGTCGATCGCTTCCCAGCGGCTGCCGAGATCGTCGGGAAAGCCGAGTTCCTCGCTCCAGCCGCCGAGGAAATAGGGGGAGGCAATGCCGACGCCGACGATGCTTGCATCGCCAAGTCCGTCGACGAGTTTCTCGAACGTGGCCAGCGCCATGTTGCCGGCCTTCAGCACCAGATCAGGATCGGGGAAGCGGTATTCGTGCGACTCTCTTGCGCGGATTTCACCGGCGAAGTCGACCAGAACGGCTTCCAGCGCACGCCGGCCGATCTTGATGCCGACGCTGTAGATGCGCTCCGGCGTCAGCCGGTACAGCGTGGAGGGCGAACCGCGCTGCCCGAACCTTTTTCCCACTTGCTTTACGAATCCGGAAGATTCCAAGCCGTCGACGATGGCAGCGACGGCCGCCGGCGTCAGGCTTGCCGCGCGCGCCAGATCGGACTTGGAGGCTTCCTTGAGGCGACGGATGGCGTCGAGCACGAAACGCTCATTATAGTGCCGAACTTTGACAGAATTGCTGCCTTTCCCTGACAAAACCCGAACACTCCCCAAATGTCCCGTTCCCGGCGCGAAGCCCGCAAACCACCTGCGGCCGAGCGCACCCTGCGGTGCCTATGCTGGCGGCGACAGTGCGCGTCGGAACCATGGAAGTCAATTTTGCCGTTGCGCCTTTGCGCTATTTAATATAGCAAATTGAAAAAATAACTAGGCAGGGAGGAGACGTGCTGCACTCGGGCACACAAAGCGAAGCCGACGCTGCGGTGGTGCGGGCTGTTCCCATTGCCCTGGTTCAGGCGACGAAGGCTTTCGGCGGCACGATTGCGCTCAAGGACGCCTCCTTCGAATTGCGCTCCGGCGAGGTGCTGGCGCTGCTTGGCGAAAACGGCGCCGGCAAGAGCACCTGCGTGAAGCTTCTGGCCGGCGTGCATTCCCCCACCAGCGGTCACGTCGAGGTCGACGGCAAGCCAGCAGCTTTCCATTCGCCGCATGACGCGCAGGCGGCCGGCATTGCGGTCATGCACCAGCATCCTGGCTTGTTTCCCGATCTGTCGGTGGCGGAGAACATCTATCTCGGCCACATGCCGCGCGACCGCTTTGGCGGCATCGACAATGCCGCCATGCTGGCCGGCGCCCGCAAGGTGCTGGCTACCGTCGGGCTCGACGTGCCGGCGGCAACGCGGCTGGGAACACTGCGTACCTCTGAACAACAACTGGTCGAGATCGCCCGCGCGCTGTCGCTGGATGCCCGCGTGCTGATCATGGACGAGCCCACGGCGGCGCTGTCACAGCGCGAGGTCGAGCGGCTGTTTTCCGTCGTTGCCGATCTCAGGCTGCATGGCGTGGCGATGATGTTCGTCGGCCACCGCATGGATGAAATCTTCCGCATCGCCGACCGCATCGCCGTGCTGCGTGACGGGCGCCTGATCGGCGTCAAGCCGAAGGCCGAGCTTGGCCGCGCTGCCGCCATCAGCATGATGGTCGGGCGTGAAGTCACCGACCTCTATCCCGAACGGCGCCATGCCTCAGGCGCGCTGGTGCTGGAGGCGAAGGGACTTTCGCGCGCCGGCGGGTTTGCCGGTATCGACCTCAAGCTTCACGCCGGCGAGGTGCTGGGGCTTGGCGGCCTGGTCGGCAGCGGACGCACCGAGATTGCGCGCGTGCTGTTCGGTATCGACCGGCCCGACGCCGGCGAAATCCTGATCGACGGCAAGCCCGTGCAGTTCGCCTCGGCGCGCGACGCCATGGATGCGCGCATCGCCTATGTGTCGGAAGATCGCATGGGCCAGAGCCTGGTGATGGATTTCTCCATCCTCGACAATGCGGTGCTACCTGTTCTCGACAAGGCCGCACAACGCGGTCTCTACGGCACCGACCGCGCCATCGGTCTGGTGGCGGACTGGCTGAAGCGCATGAAGCTGCGCTTTTCCGGTTATGGGCAGCCGGTGAAAGAGTTATCCGGCGGCAACCAGCAGAAGGTGGTGCTGGCCAAATGGCTGCGCACCGAGCCGCGCGTGCTCATCCTCGACGAGCCGACGCAAGGCATCGATGTCGGTACCAAGGCGGAAGTGCATGCAATGATTGCTGACCTTGCCGCGCAAGGCATGGCGATCCTGCTGATCTCGTCAGAGATGCCCGAACTGATCGGCGTGTGCGACCGCATTATCGTGCTGCGCGAAGGCCGCCAGACTGCCGAGTTTTCGCGCGGGCAAGCCACGCAGGAAAAAGTACTGGAAGCGGCGACCAGGACCGATGAACGTGCCGGCCAGGCAGCGCAGATAGAACGCGCCGCCGAGGAGGAAAAGGCAAAAGGACCGTTCGATTTTCTGAAGCGGCGGGAATTCGGCCTGCTTGCGGCAATGCTCGCCGTCGCCATTCCGGTCACCATCATCAACCCGCGCATGGTGAGCGCGGCGAACCTCACCGCTGTGTCGATGGACGCGGCCTTGCTGATTGTCGCCGCACTGGCGCAGATGCTGGTGCTGATCACCCGCAACATCGACCTGTCGATCGCAGCTGTGATCGGCCTCTCCGCCTATATGGCGGCCAGCATGGTTCAGGCCTATCCC
This sequence comes from Mesorhizobium sp. M0615, assembly GCF_040320805.1. NCBI lineage: Bacteria > Pseudomonadati > Pseudomonadota > Alphaproteobacteria > Hyphomicrobiales > Phyllobacteriaceae > Mesorhizobium > Mesorhizobium sp. M0615. The sequence goes on along the minus strand of NZ_JAMYQI010000001.1, from coordinate 97,812 downwards.
GGATTGGACATCGGCATCGGCCTGATCACCGCCTGCGCCGTCGGCGGCTTTGCCGGACTGCTCAACGGCCTTGTCGTTACCAGGGGAAAGATCCCGGCCATCGTCGTTACGCTGGCTTCGATGTCGATCTTCCGCGGTTTCAACTCGATCTGGGCGGCGGGCGACCAGGTCAGCGCCGACGAAGTCACGCAAGCCTGGCTCGACATGACCGGGCTGAAGATCGCAGGCGTGCCGCTGATCGTCATCATCGCTATTGTCATCCTGTGCGCCGGCTATGTGCTGCTCTATCGCACCGCAACCGGGCGCGAGCTGTTTGCCACCGGTTCCAACCCGGACGGCGCAAGGCTGATCGGCATTCCGGTCGACCGGCGCATCCTGCTGGCCTTCGGCATGGCCGGCCTGCTAGGCGGCCTGTGCGGCGCCCTGTGGGCTTCGCGCTACGCCACCATCGATGCCCGCGTCGCGCTCGGCTTCGAACTCACGGTGATCGCCTCTGCGGTGGTCGGCGGCGTCGCCATCCGCGGCGGCTCGGGCACGCTGCTCGGCATCATCCTTGGCGCGCTCACGCTCTTGGTCATCAAGAACGGGCTGACGCTGGTGCGTGTCGACCCGCTCTGGCTGCAGGGCGTCTATGGCCTGGTGATCCTGGTTGCCATCGGCATCGACACCTTCATCGCGCGGCGTGCCGAACAGGCAAGACAGGCGAGGGCGAGATGAAAAAGTTTATCCGCTCGATCGACTTCTGGGATCTGCTGCTGGCGACCGCCTGCCTCGCTGTCTTCGTCTATGCGGCGGTCTTCGTGCCGAATTTCGTTTCCGGCTTTAACCTTTCTCAGCTGGCGGCGAGCGCCTCGGAAAAGGCGTTGCTGATCCTGCCGATGACGCTGCTCATCATCACCCGCGAGATCGACCTGTCGATCGCCTCGGTGCTGGCGCTGACATCCGTGGTGTTTGGCCTGCTCGTCCAGGGCGGCGTGCCGACGCTGGCGGCCATTCCGCTGACGCTGGTCTTCGGCGGCCTGCTCGGCGCCTTCAATGGCTATCTGGTTTCAGGGCTGGGGCTGCAGTCGCTGGTGGTGACGCTCGGCACCATGGCGCTCTATCGGGGCATTGGCTACATCCTGCTCGGCACCGGTTCGGTCAACATATTGCCGCCGGCGGTCGTCGATTTCGGCATCAGCAATCTGCCGGGCACACAAATCCCGTGGACCATCGTGCCGTTCCTGCTGCTGGCGCCGATCTTCGCGGTGGTGCTGTAGAAGACGCCGACCGGCAAGCGCATCTATGCGCTCGGCGGCAGCCCCGAAGTGGCGCGTTATTCCGGCATCGATACGCGCAAAATGGTGCTGAAGCTGTTCGTCGTTTCGGGCATGGTCGCAGCCATCGCCGGCATCGTCTACACCGCGCGCCTCTCCAACGCCCGCGCCAACAATGCGCTCGGCATGGAGCTCGATGTCATCACCATCGTGCTGCTCGGCGGCGTCAGCGTCTTCGGTGGTAAGGGGCGGCTCACGGGGGTCATGCTGGCGCTGCTGTTGATCGCCATCATCCGAAATGTGCTGGCGCTCAACCAGATCGGCGGCGACGCTCAAGGCATGATCATCGGCCTGCTTCTGATCGGCTCGCTGCTGGTCGGCAATTACTGGCGCTCCCTGGAGGAGCGGCTGTCAAGATCGCGCGTCCTGCGCGAAACCAAGGGGTGATCTCGGGCCCCTTTCTTCAAGCCCGAATTCTGACGGAGGAGACACAATGAAAGCGTTTAGAATAGCCCTGCTCGCATCCGCGGTTCTGCTTGCGCCGGCCTCGCTGGCCTACAGCCAGGAATGCGCCAAGGAACCGGTGACCGTCGGCTTCCTGCCCAAGCTCGACACCGATCCCTACTTCAAGGTGGCTTTCGGCGGCGCCGAAGAGGCGGCGAAGGAAATTGGCGGCACCGCCACCCAGGTCGCCCCGTCGCAGGCGACGGCCGAGGCACAGATCGAATTCATCAACAGCCTTGTGTCGCAGAAGGTCGGCGTCATCGCTATCGCCGGCAACGACGCCAATGCCGTTGCGCCTGCGCTGAAGCGCGCCGTTCAGCAAGGCGTCCGGGTGATCTCGTACGATTCCGACGTCGCGGCCGATGTGCGCGCGGTGTTCGTGAACCAGGTGAAGGGCGACAGTCTGGCCGAAATGATGCTGGAAAGCGCATTCAACCTCAGCGGCGGCGAAGGCGAGTTCGCCATCCTGTCGTCGACGCCGACGGCGACCAACCAGAACGCCTGGATCGACTTCATGAAGGCGAAGATGGCGGCAGAGCCGAAATACGCCAAGATGAAACTGGTGCAGGTCGCCTATGGCGAGGAGAGCGAGCAGGTCAACCAGCAGCAGGCCTTGGCGCTGGTGCAGGCGTTTCCGGATCTCAAGGTGATCATCGTGCCGGCAGGCATAGGCCTTCCGGCGGCCGCGCGCGCACTCGAGGAAGCCGGTATGATCGGCAAGGTCAAGCTGACCGGCCTTGCGCCGGCCACTTTGATTTCGAAATACATCAAGGATGGCGCTGCCCAGGATATCTGGTGGAATGTCACCGATCTCGGCTACCTGACCTATCAGGCGGCCCAGGCGCTGGCGCAGTGCAAGATCACCGGCAAGGAAGGTGAGAAGTTCACGGCAGGCAGGCTCGGCGAGTACACGATCGGCGCCAGCGGCGAACTGATCCTTGGCCCGGCCAAGATCGTGACGCCGGAAAACCTGGCCGAGTTTAAGTTCTAAGCCTCCCAAGGCCCGGCGGGCGCCGGTTCAAGCCGGCGCCCGCTCGTTCAATTGTCAGTCGAAAAGCGTGAGGGCGACGATGAAACTCTTGCTGGCAGGCGAGACCTTCGCGGCGACGACGTCGGTCGCTGCCGGCGGCGACGTTCTGACAAGTGCGACATGGGTGAATGGCGCGACGGCCTTCAATGCCGCCCTTGCCGCAGAGCGCATAGCGGTGACGCAGATCGGTGGCGATCGCTGTGCGGCCGAATTTCCGTATGACCTCGACGCGCTGGCCGAATACCAGGCGGTGGTGATCTCCGATGTCGGCGCGCTGACCTTGCTGGTCACGCCGGAGGCCCGCGCCGGGCGCATCGGCGTCAACCGCCTCGACGTCCTCAAGGCCTATGTCGAAGGCGGCGGCGGGCTGATGCTGGCCGGCGGCTATATGGGGTTCCAAGGCCTGTTCGGCACGGCGCGTTTCCACGACACCCCGGTCGAGGACGTGCTGCCCGTGCGCTGCCTGCCATTCTCGGACGGGCTGGAAGTGCCGCAAGGCCTGCAGCCGTCGATCCTTCAGGCGTCGCATCCGATCCTTGCCGGTGTCGCGGGTCCGTTGCCGCCGATCCTCGGCATGAACAAACTCGATTTCAGGCGCGACGGCTCGTCCTAGCTTCTGGCGACCTGCCAGTATCGCGGCACGGACTGGCCGCTGCTTGCGGTTCGTGAGCATGGCCGTGGCCGCACCGTCGCGTGGGCGACCGACATCGGCCCACACTGGCTGTCGCAGGACTTTTTGGGATGGCCGCTCTACGGCAAGCTGATGGGCAACGTCGTGCGCTGGCTGGCCGGCAAGGATTAAGCCTGGCGTGTTTGTAGGGCAGCTAGTCCGGCTTGCTGCTCAACGCTTCGCGCAGCGCCTGGATCCGCCGATTCAAGGCATCGAGATCAGCCATCGTCATGCCCGAGCGTTCGATCAGGGTTTCGTTGAGGCAGTTGCACTGGACGAGCAGCGCGCGGCCGGCAGGCGTCAGGTCGACCTGCACCTGGCGCTCGTCCGTCTGGCTGCGCTGGCGGGTGACGAGACCGGCCTGTTCCATGCGCTTCACCAGCGGCGTGATGGTGCTCGATTCCAAAGCGAGCCTGTGCGCAATCGAGCCGACCGACATCCCGCCGGCTTCGGCAAGTGCGTTCAGCACGAGATATTGCGGATAGGTGATGCCCATCTCGTCCAGCATGGGCTTGTAGGTGCGATTGATTGCCATGCTGGTGGCGTAAAGCGTGAAGCAGAGCTGGTTGTCCAACGGGAGAGGCACGAGGCATTCCTTTGCCGACTGAGCACATCAATATGTACCACGAAAAATGATATCGCGATACATATTTTCTGTAGACAAGGATTTGGACCTGCGCTAGTCGTATGGTTATCGCGATATTGATTATCGCGGAAGCATTCAATGGAGAGCGAGATGACCAAGCCCGGCAGCAGCACGATCACCACCAAGGACGGCACCGAAATTTTCTACAAGGATTGGGGAACGGGACAACCCATCGTCTTCCATCACGGCTGGCCGCTGAGCAGCGACGACTGGGACGCCCAGATGCTGTTCTTCCTGTCCAAGGGCTACCGCGTCATTGCCCATGACCGGCGCGGCCATGGCCGCTCCACCCAGACCGATACCGGCAACGAGATGGACACCTACGCCGCTGATGTCGCGGAGCTTGCGGCGCATCTCGACCTCAAGGACGCGATCCATGTCGGCCATTCCACCGGTGGCGGCGAAGTGGCCCGCTATGTCGCGAAGTACGGTTCCGGTGGCCGTGTCGCCAAGGCCGCACTGCTCGGCGCGGTGCCGCCGATCATGCTGAAGACGGCGGCCAATCCGGGTGGCCTGCCGATCGAGGTGTTCGATGGTTTCCGCTCCGCCCAGGCAGGCAACCGCGCCCAGTTTTTCCACGATGTTGCGGCCGGCCCGTTCTACGGCTTCAACCGCCCCGGCGCCCAGGTGTCGCAGGCTGTCGTCGAGAATTGGTGGCGCCAGGGCATGATGGGCGGCACCAAGGCGCATTATGATTGCATCAAGGCGTTCTCGGAAACCGACTTCACCGACGATCTGAAGGCCATCGACGTGCCGGTGCTGGTGATGCATGGCGACGACGACCAGATCGTTCCGATCGCCGACTCCGCGCTGCTGGCTGTCAAGCTGCTCAAAAAGGGCGAGCTCAAGGTCTACAAGGGCTTCCCGCACGGCATGGCGACGACCCATGCCGATGTCATCAATGCCGACCTCCTGGCCTTCTTCAAGGCGTAGAACCGTTCAGTTGAATAGACATCGTCCAGTCGGATAAGCAAGGCACCCGCCGCCGGGCGGGTGCCTTTGCTTTCATCGAAATGTCAGCGAGGCGGTGCCTTATTTATCGAGAAAACCAGTGATCAGCTTGACGGTCGCGTCGGGATTTTCCTCCATGATCCAGTGACCGGAGTCGGGCACGATGCCGCTCGTTACATCGGTCGCAACAAGCCGCAGGAGATCGGCCTGCGTAGTGCCAGCGGATTTTTCACCGCCGACAGCCAGTAGCGGCATGGTCAGTTTGCCGCCGGCGGCAAGCATCGCCTGGTTGTCGATCGCGTCCTGGTCAAACGCCTTGAACTGCTCGAAAGCGTCATGCATCGCATGCGGGCGGGCATAGAGTTTGGCGTAGTGCCTGCGCGTCGCCTCGTCGATCTTCTTGGGGTCAGCCGACAGCTCGTTGTAGAAGCGGTCGAGATAGATGCGCTCGCGCCCCGCGACCAGCCGCTCCATATCAGGGCCGCGGAAGTTGAAGTGCCAAAGCAGCGGGCTTTGCTTGATCTTTTCCCAGTCGCCTATGCCGGGCAGCGGCGCGTCGATGATAACCCATTTGGTGATGCGCTTGGGATACTGAGCGGCGAGCGCATAGCCGACCATGTTGCCGATGTCGTGGGTGACGAGATCTGCCTTGTCGATCTTCAGGGCATCCAACACGCCGGCGATGTCGACGGCCTGGTTCTTCTTGGCGTAGCCCGCTTCCGGGTGGGCCGACAGACCCATGCCGCGCAGGTCCGGCACGATGACGGTGTGGTCCTTTGCGAGGGCGATGGCCGCGGCGCCCCACATGTCTCCGGTATCGGCAAAGCCGTGCAGCAGCACGACGGCGGGACCCTTGCCGCCAACGCGCACATAGAGTTTGGTGCCGTTGGTTTCGACGGACTGCGTCTTGAAACCCGGTGGAAAGGGAACGATGCGTGCCGTCGCCGGCAGGGTAACAAGAAGCACACCCAATACGGCCAATACGATCTTGCGCATGTCATCCCCAGAGACGTCGAAGGCCCCAAGCCTTCGTTGATGACTATCTCTAGCAGGCTTTTCAACCAGCGCATGGTGAAAGAATCACAGAGGGCGCAGCAATGCCGCGCCCTGCGTCAAATCCGCAAAATCGACCGGTTTTATCTGGCCGCCGCTTGCGCCTTCCTGGCTTCCATCATGTTGGGCAGGAACACCGTCAGCAGGCCGAGCAGCGGCAGATACGAGCAGATCTGGAAGACGAAATCGATGCCCTTCATGTCGGCGACGACGCCGAGCACGGCGGCTGCAATGCCGCCCATGCCGAAGGCGAAGCCGAAGAAGATCCCGGCGATGGTGCCGACACGTCCCGGCACCAACTCCTGCGCAAACACGACGATGTTGGAGAAGGCCGAGGACAGGATCAGGCCGATCAGCACCGTCAGCACCATCGTCCATTCGAAATTGGCGTAGGGCAGCGCCAGCGTGAACGGCAGCACGCCGACGATCGAGAACCAGATCATCGCCTTCTGGCCGTAGCGGTCGCCGAACGGTCCGCCGAGCAGGATGCCCAGCGCCGAGGCGCCGAGGAACAGGAACAGCATGACCTGGCTCATCTGCACCGACACGCCGAACTTATGGATGGAATAAAAGGTGTAGTAGCTGGAGAGCGAGGCGATGTAGGCGTTCTTGGTCAGCACCAGCAGCGTCAGCACCGCCAGCGCTCCCATCACCTTCTTGCGCGGGAAGGGGGAGACGAAGCTTGCCGCCTTGCGATTGCCCTGCGCGGCGCGCATCCGGCTGTACCAGCCGCCGACCCGCGACAAAACGATGATGCCGATCAGAGACCCGACGGCGAACCATGAAATGCTGGTCTGGCCGAAGGGCACGACGATGAAGGCAGCGAGCAGCGGCCCCATCGACTGGCCGAAATTGCCGCCGACCTGGAACAAAGATTGCGCCAGGCCAAAGCGGCCGCCGGAGGCAAAGCGGGCAATGCGCGAGGATTCCGGATGGAAGATCGCCGAGCCGATGCCGATCAGCGAGGCGCCGACCAGAAGCAGCGCATAGTGGCCGGCATAGGCGAGCATGATCAGGCCAATCAGCGAGGACGCCATTCCGTAGGGCAGCGAATAGGGCATTGGCCGCTTGTCGGTGATCATGCCGATGACCGGCTGCAGCAGCGACGCCGTGACCTGGAACGTGAAGGTCAAAAGACCGATCTGCCAGAAATCGAGACCGTAGTTCTCTTTCAGCAGCGGATAGATCGCCGGCAGCAGCGATTGCATGATGTCGTTGATGCCGTGGCAAAAGCTCACCGCCAGAATGACGGTGAAGGCGGTCGCCTGGGCTGAAGGGAGGCTGGCGCTTGGCTGCGGTGCAATGCTGGTGGCTGTCGTATCGGTCAAGGCAGGCTCCGAGGTCTTTTTGGCGGGTGTTTGCCCGCGGGCAGGCTTGGCGGCCGCTCCCGCGGACCGCCTTAAGGACGCTCGTCTGAAGCGCTTGGGCGACGCCCCTGCGGAGCGCCTTGGGGATGGCTGCCTTATAAGCCGCTTGCCAGGCGACTTCTTTCGTGGTTTGGTCCAATAGTTTCGCAAGTGGGCCATAGCCGATGCCACATGGCAGGGACATCTTCCGCGCCGGCAATGCCGATCTCGGCCGATTGCACGAAAGCCGCTGGCAGTGGCTGGAGGAGGTTTCCGGGCCGGCGGTGGCTTTGCCGACCGAATATCCCGACGGTTACCTCGTGCCGCAACACCGCCACAGCCGCAGCCAGCTGCTGCATGCGCTGGTCGGTGTCGTGCTGGTGACGACCAGGTACGGGCGCTGGATGGTGCCGCCCGACCACGCAATGTGGATACCGGCCGGCACCGAGCATTCTGTCGAAATGCTGGGCGACGTCTCGATGCGCTCGGTCTATGTCATGCCGGGCGCTATCCCCGGCCTGCCGGAAGGTTTGCGCGTCGTCGGCATCACCGAGCTGATGCACAGCCTGATCGTCGAATCGGAAAAGCTGCCGCAAGGCAGCGAACTGGAAGGCCGCGGCGGGCTGATCATGAACCTCTTGCTGCACGAGATCCCGACCTTGCCGGAACGGCCGCTCGGGCTGCCGTTCCCGTCCGACCCGAAGCTGGCGGCGCTCTGCCGACGCTTTGTCGCGGCACCTTCGCCGCACGCCACGATCGACGAGTGGGCGGATGCCGCAGGCATGAGCCGCCGTTCGTTCACCCGCGCCTTCCAGCGCCAGACCGGACTGTCCTTGTCGACTTGGCGCCAGCAGGCCTGCCTGTTTGCGGCCCTGCCCAGGCTCGCCGATGGCGAGCCGATCACCAGGGTGGCGCTCGACCTCGGTTATGACAGCGTGCCGGCATTCATAACCATGTTCAAGCGCATGCTTGGCGCCTCGCCGCGCGGCTATATGCGCGGCGCCCGCGACGAAGGCATGCGGCGGGCTCAGCCTCGACTTGAGGCCCCGGCGCCGTAGCGCCAGGAAAAGCCCGCAGTACTTTGCCGTAGGCCCTAGTCCAGCTGAACGCCGCTGGCCTTGACGATCGGTTCCCATTTGGCGAGTTCGGCCTTCACATGCACTCCAAGCTCTTCCGGGGTGGAGGCCACGATCGAGGCGCTGAACTGGGCCATGCGGGCGATCACATCAGGGTCTTTCAGGGCTTCAACTGCCGCCTTCTGAAGAACGGCGACGGCCTCCGGCGGCGTGCCTGCGGGCGCGAACAGAGCGTTCCAGCTGTAGGTTTCATAGCCGGGAATGGTTTCGGCAATGGCCGGTATGTCGGGGAAGGAGGGAACGCGCTCCTTGGTGGTGACGCCAAGCGCTCTCAGCGTCCCGCTCTTGATATGGCCCGATGAAGAGGGGAGGTTGTCGAACATCATCGGCACCTGATTGCCGATAACGTCGTTCAAGGCCGGTCCGGCGCCCTTGTAGGGAATGTGCTGCATGCTGACGCCGGCCATCGTCTTGAAAAGCTCGCCGGAGAGATGGAGCGGGGTGCCATTGCCTGATGAGGCGTAGGCATATTTGTCCGGGTCCTTCTTCAGCATCTCGATCAGTTCCTTGACGTCCTTGGCAGGGAATTCAGGGTTCACGACCAGGACGTTTGGCACCAGCACGAGCAACGATATCGGCGCAAAATCCTTCTCCGCATCGTAGGGCTTTGTCTTCAGGATCAGCGGGTTGAGCGCGTGGGTTGCGACCGTGCCCATCAGGATCGTGTAGCCGTCCGGTTCGGCTCGGGCGACCTGGGCAGCGCCGATGCTGCCCCCGGCGCCGCCGACATTTTCGACGACAATCTGCTGGCCCAGCTTTTCGGACATCTTGTTGGCGACTAGGCGCGCGACCAGATCCGTCGAGCCACCGGCGGAAAAGGGGACAACCATGGTGATGGTCCGGTCCGGAAAATCGGCGGCCCAGGCCGCCGGTACTGAAAGGGTGGCTGCAATGGAAACCGCGAGCCCGAGCAAAGTCCTACGCCGCATCTGCTACTCCTCCGTTGATTGGAGGGGCAGTATGGCCATGGTGAACTCCTCGCACAATGCAACCATGGACTGACTGCCCGCCTCAGGAGATCGGGCTTGACACCGATGCTTCGGTTGGCGTGCGCGAGAACGCCTCACCCCTCAGTTCAATCAGCCTTGGTCCAGCTGAAAACAAGCCATTTGTATCGTGACGTCTCTTCAGGCTCGGCCGTGTAGGTCATCTGCATGTCGCCGCCCTCGGTGTAGATGTCGAGCCTGGGTGCCGTGTCCAGTTCGAGCCACACGGAATCGTTCTTGAACGACCATGTCCCGCACCAGACGCAAGGCCCCGATGCCGGGTCACCCGGTTGGTGAAAATTGTAGCGGCCGTCCGCCGTGATCTCCAGATAGTCGAAGGCGCCATAAAAGGCGGTCACAGTCTGCTGAAACAGCCGCTTCCTGGTGGGGCTTCGCCGGCTCTTTCAGATCACGCGGTGGCCGGATTGCGGACCCTGCGATGCTCCATTTGCCGATGAAATCCTTTTCGGTGGGAAGAAATTCCGTTTGCGCCTGCGCGGTCGAAACCGGAGCGATTGTCGGCGCATAGGCCGCGCTGGCGATGCCGATTGCGAGAAGCATTCCTGCGATGCCTGCAGCCTTGATTCGATTGCGCATCAGCTGGCTCCTTTCACGACGGTTTGGGGCAGATTCCAAAAACGAGATTACCCCCGAGCCAGGCCCGGGGGCACGCTTTTGGGCAACATGGATTAATCGAACAGGCTCGACACGGACTCTTCGGTCGCCGTGCGCGAAATCGCCTCGCCCATCAGGTCGGCGATGGAGATGACGCGGATGTTCGGGGCGTCGAGCACGCCTTGCGTCGGCTGGATGGAATCGGTGATCACCAGTTCCTGCAGCTTCGAGCCGCTGATGCGGGCGACCGCACCGCCCGACAGCACGCCGTGGGTGATATAGGCGGTGACGCTGGTAGCGCCGTTGGCGAGTAGCGCATCGGCGGCGTTGCACAGCGTGCCGCCGGAATCGACGATGTCGTCGATCAGCAGGCAATCCTTGCCGGCGACCGCGCCGATGATGTTCATCACTTCGGATTCACCGGGACGTTCGCGGCGCTTGTCGACGATGGCCAGCTGTGCGTCGAAGCGTTTGGCGAGCGCGCGGGCGCGCACCACGCCGCCAATATCGGGCGAGACGACGACGACATTGGCAAGCTGTTTGTATTTTGCCTTCACGTCACGGGCCATCACCGGCACCGAGAACAGATTGTCGGTCGGAATGTCGAAAAAACCCTGGATCTGGCCGGCATGGAGGTCGAGCGTCAAAACGCGGTCGACGCCAGCGCGGGTGATCATGTTGGCGACCAGCTTGGCCGAGATCGGTGTGCGGCCCGAGGCCCGGCGATCCTGCCTGGCGTAACCGAAATAGGGGATGACCGCGGTGATGCGCTTGGCCGAGGAGCGCATGAAGGCATCGATCATGATGAGCAGTTCCATCAGATGATCGTTGGTCGGGAACGAGGTCGACTGCAGGATGAAGACATCCTCGCCGCGCACGTTTTCCTGGATTTCGACGAAGATTTCCTGATCGGCGAAGCGTCTGACGCTGGCCTTGCCCAGCGGGACATTGAGATAGCGGGCGACCGCTTCGGCCAGCACCCGGTTGGAATTGCCCGCGAAAAGCTTCATGCACCGTTCCTGGCGAAGGATGGGGAGGTCCTCTTAATCGGGCTTGTAGCGAGCCGTGCCGGTATTGCAAGCCTCGTTGACGGGAATCCGCCGGCTAATCTCAAAAACGTCAACAGTGAACGGAAGCCGGTAACAGGCGGATCAGCCGGCGCTGCCGCCGAGCCAGGCCGCGAACTGGTCGATCGTCTGGTCGGCGATCGCCTGCATGGTAGCGGGTGCAACCGCGGGCCAGCCTTCGGCGGCATTGACCGAGGGCGCCTTCTGCTGGCCATTGATGCGGTGTAGCCGGTTGCCGGCGGGGTCATAGACGTCCCAGACATAGATAACGGTGGTGTCCTTGCCTTCCGTCATCGTCGAGAAGTAGCCCTTCAGCACATGGGTGGCGGCCTGGTCGGCGCTGCCGGCAAGGGTGATGCCGCGCTGCTTGGCGCGTGTCTGCAGTTCGGCCGTCAGCGGCGTTGCCGCTTCCACGGAGGCGCCGACGATCGGCGCGATCTGCAGCCGGGTCTTCGACAAAGCGGCGGCGCTCTGCGCGGGGTTGGCGGGTGTCGTGGCGCCGACGACCGGCGCTGGTGTGGCGGCGGGCGCGATGCCCGGGGCAGCCAAGGGCTGAGCCGGTTGGGCCGAGGCTGCCGGCGGCGTGATGGCGGACGGCTCAAGGACGTCCTTGGCATTGGTGCAAGCGGCCAGCACGAGCGCTGCGAGCAATGACACGGTCGTCACATGCGATCGTCTCATCTGCCCGAAAACTCCTTAGTCGCGAACGCCCCCGCGTGGACCAACCATTATGGATTCACTGTACGATCAAGTCGAGATCATGGCGTGAAAGCGGCTTCGGCTGGGATTCGGTGGTCAGGTAGGTGCGGCCAAGCGTCATCGCCGTCTCGGTTTCGGAGTCCATGATGATCATGTGCGCGAACAATGTCATGTTGGGCGCGATCGGCTCGGGATTGCCCTGGTAGAACATCGGCATATCCATCCAGGACGGGGTGAAGCGGGCGCCGACGGAATAGCCGCAGGCGTTCAACCGATGCTTGGTCAGGCTGTGCGCCTCCAGCGTGCGGGCATGCGCGTCGAAGACGTCGCCGAAGGTGTTGCCGGGCGTCATCGCCTTCTCGACCGCCAGAAGAGCCGCGCGGGCGGCGTCGAACAGCTCCTGATGGCGCTTCGACGCCTTGCCGGTCAGCACGGTGCGCATCATCGGCGCGTGATAGTGATGGAACACGCCGGCCCATTCGAGCGTCAGCTGATCGTTCTTGGTCAGCTTGCGGCGCCCGGCCTTGTAGCGGCAGAGCAGCGCGTCGATGCCCGAGCCGATGATGAATTCATTGGCCGGATAGTCGCCGCCGCCGGCAAACACCGCGCCCTGCATGGCGGCAAGGATCAGCGCTTCGTCGCCGCCCTGCTTGATCAGCGGCAGGGCCGCGTCGAGCGCGTCGTCGGAAAGGTTGGCGGCCTTTTCGGCCTTGGCGATTTCAGCCGGGCTCTTGAACAGGCGCAGACGGCCGACAATACCGGAGGCGTCGGCGATCTGGCCGAAGGTCTGCAGCTGCTCGTCGACGCGGCGGCCATTGAAGGCGGTCAGGCCATGGGTGTCGTATTCGACGCCGATGCGGGCGCCGAGGAGATTGAGGTCGTTGAGCAGGTTGCGCAGGTCGACCGCCGGGTTGGCGCCGTCGCGGTCGGTCCACAGCACGATGTTGTCGATGATCGATGTGTGGCGCGCCTGGCGCAAATCGGCCGAGCGGGTGAGCAGCACCATCGAGCCGTCAGCCTTCACAACCAGGCACTGGAAGAAACAGAAGCCGAACGTGTCGTAGCCGGTTAGCCAGTACATGCTCTCCTGGGCGAAAAGCAGTACAGCATCGAGCTTCTTTTCCGTCATCTCGATCATCAACCGGTCACGCCGGGCGTCAAATTCCGACCGTTCGAAATGCAGCGCCATTATCCCTTCTCCAAAACAATTGCCGAAACCTGCCGACCGTAGTCCGGTTCCTTGCGATGCGTCGCGCGCCGGTAGGAAAAGAAGAGATCCTCCTCGGCATAGGTGCAGCGGCCAAGCCCCTGCGCGGTCACGCCAGCCTTCTTCAGCCGGTCGACCGTATAGAGGTTGAGATCGAACATTGCATGCGCCGGATTGGCCGAAGGCGCGAAATAGCCGATGTTTTCGGCATCGGCTTCGACGAAACGGGCGACGAATTCCGGCCCGACCTCGTAATTGTCGGGGCCGATCGAAGGACCGAGAACCGCAATGATGCGCTCACGGCGGGCGCCGAGGCTTTCCATCGCGGCAATGGTGTTTTCAAGCACACCGGTGAAAGCGCCCTTCCAGCCGGCGTGTGCAGCGCCAATGATGCGCGCTTGCGCATCGGCGAACAGCACCGGGCCGCAATCGGCCGTCGAGGCGCCGATGGCGATGCCCGGCCGGTCGGTGACGATGGCGTCGGCCTTGGGCCGCGGGCCGGGAAAGGGTTCCCTGGCAATAACGACATCGGGCGAGTGGACCTGATGCGCGGTCAGGAGATGGCTGGCCGGCACACCCATCCAGGCAGCGACGCGGCGGCGGTTCTCGGCGACCAGCATCTGATCGTCATCCGACCCGGTGCCGATGTTAAGTCCCTGATAGATGCCGCCGGAGACGCCGCCGATACGGGTGAAATAGCCATGGCGGATACCTCGCGGCTTGGCCGCTTCCAGCAGCGGCGAGCGAACAGGATCCGGTTTGGTCTGATTCAGCATGGATGGGTTTGTTGTCCGCGCCGGCGTTTTCGTCAAGGCGAAGTTCGGCCGAGTGATTGCGACAGTGCTGCTGCGTCGACTTTGCATTGGCCAAAAGCAGGCATGCGACCACAAGCGACATGGCGGGACGGCTTGTAACGATCTCCGAGGGTCAGACTGGCTGATGCGGCAGGATTTTCAGGATTTTGAACAGCGTGCCCATGCCGTCGGGTCCGGCCAGGCGCTCGACGGCATCGGCAATGGTTTGTCGTGCCTCTTGGCTTGCCTGGCTGCCCAACTGGCCAGCTCGCTCAAGCAATCCCATGCCAAGCAGAAAGTCGCCCTGCGTCGCCAATTCCACATCGAGGCCATGCGCCCGCACGACGGCGGCCAGTGCCGCGAAGTCGACATGGGCGGTGAGATCGGCTTCGCCGGGATTGGCCAGCACATCTTCGGGGGCGTGCCTGCGCACGGCCTGCAATGTGTCGCCGAAACCGGGCTGGAGATGGCCGTAATCGGGGAACAGCCCGGCGCCGCCGTGGTCGGCTATGCGTTCGGCAATGGTCGCCATCAGTGCCGCGCGGGCCGGTGCTATTTCGAAAATAGAGCCTTGTGGCGCCTCGGCGGCGTCTTCCGGCAGCAGCGTCGCCTCGACCGAGCCGGCGCCGGCGAAGAAGCTCAACTCGTCTGAGACATCGAGGCCGATCACCCGTTCGCGCCAGCCGGCGCCGGCGCGGATGAACTGGCGGATCGGCACAGCGTCGAACAATTCGTTGCCGACAATCAGCAACGGCGCCTGCGGTAGTGTGGCGATGGTTTCGTGCCAGCCGAGCTCAACCGAAGTTTCGGCAAGCGTCTGCTTCTGGATTTCAGTCAGCCGCGGACTGGTCTCGACCAGAGCGAAGGATGCTCCGGCGGCGATAGCCGGATCGAGCCGCGTCAGGGTGCGAAGCATGTCCTTCATCAGCGTGCCGCGGCCAGGCCCGATCTCCGCGATGGTGACCGGCAGGGGTCGGCCGATCGCCAGCCAGGCCTGATAGAGCCAGACGGCGACGAGTTCGCCGAACATTTGGCTGATCTCGGGTGCGGTGACGAAGTCGCCGGCGGCGCCGAACGGCTCGCGCGTGGTGTAGTAGCCGTCGCTGGGATCGAACAGGCAGAGCGCCATGTACTCGTTGACCGGGAGGGGGCCGAGCGCGCCGATCAGGTCGACGATGCGGGTCTTCAGCCGTGTCATGCCGGCTGTGGTTGCGGCGCCGGTTTGGCTGTGGCCATCGCCCAGATGCCGGCCAGCACCATCGGCAGCGACAGCACCATGCCCATGGTGAGCCAGCCGCCGAGGAGGTAGCCGAGCTGCTGGTCGGGCTCGCGGAAGAACTCGACGAAGATGCGTGACAGGCCGTAGCCGCAAATGAAGGCGCCGCCGACAAAGCGCGGCGTCTTCAGCTTCAGCCGCGAATGGGTGAGGAAGCGCAGGACCAGGAACAGCACCGCGCCCTCGAGCAGCGCTTCGTAGAGCTGGCTCGGATGGCGAGGCTCCAGGCCCGCGACACAACCCGCCACGGTCTGCTGGAGACGCTCGTTGCAGAAGACGACGCCCCACGACACGTCGGTCACGCGACCCCAGAGTTCGGCATTGACGAAGTTCGCGATGCGGACGAGGCCGAGCCCGACCGGCACGCCGGCTGCCACCACGTCGAACAGCGTCCAGGTGCGGATGCCGCGCTTGAGGGAAAACAGCGTCATGGCGAGGATGACGCCAAGCAGGCCGCCATGGAACGACATGCCGCCCTGCCAGACGGCGAAGATGTCGAGCGGGTGGTCGATATAGCGCTTTAAATCGTAGAAAAGCACATAGCCGGTGCGTCCGCCGAGCACGACGCCGACGGCGGCCCAGACGATGAAATCGTCGAGGTCGATCGGCTTCATCGGCAAGACGCCATCAGGCCACAGCCTTGTGTTGGTGACGAGCCGCTTGGCGTACCACCAGGCGAACAGGATGCCGACGATATAGCCGATGCCGTACCAGTGCACAGCCAGCGGGCCGATCTGAACCAGGATCGGGTCGATGTTGGGGAAGGACAGCGACGCCATCGGCAGCGGGAAATAGTCGTTCAACAGGATCTCCTGGGAGGGCTCGCGTTAGGGCGCGGACCATGCGGCAGGGTTTTGGCGGGGTCAAGGCAAGGTGACGACAGCCTGATCGTCAGAGATAATGGGCTCAACCCTGCGGCTTGCCGGCGACCAATTGCCTGAGCGCATCGTTGATCCTGTCTTGCCAGCCGGGGCCATCTTCCTGGAAATGGTCGAGCACGGCGCGATCGATCCTGATCGAGACAAGCTCGCGAACGTTTGGTGCGGCGGAGGGTTCGCGAATGGGAGGCGCGGGTTTCTTGACCGGCTTGAAGGCCGCTTCAGCGGCTTCCATCGGATTGGTCGGTCGGCGCGGGGGCGTTGCCATTGGTTGATCCTGAATGAGAGTGACTCTTGCCTGGAGCAAGTCGTGAGGAAAACTAGGCCGCTGGTCTGTGAAGACCAGTAACTTCACTTGGTTCTCTCTGCCATTGCCCTGTATTTGGCTTCAAGCCTGTCCAGCACCTCGTCGCCAGGCTAGACCCGGCCCGCACTGGCATCCGAAATGCCCTTTGCGAGTGCTGCATCGAGTGCTGCAAAGCGCTTCTCCAAGTCCGCACTGTCCGTCACGGCAACCGTCGTTCCAAGAATCCATTTGCGATAATAGCAATCTGTCGGCCGGACCGTGAGCCAAATCGCGTCCGACATGAAGCCGCACCAGCTTCAACGTTCTTGCATTCCGCAGGCAGTGCCACTACGTCAATTCCAGCAAGCGAGGATTTGCCATGTCGACCGGACCGAACCGCATTCTCGATGAATTCGCCAAGCTGATGACCGATGCCGCGGGTGCCGCACAAGGCGTGCGCCGCGAGGTGGAGACTGCCTTCAAGGGGCAGGCCGAGCGCATCCTCAACACCATGGATGTGGTGCAGCGCGAGGAGTTCGAGGCTGCCCGCGACATGGCTGCCAAGGCCCGCGAAGAAAACACCAGGCTGGCCGCCCGCATCGATGCGCTCGAGGCCAGGCTTGCCGAATTGACCGGACAGGCCGCACCTGTGGCTGCGGCAAAGCCCAAAGCAAAAAAATAAAATTTGAACTTTTCCACAAAGCACAATCCGAAAAAATGCTTTGCCGTGAATCGTTTACCGGCGATGCATGAATCTTTGTGACAGCGCCTTTCCACATGCTGATGACGCAGTGCGAAAAATTAGGCTGTTCACGCGACTCCCGATCAATAGACTGAATTTGTTGCATGATTCGGAGCAGGGTCATGCGGCCGGGCGGTGGGGTCCGGTCCGGGGTCTTTGTGTCGTGAAGTCCTGGCCGTCCGAGTTCAAGACAAGATTGTTCGTCGTGTGTGCCCCGCGGAGCGTGTGGCGCTCCCCTGAACACAGGAAGCATTCCATGGAACTTCTCGAACTCGAATTCTCCCGCGAAATCCATCCGGTGGATGTCATCGAGCAGGTCGCCCATAACAATGACTGGTCCTTCGAACGGGCCGGCGATGACGAAATCTCGATCTCGGTTGCCGGCAGCTGGACCGACTATCACGTCTCCTTCTCATGGATGGAGGATTTCGAGGCGCTGCATCTGGCCTGTGCTTTCGACATCAAGGTGCCGGAAGCCCGCGCGCTGGAAGTGATGCGGCTTTTGTCGCTGATCAACGAGCAGATGCTGTTTGGCCATTTCGATCTCTGGGAGCAGGAGGGCGCGATCATGTTTCGCCAGTCGCTGCTGCTCGCCGGCGGGGTCGAACCGTCGAGCCAGCAGGTCGAGGTGCTTTTGTCGTCGGCGCTTGAAGCCTGCGAGTGCTATTTCCAGGCCTTCCAGTTCGTTGTCTGGTCGGGAACCTCGGCCAAGGATGCGCTGGCCGGCGTCCTGTTCGAGACCTATGGCAACGCTTGAGCTTCCATGAGTTCGAGCAGCGCGCGCAAGCCCGAGATCAGCTTTGCCGATTTTGATCGTGTCGACATCCGTGCCGGCACGATCGTCGAGGCCGAGCCTTTCCCCGAGGCGCGCAAACCCGCCTTCAAGCTGAAGATCGATTTCGGCCCTGAGATCGGCGTGAAGAAATCCTCGGCACAGATCACGAAATACTATGCGCCGGAAACGCTGGTGGGACGGCAGGTGTTTGCGGTGGTGAATTTCCCGCCGCGCCAGATCGGTCCGTTCATGTCGGAAGTGCTCACGCTCGGCTTCCCTGATGAGGAAGGCGCCGTGGTCCTTGGCGCCATCGAGCGCAAGGTGCCGGACGGCGGCAGGTTGTTTTAGGAAGATTGCGTCAGGCGGCCAGCTTGCGCCTTGTGCTCAGCGCCTCTTCGACCGTGTCCATGAACATTTCGGCGCAGGCTTTCCAGCTGTAGCGCATGGCGCGTTCGCGCGCCTCGGCGCGGTCGACATTGAGCGCGGCGAGCGAGGCCTCGCGCAGATCGGTCGACACCGCGCCGCCGATGCCGTCGCCGACAATGTCGATCGGTCCGGTGACCGGATAGGCGGCCACCGGCGTGCCGCTGGCCAGCGCCTCGATGATGACGTTGCCGAACGTGTCGGTGCGGCTGGGGAAAACGAAAACATCAGCCGAGGCGTAGATCTCGGCCAGCTCATCGTTCGGGCGATGGCCGAGGAAGTGCGCCTGCGGGTACTTCGCCCTGAGCCTAGCCAGTTCCGGTCCTTCGCCGACGATCACCTTGCTGCCGGGCAGGTCGAGATCGAGGAAGGCGCTCAGGTTCTTCTCGATGGCGACGCGGCCGACGCACAGGAATACCGGGCCGGGAAAGCCGAGGTCCTTCTTCTTGTCCGGGCGGAAGTGATCGGTGTCGACGCCCCGCGTCCACGGCCTGAGCTTGGTGAAGCCTCGCGACGCAAGGTCCTCCGCCAGCGACTGGGTGGCGACCAGCGTGCCTTGTCCCGAATTGTGGAAATCACGCAGCCAGCGATAGGCCCAGCTCTCCGGCACCGGCAGGCGGGCGCTGAGATATTCGGGAAAGCGGGTGTGATAGCTGGTGGTAAAGGGACGGCCAGCATTGCGGCAATAGCGCCGCGCCATGATGCCGAGCGGGCCTTCGGTGACGATATGGATATGGTCGGCCTTGCGAGCCTCGATCAGCCGCGCGACATGACCGGGCGTGGTCAGCGCCAGCCTGATGTCGGGGTAGGTCGGCAACGGCAAGGTGCGAAAGATGTTCGGGGTCAGGAAGTCGACCGCAACGTCGAAGGTTTTCAGCGTTTCGGTGAGCCGCTCCAGCGTGTGGACGACGCCGTTGACTTGCGGCCGCCAGGCGTCGGTGACCATCAGGATGCGCATGGCGGTCCTTTGCTCGGGTCGACGGTTGCCTTGATGCGATAGCGGTACGGGCCGGCTGCCCTCGCTTCGCTCCACCGCACCCGGGCATGCACGAGGTCGAAGTAAGGCGGCTGAGCCGAATCAACTGAGGTCGCGCGCTTCATGCGCGCTCTTGACCATGGTTTCATGACGGGCGGATGAAGGTGGTTTTTGGCCGAGCCCGCCTTCCAGATCATGCTTTGGTCAGGCGGGCACCTTGATCACCGCCCGCAGGCCGCCGAGCGGGCTGTCTTCCAGCATGATGTCGCCGCCATGGCTGCGGGCAATATCGCGGGCGATAGAGAGACCAAGGCCGGTGCCGCTGGCGTCGAGGTTGCGCGCCTCGTCGAGCCGCACGAACGGTTTGAACACGTCCTCGCGCTTTTCCGGCGGGATGCCCGGACCGTCATCGTCGATGGTGACGACGAGTGAGCCGCGGCCGTGATCGGCGCTGATCTCCACCGTCTTGGCATAGCGCAAGGCATTGCCGGCGACATTGGACAACAGCCGGGCGAAAGCGTGCGGGCGCACATGCACGTCCGGATCACCGGCAAGCACGGTCGATAGCTTGCGCTTGTGCAGCGACGCCTCCTCGCCGAGCTTTTGGAAATAGGCCTCGAGATCGAAATGGCCGGCATCTTCCGACGCTTCGCCGCGGGCAAAGGCGATATAGCCTTCCAGCATCGACTGCATGTCGTCGATGTCCTGGTTGAGCGCGGCCTTGGTCTCGGGCTTGCCGCCAGCCAGCGCCAGCTGCAGCTTGAAGCGGGTGAGGATGGTTCTGAGATCGTGGCTGACGCCGGTCAGCATGGCGGTGCGCTGTTCCAGCTGGCGTTCGATGCGCTCGCGCATCTGGATGAAGGCAAAGCCGGCCCGTCGAACCTCCTCGGCGCCGCGTGGGCGGAAATCGCGCGGCATCTGCCGGCCCTTGCCGAAGCTTTCGGCGGCCTCGGCCAGAGACAGGATCGGCCGGATCTGGTTGCGAAGGAAGGGGATGGCGATCGTCAGCAGCACCAGCGACGTCCCGACCATCCAGATCAGGAAGATGTGGGTGTTGGAGGCATAGGCCTGGCTGCGGCGCACGAAGACGCGCAGCACCTTGCCCTCGAGCTGGATGCGGACCTCGACGATGTTGGAATTGCCGACCGTGTCGATCCAGAACGGGCGGTTGATCTGGCGGGTGATCTCGGTGGAAAGGACGTCGTCAAGGATCGAGAAGAAGGGCTTGGGTCCAGGCGCCGGCAACGGGTCGGGCGGCAAGAGGTCGACCTTCAACTGCATGCGGTCCTGGGCGATGCGGATGATGTTGGCGTAGTCGCCATCATGCGGATAGGTCTCGATCATGTCGATGATCGCGGCGATGTCGCGCACGGTGGCCTGCGACAGGCGCTGCGTCACGGTTGCCCAGTGGCGTTCCATGAAGTCGAAGGCGACGACCGACTGCAGAAGGATCATCGGCGCGATGACGATGATCAGCGAGCGGGCATAAAGCCGCTTGGGCATATAGAACGCAACCAGCCGCCAGAACCGCTTCCAGGCACGCGGCATTGCTTTCAGCGCGCGTGATACGCGCGCGCCAAAGCCGCCTTGTTCCGGCCGTTCCAGTTGCGTGGTCGCCATTTATCCTTCCGCTGGGTCAATGGCCGCTGGTCGATGGCCACATATCTATGGCCAAAGGGCGGCCGTCAGCGGCATTCTATTCCACGCTGAGCCGATACCCAATACCGCGCACCGTCTGCAGCCAGACCGGATTGGACGGATCGCGCTCGATCTTGCGGCGCAGCCGGTTGATCTGAACGTCGATGGTGCGCTCGCCGACTTCCGAATCGTCGCCGACAAGCTCATGGCGCGGGATGGTTTCGCCGGCCCGCGCGGCAAAGATCGCCAGGATCTCCTGCTCGCGGTCGGTCAGCTTCAGAGCCTCGCCGCCCCGCTTCAGCTCGCGCCTGGCGATCTGGAAGGTGTAGGGGCCGAAGACCAGCTGCTCGACCTTGGGCGTCGTCGCCGGGCCGCCGCGGCGCAGGATGTTGTTGATGCGCAGGATCAGTTCGCGCGGGTCGAAGGGCTTGGGCAGATAGTCGTCGGCGCCGGCCTCGAGCCCAGTGATGCGGCTGTCGGTTTCCGATAGCGCGGTGAGCATCAGGATCGGTACGTTCTTCTCCGCCCGCAGCGCCTTGGTGAGGTCGACGCCGGTCTCTCCGGGCATCATGACGTCGAGGACAAGGAGGTCGAAGTCGAGTCCTGCAAGCTTTCGCCTGGCCTCGCCGGCATTTCCGGCGACTGTGACGCGAAAACCATTTTCGGTCAGATACTGCTTGAGCAAATTGCGAATGCGGGTGTCGTCGTCGACCACAAGCAGATGCGGCGCGTCATCGTCCGGCGCCGTCGGCTGGTCCACCCTCTCAATGGTCTCCATGGCTTTTCCCTGACATGTTTGCAGGCACAATGTCGATCTGCGCCCTTAGTTCCGGATTGACCATGGCTTCCAGGAATCGTTCGATCAAGGGACGCTCGCTGGCTCCGGAATCTTCCAATGCAGCACGGATGCGGCGTGACTGTGGCCGCGCCAGGGCCAGCGCCAGGGCGCGCCCCTTGGCTGTCGGATAGAGCTCCCGCTGGCGGCGGTCGCGCGGACCCTGCAATTGCACGATATGGTCGGTGTCGATCAACTGCTTGAGCACCCGCGCCAGGCTCTGCTTGGTGATCTTGAGCACGTCGAGCAGTTCGGCGACCGTCAGTCCCGGCCGGCGGTTGACGAAATGCAGCACCCGGTGATGGGCGCGGCCAAAGCCGTAATCGGCCAGGATCTGGTCCGGATCGGAAGTGAAATCGCGATACGCAAAGAAGAACAGTTCGATGATGGCGAAGTCGATGCCGTCCTCGTCGGTGATCGGCGTCTTGATCGGTTTTCCGGCAGCTGGGCTTCGATCCGTCATCATTTCTCCGTCCATAGAGGGAAATATGTCAGTACTATTGACGTAATTCCCCTGCAATGGTAATTTTTGGCAAGCTTTTGGGCGGATTGCGAACGAAAAGGCAAGGGAGTGCGGTTTTTCCGGAACTTCCTGAGTTTGCCAGAGTTCGATTCTCCGCTTACGCTTCAAGGGCCGCCCGACGCGGCTGTCGCGCAACAAAAACAACACCAATGATATGCGGGTCGCCGCCCGCGGGAGGTTTCCATGGCATCCGTTCCCTTCGACCAACTGGACGGCTTCATCTGGATCAACGGCGAGTTCGTCAAATGGGCCGACGCCAAGATCCACGTGCTGACCCACGGCCTGCACTATGCCAGCGCCGTCTTCGAGGGCGAGCGCGCCTATGGCGGTGCCATCTTCAAGCTCAATGAGCACACCGAGCGTCTGCATGAATCGGCGCGCCTGCTCGGCTTCAATATTCCCTATTCCGTGGCCGAGCTCAATGACGCCTCGACCACGCTTCTGAAGAAGCAGGGTTTCCAGGATGCCTATGTCAGGCCGATCGCCTGGCGCGGCAGCGAACAGATGGGCGTGTCGGCGCAGAACAGCCGCATCAACTGCGCCATCGCCATCTGGCAATGGCCGAGCTATTTCGACCCGGCGCAGAAGCTCAAGGGCATCCGTCTCGATCTGGCGGAATGGCGCCGGCCCGATCCGCGCACCGCGCCGTCGAAGTCGAAGGCCGCCGGCCTCTACATGATCTGCACCATGTCCAAGCATGCCGCCGAGGCCAAGGGCTATGCCGATGCCATGATGCTCGACTGGCGCGGCCAGGTCGCCGAAGCAACGGGCGCCAACATCTTCTTCGTCAAGGATGGCAAGATCCACACGCCGAAGCCCGATTGCTTCCTCGACGGCATCACCCGCCGCACCGTCATCGGCCTCGCCAAGGACCGCGGCCTTGAAGTCGTCGAGCGCGCCATCATGCCTGAGGAACTCGAAGGCTTGGAACAGTGCTTCCTCACCGGAACGGCAGCGGAAGTGACGCCGGTCTCCGAGATCGGTCCCTACCGATTCGAGGTCGGCGAGATCGCCAAGACTTTGATGAACGACTATTCTGCTGCGGTGCAACCTAAGCATGCGATAGCCGCAGAATAACGAAAGTCACAGCTTTTTTCGCAAGCAGGGGCGGTTTTGAGGCCGGCCCCTTTATTTCAGCATCTGTGCATTTGACTTTCGTATAATTCAGCGTCTCATGATGGTGTCGGCCCGGGAGGCTGGCAGCTATGGAGGGACTAGGTACATGGATACGAATACGCTCATTGCGCTCGTTGTGCAGGTAATTGCAGGTGTTGTCGGTGGTCAGGCGGTCGGCGTTGCGCTGAAGAATGCGGCGATGGGCCAGCTGACCAAAATCCTCGGCGGCGCCGTTGGCGGCGTCGGCGGCGCGGCGATCCTCGGCAGCCTGCTCGGCGGTACGGCCGACCCGGCAGCGGCTGCCACGGCAGCGGGCGGATTGGGTGATACGCTGAACCTCAAAAACCTGCTCGGCGGCGCCGGCGGCGGCGCCATCCTGACCGGCATCATCGGTGCGGTCATGGGCGCGATGAAGAAGTAAGCCTCTAGATCATTCACCGTTTCACGGCGAATGATCTAGTTTGTTGTTTTACGCAATTCCGGACGGAAAACCGCTTTACACTTTTCCTGGAATTGCTCGAGACTCAGGCTTCGTCAAATGGGCGGCCGTTGGGCCGCCCATTTCTGTTTTAGGACGGACTGTTTGCCTTTCAGCAGTGGACGGCCTTCGCCCGCGCCTCTACATCACGCTGGAACAGCGAAAGGACAATCATGGGTCAGCTCAATGCCGGCATCGTGCCGGTCACGCCTTTCCAGCAGAACTGCACCATCCTGTTCGACATGGATGACAAGCATGGCGTCGTCGTCGATCCGGGCGGCGACATCGACAAGGTGCTGGCGGTGCTGAAGGACAATGCGATCACCGCCGCTGCGATCTGGATCACCCATGGCCACATCGATCACGCCGGCGGCGCCATGGAGCTGAAGGAAGCACTCGGCATCGAGATCATCGGCCCGCACGAAGCCGACAAGCTATTGCTCGACAATCTCGAGAACCAGGGCCAGCGCTACGGCATTGCCGGGGCGCGCAACTGCGTGCCCGACCGGTTTCTCGCAGAGGGCGAGACGGTTTCGTTCGGCTCACATATGTTCGAGGTGCTGCACTGCCCCGGCCATGCGCCCGGCCATGTCGTATACTACAATCGCGCGGCGAAGTTCGCTCATGTCGGCGACGTGCTGTTTCGCGGCTCGGTCGGGCGCACCGACCTGCCGGGCGGCGACCATGCGGCGCTGATCGCCTCGATCAAGGACAAGCTTTTGCCGCTCGGTGACGAGATCGGCTTCATCTGCGGCCACGGCCCGGGTGGCCGCTTTGGCGAGGAAAGGCGGACCAATCCCTTCCTGACTTAGCGATGTCTTTCTGCCAAGAAAAAAAGCGCTGGCCTTGCGGTCAGCGCTTTTTGTGGGACAGGGAAGCTCAATTCGCGACGCAGAAATGCTGCTCACCGTCATTGCCGGTGAACGTGCCGCTGCGGGCATTGAAGCTCCGGTAGCGGTCCGAGCAGTATTCGTACCAGTCGCGGGTCCACGGCTCGGCATAGCGGTCGGCATAGACGACCCGCGGTTCGGCATAGTAACGGCGCACCGGCGCCGGCCGCACTTCGCGGTAGTCGTAATCGTCGTCATAGCTGCTGTAGCGCGGCTGCGGGTTGCTCAGCGCACCGGCGATCAGAGCGCCGGCCGCAAGGCCGACGACACCGGCCGCAAGCGCGTCGCCATTATGATGACGACCATGGCCATGATGCCAGCGGTTCCAGTCCTTGGCATTGGCGGCAGGCAAGGTGGCGAGGGTGGTCGCGGCCAGAGCGGCGCCCAGGATGGCGGTCTTGAAAATGCGATTCATTTTGGTCTCCTTCGTGCCGGCCCGGATAGTTTTCGGGGATGCGGTCCAGCCTAGGGGACGATTAATAGAAGACCGTGGCTGAACGGGGGCTGAACGGAATTGGCTGATACGATCCAGTTCTTGCGGCAAAACCAAGCGCGTACGCAAGGCGCTCCGCCTCGTCAATCTCCGTCCGGACTGTCTTGAGCCGGCTTAGCCGACCGACAGGTTGACGGCCTTCGGACCCTTGCCGCGCTTGTCCGGCTCGGTGTCGAATGTCACTTTCTGTCCATCCTCCAGACCGGAAAGACCCGAAGCCTGCACGGCCGAAATATGAACGAAGACATCCTTCTGCCCGTCGTCGGGCGTAATGAAGCCGAAGCCTTTGGCATGATTGAAGAATTTGACGGTGCCGGTCTGCGGCATGGGAAGCTCCCTTTGATCCCATAAAGTCCAGTTTCGGGCCGGCAAATGCCCGAAGGGAAATTTGTCCTTTATTTTAGCGCTATCGGCAAGAGAAAGTTTTGGCGACGGCGGCAACGCTGAAGGCTGGTCAAATAGATCGTGGCACCGAAGGCAATTCGCGCCAGACGATTGCTCCGGCGATCAGCCCCGGCATTGACCGATAAAGCGTCCTTTGCCTCCGGCGACGGCGGTCATGAAAAAGGCGCAACGGGAAACGTCGCGCCTTCGAAACTCTGGACGGCTGACAAAGCCGGTTCAAACACGCTTTAGGTGCTTTTTCGAGCGCCCTGACGGGCGCGCGGGCACCGCCGGTTCAGGCCGCGCGGAGGTTGACCGCCTTCGGACCCTTGCCCATGCGGTCGGGTTCAACGTCGAAGGTGACCTTCTGGCCGTCGACGAGGGTACGCAGGCCCGAGGCCTCGATCGCGGAAATGTGGACGAACACATCCTTGGCGCCGCCGTCGGGCGTGATGAAGCCGAAGCCTTTGGTCGCGTTGAAGAATTTAACGGTGCCGGTCTGGGCCATTGGGGAAACTCCTTCACCCGTGTCAGTCTTGTGGTTTGCCCGCCGCCTGGCATCGTGGGCAAGTCCCGGTGGTTGCTTCGGCAGTCCTGCATTTGCGCATGGTAAAACCCCCCGCCGAAAACGGGGCCGTCAGAGATTCACAGTATCGGGGAAAGGTCGTCCAAAACGTTCCGCTCTCCGGGTCGCAAATGCCCGAACACAAAATTTATCGCACGGAAACGTGATCGTTGCAAGATAGCGCCGCGGGCCGCGTCCATCGACGCATCCCAACGAAGGCGCTTCGATAAACCTGGGTTCTTAAGAGTTCATCAGCCAGAGCCCGGCCACGCATGGTCCAGCGGTCTGGTCCAGGGCCAAAGCAATGCGCGGGCCGGGCATCGCATGGCTCCCGCGCCGCAAACGGGGGTTGCATTTGGCAAGGGAATGGCGAGGATCGGCAGGCGCGTTTTGCGCCGGGGACGGGGGGCTCGAGGGAGGCATATTCATGAGATTTCTTGCGACGATCTTCTCGCGCCAGGGTTTTATTATTCTCTTCCTGTCGGGTCTTCTTGCGGCCTGCACCGTCGTCGTCGATGACGGGCCGGGACCACGTCCGCGCCCGCCACGGCCGGAACCGGAATTCTGCACCAGGCAATACGAGCCGGTCTGCGCGCGGCGCGGCGGTGACCGCCAGACCTTCGCCAATGCCTGCCTTGCCGAACGGGAAGGCTACCGCATCGTTCGCGACGGCCCTTGCCGCGACGGCGGTGGTGGCGGCGAAGAGCCGACATTCTGCACGCGCGAATACGCCCCGGTCTGCGCCCGCCGCCATGGCGAGCTGCGCACCTTTCCCAACGCCTGCGAGGCCCGTGCCGCCGACTACCGCGTCGTCGAGGACGGCCCCTGCTGATTTTTCCTTCTCCCCTGTCGGGTGAGTCCGCCGGAGGCGAATTCACCGTCCCACTGGCACGATAAAAGGCGGCGAATGCCGGGACCCTGCGAAGCAACGGGGACCGGGCGGGTGGACCGGACCACCCTTGGTCCTTCGCAGGCTCAGGGCGTTCGAAACTCGAAAAGCCAACAATCGGCTTTTCGTCTGCTGCGCGGACCGCTTCTCACCCCCAAGGGAGAAGGCAAGGTCGCGGATCGGAGTGGTTGCCTACGCCGAATACGCCCCGTCGGCCGGGCCGGCATAAAGCTCTGCGCCGTCCTCGTCGCAAATGCGCAGACGGTCGGGGATCTGTGGCATGGCGAGGCTGTGGAACAGCGCGGTGGCGCCCTGCAGGGCGGCGCGCAGGTTCGGCGCGTCCAGCGATACCTTGTCGAGCGTGGCTTCGTCGGCGTCGCGCGAGCGGCTCGATGAAGAACGTCAAGCACGCCTCCGTTGCAGAGTTTTGCGCGAGATCGTCAGTCCGAGATCGTCAGTCCATTGCCGGCAGGCGCCAGGCGCGCCCCTGGCTGGTCAGCCCTTCGACTTCGGCTTCAGGCTGCTCTCGGCTTGCTTGACCGAGGAACCGAACGGGGAGGCGGCCTTGGCCACCACCTTGTCTTTCCTGGGCTTGCGCGTTTCGCGATTGCTGCGCTGCTGACCCTTGGCCATCTGTCTGCTCCTTCGTACGTGCTGGGTGGGTGCGGTGTCAGACGGCCGGGCTGTCGGGGACAGCCGGGGCGTCCGCTACTTCGAGGTTGTCTTCCGTGGTGACCCGCTCATAGGTCTCCTCCTCGCTGCGGATGCGATATTGCGGCGAGCCATCCTTGACCGGCAATCTGCTCTTGATCTGAAACAGCTCGGCGGTCTTCTGGGCGAGCCCGCTGCGGCTCTTCATGCGCACGGTCTGGCCGATGGCGAAGAGGTGCGAGGGCGTGTCGGTGCGCGGACGCGCATTCTGCTGGAAGCGGATCATGCTGCGTTCTCCTGGTCGCGCCTCAGCGCTGTTTCGAGTTCGAGGTAGTCGATGGCGACAAGCTGGCTGGTGGCCGGGTTCTTCACCGCCCTTGCCGGCAAATGGATGAAGGTGGCGACGCGACGCCAGGCAAGCCGCGACATGCCCTCGATCAGCTCTTCGTCGTGATCGATGTCATAGTCGCCGGCCGGCAGTTGCCCTTCCAGCCCGCCAAGCACGAAGGGTGCCGCGAAATGGGCGATGGAACGGGTGGTGCGATCCGGCATTGGCTTGGCTCTGGTTCGTCGATGCATTCCGGCATCAACCGGGAACTCAACCATCGGCGATTGGAATGAGTTTGGCGGGTCGAGTATCTCCGACGCCGCTATATGCCAAGCTTGACCCAAAAAACGATCTCAGATCAATAATCCGAAATTGTTGGTTATTCAAGCTGATTTCCGCCACGGCTCGACCGGTATAAAAAATTTCTCGTATAAACCCCTAATAAATCTGCTATCGTGGAACAATATCAGCCAATTTCTTATTTAGAGAACATCGGAATAATTATTCCGGTGCCCCTAAGATTATTTTTTACGAAAGGAAAGAATATATGAGATTCATGAAAACGCCGGATCGTCCGACCGCAACAATCGAGCCAATCGTCCTCTTCCCCAAGGCAATATCAGTGCGCCTGACGATAAGAAGCGACGAAGCGGCACGGCGCAAGATTGCCGACACCGACGGCACGCTACGGCGGGAGCGCCGGCTCGCCGAGAGCCACCGGCTGATTTGAACGCTACATTTTGCTGGAATTCCTCTAGAGTTTCGAAGAGGTCCGCGCCCTTGGCGAGCCCACTCTTCCCTTGAACCTGCAGCGCCGATGGCCTAGATCGCGGCAAGCGGACAAAACACGGCAGGTTTCCCATCAACAGAGATCAGAGAAGAGCGGCGGGTGCTGGAGCTGGCGGACAGGCGCCGCTGGGCCTCGACCAATATGTGCAGCAGGCGCTGCAGCTGCATCAGGCCGGGCGCCGGCAGGAGGCCGAGACGCTGTACCGGCAGGTTCTGGCGCGCAAGGCCAATCACCCGGCAGCGGCGCATTTCCTGGGCCTGTTGCTGCACCAGACCGGGCGCAACCCCGAAGGGCTGGAGCTGATCGAGCAGTCTGTGCGTCTGCAGCCGAAGAATCCCGATTTCCTCAACAATCTCGGCACGGTGATGCGCGATCTCGGCCGCGTTGCCGCGTCCGCCGATTTCTTCCGCGGCGCGGTCGATCTCAAGCCCGACCAGCTCGCGGCACGCGACAATCTGGGTTCGGCGTTGAAACAGCTCGGCCAGTTCGAGGCTGCGGAGGACATCTATCGCGGCACAATCGGGGGCAATCCCTTCCATGTCCGCGCCCGCATCGGGCTTGCCGAAACGTTGCAGGAAGCCGGTCGTCTGGACGAGGCGCTGGCGACCTTTCGCGAGGCGCTGACGATCCGGCCCAAGGATGCCGACCTGTTGCATGGGCTCGGCGTCGGGCTGATGGAAAAAGGCAAGCTCGATGAAGCGGCAGACCTGTTTCGGCAGGCGTTGGCGATCACGCCAGGCATGGCAAAGGCCTGGCTGATGCTGACGCAGGTCAAGCGCCAGAAGGAGCGCGACGCCGAACTCGCCGGCATGGAGGCCCAGCATGCCAAGGCGCCGGCCGACAGCCTGGCACGCATGCAGCTGTCCTTCGGTCTCGGCAAGGCCAATGACGATTTGAAGGACTATAACAGGGCCTTCGACTATTTCGCTGAAGGCAATGCGATCCGCCGCAAGGGCATCGATTATGATCCGGTCAGGACGCGGGCCGAATTCGAGGCGATGAAGACGGTGTTCAACGCCGGCTTTTTCGAAAAGCACAAGCCAAGTGCAATCTCCGACGACACGCCGATTTTCGTCGTCGGCATGCCGCGCTCCGGCACCACGCTGGTCGAACAGATCATCGCCAGCCATCCACAAGTCTATGGCGCGGGCGAGCTCAGCATGTTGAAAACCGCGGTCGGCAAGCAATTTCCGCTGACCATGCCGGGAGGTTTCCCCTGGGGACTGGTCGATGTATCCGACGCGGAGTTTGCGGAGGCGGGCCAAGCCTATCTCGACATGCTGCATGAGCGCTATCCCAACTTCAGGCATGTCACCGACAAGATGCCCGGCAACTTCCTGCTCATCGGCTTCATCCATATGATGCTGCCGAAAGCCAAGATCATCCATTGCGCGCGCGATGCGGCGGCGACCTGCCTTTCGATCTACAAGGTGCATTTCCGCGGCGACAACCACCGCTACGGCTATGATCTGGGCGAGCTCGCCGATTTCCACAACATCTACACCGACATCATGGCGCATTGGCACGATGTTCTGCCGGGCGTCGTCCATGACGTGCGTTACGAGGATTTCGTGGCCGACCAGGAGGGACAGACGCGGGCGCTGATCGGGCATCTCGGCCTGTCCTGGGACGACAAGGCGCTGTCGTTCCACGAGACCGACCGCCCGGTGCGCACGGCCTCGGCCGCGCAGGTGCGCCAGCCGATGTATCAGGGCTCGGTCGATCTCTGGAAGCGCTATGGCGACAGGTTGAAGCCGCTGCTGGACAAGCTGGACTGAGCAGCGGCTAAAGCTCGATGAAGGGCTGGAAGCCGCCGAAGATCATGCGCTTCATATCGAAGGGCATGGGCCCCAAATCGGGTGTCAAACGGGGATCGGCCATCACCTTGGCCATTACCGCGTCGCGGCTTTGCCTGGACGAATAGACGGCCCAAGCAAAGACGACGATCTCGTCGTCTTTTGCCTGAACGGCACGCGGAAACGAGGTCAACTCACCATAGGGCACGTCGTCGGCGATACATTCGACATAGGCGAGCGCTCCGTGTTCCTTCCATATCGGGCCTGCGAGGTTGGCCAGCTTCTTGTAGTCATCGATATTTGCCTTCGGCACGGCGAGCACGAAACCATCGACATAGGACATCAGGTTCTCCTTGGAGTATCTCACAAAGCTCCTTACCGGCGTCAGCCGGTGAGGAGCTTTGTCAGCAGTGGTCAGTCTTTCTTCGCCGGCGCGTTCATCGCCCATTCGACCCCGAAGGGATCGCGCATGTTGCCCCACTGGTCGCCCCAGAACATCAGCTGCAGCGGCACTGCGACTTCGCAGCCGGCATCGACCGCGCGCTTCCACCAGTCATCGATCTCGTCGGCGCCGAGATGGAGCTGCATGGTATAGCCCTGCGGCGTGACGGCAGGCATGCCGTTTTCGGGGTAGAAATCGGAAATCATCAGCGTCGAGCCGTTGATGTGGAGATGAATGTGCATCGTGCGGCCCTGCTCATCGGGCGGATAGAAGAACACCTGTTCGGCGCCGAAAGCCTTCTTGTAGAATTCGGCGGCCTTGAAGGCGCCGTCCAGCTGCAGATAGGGGGTCAATCCACCGAGAACTTTCGCGGCCGGCTGAATGGGGGTCTGGTCGGTCATGTCTTGTTCCTCTTTGGGTTTGGTCTGGGCGCTTGGTTGGCCTTGCGAAGCCTAGGACGAACGAGGCGGCGGCGATCCTACATGTCTGATGCGATTTTCTGGGCCGATGCGATTTTCTGGCGAAACGAACTTGCGTCGGCGGCGCCCAATCAGAGCGCAATCCTCGCTGTCAGCAGGCTAGAACGGGGACCGCTTCTTCAACCCGCTGAGACGACAATGATCCTCTATTACCAGACCCATTCGCCCTTTGCGCGCAAGGCACTCGTCTTCGCCCATGAGGTTGGGCTTGCCGACCGGCTCGAGGTCATTCATCACGAGACCAGCCCGACCTTGCGCAATGCCCGTGTCTACGCCGAAAACCCGCTCGGCAAGGTGCCGGTGCTGCTGCGGCCGGATGCGTCGCCGCTCTTCGATTCCGATGTCATCTGCGCCTATCTCGATACGCTGCATGACGGCCGCAAATTGCTGCCGCAGGACGGCGAAGCGCGCTGGCAGGCGTTGCGGCTGCAGGCCGTCGCCCAAGGCCTGGCGCAGACGGGCATAGGCCTGCGCTGGGAGACGGAAAGGCGGCCCGAACAGTTGCGCTATGCAGCGCTTGCCGAAGGCTACCGGGAAAAAATCGAGGCCAGCTATGACTGGATCGAAAGCGCGCTGGACGCCGAGACATCGCTCCATGTCGGCCATGTAGCGCTTGCCACCACGCTGTCCTGGATGGCGTTCCGCCAGCTGCCGTCGTTTCGCGCGCGGGCGCGGCTGACGCGCTGGTTCGAGGCGTTCGAAAAGCGTCGATCGATGCAGGCGACGCCGCTGTCTGGCGATACGCATGACTGAGCAACGGTCGCCCCGCGGCGGCCTGCATCGATCTTTCCCGACCGCATGGTCAGGGCGCCCTGCAGATCCGCGGGCCGTTTTGCGCGTCGATGAGGATTTCCGGCCAGCCGATATCCTTGCGCAGTTCGATCGGCAGGGCCAGAAGCTCGCGCTCGCTGCGATAGCGGGCGCGGTTCTGTGCGTAACGGGCGGCGACGCGGCCTATGGATGACAAAATGGACATGATGCGTTCTCCTCAGATGAAGCCGGCATCATCGTGTCGGCATCCCAAGGACGCAGCAGGTTCAGCCGATCCGACAGAACGCTGAAAATATTTGCGGGAGATGTGAAACCATGGGCCGCAACACAGTGCGGCCCATGGTGGTAGTTCCTCAGCCCGCCGTTTCAGCCACTGAGCGGAAGAAATCCTCGGGGTCTTCGACTTCGGTCAGCTTCCGCTTGTCGATCAGCCAGAAGCGGTTGCCGATGGCGCGGATGAAGGAACGGTCGTGCGAGGCGAGCACACAGCTCGCCTGGTGCTTGAGCAGTTCCTCCTCCAGCGCTTCCTGGCCGTCGATGTCGAGATGGTTGGTCGGCTCGTCGAGCAGGTAGAAGTTGGGGTTGGCGAGTCTCAGCGCCAGCATCATCAGCCGCGCCTTCTGGCCGCCGGACAGCACGCCGATCTTCTTCTCCTGCATCTCAATGACAACGCCGGCGCCGGCAAGCAGCGAACGGGCGCGTTGCTCGCCGACATCGTAGCGGTGCGAGACCAGGGCCAGCGGCGTGTCGTCGCCACTGATGCCGGCCAGCGCCTGGTCGCTGTAGCCAAGCACCGTCGACGGCGTCACCTTGACGTTCGGCACCGTGTCCGGCTCGGCGATGGCGTTGCGGATCAGATCGACGAAACGCGACTTGCCGACGCCGTTGCGGCCGAGCAGCACGATGCGGTCGCCCTGGCAGATGTGGCGCTTGCCGGTCTTGAACAGCAGCGTGCCGTCCGGCGTTTCCACTGCGGCGTCATCCAGCGTAATCAGCACCTTGGCATGGGTGCCGCGGTTGGCCAGCCGGATCGCGCCGGCCGATTTCTCGCGATGCGCCGATACCGCGGCGTCTTCCAGCTTCTCCGCCCGTTCCCTGAGTTGCTTGGTCTTCACCGTCAAAAGGTCGCTGCCGGAATTGATGCCGATGTTGTTGAGCTTGGCGGCCTGCTTGCGCAGTTGCTGCGCCACCTTCATGTCTCGCTCGAACCGGCGCGCCGTCGAGGCGTCCAATTCGTCCAGGGCCTGCCGCGCCCTGGAATAGGGCAGTGCAAACACCGGCGAGTCCTCCGGGCGCAAGAACAGCGTGCGGTTGGTGACGGCATCGAGAAAGGCGCGGTCGTGACTGGCGATGACCACCGGCACTTCGCGCGGCAGGGCGTTCAGCCAGCTTTCCAGCTGGCTGATCTTAGCGAGGTCGAGATGATTGGTCGGCTCGTCGAGCAAAAGCACATCCGGATCGGTGACCCAGACGCGGGCGATCAGCGCCAGCCGCTGCCATCCGCCGCTCAGCGCCTGCATCGGCCGTTCGCGCATCGGCTCGGGCACGTCCAGCGAATCCAGCACCACGTCGACGCGCCACATCTCGCTGTCGGCCTGCTCGGCCGGCAAGGCATCGGCCACCACCTGATGGAAGGTGCGGCTAAGAAGGGCAGGCGGAACCGACTGCCCGACATGGCCGACACGCAGGCCGCGCGTGCGAGAAATGTCGCCCGAGGTCGGCTCCAGCGCGCCGGTCAGGCATTTGAGCAAGGTCGACTTGCCGCGGCCATTGGCGGCAACGATGCCGAGCCGGTCGCCGGTGCCGATGGTGAGATCGAGGTTGGAAAACAGCGGCGCACTCATGGTGACACCGAGGGATTTGAGGCTGATCAGGGCCATTGTGATTTCTCTGGTCTCGCCGGAGACAACTCCGGATGCACTTTGACGGTGTGCTTGCCGGCCATCAGGCTCAGCTTTGCGCACCACGAAAGGCAGACCAAAAAATCGAAACGGGAAAAAACCCGTAATGTCCCTGGTCAACCCTGCAAGCGAACTCGCAGGGCAGAAATCGGGCCACGCTGATGATGGTGATCGATAGACACGCAGCCCTCCTTTCAAGACAAAACTTTGAGTGTGTGGAGCGATTACACCAAAGGCGGGGGTGGAGGCAAGTGGGCGACGGATGCGGCGGTGGTGGAGCGCTCTTTCCTTCTCCCACAAGTGGAGAAGGAAAGAGGTGCTATTTCCCCGGCCGTCCCGTCTTGCCCGGCCGGCGCTTTTCGCGGCGGGCGTCGCCTGGGTCTTCGTAGGAGCCGATGCCGGCGCGCTGGCGAACGAATGGCTTTGGGGAATCGTCGCGTTCCTTCGCGCCCCCCTCTGCCCTGCCGGGCATCTCCTCCACTCGGGGGGAGATTGGCTGGGGCTTGGCCGGCACTTTCCCTTCGACCGGCTTTTCCGTGCGCCGCACGGTCATCTCGTCGAGCGAATTCTTCTTGAACAGTGGCTTGGTGGCGCCGCCCGGAATGCCGAAGTCGGAGCCGTGCGCTTCCTGCGCCGACTGTTTCTTGAACAGCGAGCGCGACACCGCGCCTGACGGTGTCGGCATGTCGGTACCAGGCCCCATATCGTCGATCGACGGCTTGGCAAATAGCGGTTTCTTCACCGGCACGGCGCCGTCGGCGCCCATTTCGTCGAGCGCCGGCTTGCGGAAGAGGTTGGACCGGGCAGCCCTGGCCGCCTCTTCGGCGGCACGTGCCTCATCGAACTTGCGAAAACGCTCCTGTTCCTCAGCCGTACGGTGCTTGGCCACGCCCTTGTTGTGCTTGCCCTTCTCGCGGCCGGAGACCGGGCTTTCCATGTCGGCGTATTTGGCCAGAGGGTCTTCCGAGATGGACAGTTCCATCTCGCGCAGCCGCTTGATCTCGTCGCGGATGCGGGCGGCCTTCTCGAAGTCGAGATTGGCGGCGGCGTCGCGCATCTGCTTTTCCATGGCGTCGAGATGAGCCTTGAGATTGTTGCCCATCATCGCACCGGCGCCGTCGGTGAACTGCGAGATATCGGCGCGGACATGGTCCTTCTCGTAGACCGAGTCCAGAATGTCGGAGATGCGCGACTTCACCGATTCCGGGGTGATGCCGTTGGCCGCGTTCCATTCCATCTGCTTTTCGCGGCGGCGGTTGGTCTCGGCCATCGCCCGCTCCATCGAGCCGGTGACCTGGTCGGCATAGAGGATGACCTTGCCGTCGACGTTGCGGGCGGCGCGACCGATGGTCTGGATCAGCGACGTCTCGGAGCGCAGGAAGCCCTCCTTGTCGGCGTCGAGGATGGCGACGAAACCGCATTCGGGAATGTCGAGGCCTTCGCGCAGCAGGTTGATGCCGACCAGCACGTCGAAAGCGCCGAGGCGGAGATCGCGCAGAATCTCGATGCGCTCCAGCGTGTCGATGTCGGAGTGCATGTAGCGAACGCGCACGCCTTGCTCATGCAAATATTCGGTCAGGTCTTCGGCCATGCGCTTGGTCAAAACGGTGACCAGCGTGCGGTAGCCGGCGGCAGTGGTGTCGCGGATTTCGCCGACGACATCGTCGACCTGGCTTTTCGCCGGGCGGACTTCGACCGGCGGATCGATCAGGCCGGTCGGGCGGATGACCTGCTCGGCGAACACGCCGCCGGCCTGTTCCATCTCCCAGGCGCCGGGTGTCGCAGAAACCGCGACGGAGAGCGGACGCATCGCATCCCACTCCTCGAAGCGCAGCGGACGGTTATCCATGCAGGAGGGCAGGCGAAAACCATACTCCGCCAGCGTCGCCTTGCGGCGAAAGTCGCCACGATACATTCCGCCGATCTGCGGCACGGTCACGTGGCTTTCGTCGATGAAGACCAGCGCATTGTCAGGGATATATTCGAACAGGGTCGGCGGCGGATCGCCCGGCTGGCGTCCCGTGAGATAGCGCGAATAGTTCTCGATGCCGGCGCAGGAGCCGGTGGCTTCCAGCATCTCAAGATCGAAGCGGCAGCGCTGTTCGAGCCGCTGTGCCTCCAGCAGGCGGCCGGCGCGCTCGAGCTCGACCAGCCGGTGCTTGAGCTCCTCCTTGATCGACTTGATCGCCTGGTTGAGCGTTGGACGCGGCGTCACATAGTGCGAGTTGGCGTAGATCTTGACGCTCTTCAGCTCGCCGGTCTTCTGGCCGGTGAGCGGATCGAATTCGGTGATCGCCTCGATCTCGTCGCCGAACATCGAGATGCGCCAGGCGCGGTCCTCAAGGTGGGCCGGGAAGATTTCGATCGTGTCGCCGCGCACGCGGAACGAGCCGCGCACGAAATTGATGTCCTGGCGCTTGTACTGCTGGGCGACGAGGTCGGCGAGCAGCGCCCGCTGGTCGAGCCGATCGCCGATCTGCATCTGGAAGGTCATCGCCGTGTAGGTCTCGACCGAGCCGATACCGTAGATGCAGGACACCGAGGCGACGATGATGACGTCATCGCGCTCGAGCAGCGAACGCGTCGCCGAATGGCGCATGCGGTCGATCTGCTCGTTGATCGAGGATTCCTTCTCGATGAAAGTGTCGGTGCGCGGAACGTAGGCTTCCGGTTGGTAGTAGTCGTAATAGGAGACGAAATACTCCACCGCATTGTCTGGGAAGAATTTCTTGAACTCGGAATAGAGCTGCGCGGCCAGCGTTTTGTTGGGCGCCAGGATCAAGGCAGGGCGCTGCGTCTGCTCGATCACCTTGGCCATGGTGAAGGTTTTGCCGGAGCCGGTGACGCCGAGCAGTACCTGGGTGCGGTCATTGTTATCGACGCCCTCGACAAGATCCTTGATGGCGGTCGGCTGGTCGCCGGCCGGCTCGAAATCCGACACCATCTTGATAGCGATGCCGCCTTCGGATTTTTCCGGGCGGGCAGGGCGGTGCGGCGTCCACAGCACGCCGTCCTTGTGCAGCGGGTTGCCGGATTCGATCAGCGCCGACAGCGCCGCGACCGTCGCGGTGACGCTGCCCGAGGCCATCGTCTCGGCGTCTTCCAGCGAGATGTCGAGACCGGCGACCGGGTTGAGGCCGGCGGCGGTGCGCTCGCGCGCCGTTGCCGCGCCACCCATCGAGGTCCCGCGCGAACTGCGGCCGGGGGAGGTTGAGCGTTCCGGAATCTTCTTCGCCACCTTCGGCGGCTTGGCGCCGCCGGAACTACGCCCTTCCTTCTCGGCCTCCTGCTCGATCTGCTCTGCCCAGTCGGCAATCGAGCCGCTCAGCGGCGTGCCGGTGAAGTCAGCCTGCGGCGCCTCGGCGAAGCCACCCTTGTGCAAGGGCTCCGAAGCATCGAGGAAATCGGTCAACGGGCTGCGCCGCTTGGGCGGCGAAGCGCTGTTGTCACCCGCCGGAGACGGTGTCTTTTTCTCGGGAAGTTTGGCCATGCCCCAAATATGGGCAGAGTCCGCCAAAATGGAAAGAGTGCAGTGGCAAGGGACACTAAGCGGGTCGAAGCTCCTGACACAAGGGTGTCAGGAGCTGTGTCACGCAAAGCCGGGCCACCTGCTCAATTGAACCACAGCGCGAAGGTCAAAAACCCACCGCCACCGAACTGACGCTGGATCTGGTCGAACTCGCCGCTGGTCACGATCTCACCGCTCTCGAGGTAGGGCGCGATGGCCGGGCCGGTAATCGACAGAACTAGGTCGAAAGGCTTCGGTTCTTCGAAGAAACGCTTCATGTTGATGCCCTGGCCGGTGCTGGCCGTGATGCGGAAATGCGGCAGCAGCTTGCGGCCTTCCAAAAGGTCTTCGGCCATGGTCAGAGTGGCGAGCCAGGCCTCGACCTGCTCCTCGCCGACTTCGAGCCCGGTGAGCGGGTTCTCGCCCTTCTGCTGCGGTCCCGGTAGCCATTCGCGGTCATTGTCGGTCTCGGCGCGGATCGCCTTCCAGTCCTGGCGCGACAGCCGGATCATTTCGAGCAGATGGCGGCGCGCCGCTTGACGTCGCTCGGGCTCGACCACCGGCCAGTTGACGAGGTGAACCATGGAGATGAAATCCGCGATGCGCCATTCCGATGAGAAGATGCTGCTGCCCATGTCCCCGGCGGGAGGCACCAGAACGTCCTGCAGCGGCAGTTTGGCGTGCGGGAACAGCATGTGGAACGAGCCGTCGAACATGGTCCTGAAATCATGCGCCAGCCAGAAATCGGCCTGCGCCATCAGGAATTCGGCATAGCCCTGCAGCCAGAAACCGTCGGCCCGGTCGAAGCGGAATGTGAGCGAGGGAGCGGCGCCGTCCGACGAGATACCGCCGCGCGACAGCGAGGCCATGATCGCGGCCATGCTTTCATCCGGCGCGATGGCACCGTCTTCGTTGAGATCGATGCCGGCATGGGTGAGGTCGACGACCATGCCGATATCGGCATCGGCGGGTACCGAGCCCAGAGTGGCCGCGGATGTCTCCAGCCGGTCGCGAAAGGCGACCAGAATGGCGCGGAACTGCTCATAGGTCAGCGGTTCGGGATCGGGATTGTCCGGAATCGGCAGCCGCATCAGCGGCAGCATGAAGGATTGCGGGCTTTCGAACCCGTGGCGGTGCAGACCGCCGGCGAGGATTTCCAGCGCGGTGAAGAATTCGCCGGCGCCGGCGGCATAGGCTGACGCCGGATCGCCCTGGGCTGCAGCCTCGAGCGTGGTAAGCGCGGCGTTGCGCTCGGTCACCGTTTTGGCCTCGAACAAAGCGGTTGCCGCTTCGGGCGCGGCGGCGCGGGCCGAAGATAAAGGCAGCAACAGGAGGAGGGCGGACGCCAGCAGGCCTGCAAAACGTGTCATCTCATCCCTCCACTATGCGATGCGCAGACATTACACGCATTTGGCGCCGTGTCTGCCGGCGGCAGTGTTTCAAGGACTGACGGTCGACACTTCCCGGGCAGACCGTCTACACAAGCTAACCGATTGGGCAAACGATTGGGCGTCGCGTGTCGAATTATCCGCTTTCCTACAAACTGTCATGGCTGCCGCGCTTCCTGAAACCGTCTCTCGGCGGCGATGTCAGGGATTTTGCGCCGATCGCGGCAACGACACTCATCGATCCACCGCCAGGGCGCAAGGTGCGGCTGGCCTTTGTCGGCGATATTTCGGCGGTGGCCAACCATAGTGCGCCGGAGTGCGATCCGGAGATCGCAAAGCTCTTGGGCTCAGCCGATCTGGTGATCGGCAATTGCGAAAGTCCGGTCGTCGAGCGGCCGAGCGTGGCGTTTGGCACGCGGCTTGGCACTCACCATGCGATGAGCGAGCGGTTTCTTGCCGCGGCGCTTGCCGCCGTAGGCATCGCGCGCGAAAGGCTCGTGCTGTCGCTGGCCAACAACCATGTGCTCGACCAGGGCGTCGCCGGTTTCGACGAGACGGTTGCGGCGCTGAAGCGGCTTGGCATCCGCCCCATCGGCACCGCGAAAAAAGGGCCGGTCGAACAGGTCAAGGCCGGGCCGCTGACGATCGGCTTTGCCGCTTTCACACTGTGGCGCAATGCCGACGCCGCAGTTTTCAATGAGCGTGTGTCGATGCAAAGCGATCCGGCGGCATGGCCGAGCGGCGCGGCCGACAAGAACATCGACCTCACCTGTGCGGTGCCGCACTGGGACTGGGAGTTCCGGCATTTTCCGCAGCCGCAAACGCAAACGCTGGCGAGGTTGCTGGCCGGTCACGGCGTCGGACTGATTGCCGGGCACCACGCCCATGTCGTGCAGCCGGTGCAATGGGTCGGCAAGACGCTCGCGGCGTACGGGCTTGGCGACTTCCTCGGCACGGCGCTGGCGCGACAGCCCTGGCCCAGCCGCATCGGCGGCATTTTCGTCGTCGATGTCAGCGCCGATCTCGGCAAGCGCGGCGCGATCGCCGGCTACCGGATGCATCCCTTCATGCGGCTGCGCTCAGGCGGGCATGAGCGGTTGGTTCCGGTCGAGGCGCTGACTGGCCGGATGAAGGGCAAGGTCGAGGCCAGGCTGAAGGCGATCTTTGGCGACTGACGACTTTCCCGCTATCATAGGCATAATAGGACTTTGCGAGGGGGCGATGGAAGCAGCTGAGTTCATGCCTGATGAAGCGGTGGTCGCCGGCATCAGGAAGAATATCGAGATCTATGAGGCTGGACGGGCTTCGGCCTGCCGCCAGGTGCGCTGGCGGGTGCCGGTGTTTCTGGGGCTGCTGCTGGTTTTTGTCGTGCTGGTGGCCTGGCTGTTCAACAAGGTCGCCGACTTGAACGAGCAATGGTTCTCGACGCCGCATGTGTTCCTCTATGTCGGCGGTTTCTTCGCGGCGCTGCTGCTGTACTTCCTGGCGATCAGGCCGGCGACGCGGCTGCAGCAATCGTTCCGTGACACGCTGCTGCCGATCATCTTCGGCTTCATCAGGGATGTGCGCTATCAGCACAGCGTGACGCCGAATTCCTTCGACCGGCTGCCGCGCGCCGTGGTCGGCGCCTTCAACCGGCAGAGCTTTGACGACATCGTGTCAGGCCGCTACGAGGATTTTCCGTTCGAGCTCTACGAGGCGGAGTTGCGCCAAGGTTCGGGCAAAGGCTCGTCGACGGTCTTCAAGGGCGTCATCGTTGCGTTCGAAACGATCGCGCCGTTCCCCGGCATATTGGTCGCGACGCGCCGCAGCAACGCGGTGGTCGGTTTCTTCCGCGGCATCTTCGCCGGCAAGATGCAGGAACTGTCCAGCGGCGATCCGCTGCTCGACGGCGACTACGAATTTCGCACCGACAATGTCGCCGCCGCCCAGCCGTTGGTGAGCGGCCGGCTGGCGCAGGCGCTGAAATGGCTGCACGAGACATGGCGCGATGATCCGGCGCGGGTGGCGCTTAATGGCAGCGATGGTTTCCTGCTCTTGCCGCAGCCGAAGAATTTCTTCGAACTGGCCGCCATTTCCGTGCCACTCGATTACACCAAGCACATCGCGCCGATGATCGCCGATATGGGCGCGATCTTGGCGACGGCGGCGCTGGTGCGCAAGACCGGCGCGACGGATGGCGAGGCCTAAAGCGCCGCGCGTCGAAACGAATTCATGCGACGCGCTTCAGGTCTTGTTTTGATGCATATCGTTGCCCCAAAACGGAGGTCCTGTTTAGGCGCATGCATTAGCCAGGCTGCCGCGCGTCAGCAGGCGAAGCCGTAGTTCTGGCGGTAATATTCGACGTCTTCTTGCGCCATCGTCTTGAACATCACGCAGACGGTGAAGCTCCCGACCTGGCGACCGTTTCTGGTGTAGCCCCAGTCGGAAATATCGTCCCGCTTGAATTCGAGTTCCTGGCCGGCCACGACATTGTGCACCGCTTGCGGCTCATTGGCCAATGTTCCTGCAAATCCGGTCGCGGTCTTGTGGAAGGGGATGATCCAGAAATGCTCCGGGCGTCTCCGTCCCTGACCTCGACTTTCAACTTGTAGCTGGTTGTCCCGGCTGGCGGCGCATCCGACAAGGACAGGAATTCATCGAGGCTGGCGCGCGCCTGCGCAATGGCCGCCGCCATGTCCGGATCGTCCCTGGCGACGCCTACAACCTTGTCGCCGCCCTGGCCGGAATCCTGCGCACCGGCCGGAACCGGCGCCAACGCCAGCACCAGGGACAGCACGGTTCGAACTGCATGCTTCATGAAATGGCGCTCCTGCGTGTCGATGCCTGACACCATCATGCATCTATCTGGAGTTTTCAACGGCAGTGCGACAGCGTGGTATGGTCCGAACGGCAGGCCGCTCACAACCCGCTCGGCACCAGCCCTGCCAGCCAGTTCGCGGACCGCTTGGCAATGCCGACCGTTGCCGACGCGACGCGGCCGAGATCTGTCTTGACCACGGCGTAGCCGTTCCTGGTGCGGTAGAGCACGCCTGTTCCGCCATCGACCACTTGCTCGTAGGCGACGGGCCGTACCGCTGCTGCCTCCATGGCCGTCGTCGGGGAGCCGACGGGAACGCTCGGCCGATGGCTCAGTTCCGGCGGCAACGGGGTTTGGACATTCCGGCTGGCCGGCTTCAGTTCCGGGCGGGATGCGGCCGCCGCCAGTTGCGAAGAAGACGCCGACCCCTTGCTGCGGCAGATGCCAGAGACCAGCGGATAGTCGAAGTTCTTCTGGTGCAGCATCTGGCTTTTCATCGCCGCTTCGCAGTCGGCGATGGTCGCCCACTTCGCCGGCGTCTCGCCGATATATTCGCAAAGCTTGGCGTCGCAGTCGCAGCCGACAATGGTCATGGCGACAAGGGCGGTCTTGATCACGGTCTTGTCCTTCGGATTGCCCCCCGGCAGCCAGTCCTTCCATCGCGCGCGAACAAGGCGGGATTTTGGCCGCGATCACGCGATGAGCCGGGGGATGCGTTTTTCGGGTACGGCTCACTATAGGTGGATTTCGAGACACCCGGTAGCAGATAGGGCGGGAGCGTGATGCATTTGCAGAAGAAGCCTGAATATCTTGTCGGCTATGGCCGCGACAACTGTTTCTTGGCCCGGTTTTCTACTACGATACTCACGGGGCGATACAACAATATAGGAGGGGTTTGTCATGGGAAGAATTGTCCGGTCCGCTGAGCCTGTGCCGAAAAGGGATTCAACGCTCGAGGGCATTCCAGGCGATGCTCCGCTCGGCGTCGACGATGACAAGCAAGAAGATCAAGGATCGAAAGGCGGCGACGGCTATCTCGACCGGGTTGCGAAGTACGTGCCTGCCGAAGTCGTGGCATTTTTCATCTTCGTCAACTCCATCCTGGTCAATGCCACTGAGCAGCCGGTTGCCAAGGCGTTGACCGATGCGGTGGCGGAAGAGACCAAAGGCAATCCGGGGGACATTCCGGGTAAGGTGCAGGCAGCCATCTATAAGATTGAAATGGCCGGTATCAGCGTCTGGACCATTTCATGGATCATGTTGATCGTCGCGCTGGCGATGACGCCGGTGTATCTGAAATCGGTCAGCGATTCAGCCGACAATGCGGAGGCTCCGGGAGCCAACATCGTCATGTCGATGCTCGCCTTCCCATTCTGGGCCTATGCCGTCAACGCGCTGGCCCTCAGGCCATGGCATGACGGTGCGCTGGCCAGCATCATGCTCGCCACCTTCACGCTCATCAGCGGCGCCATACGGCCGGAATATATAAACGCTGGCCTCAATTTGATCCCGGGCATCGGCCCGAAGAAGTAGCTGGCCCGCCGGGCAGGCCGCGGTGCAGGGCGCGGCTTCAGTTGTAGACGCGCTCCAGCCTCGCGCCTGCTTCGAACAGCGCCGGCAGCACGATGTGCAGCTTGCGCACGGCGACGATCAGCCCGGTGCGACGGGTGGCCGGATCGATCGGAACGGTTGGCTGAACAGCGCCCGGGCGCCTTCGGGCGGAGCGAAGTCTGCCGCCGAAAGCACGGTGAGCATGATCGCGTCATTGCCACCGATCTCGACGAAGGACACGCCTCTGTCGATCAGGCGCGGGATCATGTCGGTGAATTGCTGATCGCGCCTGGTGATGAAGATGGTTCCGTCAGCGCCGAAATCGCGTTCCAGCAAAGTATCGGCTTCTTCACGCGTCGCTTCGCCGACCGGACCTTGGCCCAAAAGACAGTCGGCGCCGGGATTTCTCCCAGCGCCTCCCTGTCAGATCAGGACACGGTCGCGGCAGCAACTTCCGCAAAGTCGTCGCGCCATGCCGGCCTTGATTTTGACGGTCCTGCCAGTCACCGCCCGAGGGCAGTGCCCGTTCCAGACCACGCCGTTCTCCACCCTTGCGAGCTTCGTTCGGCGCGCCATCGAAGGTTTTCGCCGTCCTTCATGGCAGCATCGGTCCGCCGTTGGCGTTCGCACGCTTTCCGCGGCCCCGTAGGTCTCGGCATCCGTCCCTCGAACAAGCAAGCCTGCTCTCGCTTCGGGCCGTACGGGCCTCAGGAAATCCGCCTTTTCGCTTTGCCTTTCGGCGTGGCGATCGGTAGCCGCCTGAGATGGTTAAACTTACGCCGGGTAAGGGTTTTGGGGAATGGGCGTGAGCCTGTGGATAACGGGATTATCGGGGATCGTTTGCCACAAAGCTCGGAATTTCGACTCCAGCTGCATTAGACAGCCCGCCCGCTTTTTGGCGCCTGATCGGCTGTGCCCCTTGCTCCGCCGGCTGGCGCGGGCTTCAATGCCGGCAAGCATCGAGCCTATCGGCTCGGTGCGGGGAGGGTGCGCATTGAAAGTCGGGGTGGTGCTCAATCCGATTGCCGGCGGCGGCCGGCTGAAACGGCATTGGCCGGAGGTCGCCGCATCGCTGAAAAAGCATTTCGGCGAATTCGAGCTGCGCGAGACGCAGGCCGAGGGCGACGCCGAAAGGCTGGCGCTCGACCTCGCGGCAAGCGGCTTCGGGCTGGTGATCGCGGCCGGCGGCGACGGCACCGCCAGCGAGGTGGCCGACGGATTGCTGCAGGCATTCGATGAGAGCGGCCGGACAACCGAACTTGCCTTGCTGCCTTGCGGCACCGGCATCGATTTCGCGCGCGGACTTGGCCTGCCGAAAGAGGTGGATGCGGCGTTGAAGCGGATCGCCGAAGCCAAGGCGCGCAAGGTCGATGCCGGGCGCATCTGCTACATCGACGACCATGGCGCGCTGGC
This sequence comes from Mesorhizobium sp. M0615, assembly GCF_040320805.1. NCBI lineage: Bacteria > Pseudomonadati > Pseudomonadota > Alphaproteobacteria > Hyphomicrobiales > Phyllobacteriaceae > Mesorhizobium > Mesorhizobium sp. M0615. The sequence continues at coordinate 52,867 of NZ_JAMYQI010000001.1, read as the reverse complement.
CAGCCGGCACTTCATCAATATCGCCAGCCTCGGCCTGTCCGGCGCCACGGACCGTGCGGTCAATGCCGACAAGCGCAAGGGCAGGATGTCGGCCAAGGCGCGGTTTTTCTGGCGCACCGTGGTCGAGTTCATCCGCTACCGCTTCCAGGACGTCAGGATCACCGTCGACGATGGCACCCCGGTCGAGGCGCGCATGGCGCTGGTGGCGGTCGCCAACGGAAAGTTCTTCGGCGGCGGCATGATGATCGCCCCGGACGCCGAACTCGCCGACGGCCAGTTCGACATCGTCATCCTGCGCGCGGCCGGCAAGCTGAAGCTGATCTGGGATATTCGGCTGCTCTATGGCGGCCGGCACCGCAACCATCCGGCCATCACCATATTGCGTGGCCGGAAAGTGGTGGTCGAACCTATCGGCGATGTCGAGAAGAACGGCGCGCTGGTCGACATAGATGGCGAGTCGCCGGGGCGTATACCCGCGACGTTTGAGATCCTGCCCGGAGCGCTGACGCTGAGATATTGAATCAAGGCGTTGAGGGATTGATTCAGGTGGTTTGAGCGGCGAACCGGCCAAGGGCCTGAATCGCAGGACATATCTACCCGGCTTAGCTTTCCAGCTTGGCTGGGAAACCGGGCGCGCGCAGATCCATGTCGACGGCATCCTCAAGCAGTTTGACGATCTGGGTCGACCAGGCGCCGCCGCCATATTCCTGTTTGCCCATCAGGAAAATCTCACTCACAAGCGGCGCCAATTGGAGTGGCAGTCTGAACTCCCTGCCCATCGCAAGCGCAAAGCCGAGGTCCTTCAGTGCCAGGTCCATGGTGAAGCCAATGTCGTAGGAGCCGTTGAGGATGAGCTGGCTTTCGGTCTCATGGGCGAAGCTGTTGCCGGAGGAGGCGACGATGGCGTGGTAGGATTGCGCGAGGTCGAGGCCGCCTTGCTTGGCCAACATCAGCGCCTCGCCGGCGGCGACGAGATGGATGAAGGCCAGCATGTTGGTGATCACCTTGATCACCGCCGCCGAGCCGACCGGACCCATCAGGAACGACTTTGCGCACATCGCTTCGATGGCCGGACGATGGCGCTCGTAAAGCGCAGCATCGCCGCCGACAAGCGCGGTGATCTTTCCGACCGCGGCCAGATGCACGCCGCCGGTGACCGGGCACTCAAGCGTTTCGACGCCCTTGGCCGAGGCGAGGGCGGCGAGGCGCAGAATCTCGTCGCGGCCATTCGTCGACATCTCGATCCATGTGCCGCCCTTGGGCAATCCTTCCAGCAGTCCACCGGGACCAGCCAGCACCGCTTCACTGACCTTGGGCGAGGGCAGGCATGTCATGGCGTTGCCGGCTAGCGCTGCCGCTTCAGCCGGGCTGGTCGCGGCCGTGGCGTCGAGCGCCACGAGGCGTTCGACGGCGGCGGGGTCGCGGTCGAAGACGATGACGACAAAACCGTTGCGCAACAGGCTGGCGGCAAGGTTGGCGCCGAGATGGCCAAGGCCGATGAAGGCGTAGCGTTCGCTCACGGCATCAGCGGCGTTTGCATCATCTGCAAATGCAGGTCCTTGCCGGTGTAGGGATGCGCGTCGCAGACCGCTTCGTCCAGCTCGACGCCGAGGCCCGGCTCCTTCGATGGAATGACATTGCCGTCCTGCCATTCGATCTTCTTCTTGAGCAGTGTCGCGTGGAAGCCGTCCCACTGCTTCAGCGATTCCAGGATGAGGAAATTGGGCAGCGTCACCGCCAGCTGGATGTTGGCGGCGCCAACGATCGGCCCACAATAGCAGTGCGGCGCGATCTGGATGTGGTAGGCCTCGGCCATGGCGGCGATCTTCTTGGTTTCGAGAATGCCGCCGGAACGGCCAAGGTCCGGTTGCAGGATGGTGGCGGCGCGGTTCTCGATGATTCGGGCGAATTCGAACTTGGTCGTCAACCGCTCGCCGGTGGCGATCGGGATCGACGTGCCTCGCGCCACCTGAGCCATCACTTCGGGCATGTCGGGCGGCACCGGCTCTTCGAACCACAAGGGATCGTAGGGCTCGATGGCACGTGCCATGCGCAGCGCACCCGACGCGGTGAACTGGCCATGCGTGCCGAACAGAATATCGGCGCGGGTGCCGACCGCTTCGCGGATCGCCTTGACCATGCGGGTGGAGACATCGATGTCGATCAGGCGCGGCTGGTGGCCGTCGAAGGCGGTGTAGGGGCCTGCTGGGTCGAGCTTGACGGCGTTGAACCCCTGCTCGACATATTCGAGCGCGCAGGCGGCCGCCAATTCGGGGTCATTGTAGACGTTCCGGCCGTCCGGCGCGTCCTCCGAATGGACGCTGCCGGTGTGCGGATAGAGATAGGTGTAGGAGCGCAGCGTCTCGTGCACCTGGCCGCCGAGCAGTTTGTAGACCGGCTTGTCGGCTTCCTTGCCGACAATGTCCCAGCAGGCCATTTCCAGCGCCGAGAAACAGCCCATGCCGGTAACGTCGGGGCGCTGGGTAAATCCTGAGGAATAGGCGCGGCGGAAGAAGGTCTCGATGTCATGCGGATCGTGGCCGATCAGGTAACGCTCGGCCATGTCCTCGACCAGCTTCGCTGTTATGTGAGCCGAGAAGGTGGCGTTGTAGGCCTCGCCGTAACCGACGACGCCGCCATCGGTGGTCAGCTTGACGAAGATGAAATACTTGCCGCCGATGCCGGGCGGCGGGTTGCCGACTACCCAGGTCTTGACGTCGGTGATCTTCATTTTTGGTCCTCCAGAACCAGTTCGGCGCCCTTCCATCCGGTCATGACCGAGGCGGCGTTGGTGTTGCCGGTGATGTTGGCGGGAAAGATCGAGGCGTCGATGACACGCAGACCTTCGAGCCCGTGCACTTTCAGGCGCGGGTCGACGACGGCGGCCCCGGCGTCCGGCCCCATGCGGCAGGTCGAGACCGGGTGATAGACGGTGCCTGAGCGCTTCCTGAAATCCTGGATCAGGTCGGCATCCGATTGGATCGATGGGCCCGGCAAAACCTCCTCAGTGATGATCTCGGCCATGGCGGGCATCGAGGCTATCTTGCGCACGAATTTCACCGCCGCCAGCATCTCGTCGACATCGGCGTTGGTGGAATAGGCGTTGGCGACGATCCTGGGATAGTCCAGCGGATTGCTGGAGCGGATCATGATCTCGCCGCGGCTGGACGGGCGGCAGTTGGAGAGGCCGATGGAAAAGCCCGGCCACGGATCCGGCGTCAGGATCGGCCGCTCGCCGCTCTTCGGAATGACGGTCGAGAAAGCCTGGAAATAAAGCTGCATGTTGGGGCGCGAAAACGCCGGGTCGGTTCGGAAGAAGCCGCCGCCATGGTTCATCGACAGCGACAGCGGGCCGGAGCGGGTGAGGATGTACTGCATGCCGACCAGCAGCTTGCCCCACCAGGGCCGCAGGATTTGGTTGAGCGTCGGCACGTTTCCCTTGAAGGTATAGTTGATGCCGACATGGTCCTGCAGATGCGCGCCGACATTTTCGTTGGCGTGGACGACCGGGATGCCAAGCCCCTTGAGCAGTGACGAGGGGCCGACGCCGGACAGTTGCAAGAGCTGCGGCGAGTTGATCGAGCCGGCGGACAGGATGACTTCGCGGCCGGCCCGCGCCGTCTTGGTCTCGCCGTTCTGCAGATATTCGATGCCGACGGCTCGCTTGCCCTCGAACAGGATCCTGCTCGCCAGCGCATTCGTCTCGACGCGGACGTTTTTGCGCTTCATCGCGGGGCGCAGGAAGGCGCGCACGGCCGACATGCGGCGGCCGTTTTTGGTGGAGATCTGGTAGGTGCCGACGCCTTCCTGGGCGGCACCGTTGAAGTCGGGGTTGAGCGGCAGCCCGGCTTGCTGGCCGGCGGCGAGGTAGCGCCTGGTCAGCGGATGGACGGCGTTCGTCGTGTCGGTGATATGCAGCGGCCCGCCGGTGCCGCGCCATCTATCGGCGCCGGCCTCATTGTCCTCAAGCGCCTTGAAGCCCGGCAACAGATCGTCATAACCCCAACCGGGATTGCCGGCATCGCGCCAGTCGTCAAAGTCCTCGCGCGCGCCACGGATCCAGACCATGGCGTTGATCGAGCTGGAGCCGCCAAGCAGCTTGCCGCGCGGCCAATGGTCGACATTGCCGGCAAGGCCGGGGTCCGGCTCGGGCTTGTAGTTCCAGTTGACCGCCGGATCGAAGAAGGTCTTGCCGTAGCCGAGCGGCATCTGGACATAAAAGCGGCGGTCGCTGCCGCCGGCCTCCAGCACCAGCACGGAGAAGCGGCCCGAAATCGACAGCCTGTCGGCCAGAACCGAGCCGGCCGAGCCGGAGCCGACGATGATGAAGTCATAAGTCTGCATGATTGGTGTTGGCGGCTCCGCAAAACTGAGCGCAGCCTATCCGCGACGGCTTGGCCGCGCCCCTGCGGCTTCCGGCATGGCTTGTGAAAAAAGCGACCGTGAGACGCCTGGTCGGAAAAGCCACCATGGAACCGACATTGCGCCGGGAGCCTCGCCCGTCGCGTTGACCTCTTGGGTCCATGACGCTACGGGATCAAGGGCTATCGCTTCAGGGGAATCTCGGATGGTGCATTACGCGGACGGACGGCCGATCGGTGATCTGACCTTGCGTACGCTCGCCATGCCGGCCGATGCAAATGCGGCCGGCGACATCTTTGGCGGTTGGGTGATGGCGCAGATGGATCTTGCCTGCGGCATCCGTGCGGCCGAGCGGGCCAAGGGTCGCGTGGTGACGGCGGCTGTCAAGGAAATGTCCTTCGCCAAGGCGATGAAGATCGGCGACACGCTGTGCATCTACACCCATGTCGAGCGCGTCGGCCGCACCTCCATGACGCTCAAGGTCGAGGCCTGGGCGCAACGCTACCTCTCCGACCTGATGGAGAAGGTCACCCACGCCGATTTCGTCATGGTGGCGCTGGATAGCGACGGCAAGCCGAAGCCGATTCCAACCGAAAGTTGACATCGTCGATTCTGCCAAGCTTGCGCTTATGTAACATCCCCCGCGCGGGCGATGCGCTGCGCGACATCCAATGGTTGCCTTCCACATCCGATTCTGCGGGCGGCGGAGGGAAGACAATGCGTCAACACATGCTGAACGGCTGGCTCGTGGCGGCCCTTGTCGCGGTGATCTGCGTGCTTGGCACGACCGCTTATACCGAGATCAGGAAAGAGCTCCCAAGCGTCGCCTGCACGCACGACCGGACCGTTGGCAACGAGCGGACTGCCCAGCGGTCTGCAAGGGTAGAGACGTGCGGCGCAGTGTGTTGCAGCAACCCTGCGTCAAAGTGCCTGAGGGCCCGTCAGCGGAAGACCTCGTCAGCCTCAAAATGATGATGCGCCGGCGAACGAAACGCTGCAGCTATGTCGCGATGGCGTGACCAACGATGCACGGGCGGATCCAGTTAAACCCGGGTACGCGTCGTCGACGGCAAAATCCGTAAACTATTGCTGGGCAACGGTTTTCAGGCGTGCACGCCATCGAATCTTTCACGCGCCGCCTGGACCCGCGAGGTGTTCTTCCGCGCCCATTCGCCGAGCGCGCCGACCGGCACCAGCAGCTCATGGCCGAGCTCCGTCAGCTCATAGTCGACGCGTGGCGGGATGGTCGGGAACACGGTTCGGGTGACGAAGCCGTCGCGCTCAAGACCGCGCAAGGTGGTGGTCAGCATCTTCTGCGAAATGCCGCCGACAGCGGCGCGCAACTCATTGAAACGCAGCGGTCCGCCGCCCAGCTTGCCGACGACCAGAACGGTCCATTTGTCGCCGACGCGCTGCAGGATTTCCGAGACGGCGCGGCAGTCTTCGGTGTTGTGCGGGTGCCTCAGTAACATAACGGTGCCTCCTTGCGCTGCCATTTGTCAGTATCTCATATAGCGCCGGTATCCAAACGATACCAGCTTCTGCATATATGGAGAGCCCCATGTCCAAGCCCAAAATCGCCATCGTCGTCGGTTCGACACGCGCCGCGCGTTTCGCCGATGTGCCCGCCCAGTGGATCGCCAAGATCGCGAAATCTCATGCCGACATCGACGTCGAGACCGTCGACCTGCGCGACTGGCCGCTGCCCTTCTTCGACGAGGTCGCCTCGTCCGCCTGGGCGCCGTCGCAGAACGAAGTTGCCCAGCGCTGGCAAAAGAAGGTCGCCGAATTCGACGGCTTCATCTTCACCGCCGCCGAATACAATCATGGCCCGACGGCCGTGCTGAAGAACGCCATCGATTACGCCGCCAATGAATGGAACAAGAAGCCGGCCGGTTTCGTCGGCTATGGCAGCGTCGGCGGCTCGCGCGCTGTCGAACATTTGCGTCTTGCCGCGGTCGAATTGCAGATGGCGCCGGTCAAATCCGCCGTTCACATTGCCTGGAGCGATTTCCTGGCGGTGCGCCATGGCGAGAAGAAGCTCGAGGAGATCGAGCATCTGAACCAGGCTGCCACGGCGCTGGTCAACGACGTTGCCTGGTGGGCCCGCGTGCTCAAGGCAGCGCGTCAGGCCGACGCGATTGCCGGCGAAGCCCAGGCGGCCTGAGCCTTATCCTCCCAAGGATCGATGATTTTTCCAAAGGGCGGCGTTTGCGCCGCCCTTTTTCATTCACGTGAAGAGGCGCTCTCGGCTCCCTTGGCCGGATGGTGGAGTCGGACCGGCAAGGTCGCGCTGATGCCTTGACGATCCCGCGCGAAGGATCGCCGCCTGTCACAGCCAACCGCCGGAAAACCCGGCCCGGCGCAGTCCTGTGGTGATGGCCGGCACGCGGCGCATCAATCGCCACAGGAAGTCGGACCGGTAGTTCTCGATCATCAGGGCGATCGGCCCCTGGTTGATGCCGACATGGTCCGGCGATACCCAACCGCAGGCGCGGCCGTCGTCGGCAGCGATCGTCGGGTTGAAGCTCGCGGTGAAGCCGTAAGGGTTGCCGTCGCGCAGGTCCATCTCGTGGAAATGGCGCAGCGCCGGCAGCACGATTTCCGGCGCAAAAGGCAAGGAGGCGATTGCCGCCCATGGCGACAGCGTGCCGTCATCGGGGCCAAACGGTGCGCCGCGGGCGAGATAACCGAAGAAGCGGCGTCCATCGGCTCGCCGCGCGATCGGACCTGGGCCGTCGCTGGCGGTGACGCCCCAGCAATTCTCGCCATAGCCCGCGAACCCCCTCGGATTGCGGATTGCGTAATCGCGCTGCAGATACGTCGCCTGGCGGCTGTTTTCGAAATAGTCCCGGTCGTGATCGCGCATGAAGGCATCGCGGATGTCGCGAAAATCGATCCAGATATGCGAGAACTGGTGGATGAAAAGCGGGCCGGCATAGACCATCTCGCGGCCGTAGATGGTCTTCCATTTGTAAGTGGACAGCCAGGCCGCGTAGCTCTCGGGAGTTAGCGAGTGGGTCGGCGAACCGAGACCCAGGACGTACAGGATCAGCGCCTCGTCAAATCCTTCCCAGCGGTAGCGGAGAAAGCCTTTTCCAGGCCGCCAGCCATGGGTGACGGTGGCGCCGCCGTTCTGCGCCCAGCGCCAGTCGGCACGGCGGTAGAGCGCATCGGCAAGCTGGCGGATTTCCAGTTCGAGCTCATCGTCCTCGTCGAAATAAGCGCCGGCGGCCAGAACACCGGCAAGCAAAAGGGCGGTATCGATCGTGGACAGTTCGCAATTCCAGACGCGGCGGCCGGTCTTCATGTCGAGGAAATGATAGTAGAAACCCCTGTAGCCGGTGGCATCGGGCTCCGGCCCGTGCGGGGAGTTCCAGAAGAAGCGAAGCGTGGCGAGCGTCCGTTCGATTGCGGCATCGCGCGTCATGAAACCGCGATCGACACCGACGGGATAGGACGACAAAGCGAGCCCGACGGCGGCTATGCTGGCAGGCGACGCCTGCGTGTTGCGGTCGGCGACCAGGCCGTTGGCAGGGTTGGCCTCGTTGAGAAAATACTCGAAGGACAGGCGCTGGATATCTTGGAGAAGCTCGTCGTTTAGCGCGTGTTCGTTCGATGCATCCATGACAATCGATATAGAGGCTTTGGCTGCTTTTGCCATTCTTCCAGCGGATCAATCATGGGTGAGGGCAGGCTGGGGCCGATAGCGAAAGGCGCTGCCGACGCACCGAATTCAAATCGAGGGGCTGCGAAGATCGGTTGGACCGCCATATGCACGGCCCTGCCATCTGGCCCGGCCGTCCTCCCCTGATATATCCGGCTGCGATCCATCACATGAGCATGCCCCGTGAAGTCACCCAGCCTGTCAGGCGTCGTTTCCCCCATGACCCCGGTGCTGATCTGTGCACTTGCGATCTTCCTTCTGTCCGCCATGGATGCGGCGATGAAAATCCTGGTGATCGCCGTCGGTGTCTACAACACGGTGCTGTGGCGAAGCATGCTTGCGAGCGTGGTCGCGGGCACGGCCTGGGCGGCGGGGCCGCGTTCCCTTCCCACGCCTTCCGTGCTGCGGCTACACGCGCTGCGCGCCGTGGTCGTGGGCATCGTTCTGCTGTCGTTCTTCTGGGGCCTTGCCAGATTGCCGCTGGCGGATGGGATCGGGCTTAGTTTCGTCGCGCCGCTGTTCGCTCTCCTGCTGGCGGCGCTGCTTTTGGGCGAACGCATACAGCGCCAGGCGATCTGGGCGTCGCTGGCGGGCATCGCCGGCGTCGTCATCATCATGGCCGGACAGTTCGGGCAAGGGAATTATACCGGGGATGCCCTGCTTGGCACGGTGGCGGTGCTCGCATCGACGGTGTTCTACGCCTACAATCTGATCCTCTCGCGGCGGCAGGCGCTGGTGGCCAAGCCAGTCGAGATCATGCTGTTCCAGAACCTGTGCGTTGCCGCCGTCCTTCTCCCCGCCGCTCCCTGGCTCGCGGTTGCCCTGCCGGGCAATCTCTGGCTTCCGCTGGCCGGGGTGACGGCGCTGTCGCTCTCCGGGCAATTCCTGATGAGCTGGTCCTACGCGCGGGCCGAAGCGCAATATCTGATCCCGACGGAGTATTCTGCCTTCATCTGGGCGATCGTGTTTGGCTGGCTGTTCTTCGACGAGGCGGCGACCTGGACCACGCTGGCTGGAGCGGCCCTGATCGTGGCCAGTTGCCTGATCGCCTCGCGCTCCAATCCGAAGCTTGCCGAACCGATCGAAGCCGCGGTCTGAGGGCGCTATTCGCTTTGACGGCAGAGTGTCAACGCACCACTTCGCGATGGCCGCTGGGCAGCCGGGTGGCGATCAGCTTGTCGATGCGGCGGCCGTCGAGGTCGACGACCTCGAAACGCCAGCCTTGCGCGTCGACGCATTCGCCGGTCGCCGGCAGATGGTGCATGTGCGACAGCACATAACCGGCGACGGTCTCGTAGTCGCGATTTTCCGGCAGGTCGATACCGAGAACGTCAGCCATCTCGTCGGCTTGCATGTATCCCGCGAGCAGCCATGAGCCGTCCTCGCGCTTGACGGCGTTTTCCTCGTCGCCGGCGTCGGTATCGGCCCGGAAGACGCCGGTGATGGCCTCGAGAATGTCGGCAGGTGTGACGATCCCTTCGAAATGGCCGTATTCGTCATGCACCAGCGCCATCGGCACGTCGGATTCCTTCAGCTTCTGCAGCACATCCAGCGCGTCGGCCTGGTCGTAGACGATGGGGGCGGCGCGCACATGCTTGCGCGGATCGAGTGCGCGGCCGGCGAGCAGGGCGGCCAGCACGTCGCGCGTCTGAACAACGCCAACCATGACGTCGACGCCGCCGTCGCCGGCCGGCAGGCGCGAATGCTGGGTCTCCATCAAGAGCTTGCGGATGGCACCCTCATCGGACTGCAAGTTGATCCAGTCGACCTCGGTGCGCGGCGTCATCACGGCGCGCACGGCGCGATCGCCGAGCCGCATGACGCCGGCGATCATGCGCCGCTCGTCAGATTCGATGGTGCCGTGGTGCTCGGCCTCGGCGACCAGCATCTTGATCTCTTCGTCGGTGACTTTTTCCTCGCTCTCGCCGCGCTGGCCGAGCAACCACAATATGGCGCGGCCGGAAATGTCGAGCAGGAACACCAGCGGCGCTGAGACGGTGGCGAGGATGGTCATCGCAGGCGCTGCGCGGGCCGCAACACGCTCGGGATCGCGCAGCGCGATCTGCTTGGGCACCAGTTCGCCGACGATCAGCGAGAAATAGGTGATGATCGCAACGACAATGCCGACGCCGAGCGGATCGGCGATGTTTTCGCGCATGCCGGTCGAGGCCAGGTACACCGACAGCCTGTCGCCCAGCGTGGCGCCGGAGAAGGCGCCCGACAGCACGCCGACCAGAGTGATGCCGATCTGCACTGACGACAGGAATTTGCCGGGATTGGAGCCGAGCGTCAGCGCACGCCCGGCGCCATTAACGCCGCGGTCGATCATCGCCTTGAGCCGCGCCGGGCGCGACGACACGATGGCGAGCTCGGACATCGACAGAAGGCCGTTCACACAGATGAGGACGACCACGGTGGCGATTTCGACGTATAGCATCAGGGCTCAATAGCATTGCGGCGGGCCGCAGGAAAATAGTCCGCGATGATTTTTGGAAAATGACAGTGGTTCAGGGGAATTGCCTGAGCACCCCGACAACAGCCTTGCCGTCGGTGAAATAGGGATCGCCGCCGCCGTTGCGTCCGGTCCTGGTGGCGCCGATGCCCGGGATGTCGCTCACCGAGATCACCATGCCGGCCGCCGACAGGTCGTGGATCACGAGATCGCGCTCGGCGTCGATGTCAGGGGCGATATGGTGGGTGATGGCGCCGGTATCGTGGCTGAGACCAACGCCGCGGTCGAAGCTGGCCGAGCCCATCCAGAGCGTTCGGCCGTCGTCGCCGGTCGCATCGCTGCGCCAGAAGCGGACATGATGGCGCCGGTCGGCGCTGCCGCCGACCGGCTTTTCGAAGGCGAGATCCTGGGCGCGGCCTTCGAACAGCAGCCGGCTGACCGGGGCGTCAGGATAGGGATGATCGAACAGCACGCTCTCACCGATTTCGATCGCGGTCTTTAGCGTCACGCCATCGGCCGTATCCCATCCGGCCATGGCGAAGGCATGGATCATCTCTTTTTCGGTACCGACAAGGCCGATATTGATCGGGTCGCCCGGAATGCCTTGCGGCGTGTGTGTCACCATCTCGAAAGTCTGCGTGCGAAAGCCGCGGTCGCGAACCGTCCAGAATTCCGGCGCAGCGACATAGGCGAGGGCCAGCCAGACCGCCAGAAGAGCGGCGAGCCAGGTCAATGCGCGTCGTTGCAGGCTTCGTCGGCTCATGAAAGCGGCTCGATCCGTGCGGTATCTGTGCCTGACGGACCCTGGAAATCAATGGCCAGCGGCGAGCAGCCGTTCTATCGTCGGCCATCGTTTTTGCGGGGGGTGAGCAGCAATGGATAAGAAGCCGGTGGGTCGCAGCTCGATGGCATTGACCGCGGACCTTGTCGCAAGGGTGGAGCGTGTCGAACCGGATCCGGGTCCCGAGCCCGGAACAACCGAGCATACAGACGCGGAGTTCGATAGTCTTGTCGAGCAACTTCTGTCGGAGCATCGGCCTGAAGCGCTATGGGTCTTTGCCTACGGGTCGCTGATCTGGAACCCCGAATTTGCCCATGTCGAGCAGCGCCCGGCCACGGCGCCAGGATGGCACCGCTCGTTCTGCCTGACGCTGACCCGTTGGCGCGGAACCCGTGATTTGCCGGCGCTGATGCTGGCGCTCGATCGAGGCGGCAGCTGCAACGGCATCGTCTATCGGCTGCCCGCGGAAGACCATGTCGGGCAACTTGGCCAGTTGATGCGCCGCGAGATCGATGCCAATCCGCCGACTAACGTGCCATGCTGGATCAAGGTCAAGACCAAGGATGGGCCGTTGCGGGCCTTGGCTTTCGTCGCCGCGCCAGACGGCAGGGCCTATGCCGGCCGGCTGCCATTGGAGCAGGTTGCCGACACGCTGGCGCGGGCTGCCGGGCATTGGGGCTCGTCGGCTCAATACCTGTTCCGAACCGTCAGCAAGTTGGAAGAGAGCGGTATCCGCGACAGGAACCTTTGGCGCATCCAGGATCTGGTGGCCGAGCAAATCATCGCTTCCACCGGGAACGCCAATCCCGACTGATTTCTGAACGGTGAAACGCCTTAGCGGCAGGCGCGGTAGCCGCTTTTGCGGTTCTTGATGTCGAAATGGAAATGGTTGCGGTGATCGTAATTGTAGCCGGGACCGAGCACGGTGGTGAAATACTGGCAGCCGTCGGCACGCACATTGTTGAGGAAGCCGCGGGTGCGGAAGGCAAACAGGCCGGGCTTGCGCACGTCGATGTCGTCGCCGTTGTTGAGCTCGATGCTCATGACGTCGAGGGCGTTGCCCTTGCCGTGCTCGGACAGGACACCTTCGCCGGCGATGTTGCGGCAGGAATAGCTCGAGCCCTGGTGGATGGTCTTGACGCCCGAGAAATAGCGCCAGCGGGCGGAAGGAACCAGTTCGTTGCTGGTCCAGGCGGCGAAACTTGCGGCCATGTCGCAGGTCAATGTCGCGGCGGGCTTCATCTGGATGCCGCCGATGGCGGAGACCTTGACCGGCCAGTCTATGCCGCACTGTCCCTCATGGATCGGCTGGACATCGGTGTAGACGACGCGAAGGCGCTTCAGCTCGCCACGGCAATCGGTTTCGCTGGCCGGCATCTGCTGCGGCTCCGACATCGGCTCGTCCATGCGCGGATAGGCGGCAGTCATATAGGGATTGGACGGGACGAGCTTCTGCATGCCTTCATATTGCGGCACGGCCGCGGTCTGCGAGCCGACATCGACGGCCGGCTGCAGCGACAGCACGCTGCCAGTGTTGCAAGCCGAAACGGCGGCCAGCGCAAGACCGGTGGCCAGTATCGCTGCGCTTTTTGCCTTCGCGGCGCGAAATATTGCGGCCATGGGCGGAATCCTGTCCTTGATCGGTGGGATTTTAACGATCAAGGGTAAAGGAAAACTCAGCGTTCCCGTTCATGCCTGCGGCCGAAATGCGGCAGCCAGACCATCACCGGCATGACGATCACTGGAGGGCCATTACTGGCAGAAAGTGCCACCATTCCGGCGCGGTTCGAGATCGAGATGGAAATGCAGGGAATGGTCCGGGTCCGCGCCCGGTCCAAGCACGGTGTTGAACGGTCCGCAGGCGGCCTTGCGCACCGCATTGAGGAATTTGCCGTCCTTCTCGGGCGGCGTTGGACCGACTTCGACCTTTCTGCCATCCGACAACGTGAAGCTGGCAATATCGAGCGCGTTGCCGAAGGCATGTTCCGACAGATGGCGCGTGCCGTTGCGCGGCCGGCAGACAAAGGCCGATGCCTGGTTAATCGATTTCAGGTCAGCTCCGAACTCGGCTTTCGCCGCCGGCTGTATGATTTCGGCGGCAAAGCGGGCTGCAGCCTCGGCCATTGGGCAGTTGAGTTCGGTCGCGGGGCCGATGGCGATGGATTTTCCGAGCGACTTCAGCACCAGGGGATAGGGGATCGAGCAGCCGATGTCGGGATTGCTTTCCGCCTTATGCTCCTCGAATTCGACACCAAGGGCCGTCAGCCGCTCGCGACAGGCGACTTCCGCCGCCGGCATTTTTGCATCGGGCACATCGGCCGAGCGCGCATCGGGCAGCATCTTCTTGTCGCCGGCATCGGGTTTTTCAGGTGGTTGCGGAGCAACGGCCAGCGGCTGAGCTTCAGGTTCCGAAGTGTCTGGCTTTTGTGTCGGAATCGGCACCGCGGCCGGCGGCTCGGGCTCGCTTTGCTTATCGGTCGACGGCTTCGGGGCTGACGGTCCGGGCCGCGCCTGCTTTTTCAAACGGGACTTTTCTTCGTTGAATCGATCGTCATTGGACCGGTTGGGCGCGCCAAGGGGGTTCGGACCTTCGGCCTTTGTCGGTGCCGCGCCGGTCTTCGGCGCCTCTGAAGGACGCGCCTCGGGCAGCGGGACAACGCGCGAGGGCTGCACCGGAACATCGGCGGGCGAGGGCTCTTTATCCGGGGTCTTTTGTTCCACCTGCTTTGGCGTGATGTGCCGCTGTGGCCTGGGCTTCTGGCGGTGTTTGCTGCGCGGCTTAGGATGCGAGTCGACCCGCGGTGAAAACAGCTGCTCCAACCGCTGTGACAGCGGCGTGTAATGCTTCTTGCGCTGTTTGGCGTCGGCTTGCGTCAGCAGGGGCGTCAGCAGCAGAGCCGTGACGACCATGACCAGTGCAACCCTGCATGTTCGGGAAAGTACAACAGACCCCATCGTCCTCAACGGCGCGAGCGCCCGGAGGTTGCCTGCGGCCCATCACGAACGGTAACGACGTCGTTACGCGCCAATCGCTTCCAGCCCTTCTTCCAGCCAGTCGGCCAAAAGCGGCATGCCGAGCAGGTATTTCGCCGTGCGCTTGTTGGCGCGGTCGCGCGCAGCGGCAACCGCATCGGACCATTCCGCTGCGTCATAGTCGCCGCGGCCGACCCAGGCCAGCGCGATCAACTCGGCCGCTTCGTCGACGTTGAGGTCGTTGATCAGCTCGCGCAGCTCTTCCTCGGTGAGGTCTTCCGCGCTTTCCTCCGCCAGACCGTCATGGTGGTGATTGGCATGTGATTCACCATCGAGCTCGACCTCATGCTCGGCATCGTCGGCATAGTCTTCGTTGACGGCAGCACTCAGTCCCTTTGCCTTGAGAATGAACAGGCGCACGGTGTCCGGGCCGATCGATAGCTCCCATTCCCGCTCACGGCGCTGTTGCACTCTCGGGCACCCCCGCTGATCATTTCCCGAATGATAGCGGATTTGCAGCGCGCGTCACGTCATGTTCTGATCCCTGGCTCCCGCCTTTGACCGAATTCAGGTTAGGCACGGCCGCACAAATAGTTTCGGCGGCTGCGGGTTTCCGGGATGAAAAGTCTGCATCCCGGCGTTAGCTTTTCATTATCGTCATTTTCCCTCAAGATCGTCATTATCCCTCAAGGAGGCTTCGATGCATAAAAGAGTGTTGATCCAGGCGGCTGCGGCGCTTGTGGCGCTGCAGTTCTTTGCGGTTCCGGTGTTTGCGGCCGGCGGCGGTGGCGGTGGTACCGAGACCACCACCCAGTGCAAGAAGGGGCAGGTCTGGGACAAGAAAAAGCAGAAATGCGTCGCGCCGAAGTACGGCATGCTGGACGACGACAACATCTACGATGCTGGTCACGACCTGGCCATGGCCGGGCGTTATGATGAGGCGATCGCCGTGCTCAGCCTTGCCGCCAACAAGCAGGATCCACGCATCCTCAACTATCTCGGCTATTCGCATCGCCATTCCGGCCGTGTCACCGTCGGCCTCGGCTATTACGAGGAAGCGCTCCGCATCAACCCGGATTACACGCTGGTGCGCGAATATCTCGGCGAGGCCCATCTGCAGATCGGCGATCTGGCCGGCGCCCAGGCGCAGCTGGCCGAGATCGAGAAGCGGACCGGCAAAGGTTCCCGCGAATACGGCATGCTGGCCGAACAGATCTACCATTTCATGAGAAGCTGACCCAACCCCAACGGCTTCTCTGGGCCGGCTGCGAGCAATCGCAGTCGGTTTTTTGGTTGTCGCAACTGCAACACGCTGCACGTGCCGTAACGACAATTGGACAATCGGCTCATGATTTTTCAAAAAGCCTGCTTTTTCAGCGTGAAAAACGCGCGAGGATCGCTATATTGGGGAAAACTGCGGTGAAACGGTTCCGTTAGCCCGAGGCTGCCGGACCCGTTTTCTTTTTATACCCATCGACAAGGCTTTCCCCGAAATGCGGGGGTGGCGGCAGGAAAGGTCAGGCATCATGAACAAGGTCCCGATGACAGGCGAGGGGTTCGCGTCATTGAAGGAAGAACTGCGCTGGCGCCAGCAGCAAGAGCGGCCGCGTATCATCGAGGCGATCTCCGAAGCGCGCTCGCATGGCGACCTGTCCGAAAATGCCGAATATCATGCCGCCAAAGAGGCGCAGAGCCTCAATGAGGGCCGTGTCAACGAACTGGAAGACTATATTGCTCGGGCCGAGGTGATCGACGTCACCAAGCTTAGCGGCGACAAGGTCAAGTTCGGCGCCACGGTGGTGCTGGTCGACGAGGACACCGAGGAAAAGAAGACCTACCAGATCGTCGGCGACCAGGAAGCGGATGTGAAGTCGGGCCGTATTTCGATCTCCTCGCCGATCGCGCGCGCGCTGATCGGCAAGGAAGTCGGCGACGCCATCGAGGTCAACGCCCCTGGCGGCGCCAGGGGTTACGAGATCGTCCAGGTGCAATTTATCTAGCACCTCAGAATTTCTGGAAGGTCCTATGCCGCAGCTTGGAGCTTAAGGGCTAATAGCTTTTCTGCTTCCGACACCACCTGTGCCGGCACGAGGCGCTCCCCCGATGTGGCCAGCAACGTTGAGGCATATTGCCCGCGCGGGCCGGTCAAACCCGGCTCGGTCGCCAGGAACACCGCGACCGTCGGCAGGCCGAAGGCGCTGGCGAGGTGGGTCAGACCGGTGTCGGCGCCGATAACCAGCGTCGAGCGGCCAAGGATCGCGGCAATGTCTGCCAGCGGCGATCTCGGCACCACGATCGTTGGCGGCACGGCTTTTGCGATCGCCTTGGCCACCGCCTTCTCACGCTCGTTCGACCAGGTGGTGACCGGCGTCATTCCGCTACCAACCAGCAGGCGAGCCGTTTCGATCCAGTCTTCGGCGGGCCATTTCTTGTCCTCGCGGCTGGTGCCGTGCAGCAGGAAGGCCGTCTTGCCGTCAATGCCGGCCAGGCCGCCGGGAGGCGGCACAATCCCGGATGCGAGCGCCGAAAGATCGGGCTCGTAGCCGAGCGCCAGCCCGAACAGCCGGCGCGTGCGTTCGATGGCGTGCAGGTTGCGCGGCACGGCGTATTTGCGCTGGTAAAACAACGTTGCCGAGGGCTCCCGCGCGCTTGCGCGGTCGAAACCTGCGATTGGTGCCGCTGCCTGTTTCGCAACCAGGGCCGATTTCAGCAGCCCCTGCGCATCGATGACGAGGTCGTACTCGCCTGCTTGCAGAGCGCGGCGCAAGCTTGTCGCCTCCCGCCATGTGCCGGCGTTGAACAGATGCTTGCGCCAGCGCCGGATGGCGACGGTATGGATCTTTGCTATCGCCGGATGCAGCGCGACGATGCCGGCAAAGGCCTCTTCGACGCACCAGTCGAAGGCGATATCGGGGCGCTTGCGGCGTGCATCTTCGACGGCGGGGAAGGTGTGGATGACGTCGCCCATCGAGGAGGTCTTGACGATCAACACCTTCATGCGGCGGCCGGGAGTTCCAGCAACCTGTCCGCCGCCGCTGCCACTCGGGCAACGTCCAGCGTCTTCAGGCAGTTGAGGTGGCCGAGCGGACAGATCTTCCGATGGCAGGGCGAACAGGACAGATGCAACCAGATCAGTTCGCGCTGTTCAGCCAACGGCGGCGTGTTTTCCGGCGAGGTCGAACCGTAGACGGCAACGACCGGCGTGCCGACGGCGGCCGCGACATGCATCAGCCCGCTGTCGTTGGACACCGCCAGCCTGGCCGCGGCGATCAGGTCGATGGCGTCCTCCAGCCGTGTCTTTCCTGCCAGATCGACGACACCGGGCGCGAGTGCTGCGATCTCGGCGGTGACGTCGCGATCGTTCTTCGAGCCGAACAACGCGACCTTGAATCCTTTCGCCATCATCTCTCCGGCGAGGCCGGCATAGCTTTCGCTAGGCCAGCGTTTGGCCGGACCAAATTCGGCGCCGGGCATCATGGCGACGAATTTTCCCGGCTGCAGGTCGAAGCGGGCGAGCAACTCTTTCTGATTGCCGCCATCGACGGTCAGGTGCGGCGCCCGGAAATGGCCACCCTGGGCAAGACCGAAATAGGCCTGCGCGGTGCGCCGTTTGACGGCATCGGGCAGCGGCACGATGTCGGTCAGCAGGCCGTAGCGCATTTCCCGGAGATTGCCGAAACGGCGCGGAATGCGGGCAAAGAACGGGATCAGCGCCGATTTCCAACTGCCCGGCAGGACGTAGGCCATGTCGTAGCGGCCGCGCAGCAGGCGGCCGAAGCGGCGGCGAATGATGAATTCGAGCGCGCCGGGTTGCAGCGGGAAATCGATCTGCTGGCGAATCTCGGGCATTCGCTTGACCAGCGGGGCCGCCCAGGCCGGGGCAAGCACGTCGATGGCGGCGTTGGGATGGACGTCCTTCAGCGCTGAAAACAGGCACTGAGCCATGACCATATCGCCCACCCAGCGTGGGCCGATCACGAGGATCGTTGGGCTTTCAGCCATTCGACATAGTCTCTGACGCCGGTTTCCACTGTGCGGAATTGCCCATTATAGCCGGCTGCGCGCAAGCGGGACATATCAGCCTGGGTAAAACTCTGGTAGCTGCCCTTGAGGTGATCGGGGAATTCGATGAACTCGATCTCGCCCTTGCCCAGCGTATCGATCACGGTCTCGGCAATGGCGCGGAACGGCTGGGCGCGGCCGGTGCCGCAGTTGAAGATGCCGCTCGAGCCGCGCTTCCACAGCCACAGATTGACGTCGGCGACATCGCCGACATGAATGAAGTCGCGGCTCTGTTCGCCAGGCCCGAAGCCGTCATGGGCGCCGAACAGCTTTGGGTTTTCGCCGCGCCCGACCTGGTTGAACAGATGGAAGGCGACCGAGGCCATGGCGCCCTTGTGCGCCTCGCGCGGGCCATAGACGTTGAAGTAGCGCAGGCCGGCGACCTGCGAATGATCGGTGTCGAACACGGTGCGCCTGACATAGTCGTCGAATAGTTTCTTCGAATAGGCGTAGACGTTGAGCGGCCGCTCAAGTGCGGGGTCCTCGCGAAACTCCGAACCGCCGCCGTAGACGGAAGCCGAGGAGGCATAGAGGAACGGTATGCGCAGCGAAAGACAGCCATGCAGCAACCGCTTTGAGAAGGCGTAGTTCACGTCCATCATGAACTTGCCGTTCCATTCCGTGGTGGTCGAGCAGGCGCCCTGGTGGAAGACGGCCTCGACTCGGCCTAGGTCGCCGGCTTCCAAGGTGGCCAAGAATTCGTCCTTGTCGAGATAGTCGGCTATCTGCAAATCGGCCAGGTTGGCGATCTTGTGGCCGTCGGTGAGGTCGTCGACGACGAGGATGTCATCATGGCCTTCGGCATTGAGTGCGGCGACGATGTTGGAGCCGATCATGCCGGCCCCGCCCGTGACGATGATCATGAAGGCCTCTGGTTGCTTGCGATTCCGGTCCTTATAAGGGAGGGCAGCCGGGCTGTCGATGAAGCACCACGACGCCACAGCGAGACCGCGAAGCGCCCGCTTTATCGAGGCCCGCAAGCTAGGGGACAAAAAATGCCGTCGACCGAACTGCTCATTGCGTTTTTCGCCACCACGGCGATCTTTGCCTATATTCCAGGACCGGCCATGCTCTATGCCGCCGCGCAGACCATGGCGCGCGGGCGCTGGTCGGGGCTGACGGCGGCACTTGGCATCCATCTTGGCGGTTATTTCCATGTCTTTGCGGCTGCCGCCGGGCTGTCGGTGCTCTTCCATGCGGTGCCGCCGCTCTACATGGCGGTCAAGTTCATCGGCGCGCTCTATCTGATCTGGCTTGGCGTGTCCTTGTTCCGCAAGCGCGGGGACGGTGACACGGCGCTGCCGGCGATCGAGCGCAAATCGGCGCGCCGCGCATTTTTCGAGAGCATCACCGTCGAAGTGCTCAATCCGAAGACGGCGATCTTCTTCATGGCGTTCCTGCCACAGTTCATCGATGCCTCGGCGGGGTTCCCGGTGTGGCTGCAATTCGTCGTGCTGGGCACCATCGTCAATTTAATGTTCTCTTCGGCAGATATTGTCTGCGTGTTGCTGGCAGGCATGGTGATCGCCCGGCTGAAGCGCTCCAGCCGTGCGCAGCGCATCATGCAGAGGGCGGGCGGGGCGGTGCTGGTCGGACTGGGCGTCCACGTCGCGTTGCAGAAGAGCTGACGGCCGCCCTGACGTTGCGCTGCGCGGATTTGCGGTATATCGGCTTCGCCATGAACGATCCGGCCCGTAAATTGACAATTTTCAGCGTGATTGAGGTCGGCCTTTCCCTCGCATTGCCAGTGACATGATCAAGCACAATCCGCCTTCGCCCGAACCTTTGCACCGCGCCATTGCCCGCTTTGGCGACGTTGCCGTGCTGGTGGTCGGCGACTTCATCCTCGACCGTTTCGTCAACGGCGTCATCGAGCGCATCTCGCCGGAAGCGCCGATCCCGGTGCTGCACGGGCGCGGCGAGACCTCGACGATGGGCGGCGCAGGCAACGTTGTCGCCAACATCGTCTCGCTGGGTGCCAGCGCTATTCCCATATCGGTGATCGGCACCGATATGGCCGGCGACAATCTGGTGCGCATGCTGCGCGAACTCGGCGCCGATACGGCTGATATGGCGCAGGAGCGCGGTCGCATGACGTCGTCGAAGAGCCGCTTCAGCGCGCTCAATCAGCAGGTGCTGCGCTTCGATGAGGAAGAGATCAAGCCGCTCGACGACAAGGAACGGGCGGACCTGGTCCGGCATTTTCGCGCCGCACTCACGCGCGCCGACATCGTCATTCTGTCCGACTATGGCAAGGGCATCTTGCTCGACGGCGTCGCCGCCGACCTGATCGCCATCTGCCGCGAGGCGGGAAAACCGGTGCTGGTCGATCCCAAGGGCCGCGACTATGCGCGCTATGCCGGCGCGACCGCCATCACGCCCAACCGCAAGGAGCTTGGCGAAGCTGTCGGTCGCCCGGTTTTCGCCGACGACGAGATCGTCGCGGCGGCACGCCAGCTGATTTCGGCACATGGCTTCGACTTCGTCGTCGCCACCCGCAGCGAAAAGGGCATGAGCGTCGTCGGCGCGGATGAGGCGCGCCACATCGCCACCCAGGCGCGCGAAGTGTTCGACGTTTCGGGCGCCGGCGATACGGTCATCGCGAGCTTCGCGCTGGCTCTGGCCGCGGGCGCCGATCGCGTCATGGCCGCCTCCATCGCCAATGCCGCCGGCGGTGTGGTGGTCGGCAAACGCGGCACCGCGCGGCTGACCGTGGAGGAACTCACCGGCGCGCTGTTCCGCTCGCACGGCCCCACCGCCCACAAGGACGCCATCCTCGATGCCGCATCGGCCGCGCGCATGGTGGCGGCGTGGAAGGACGAGGGCCTGAGCGTCGGCTTCACCAATGGCTGCTTCGATATATTGCATGCCGGCCATGTCAGTCTTCTCCACGCGGCGCGCAGCCAGTGCGACCGGCTGGTGCTCGGCCTCAACAGCGATGCCTCGGTGCGTCGGCTGAAAGGCGCCGGGCGCCCGGTCAACGATCAGCATGATCGTGCCTGCGTGCTCGCCGCCCTGGCCTCGGTCGATGCGGTCGTGGTGTTCGAAGAGGATACGCCGCTGGCGCTGATCGAGGCGCTTCTGCCCGACATTCTGGTCAAGGGCGCCGACTACACGGTCGAAACCGTTGTGGGCGCCGATGTGGTGCAGAAGGCGGGCGGGCGCGTCGTCCTGGTCGACCTTGTCGCCGGCAAGAGCACCACCGGCACGATCGGCAAATTGCGCGCCGGCGGCGGTACCAACTGAGGGATTTCATGTCCGGACTGAATGACTATCTGGTCCGCTCGGCGGCCGCGATCACCGCGACAGTCGAGCGTGACCTGACCGCCGAGATGGAACGTGCTGTGAGTGCGGTCGTCGCTGCGCTTTCCTCGGGCAAGGCGCTGCTGGTCTGCGGCAATGGCGGCTCGGCCAGCGACGCCATCCACATTGCCACCGAACTGGTCGGCCGCTTCCTTAAGGAGCGCAAGGCCTACAATGTGATTGCGCTGCCGGCCAACGCGGGCATGCTGACCGCCTGGGGCAACGACTATGGCTTCGACACCGTGTTTTCGCGCCAGGTCGAAGCGCATGGCGCGGCCGGCGGCGTGCTTCTGGCGATCTCGACCAGCGGCAATTCGCCGAGCATTCTGGCTGCCGCCGAACAGGCGCGCATGATGGGCATGACGGTGGTCAGCCTCACCGGCGACGGCGGCGGCAAACTCAAGCCGCTCACCGACATCCTGCTCAACGTGCCCTCGACCTCGACGCCGATCATCCAGCAGGGACATCTCTGCCTCTACCACTATCTCTGCGAGGTGGTGGAAGACCGTCTGTCGAATGGCTGACACCGGGGCCTACGGCCCATACCCGCTGGCTGAACCCGGCCTGTGGGTCGAGCGGGTGGGTTTGCAGTCCTTTCTCGCTGGGACGCCGGCGCTGTTCTTCGACCGCGACGGCACCATCAATGTCGATACGGGTTATCCCGACGATCCCGCCAAAATGGTGCTGCGCGACGGCATCGTGCCGGTCATCGCGGCGGCCAACCGGGGCAACATCCCGGTGGTCATCGTCACCAACCAGTCCGGCATCGCGCGCGGCTATTTCGGCTGGAAGGAATTTGCCGCGGTCAACGGCCGGGTTCTCAAGCTGCTTGCCGCAGGCGATGCCTTCGTCGACATGGTTCTGGCCTGCGCCTACCACGAGGCGGGCAGCGGGCCACTGGCGGTCGCCGACCACCCGATGCGCAAGCCCAATCCGGGCATGCTGCTCGAGGCCCAGCAGCGCCTCGGCCTCGATCTCAAACGCTCGCTGATCGTCGGCGACAAGGCCGCGGATATGCAGGCCGGACAACGTGCCGGCCTGCCGCGCGGCTGGCTGGTGGATGGCGAGGGAAGTAATGAGCCGGGCTTCGAGGTTCTGCCGCTGCGCAACCCCGATGATCTGGAACGGCTTTTGAGGGCTGTCGAGTCGCTCGCCCGAATCTAGGACGATCATGGGGCGCTGAACGCCACCAGCCCTTCGTCCTTGACGCGGCGGATGGTCAGCGCGGTGCGCACCGTGTCGACATTCGGCGCCGAAGCCAGTTCTTCGATGACGAAGGTCTGGAAGGTGCCGAGATCACTCGCCACGCAATGCAGCAGGAAGTCGGATTCGCCCGAGACCATCCAGGCGTCGCGCACGATCGGCCAGCCGCGAGTGCGCTCGGCGAAGGTTTTGAGTTCCGCGTCGGCCTGGTGATGCAGGCCGATCAGGCAGAAGGCGACGACATCCATGCCGAGCGCCGGCGCGTTGAGCAAGGCGCGATAGCCTCTGATGATGCCGCTTTCCTCCAGCCGCCGGACACGGCGCAGGCAGGGCGGGGCGGAAATGCCGACACGGCTCGACAGTTCGACATTGGTCATGCGCCCGTCGGCCTGAAGCTCGCGCAGAATCTTCCAGTCGATGGCGTCGAGGTCGGCTTTCAGGGGCATGGCGGTCTCGGCTTAGCGCAAGAATCTTTCGCACTCTCGTCCTTAAACGACTTTTGTGTCGATGCCAGCCCGTGGTCGGGCGATTTCGCAACCGTAACGAAAGCGGCCATTGCGCGAATAAGCCTGTAGGCCGAAGCTTTCCGGGGACGACGGCCTGATCGTCTTGCTGGCGTGGTTGGCAACCCTTACATTACCAGCAACATTTCACGTCGTTTTCCAAGGCACACTCGATTGTCTGCCCCGCAGAGGCTTTAGATGACCACCAAGCACGCGTCTGTCCTTATCATCGGTTCCGGCCCGGCCGGCTATACCGCCGCAGTCTACGCCGCGCGCGCCATGCTCAAGCCGATGCTCGTAGCAGGCTTGCAGCAGGGCGGGCAGCTGATGATCACCACCGATGTCGAAAACTATCCAGGCTTCGCCGATCCGATCCAGGGCCCGTGGCTGATGGAGCAGATGCTGAAGCAGGCCGAGCATGTCGGCACCGATATCATCAACGACATCATCACCGAGGTTGACCTCAATGTGCGGCCGTTCCGCGCCACGGGCGATTCCGGCACCACCTACACGGCCGACGCGCTGATCATTGCCACCGGCGCACAGGCGAAATGGCTGGGCATCCCCACCGAACAGACCTTCATGGGCTTCGGCGTGTCGGCCTGCGCCACCTGCGATGGGTTTTTCTATCGCGGCAAGGAGGTCGCTGTCATCGGCGGCGGCAATTCGGCGGTGGAGGAGGCGCTCTATCTCTCCAATCTGGCGAAGAGCGTGACCGTCATCCACCGGCGCAACGATTTCCGCGCCGAGCGCATCCTGCGTGAGCGGCTGCTGAAAAAGGACAATGTCCGAGTCATCTGGGACACGATCGTCGACGAGATCACCGGCCGGCCTGGCAAGACGCCGCTGCCGCCTTCGGTCGAAGGGCTGAAGCTCAGAAATGCGGTGACCGGCGAGGTCACCCATCTCCAGGTGGACGGCGTGTTCGTGGCGATCGGCCATGCGCCGGCGGTGGAATTGTTTGTCGGCAAGCTGAAGCAGAAGCCGAACGGCTATCTGTGGACGGCGCCGAATTCGACCCGCACCGATGTGCCCGGCGTGTTCGCCGCCGGTGACGTAACCGACGACATCTACCGTCAGGCGGTGACCGCCGCCGGGCTCGGCTGCATGGCCGCGCTCGAGGCGGAAAAATACCTGGCCGGCATCGAGGTGCACCGCGAAGCGGCGGAATAAAATCTATCAAGACGGCGTCGCAAGCCGTTCAAAAGCCTGATTTTTCATTCAGACGCCAAGAACAGAACGAGGGGAATTCAATGGCGTTGGACTGGGACAAGCTTCGCGTGTTTCACGCAGCGGCGGAGGCTGGGTCGTTTACCCATGCCGCCGAGACTTTGCACCTGTCGCAATCGGCGATTTCACGCCAGGTCAGCGCGCTCGAGCATGACGTCGGGGTGCCGCTTTTCAATCGCCATGCCCGCGGCCTGGTGCTGACCGAGCAGGGCGAAATGCTGTTCCGCACGGCGCATGACGTGCTGATGAAGCTGGAGACCATCAAGTCGAAGCTGACCGAGGCAAAGGACCGTCCCTCAGGCGTGCTCAGGGTGACGACGACAGTCGGGCTTGGCGCCGGTTGGCTGACCGAACGGGTGCAGGAGTTCATCGAGCTCTATCCCGAAATCAGCCTGCAGCTGATCCTGGCCAATGAGGAACTCGACCTCACCATGCGCCAGGCCGACTGCGCGATACGGCTGCGCCAGCCGCAGCAGCCCGACCTTATCCAGCGCCGCCTGTTCACCGTGCATTTCCACCTCTATGCCTCGCCGTCCTATGTCGGCAAGCACGGCAAGCCGACCTCGGTCGCCGATCTGAAGAACCATCGCATCGTCACTTTCGGTGTGCCGGTGCCGTCGCATCTGTCGGAGCTGAACTGGCTGGAAACGATCGGCGATTTCGACGGTGGGCAAAGGGTGCCGACGCTGCAGATCAACGACATCTTGTCGATCAAGCGCGCCGTGCAGGGCGGCGCCGGCATCGCCATGCTGCCCGACTACGTGATCTCCAAGGAATCGGATTTGGTGCAGCTTTTGCCGGAGACCGAGGTGCCGTCCTTCGACACCTATTTCGCCTATCCCGATGCAATGAAGAACCAGGCCAAGCTGCACGTCTTCCGCGACTTCATCATCGCCAAAGCGCGCAGCTGGTCATTTTAAACATGCCCTTGGGAGGTGCTGGTCACCCCCGCCAAGGCGTCAGCCGTGGCAGCCAGCCGGGAACATTGCGGCGGTAGGTCTCGTATTCGCCACCGTAGCGGCGGGCGAGAGTCGGCTCCTCATAGAACCTGACGAAAGAGCCCATGACGATCGCGCCGATGGCGGCATAGGCAGCGACGCTCCAGCTTGAAAACAGCAACGCCTGGCCGAGGATGATCGACAGCACGGCGACGTACATCGGGTTGCGGACATGGCGGTAGACGCCGCCGATCACCAGTCTCTCGGTGGGTGCTACAGGCGCCGGCGTGCCCATGCCTTCGAGCGCGAAGCGGGCAAAGGAATGGACGAGCAGGGCGATGGCCGCGACGATTAGGATGGAGCCAGCCGGCACGAAGCCGGGCACCGTCGACAGCGGCAGACGGTAGCGGTCCGTCAGCAGCCAGGGCACCAGCCCGGCCACGACACAAGGTGCGGCGATGAAGAAGACCGCGCTGCCGGCGATCGCCTGGGGTGTCCGCATGTCAGGTCTCCCTTCTTCCGGCCGACCCTTCCCATCCCGCTGCCGCAAAAATAAACGCCTGCTGCCCGATTCAACGTCATTCGGCTTTTTGCCCGCGAGCGCGAGAATCAGCCCGACTTGCGGTTCTGCGAAGGCAACAGCACGGTCGCGCTATTCATTTGGCAACTTTTCGTGGTCCTATGGCCCCTAGACATGGGTTAGACCACAGCCTGTACCTTTTTGCATGCGTGTGTTGCAAAATAGATGCTTGTTTCTTGGGCATGAACAGCACATATATAGATCATCTCCTGGGCGCGTTCTCCTCCCATTAGCGCCCTCGAGTGTTCCCCTCTGGAGGTTAGCCTTAACAGGCACTTCCAATCAAACTCAGCCGGATCTTCATTGATCCGGCTTTTTTGTTTCCGGGCCTGCCGTAGCCAGCGAAAAATCGAGCAAAATCGCCGCGTAACAGTGACATGTAACCTCAGGTAACATGCCGCAGGCGCGATTCATCGTTTAAGCAGATCATAGGACGCGGTGTGGTTCGACCGGGAGATGGGGGCATCACTCGGAAGATCCGGGCTCAGGCGGCTACCGCGTCCGAACCTATTCGTCTGTCAGTGCCGTATGGCGCGGCGGATACGTGCGGCGGACCTGCCGTTTTCCTCCCAAGAAGACGGTCCGCAATAAGAGCGGCGTCCGGATCATCCGGGCGCCGTTTTTTGTGCGGATCATCCTTTGGCCTGTCAGGCAGCCTTGCCGTTGGCGTTCATCGCTTCGTCGGCCAACCGTCCGGTCAGCTCGGCCATGTGATCGAAGGCGCAACGATAGCTGGCGACGCCGGAGGTCGCCGAGCGCAGTTCGATGATCAGGCCGCCGATCTCGGCCTGCGGCATGGTCGCCTCCACGACATCCCATCCCGGCCAGTCAGGCCGCGCGTCGTAGCCAAGGATCTGCCCGCGCCGTTGCGGGATCAGCGCGATGATCTTCGAAGTGGCTTCGGACGGCGTGACGATCTCGACCTTCATGACCGGCTCGAGCAGCACCGGCGAGCAGGCCGCCATGCCTTCCTTCATGGCCAGCTTGGCCGCCATCTGGAAAGCCATGTCGGAGGAATCGACGGCGTGGTAGGAGCCGTCGGAGAGGTTGACGGCGACATCGACGACAGGGAAGCCGAGCGGGCCGGATTTCAGATAATCGCGCACGCCGGTTTCGACCGACTGGATGTAGGTCTTGGGCACGACGCCGCCGGTGATGGTGTCCGAGAACTGAAAGCCGGAGCCGCGCGGCAGCGGCTTGATCTCGATCACCACATCGCCGAACTGGCCATGGCCGCCGGACTGCTTCTTGTGGCGGCCGCGCTGCTGCACCGTCTTTCGGATCGTCTCGCGATAGGGGACGGCAGGCGCATGGCCTTCGACCGGAATCTGATTCTTGCCTTCCAGCCGCTCGCGCACGACCCGCAGATGCATCTCGCCATGGCCGGACAGCACGGTCTCGGCCGAGTCCTGGTTGTGGCGCAAGGTGAGCGAGGGATCTTCCTCGGCCAGGCGCTGGATGGCCGCCGACATTTTGACCTCGTCCTTGCGCTCCTTCGGCCGCAGGGCAAAGGCAAAGACCGGCTGCGGCGGCGTCAGCGTGACCAGCGGCTTGATACCGCCCTTCGTGGAGCTCAACGTCTGGCCGGTCTTGACCTCGTCCAGCTTGCCCAACGCCACCGTGTCGCCGGCCTTGGCAGCGGTGAGCTTGGATTGGTCCTTGCCGAGCATCTTGTAGATGCCGGAGACCTTCGCCGTCTCGCCATTCGACAAATAGAGTTCGGCTGCATCGGCGATCTGGCCGGAGAGTACGCGCGACACGGACAGCTTGCCGCCATGCGCGGTGTGGATGGTCTTCATCACCTGGACCACGGTGTGATTGCCGTCGGGGACGCCGAGCCGTTTGCGCGTCGCCTCGACATCCGGTGCGTCATGGCGGATCGCCTTCAAAAGGCGCAGCACGCCGTTGCCTTTTTCGGCGGTGCCGATAAGCACCGGCGTTATGGCGCCGGCGCGCAGGTCGGCGGACAGATCGTCGAAGACCGCGTCTTTCGGCGGCTCGATCTCCTCCAGCAACTGCTCCATCAACTGGTCGTCATGGTCGGCAAGCGTCTCCAGCATGGAGAAGCGAGCCTCCAGTTCGCGCGCCTTGTCATCAGTTGGAATTTCGGCAACCTGGCTTTCGGCATATTCGCGGTAGATGTAGGCGCGCTCTAGCGCCAGGTCGATGGAACCGATCACCACATTGTCCTTGCGCAGCGGAATCTGGCGCAGCAACAGCGGCGCCGCGCTCGTCGGCTGCAGCATCTTCAGCGTATCGCGTACGCCGGCGATTGCCTTGTCGACCTTGTTGAGGAACAGGATGCGCGGCACGCCGAGATCGTCGAGCTTGCGCATGATGAGCTGCAAGGCTGGGATCTTCTTCTCGTCGGCCTCGGCGACGACCACCGCGAGATCGCAGGCTGCCAGCACCGGCTCGGCCTCGAAGGAGAATTCGATCGATCCGGGACAGTCGACGAAGGTGATCTGCTCGCCCATGAATTCGGTGGTGGCAAAGGTCGCCTCGACGCTCATGGCGTGCGCCCGCGCCTCGGGCGAATGATCGGAAACGGTGCTTCCCGATGAAACGGGATTTTGGCGGGGGATGGCGCCCGTACGGGCGAGGATGGCTTCGAGAAGTGTCGTCTTACCGCTTGCAAAGGGACCGACTATGGCAATGCATTTCGGTCCCGTGCGTCGTCCTCCGGCGCGAGTACCCATGGCTGACCTCCACTCAGGCGTTGCCCTTGGAAGCGATCAGCAAAAGTGGAAACGTTTTGCGCCGATCGCACCCTGTCGTGAGCGGCGGCCGGCCTGTTCGACCGTCGCGGGCGGGGTTGTTTTCATTTAGCCACCTGCCCAACCCATCGTCCCACGGGTTAGCCGGCAGGGCAAGGAAAATAGAAATCGCGCCGCCGCCAGACGGACGGAGCGAGAGCCGGGGTCAGAACCGCCGGTAGATTTCAGCGGGCCTGGGTGCGGCGCGCCGGCCTGGCTGCGCTTTGCTTCACCACCGTCTCGGCGTAGCGCGACAGCAACGGGTTGAACAGGTCCGGACGTTCCCAGAAGGGCGCATGGCCGGCGCCTGGTATGACATGGCACTGTTCCCACAGCGAGCTGTAGGCGACGGTCTCGAAATAGCTCAGCCGCACCAGCGGATCATGCTCGCCATTGATCACCGCGACGGGGAACGGAGCGTGCTCGACCACCTGTTTCTGGTCGGCGCCCTTGCCCGCAAACATGGAGCGCGCCACGCCGGCGCGAAGCCGGCCGTCGGTGCGCCTGATGGCTTCGCGGAAAGACGGACTGGCGGTGTCGCCGTAGCACAGAGCCTCAAAACGCTCGATGTCGCGTTCGGAGTAGACCTTCTTGGAGGCGAGCAGCATGTCCCAGTTGGCGTGAAAGCCGCGCAGCATGCCAAGCGGCCCCCGCGACACCGGCGGCGCTCCGGTCAGCACCAGGCCGCTGACCGCATGGTGAAAGCTGGCCAGTTCGACCGCCACATGGCCGCCGAGCGACCAGCCGAAGATGATCGCGTGGCCGATGCCCAAAGCGTCGAGAAGCCGGGCTGAGGTCTGGGCAAGGCCGGTAATCGTATAGGCGGTCGCCGGGTCGCGGGCATCGGAGGACTCGCCATGGCCGGGAAGGTCGAAGGCGATCAGCCGATGGGCATCGGCAAGCGGGCTGTCGAACTGACGGGCAAACACGGCGCGCGAACTGCCCGAGCCATGGATCATGACGATGGGCATGCCGGACCCAGACGACTGGCTGAGGCGCAAGTCGGCCTGCGGCGTGCGGATGGTGCGGTGAGTGATGCTCATGCTGGATTAGACCTTGAGATTTGCCTGACCGCCAACATCGCATCGCTGGCTCTATATGTTCTTTAAACATGTGGTTAAGAAAGGATTTCTAAAGAGATAGCCGGCACGATCGCTGGCTCCATGGCAATCACGCGCGGAATCCCGACAATGGAACCAGTCCTCGATCTTCTTGTCTCGATCTGCAGCATCGCGACGGTTGGCCAATATGTCTGGTCGATGCGGGCTCATTTCCAATCCCAGGCGATGTCGCCAGGCGCCATGGTGATATCGGCGGCGGTCATCGCCACGGCGCTGTTCTTTCTCGCCATCCTTTGGATCCAATCGCAGCCGGTTTCGGCAAAGCTCACCGGGCTCGCCGTCGAACTGGCGAGCTCTGCCCTGTTCTGGTGGGCGATTGTCACGTCGCGCAAGGCGCGGCTGCGCTTCGCCTTCGCACCCGACGATCCGCACAGCCTGCTGATCGACGGCCCCTACGGCCATGTCCGCCACCCCTTCTATACGTCCTACATCATCTTCTGGATCGGCTGGGGGATCGCGACCTGGTCGATCTGGGTGGTGGTGCCGGTCGCCGGGATCGCTATCCTCTATGTGTTTGCGGCGCTGGACGAAGAGAAGAAATTTTCGCGCACGCCGCTGGCCGGAGCCTACGCGGACTATCGCGTGCGTGCCGGCCTGTTCTGGCCCCGGCTGGGGTGGTAGCCGGCACCGGAGCAGGGGAGCTTCTGCCAAACTTAGGGATCACCAGAGATGAAGATCATTGCCTGCGGCAGCGTGCCGACCATCGTCGCACCGGAGAAGTATTTCACCGGCCGCGTGTTGCAGACGCCCATCATCGAGAAGGAAGCGCCGGCCCGGCTCAGAGCCACGCTGGTCAGCTTCGAGCCCGGTGCGCGCACCCACTGGCACACACATCCGCTGGGGCAGACGCTTTATGTCACTTCGGGCGCCGGCCTTGCGCAGACATGGGGCGGGCCGATCCAGGAGATCAAGGCGGGCGACGTGATCTCGTTCGAGCCCGGCGAGAAGCACTGGCACGGCGCGAGTCCGAAGACGGCAATGACCCACGTCGCCATGCAGGAAGCGCTGGACGGCGTCCATGCCGATTGGATGGAAGCGGTCACCGGCGAGCAGTATGGCGGCTGAGGTCTGCTCCTAACAAAAAACCCGGCTCGGAGCCGGGTTTCATGTCTCGGTGCCGCCAGTTCAGATCAACGATGCGGTAAAGCGCTGGATGCGCGTGCAGGCTTCCTCCAGCAGCGTCTCCGACGTGGCGTAGGAGATGCGGAAGTTGGGGCCGAGGCCGAAGGCCGAGCCGAACACCACTGCGACACCCTCGCCTTCGAGCAATTCGGAGCAGAAAGTCTCGTCGGTGTCGATTATCTTGCCGGCTTTGGTCTTCTTGCCAATCAGCTGGGCGCAGGACGGGTAGACATAGAAGGCGCCTTCCGGCGACGGGCAGGTTATGCCGCGCGCCTGGTTGAGCATCGACACGACGAGGTCGCGACGGCCCTGAAAGATCGCCTTGTTCCTGGCGACGAAATCCTGCGGGCCGTTGAGCGCCTCGACCGAGGCCCATTGCGCGATGGTGCAGGCGCCCGAGGTCTGCTGGCCCTGGATCATGTCCATCGCCTTGATCAACTGGACGGGACCCGCGGCATAGCCGATGCGCCAGCCGGTCATGGCGTAGGCTTTTGAGACGCCGTTCATGGTCAGCGTGCGCTCGTAGAGTTTCGGCTCGACCTCGGCGATCGTCCTGAAGACGAAGTCGCCATAGGTCAGGTGTTCGTACATGTCGTCGGTCAGTGTCCAGACATGCGGATGCTTCAAGAGCACGTCGGCCAGCGCGCGCAGCTCGGCTTCCGTGTATGCGGCGCCGGACGGGTTCGACGGCGAGTTCATCAACAGCCATTTGGTCTTCGGCGTGATCGCCTTTTCCAGCACGGCGGGAGTGAGCTTGAAACCATTGTCGATCGAAGTATCGGCGAACACCGAGGTGCCGCCGCAGATCGCCACCATTTCGGGATAGCTGACCCAATAGGGGCGGGGGATGATGACCTCGTCGCCTGGGTTCAGCGTCGCCATGAAGGCGTTGAACAGGATCTGCTTGCCGCCGGTGCCGACAATTGTCTGCTCGGGCTTGTAGTCGAGATTGTTCTCGCGCTTGAATTTTTTCGCGATCGCCTCGCGCAGCGGCGCGATGCCCGAAACCGGCGGGTACTTGGTCTCGCCGCGGCGGATCGCCTCGATCGCCGCATTCTTGATGTTGTCGGGCGTGTCGAAATCCGGTTCGCCGGCGCCGAGGCCGATAATGTCGCGGCCGGCATTTTTCAGCTCGCGGGCTTTCTGCGTCACCGCGATGGTGGCGGAAGGCTTTACGCGGGCAAGGGCGTCGGCAAAAAAGGCCATGACCAGATATCTCCAGAGGGGTCGGCGCAACCGCAAACAGCTGCGGCGCTTCTCATGTCGCATCGACCCGGCAAGTGCAAGCATTGTCGGATGAGCCAGGGTCAAGGACCCGTGGAGATCGGCTTTTTGGAGCGCGTGCATGACGGTTTCACTCTGCGTTGCGGGCTCTGCAATCGACGCCTATCCCCGGCAAGACTAAATTCATCAACGGCCGCTAAAACCTTTGACGGCAGGATCGCCAGCCATTTCGCCTGTCTCGCGGAGCGAGGGACCCTTGTCGCGCAGCACCGGGCTTGCCCACATCATCCGTCACGATGACGGCACCGCTTCAGGTGTCTGGGGTCCCTACACGCTGCAGAGCGCCTTTCAGCCGATCTTCGCCTTCAAGGACGGCAAGCTCTCGATCGCAGCGTTCGAGGGGCTGATCCGGCCGTTTCGTGACGGCGAGCCGCAATCGCCGATGAACTTCTTCCGCACCTGTCCGGCCGGCGACCGCCTGCATATCGAGGCGCTGACGCGCACGCTGCATTTGCTCAATGCCGGCGCCTGCCTGCCGCAAGAGGCTTCGATCTTCGTCAATTTCGATCCGTCGGTGTTTACCGAGCGCTCCATCGCCGACAACGCGTTGCGCGACATGCGGCTGGTGCTGCACGAAGCCGGGATCGATCCGCGCCGCATCGTGTGCGAGGTGACCGAGCAGAAGTCGGCGTCGCAGGAAACGCTCTACAGCTTTGTCGAGGCGCTGCGGGCCAATGGCTTTCGCATTGCCGTCGACGATTACGGCGCCGATGAATCCGACATCAACCGCATCAAGGAGCTCAAGCCCGACATCGTCAAATTCGATGCGCACTGGATCACGCAGCTCATGGAATCCGGCGCCGGCTTTGCCCTGCTGACTGCCATGGTGACGAACTTCGAACTACAGGGCATCCGCACGGTGTTCGAAGGCATCGAGGAAGGCTGGCAGCTTGAATTGGCCGAGAAATCCGGCGCATCGATGGTGCAGGGCTTCGTGCTGGCGAAGCCGGAACTGGCGCCGACCAGCTTTCGCGCTTTCGGCAAGGATGGGCAGCCATCTGTCGCGGCGGCCGAGCCTGGCAAGACGCCTGCCGGCCCGACTGCAGCGCCTCCGGCGCGGCCGGGCAGGGTGTTCGGGCGCAGGACCGGGCCATGACCGGGCAGCGCGAGAGGCGTCGCGATATCGGCGAAGCGATCTTTGCCGACGAGGTCGGCATCGAATACGGCGTCTACGGCGCGTTCCGGCTGAAGAGCGCCTACCAGCCGATCTTTGCGCCACGCGGTGGCGCGTTGGCCGCGGTTGCCGTCGAGGCGCTGATCGAACCGCAGCGCGCTTCCATGCCGGTTGCACCGGCCATGTTCTTCGACAGTGTTGCGCCGGGCGACCGCCTGTTTGTCGAGACGATGTGCCGGATGCTGCATCTGAAAAACTTCCGCAACATCGGCGTCGACGGGCTCGACCTGTTCTTCAATTACAACCCGATGATCAACGATCATCTCGGGCGGGCGCTGGCCGAGATCCGGCTGATGACGCGGCATCTCGGCGATCTCGACCTGCATGCCGCCATGCTGGTCTGCGAGATCACCGAACAGGCGGCCGACGATAATGTGCTGGCCCCGCTGGTGCGCGAGATGCGGCGCCACGGCATCCGCATCGCCATCGACGATTTCGGCACCGGCCACTCGACCGCGGAGCGGATGAGCCTGCTTCAACCGGATATTGTGAAGATCGACGGCGGCTGGTTCGCCGAATTCTGCCGCCACGCTGCCGCCGAGCGCTTCTTCCGGCCGCTCGTCTCGTCGCTGCACGATCGCGGCGCCAAGGTGCTGGTGGAAGGCATCGAGCAATCCGTGCATCTGCGCGTCGCGCTGGATGGCGGCGTCGACCTGCTACAGGGGTTCCATCTCGGCCGCCCGGCGCTGGCCGGCACGATCTTCAACCGGGAGCCGCTGTCGATCGAGGCGCTGCTTGGCGCCGACAACAAGGTGGTGCCGCTGCATCTGCGGCGCTGATTTTGTCCTCACGCTTGCCGCCGCTTCGCGGCTCGTTCCGGACGGGACGCCAACGGGCGCGATGCCCGGTTGGGCTTGCGGCCTTCGGCCGTAGCGCGCATTCAAAGAGGGCGAACTCGGCCCGCGTGAAGTTCAGCCAAAGCCTGCTCGGCAAACTTATCCAGCCGGCCAGCCTTGGCGTCCGCCTCGATCTGCATATCCCACACTTCTGCCTGATACGCTGCGAACCATTTGGCAAAGGCCTTTAGTTCTGTGGTGTTCAGGGCTGCGATGGATCTTTCAATCTGTTCGAGCTTGGTCATGGGGCGAAACTAATAGCATGGCCATCGTCCAATTCCAGACAAACAAAAAGGCGGGATAAATCCCGCCTTCCCATTTTCGGTAGCCTGATCGGAGCTTTAAGTCCGGGCCGGCAGCTATCTGCTGATCCAGCTTGTCGGGTCTTTCCGCTCCAGCGCGCTTCTCGCGCGACCGTCAGTACATCCGTGACTTGCCGCGCGCCCCGAACTCTCGTCCGGCGCGCGCTATCGCAAAATCAGGCTGCCTTGCTCAGAGAACCAGCGGACGACTTGCCTGTGCGGCGGTCCTGCTCGATCTCGAAGTTGATTTTCTGGCCTTCGACCAGGGTCGACAGTCCAGCGCGCTCGACAGCGGAGATGTGAACGAAAACGTCCGCACCGCCCGAATCAGGCTGAATGAAGCCGAAGCCCTTGGTGGCATTGAACCACTTGACCGTACCAGTTGCCATATGAATAGTCCTCGCATTTGCTTTGGTTTGACCGAACCGAGGTTCAGCCGGTTTGTATCGAGATTTTGGAGATAGACGTCAGCAAACGCGAAGATCGCGAGGCCCGGATCGATCGGCCGAAATATCAATGGAGCTGATATAGGCGGGTTTCGCACCAAAAACAAGATGGCTCGAAAAATGGCGTTGCGGTGGCGCCGCCCAAAGGCCGCCCCAATCGCATGAAAGCGTCGAGCAATCGGGAAGACCGGGACGCCCGACGGCGTTAGTCCGGTTTTGGGAGACTGTCATGAAAACGGTTGTGAAAACCATTCTGCTTGCCGCCTGCCTGACGCTGGCGGCTGCCGAGGCGCAGGCAATTTCGCGCTACGACCCCACTCGTATGAGCTGCGACACGGTGCAAGGCACGATCGCCCGCCAGGGCGCGGTCATCCTGCGCTATCAGTCCAGGCGCGTGCCCGGGCTGCCGCTCTTCGACCGCTATGTGCAGAGCCAGCAATTCTGCAATGTCGGCGAGGTCAGAAAGCGCGCCTATGTACCGAGCGCCGATACCGAATCCTGCCCGGTCTATCTCTGCAAGCGGATCGAGAACGATCATTTTCACCGCCGCTTCCTGCGCCGTCATTAGGCATATTGATATTCAGGTGAGGCCGGCCGGCGAACGATGGTCTTCTGCGCGTCCGGTGCCCACGTACATTAAGTACGCTCCGCTCCGGTTCTCGAAGACCATAGTTCTCGGTGGCGGCCTGACCTGAATCTCAACATACCCAGCCGGCATACCATTCAAGCTCTTAGAACCCGAACGAGACCTGCGCCGCCGGCGGCGGGCCGACGCGCACGCCTTCCATGGCCAGCATCTTTTCCTTGGTGGCCGAGCCGCCGGGCGCCGAGAAGCCGCCGATCTTGCCGCCCGCGGCTAGAATCCGATGGCAGGGGATGACCAGCGGCACCGGGTTGGCGCCCAGCGCTGCCCCGGTTTCGCGCGGCAGGCCGGCTTGGCCGGCGCGCTTGGCCAGTTCGCCATAGGTGGTGGTTTCGCCGTAATGCAGTTTCCGCGCCGCGTCGTAGATGGCGAGACGGAAGTCGTCGACGCCGTCGAGATCGACCGGCACGCCGGAGAAATCGACGTCCTCGCCTGTGGCATACGCCTTGATCGAGGCGATCAGCTCGACCACCCATTGCGGCTGCCCAGTGTTCGCAGTGGTATTGGCGGCAACACCGGCATGCCGCATCAGCCGGCGCTCCACTGCTTCGCGGCTCCTTTCGGGCAGGCAGAGCCGGATCAGGCCCTTTTCGCTCCAGGCGATGCCCATGAAGCCGATCACTGTTTCTAACACTGCGTGGCCGGCTGTGATCGAAGATGCCGTTTCCATGATGCGCTCCTTTCCGCAAAGCGGCGAAAACCGGGATACCAACCGGTACATATGCAGAACAATATGGCATCTGATCCCGGCTCTCGCCACCCGAAAACCACCAGATGGTCCCGATTGCCCACCAGGAATCGCTGGTGTAAGGACTTCTTAACAACCGACAAATCGGACCCGCGCGGCTTGCCAGCAAAATTCAACCTTTTCGCGATCTCTGTGATCGTCGGCGCAGCTGCCCTCAGCGGCTGCCAATCGACCTCGCAGATGAAGGCTACGCCTGCGCTAACCGAAACCGCGACCGCCGCCGGCAGCGATGCCGGCTTCACCTTGCCGCTGCCCGATACGGTTTCGGTGCTACCGCAATCCTCGGGCATAACACCCGTTCAGTCGGCCGAAGCGACGCCGGCCACGCCAGCGCTCGATGCCGCTGCGCTGCCGGTTGCCGCGACCGCGGCCTTTGCTGGCGCGACGCCCACGGCCCCGGCCCTGCCTGCGGTGATGGCCGCCAATGCCTGGCAGGCGCCTGCGCCCGCCAAGGCCGGACAGCCGGTCGCGGCGCAATATACGACCGCCGGCCTTGTCATGCCGGCGACCGCCAAGGGCGGCCAGAACGCCATGCCCGGCGTGCAGCAGGTAGCCTATGTCGTGCCGCAGAACCCTGCTTCCCTGGGCCAGTTCCCCGCCGCGCCCCTCGGTCTCCCGGAAGAAGAGCATGCGACCGGCATGCGCGGCGACGTCGACCGGCTGATCCAGAAATACGCTGCTCTCTACGAGGTGCCGGTCGATCTGGTGCGCCACGTCGTCAACCGCGAAAGCACCTACAATCCCAAGGCTTACAATAACGGCCATTGGGGGCTGATGCAGATCAAGCACGCGACGGCGCGCGGCATGGGCTATGACGGGCCGGCCAAGGGCTTGTTCGACGCCGAGACTAATCTGAAATACGCGGTCAAATATCTGCGTGGCGCCTGGCTGGTGGCGGGTGGCAACGCCAAGAAGGCCGATTGGCTCTACCAGACCGGCTATTATTTCGACGCCAAGCGCAAAGGCCTGCTCGAGGCCACCGGCCTCGGTGTCGACCGCAAGCGCCGCCGGCTGCAGCCCGACGCCTGAGCGCGATGCCTGAACCGCGCCCGCCGGCTCCAAACGACATCCGGCTGCGCAAGATCCTCGACGAGACGCTCGTTGCACCGCACTGGCCGGACGGCTTTACCATGCGCTGCTTCGAACATGGTGACGCGCAGCCCTTGCATGCGCTTTTGACCGAGGTGTTCGAGGACGGCGCTGACGGCCCGTTCGACGAATGGTGGCCGCGCATATCCAGCGATGCCGAATTCGACCCGGCGCTGTGTTTCCTGGTCATCGACGCCAAGGGACGGCTGGCGGCGGCAGCGCTGTGCTGGACCAGGGCCTTCGTCAAGGACCTCGCGGTCCATCCCGAAGCACGCGGCAAAGGCATTGGCGAAGCGCTGATGTGGCAGGCTTTCAACGCCTTTCGGGATCGGGGCGCGGCCCATGTCGACCTCAAGACCAACACGGTCGAGAACGCCGCCGCGCTCCGGCTCTACGAGCGGCTGGGAATGATGCCTGTCGCCTGGGAAGGGTAAGGGCTTTTTTCTTGCCGCAATTCCCTGGGGAAAAAGCTACGCGCTTTTCCCGGGAAAACCGGTTCCCACCTTTCCTGGAATTGCTCGAGCGCTGTTGAAAACCTCCGGATTGTGAACTGCTTCACATTGGCCGCCGCAACCGGATGCTACCTCACCATCCATGCCTTTCGACCGATGGCGGATCGACGACTGGCAGATGTGGGGCGGCTGCACCGGCATGTGTTCAGCCACTCCTTGGCGGGTCCCAGGCGGGGGTTTGGGGCCCGCCAGTCGTTTTGCGGTAGCCCTCAGATATCGGGCGCATTGCCGATCTTCTTTTTGAGCTCAAGCGCCCAGGCGCGGCCCTCGTCGCCGCCCCACAGCAGCCAGGCGATATGGCCGGCCGATGGATTGTCTTCATTGCCGTAATTCTTGCCGCGCTTGTCGACCTCGTGGCGGGCGAAGTAGCTGACCATGCGGCGGATAGTGGATGGCGCCAGCTTTTCGCGGTTCTTGAGTTCCGTCGCCCGCGCCACGCCGATCTCGGTGCCGCCCCGGCCGAATTCTCTTCGCAGCCTCAACCCCTTGGCGGCATTGTCGGCCACCACTTGCGGGCAGCGCAGATCGAT
This sequence comes from Mesorhizobium sp. M0615, assembly GCF_040320805.1. NCBI lineage: Bacteria > Pseudomonadati > Pseudomonadota > Alphaproteobacteria > Hyphomicrobiales > Phyllobacteriaceae > Mesorhizobium > Mesorhizobium sp. M0615. Next base: position 14,250 of record NZ_JAMYQI010000001.1, on the reverse strand, counting down.
CTCTTCATCCTCTTGCATGTGTCTCCCCAGCTCCGGAAACCTAACCTGCAGACTCAATACAGGGAAGTGCAACCGGCTCCCAATGCAGCGCCGTCCATCAGGACCAGGATCAGCGCGCCATCGGCATCTGCGAGATCCTGTGGAACCTTATGGATTTCACGCCTGAGGGTCGGCCGAACTGGAACGAACAGCTGCAATATGGCGAGGCGTGCTGTCCTGGAGGTTTGTCCGCCAGGGGCTCGGGACGGCCCTTCGGCAGATGGTCGCTGACGAATAGTTCTCCGGACGCAACCCTGCCGCCAATGCCGCGTTTGATTAGCCGAGGGAAATTTTCAAAATCGGAGACCTCAGATGAAAACGCTTCTCACCATTGCCGCCGTCGCCTTGTTCGCCGGTGCCCCTGCCGCCCTTGCGGCCAACTCGACCGCGGTCGCGCCTGCCATGGCCGCCAGCAAGGTCGATACCCCAACCTTCGTCAAGACCGTGCCCAGCTCCAACGAATTCGAAATCCAGTCGAGCAAGCTCGCGGAGGAGAAATCCAAGGCGGCTGACGTGAGGAAATTCGCCAAGCAGATGGTCAAGGACCACACCAAAGCCGGCAAGGAGTTCAAGGCGGCGCTGAGCCAGGGCCAGACCACCGGTTCGACCAAAGCCGCGGGACCGGCCCTGCAGCCGAAGGAGCAGGCAATGCTCGACGAGTTGAAGAGCGCAAGCGGTAAGGATTTTGACGCCAAGTACATCCAGATGCAGACGGACGCGCACAAGGAGGCCGTTGCCCTTTTCAGCACCTATGCCAACTCGGGCGACGACCCGGCGATGAAGGAATTCGCCAAGAAGACGCTGCCGACGCTGCAGATGCACGAGAAGCACGTCAAGGAACTCGCGGCGGCGCATCAGGGTTGAGGGTTGGTGACTGGCCAGCAATAGCATTCTACGGCGCCCGCCTCTGTCCTGCCGGACATCTCCCCCACGAGTGGGGAGATCAGCAGCGTCGGCGCCGTGCTTTTCTTGCGACGGTGAAAATTGGCGAAGGCTGAGGCGACAGCCAATCTCCCTCCTTGTGGGGGAGATGTCCGGCAGGACAGAGGGGGGCGCCGTAGAGTGCGACGGCGATGCCTGCCGTTGGCAAGGCATTGCGGCAAAGTGGCTCTGTGGCTGCGCCGGCAGTGACATACACTGCCGCCACCAATTCAATGGAGCTCCCATGCCCAAGATCGACCTGTCCACCGTGCCTGTCCGCAAGGGCTCCGGCTACCCCGCACCCTTCGACGCCCCTTGCGCCGAGCGCACACGCCACCGCCTCGGCGATGCCGGCGGCCTCACCGATTTCGGCGTCAACCTGATGACATTGCCATCAGGCGGCTGGTCGAGCCAGCGCCACTGGCACAGCCATGAGGACGAGCTCGTCTATGTGCTGGAAGGCGAACTGGTGCTGGTCGAGGATGGCGGCGAGACGCTGCTCAAGGCCGGCGACTGCGCGACCTTTGCCAAGAACAGCGGCAACGGCCACCACATGATCAACCGCTCGTCCACAACGGCGCGCTATCTCGAAGTCGGCTCGCGCAATCCGGATGATCTCATCACTTGCTCCGACATCGACATGATGAGCCCGAGTTCCGATGGCAGGTTTCTGCACAAGGACGGCATGCCCTATCCGGGGCAGGGGTGAGGGCTGGACTATGGTCCGGCGCTGGTGTTCGCTGGGCGGGGGGATAAGCTCCTCACAATCAAAGGTGGCGCAGGCCCCCTCATCCGACCGCTTCGCGGCCACCTTCTCCCCACTGGGGAGAAGAGGGAAGCGCTGGCGCTGACCGGCTCCTCTCCCCTCGGGGAGAGGTCAGCCGAGCGAAGCGGAGGCTGGGTGAGGGGGCCTTGGCGCCAGCTTGGCAAACAAAGGGAGCATCACCGTGAAAAAAGAAGTCATCGAAGTGCCCGTCATGTCGGCCAAGGTGCGGGCGCTCGGGCTGCCTTGCTCGACGGCGGTGAGGGCCAATGGCTTCGTGTTCATATCCGCGACGCCGCCGGTGGACATGGTGAGCGGCGAGATGGTGCGTGGCGATATCGAAACGCAGACCGAGGCGTCGCTGAAGGCGCTGAAACACTGCCTGGAAGCCGCCGGCACCTCGCTGGACAATGTGGTGATGGTGCGCATCTACGCCGTCAATTCCGGCTTCTACAACGCCATCAACCGGGTCTATGCTAGGTATTTCAGCGTCAACCCGCCGGCGCGGAGTTTCGTGCCGGTGGCGTCATGGCCGATGGAGTTCGACATCGAGATCGAGTGTGTGGCAGTGGGGTGAGTTTTCCTCCTCCCTTGTGAGGGAAGCTGGATCGGCGCATCGTCAGCCTTTGCCTTCCGCCGCCCTCATCAAGCCAACTGGGGTCGCTGTACAGAAATCGGTCCCAAATTTTGTGGGTGTTATTGAATCACTTAAGCAAATTCACCAGCCTACATTTTTGGAGTTTTCTAAGCAGGTTGAAATTGTAGGTTGATCTGGAGAATCAGGTGTTGCCAGGCGCCGATGGACGCGTGGGCTGGGCGCAAGGTTTCCACAGAGGCGCGATGTTTGCTGGACCTGTGCCGTCCTTCGGCCACCTTTTGTCTCCTCACAGTGAGAGATAGGCATATCGCCTACGCAAAATACTCTTGCAGCGGCCTGACCTCCAGGCTCCCCGCCTTCAGCGCCGCAATCGCTTCCGCCACAGCCGCAGCGCCCGACAGCGTCGTGTAATACGGCACCTTCTGCATCAGCGTTGCCCTGCGCAGCGATTTCGAATCCGACACCGCCTTCTGGCCATCCGTCGTGTTGAAGACGATCTGGACCTGGCGGTTGCGGATGGCGTCTTCGATGTGGGGGCGGCCCTCCAGCACCTTGTTGATCTTCTGCGCGTCGACGCCGTTTTCGGCGAGGAAGCGGGCGGTGCCGGAGGTCGCCAGCACTTTGAAACCCTGCCCGGCGAGGCGCTTGACCGCCGGCAGGATGCCCGCCTTGTCCTCGTCGCGCACCGACACGAACAGCGTGCCGGAGCGTGGCAGGTCGACGCCGGCGCCGAGCTGGCTCTTGGCGAAGGCGAGCGCAAAGTCGCGGTCGAGGCCCATGACCTCGCCGGTCGAGCGCATTTCGGGGCCGAGCAGGATGTCGACGCCGGGGAAACGGGCGAAGGGGAAGACGGCTTCCTTGACCGCGATGTGGCCGGGGTTTCTCGGGTCGGGCATCGCGCCGTAATGGGCGAAGGCGTCTTCCAGCTTTTCGCCGGCCATGATGCGTGCGGCAATCTTGGCGATGGGCCGGCCGATGGTCTTGGCTACGAAGGGCACGGTGCGCGATGCCCGCGGATTGACCTCCAGCACATAGACCGTGCCATCCTTGATCGCATACTGCACGTTCATCAGGCCGCCGACATTGAGCGCGCGGGCAAGGGCCGCCGTCTGTCGCTCCAGCTCGTCGACCAGCTCGGAAGGCAGCGAGTGCACCGGCAGCGAGCAGGCGCTATCGCCGGAGTGAATGCCGGCCTCTTCGATGTGTTCGAGAATACCCGACACGAAGGTCGACGTGCCGTCGCAGAGGCAGTCGACATCGACCTCTATGGCGCCGGAGAGATAGGTGTCGAACAGCAGCGGGTTCTTGCCCAGCAGCGTGTTGATCTGGCCGGTCTTGTCGTTGGGGTATTTCTGCTTGATGTCCTCCGGCACCAGGCCAGGCACGGTGTCGAGCAGATAGGACTGCAGCATGCCCTCGTCATGGATGATCTGCATGGCGCGGCCGCCGAGCACATAGGAGGGGCGCACCACCAAGGGGAAACCGAGCTCGCCGGCGACGAGGCGGGCCTGCTCGACCGAATATGCGATGCCGTTCTTCGGCTGGGTCAGGTTCAGCTTGTGCAGCAGCTTCTGAAAACGGTCGCGGTCTTCGGCGAGATCGATCATGTCGGGTGACGTACCGAGGATCGGGATGCCGGCCTTCTCCAGCGCATCGGCCAGCTTCAGCGGCGTCTGGCCGCCGAACTGGACGATAACGCCGACCAGTTCGCCCGAGGCCTGTTCGGCGCGCAGGATCTCCAGCACGTCCTCCGCCGTCAGCGGTTCGAAGTAGAGCCGGTCGGAGGTGTCGTAGTCGGTCGAGACGGTCTCGGGGTTGCAGTTGATCATGATCGCTTCATAGCCGGCGTCGCGCAGCGCGAAGGCGGCATGGCAGCAGCAATAGTCGAACTCGATGCCCTGGCCGATGCGGTTGGGACCGCCGCCGAGGATGACGACTTTTTTCCGCGATGACACTTGCGCCTCATTGGCCAGCGCGCCGGCGAAGGGCACTTCGTAGGTCGAGTACATGTAGGCGGTGGGCGAGGCGAACTCGGCGGCGCACGTGTCGATGCGCTTATAAACCGGATGAACGTCGAGCTTTTCGCGAATCCTTTGAATCACTTCGGCGTCGGACTTCGTCAGCGAGGCGAGGCGGGCATCGGAGAAGCCCATCGCCTTCAGCATGCGCAGATTGACTGCGTCTTGCGGAATGCCGTGCTCGCGGATGCGGGCTTCCATGGAAACGATGCCGGCGATCTGTTCGAGGAACCACGGGTCGATCTTGCACATGGCGTGCACGTCTTCCAGCGAGGTGCCCATGCGGATCGCCTGCGCCACCATGCGCAGCCGGTCGGGCGTCGGCGTGCCGAGCGCGGCGCGGATGGCGTTGCGGTCGTCGGCGTGGTTGGCAGCTACGGCACCGTGGCCGAGGCCGGGGATTTCGATCTCGTCGAGGCCGGTCAGGCCGGTTTCCAGTCCACGCAAAGCCTTCTGCAGGGACTCCTGGAAGGTGCGGCCGATGGCCATGACTTCGCCGACCGACTTCATGGCGGTGGTCAGCACCGGCTCTGCGCCGGGAAATTTCTCGAAGGCAAAGCGCGGGATTTTTGTGACGACGTAATCGATGCTTGGCTCGAAGGAGGCGGGCGTGGCGCCGCCGGTGATGTCGTTCTCCAGCTCGTCCAGCGTGTAGCCGACAGCGAGCTTGGCCGCGATCTTGGCGATGGGGAACCCGGTCGCCTTGGACGCCAGCGCCGACGAGCGCGAGACTCGCGGGTTCATCTCGATGACGACGAGGCGGCCATCGGCCGGATTGACGGCGAACTGCACGTTGGAGCCGCCGGTCTCGACGCCGATCTCGCGCAGCACCGCGATCGAGGCGTTGCGCATCATCTGGTATTCCTTGTCGGTCAAGGTCAGCGCGGGGGCAACGGTGATCGAGTCACCGGTGTGTACGCCCATCGGGTCGATGTTCTCGATCGAGCAGACGATGATGCAATTGTCCGCCTTGTCGCGGACGACCTCCATCTCATACTCCTTCCAGCCGAGCACGCTTTCCTCGATCAGCACTTCGGTGGTCGGCGAGGCGTCGAGGCCGGACTGGACGATGTCGTAGAATTCGGCGCGGTTGTAGGCGATGCCGCCGCCGGTGCCGCCCATGGTGAAGGACGGGCGGATGATGGCGGGCAGGCCGACATGGTCGAGCGCCTGGGCGGCAATCGCCATGCCATGGCTGATGTAGCGCTGCTTGCGGTCGCCTTCGCCGAGGTTCCAGCGGGTTTCCAGCGCGTCGAGCGCGGCGTCGAGGTCGGCAGGCGCCTCGGCCTTGACGGCGGCGCGCTCGGCCTCATGCGTCTTGCGGTCGGCGTTCTTGACGTCGGTGGCATTGGCCAGCATCGACTTCGGCGTTTCCAGGCCGATCTTCTTCATCGCCTCGCGAAACAGCGCCCGGTCCTCAGCCTTGTCGATCGCCGTGGCGTCGGCGCCGATCATCTCGACATTGTAGCGGTCGAGCACGCCCATTCGGCGCAGCGACAGAGCGGTGTTGAGCGCGGTCTGGCCGCCCATGGTCGGCAGCAGCGCGTCGGGCCGCTCCTTGGCGATGATCTTGGCGACGACTTCAGGCGTGATCGGCTCGATATAGGTGGCGTCGGCCAGTTCCGGGTCGGTCATTATGGTGGCCGGGTTGGAATTGACCAGGATGACGCGAAAGCCCTCTTCCTTCAGCGCCTTGCAGGCCTGTGTGCCGGAATAATCGAACTCGCAGGCCTGGCCGATGACGATGGGGCCGGCCCCGATGATCAGGATCGACTTGATGTCGGTGCGTCTTGGCATCGTTGTGAGTTCCGTTCGGCGAGCGGCTTGCACGAAAAACCGGGACGGGAAGACCCGGCCGGTTGTGCTTGCGATTCTGGTATCAGGCTAGGAGGGCCTTATAGGGAAGAGTTTTGGGAGATGTAACCCCGAAAATGAGGCTAGGCAGTAGGGATTAGGCAGTAGGGATCAGGCAGTGGGGATTGGGCAGGAGCGAGGTTAAGGCGCCTATTGCCCATTCCCTACTGCCTGACACCTAATCCCCCAGCGCGAGCTGATCCGTAATCTCAAACCGCTCTGATACCCCGACGCGGATCATGTTGAGGCTGCCTTCCCTTGTGAAGCGGAAGTCCTTGCCCAAATCCGAGTTGGCCGGCATGCCGGCAGAGAAGGAGATGACGCGGGTGCCGCCGTCGGGCCAGGTCACGGTGATGTCTGCCTTGTCGGCGCCATTGTGGACGATGTTGACGGCGCAGCGGGTCATCGGTTGTCCGACATAGCGGGCGCAGGGGATCTCGGCGGTGGCGCCGAGGGCGGGCGGGGGTTCCAGCCGTGCAACGGTTTGCGTAGCGGTCGCAGCTTTGGCCTGGTCTGGCCGTGGCGTCGGGGATGGTACCCCCGGCGCGGACGCCGTATCCGGCGCTGCTCCCGCAGACGCGGCGGAATCCTGTACCGGCGTCCCCGTGGCCTCCGTCGCCGGAGCCTCCGTGGCGGGGATCTCGCCCGTCCTCGGGCTTTCATTGGCTGCGAAGGCGAGGCCGTAAGCATCCTGCATGGCGGTCCTGCCGATCTCGGCGGCGGACTTCGGCGCGCCCGGATCCGTGCTGCCAAGGCGCTCCGTCAGGTCGAGTGGAGCCGGCGCGGGTGCAGCCGGGGTGGGTGGAGCCTGAGTGGGTGCAGCCGGAGCGGCAGAGGCGGCGGGTGCAGTCGTCCGGGGCGCTGCGGCCACGTCGGCCGGCTGCGTCGGCATGTCGGGCGCGAGCGTCGGGCCGCCGGCTTCAGCGCTGGCGGTCGCCTGGGGCGGCGCGGCGTCAACTTCGACCACGGTCGGATTGTCGGGGATAAGATAGCGCGCGGGCGCCCAGCCGTTGACCAGTGGATTGTCGATCTCCTCGACCTTGCACCAGCGGTGGCCGTCCACTTCGCTGCAGCCGAAATTCCTGACGCTCGAGCCGATCGGCAGGCGCGCCTGGGTTCTGCCCACAGGCGACGGCGTGGCGCGGATGTTGAGGAGATCGCCTGGGCCGAGTTCGGTCACGATGGAAACGATGTCGGCAGGCGCGTCCTCGGCATTCGCCGGCAGGCTCACCAACAACGGGCCCACCAACAACGGGCCCACCGACAACGAGCCCATGAGCAACGGGGCCGCAAGCAGGAGCGGAGCGCCAGTCAGTCGATGCAAAATGGTTCGGATTGTGCGCCTCATCATTTGGCCGTGCGCCGATTACCCTTGCGGCAGCAGTCCTGCCGTATGCCAAGGCGGTTTTATAAGGGACGATATGCGGCCATGTAAGTCCGAAAATGCGTCCGATGTTTGGTGCCGCGAGGCCAAGGCAGGCGCAGCCGTGCGGTCAAGCAGAGCCTTGCCAAGAGGGTTTGGGCATGAAGCCGGTCCTCAGCGCATGCGCCCATTCCGGTCGGCCCGCCTGTGCGGCCTGTCTCGCCGCCGCTTCGTGGTCGTAGTCGACGGCGATGGTCTCAAAACGGTCGGGTTCTTCGCCATCCAAGGTGAGGATGCCGTAGCGCGCATGCGGGCTGCCTTGCTCCGAAACGTGCGCCGGGGGCGTGTCGTCGTCATAGGCGGGGGCGCCGACGCTGCCGGGATTGAAGAGGATGGGGCCGCCGGGGATACGGACCAGTTCCGCGCGGTGGCTGTGGCCGCACAGCACGATGCGGCAGGCCGGGTCCAGCGCCTGCAACCGCCGCTGAATAGCGGCAAGCGGCGCGCGCACCAGTTGGCCATCGACGATCGCGTCGAGCAGGTATTTCTCGTCATGGTCGGGCCGCGCATGGAAAGCGACCACGCCGGGAACAATCTCCAGCGTGAAGGGCAGGGCGAGCAGGGCTTCGCGCTGCGTCTCCGTCAGCCGCTCCTGGGCGTACCGGTCAGAAGCCCACATCGCATCGTCGGCCGGATCGACGGCGACGCGGCGGTCATGGTTGCCGCGCACCGTCGGCAGGTCGAGCGCTTCGAGCCGCTCGAACGTCTCGCGCGGCCACAGTGGGCCGGAGACGCAATCGCCCAGGTTGACGGTGAGATCGGCGCCGCCGCGTCTCTCGAGATCGGCGAGGACGGCATCCAGCGCCAGCACATTGCCATGGATATCGGCGAGAACGGCAATGCGCATGCGAGGGCTCCCTTGATGCAGCCCGTTGAGGCTTGCGGCCCGGCTTCCTATCAAGCCGCTGCCTTCATTATCAAGCCCTTGAGGCCGTTCGAGACAGCCGGGAGCTGGCTATCGCAGAAGCACTCCATCTGCTAGCGTCCATGACGTTCCAGAGTTCATCCGGGGGAGGACAGGCGATGACCCGCGACCAGATGGTTGCCCACCTCCGCGCCGCCAATGACGTCGCGCGCGAGACTGCCGCGCATGGGCACCATCCTTTCGGCTGCGTGCTCGTCGGCCCCGACGATCGCATCCTGATGCGGCAAGGAAACATCAACACCGTGCGCCACGCCGAAACGGAGCTCTCCCGGCGTGCCGCGGACGCCTATCCGCCGGAATTCCTCTGGTCCTGCACGCTGGTCACAACCGGCGAGCCCTGTGCGATGTGCACGGGAACGCTGTACTGGGCCAATATCGGCCGGCTGGTCTACGGCTTCGAGGAGACCAAGCTTCTCGCGCTGACTGGCAACCACGCCGAGAATCCGACGATGAACCTCTCGTCGCGCACAGTCCTCGGCTCCGGGCAGAAGCCGGTCGAGGTCCACGGACCCTTCCCCGAGATGGACGAGGAGCTCCTCGCCCCGCATATCGGTTTTTGGCAGCGCTAGGACCTTGACTTCTAAACCGGTTAGGCCGGCATTTCGATGTCGTGGCCACCGACGATGGGCAGAGCCGGATCATCTCCGGCCGCCGCAATCACGCTGTCGAGCAGGCCGGGGAAGCGGGCGTCGAGGTCGGCGCGGCGCAGCGTGATCATCCGGTTGGTGCCAGCCACTTCGGCGCGGGTGACGCCGGCCTCGCGCAGTTTGGCCAGGTGATAGCTGAGATTGGTCTTGGAGCCGAGGTCGAGGAACCGGCTGCAGTTCAGCGGCACGCCTTCCTTGCTGGCGAGATAGCGCACGATGGCGAGCCGGGTCGGGTCGCCAAGCACGCCGAGCACAACCGGCAGGCTGATCTGGTCTGTATTGGGGTGCGGCAAAGTCATGGCCCGAAACTAAGCACAGTCGGTGGCGATTTCAACGCGTCCATGTTTCGCGGGCATGCACAGTCCGCTTCGCGATTGGCCAATGGCTGTCCTGACACAGGGCTGTCAGCAGGCTTCAGCTATTTTCGTCTGGCTTCATTGACATCACGCCCTGTTATGTCCAATTGTTCAATAACTTTTGAACTAAGGACACGCCCTATGGACAAGCGCCTCTTTTGGCTTGCGCTCGGATCGTTCACGATCTCGACCGAAGGCTTCGTCATCTCCAGCCTGCTGCCTGACATCGCCACCGACGCCCGCATTTCCATTCCGCTCGCCGGCACGCTGATCACCGCCTTCGCGCTGGCTTACGCCATCGGCACGCCGATCCTGGCAACGCTGACCGGCGAATGGGACCGGCGCCGCGTCATCTTGTGGACGCTGGCGTTCTTCGTCATCGGCAATGTGGTGGCGGCGCTGAGCTCGTCCTTCGAGCTGCTGCTCATTGCCCGCATCATCATGGCGCTGTCGTCAGGCCTGTTTGCCGCTACCGCTCAAGGCACGGCGGTGGCGCTGGTCGATGACCACCACCGGGCGCGGGCCATTGCCGTCGTCGTCGGCGGAACCACGGTGGCGGTTGCGCTCGGTGCACCGCTCGGCGCGCTGGTTGCCACGATAGCCGGCTGGCGCGGGACCTTCTTTGCCATTGCCGGGCTCGGCGCGCTGGTCGGCGCCATCCTGTGGTACCGGCTGCCGCGCGGCATTGTCGGTACCAAGCTGCCGCTCAGGCGGCGGCTGGCTGCGGCGCTGCGCCCCGGCGTCATGCCGATCCTGCTGACCACCGCTCTTGCCCTGATCGGCGCCTTCTCGGTGTTTTCCTATATCGCGCCGCTGGCCATCCAGAGCGGCGGCCTCAGCCCGATTGCGCTGCCCGGCATGCTGCTCGCCTTCGGTGTCGGCGCCGTCATCGGCAACATAGCCGGCGGCCAGGCGGCCGACCGTTTTGGTGCGACGCGCACCGTCGGCTGGTCGCTGGCGCTGAGCGCCGTCATGCTGGTGATGCTCTCGGTCATCCCGACCTTCCTGCCGCAGCATCTCGCCGGGCCGGCATTGATGGCCATGATGGTGCCGTGGGGCATGGTCGGCTGGGCATTTCCGCCGGCGCAGGCCAGCCGTATCATCAAGCTGGCGCCCGACGCCGCCCCGATCGTGCTGTCGCTCAACGCTTCGGCGCTCTATCTCGGCGTGGCGCTGGGTGCTGTGGTCGGCGGCGCCGTGCTGCGCTACGGCGTGCCGGCCGACCTCGGCCTGGTCGCCGCCATCTTCCCGCTGATCGGGCTTGGGGTGGTGCTGGCCGGCCGCTGGGCGGCCCGGCCGGTCGCCATGCCGGCCGAATAGATCTTTGCAAAGGACCGGCGGCCGCTCTTTCAGCTTGAAGGGGCGGCTGCGGGCACGTCGTAGTCCAGCGCCGCGACTTCATCCAGCATAGCGCGCAGATCTGCCGCTCGCTGCTGGCCGACCAGCGCCTCGAAGCGCTGCTGGGCAATGGTCCACAATTTCGTCGTCTCCTCGAGCTTGGCCAGGCCTTGGTCGGTCAGCCGCACCCGCTTGACGCGGCGATCGTCCTTGTCAGCGAAGGTGTCGACATAGCCGTCGCGGATCAGCGGCTTCAGCGTGTGGCCGAGCGCCGAGAGATCCATGACCATCGCTTCGGCTATCGTGCCCATCGCCGGCTCGTTGCTGACATGGATCTGGTAGAGCAGGCCGTACTGCGTGCCCTTCAGACCCGAAGGCGAGATTACATCGTCATAGAAGCGGCCGAGCTTGCGCGCGGCGCGCCGCAGCGTGGCGTTGTTGCAAAGGCTGAATCCCGGCAGCGCGGTCTTGCTCATCACGACTCCTTGCCGGCAAAACCGCTGCCGGCCTGTCGCAGAAATAGTTTCTGCCGCCTCCGTTGACAAGATGGTGGTATATGCCTACTTCCCGGAAAGTGGTATATGCCACTAATTGGAGATCAGGGCGGGACGAGGGTTCATCGACCTGTCTCGCCGGGCAGAAAAAAGGAACAGGACAATGAGTGGACAGGACAACAAGGGTACCGCAGTCGTCACCGGCGCATCGGCCGGCATCGGCGCGGTCTATGCCGACCGGCTGGCCGGGCAGGGCTACGATCTGGTGCTGGTGGCGCGGCGCGCCGACCGGCTGGAGGAACTGGCTGAAAAGCTGCGATATGCCTACAAGCGCAAGGTCAGCGTGATTGCCGCCGACCTCGCCGACGACAATGATGTGCGCCGCGTCGAGCAAGCGATCGCAGCCGACGATAGCGTCACGCTGCTGGTCAACAATGCCGGTATGGGCGGCCAGCAGGTGGTGGCAACGGCCGACGCCGACGAGGCCGAGCGCATGATCAAGGTCAACGTCATCGCCTTGACCCGCCTGACCCGCGCCGTTCTGCCGGGGCTTCTTGCGCGCAACCGCGGCGCCATCGTCAACATCGCCTCTGTGCTCGCCTATGATACCTCGTTCGGCGGCATCTACAGCGGCACCAAGGCCTATGTCGTCAACTTCACCGAGGCCCTGCACCGCGAAGCCGCCGGCACCAATGTGAAGGTGCAGGCGGTGCTGCCGGGCGCGACCCGCACCGATTTCTGGGAGCTCGCCGGTGGCGACATCGACAATTTGCCGAAGGAGATCATCATGACCGCCGACGATATGGTCGATGCCGCGCTTGTGGGCCTATCCAGGGGCGAAGCCGTCACCGTGCCGGCACTGGCCGATGCGGGGAAGCTCGACACGTTCCTCGGCGCCCGGCAGGCCTTCTATGGCAGCCTGCACGCCGACAAGCCCGCGGCCCGCTACGCGGCCTGAGAGTAGCTGGTTCGTTTCGCTAACCAGGACCCCCACCCCGACCCGCTATGCGGGTCGACTTACCGGGGCGAGCCACGGGTCTCGCCTGTCCTTCGGACCCCACAAGGGGGAGGGTAGAAGGCGCGCTCTCTTACCTTCCCCTTGCGGGGAGGTCGGACTGCAGGTCCGGGTGCGGTACTGGCGCCGACCTCTGCGTTTACGCTCCCCGCCACATCGGAATGATCGACGCAGCCAGCACCAGCGCCAGCACGATGTTGAGCGCGCGCCATTGCCATTCGGTCTTGAGCAGCCGTGCCAGCACCATGCCCGCCACGCACCAGATCGACAGCGAGATGGCTGCGGTGAAGCCGAAGGTCGAGCCGAGCAGCAGCGCGAGTTGTCCCGGACCGTCGGCAAGGGCTGCGAACGAGGCCGCCGCACCCAGTCCCATCGCCCAGCCCTTCGGGTTCATCCATTGAATGCCGGCGCCGCCCAAGAAGCTGTTGGGTTTTGCCATCGCCACATCGAGATCAGGCGGCCCGGCGCGGCCGATCTTGATTGCCAGCCAGATGAGATAGAGCGAGCCGATGATTTTCATCGCCAGTTGCAGCGACGGCATGGCCAGCAGCAGACCGGCGAGCCCGGCGGCGGCAACACCGGTCACGGTGGCGAGGCCGGCGGCGCTGCCGACCAATAGGGGAACGGAACGGCGAAAACCGAACTGCGCGCCTGAAGCGGTCGACAGGGTGGTGGCGATGCCGGGCGTGACGGTGGCCACGAAGGCAAACAGGATGAGCGGAAAGATGGGCTGCAACATGAGGCGTCCTCCATCGAAGGCCCTACGGTAGACTTCTGCATACTTCAGTAAATGCAATGTTTGCGATGGTTGGCATTAGCAGATATAATGCCAACCATGATCCGCAACCTCGACACAGCGCTGATCCGCACCTTCGTCACTGTCGCCGACAAGGCCAGCATGACGGCGGCGGCGAACGCGCTGCATCTGACGCAAGGCGCCGTCAGCCAGCAGATCAAAAGGCTGGAGGAGGCGCTGGGCTGCAGCCTCTTCGAGCGCGACCGGCGTGGCTTGCGGCTGACGCGGCCCGGCGAGCGGCTGTTCGGCAAGGGCAAACGGTTGCTTAGCCTCAATGACGAGATCTGGGCCGAGATGGCGGGCACCGAGGCCGCCGGCCAGGTGCGGCTCGGTGTTCCCTATGACCTTGTCGGCACCTTGCTGGCGCCGGTGCTGAAGGCCTATGCCGAGACCTATCCGCAGGTTGAGATATCCTTACTCTGCGCCGCCTCGCCGGATCTTGCCGCGGCCCTTGCGGCCGGCACTATCGACCTTGCCGTCATCGAGGAACCGGTCGGCCCGTCCGCCGGTGAGTGCCTGGCCATTGACCGGCTGGTCTGGGTGGGGGCCAAGGGCGGCGTCGCCCGCGCCAAGCGGCCGCTGCCGGTGTCGATCGTCGCCGACACCTGCGCCTTCCGCCCGGTGGTGCTGTCGGCGCTGAACGAGCACGGGCTGGAATGGCGCACCGTGTTCGAGAACGGCAACATCGACGCCACGACCGCGACGGTGCGCTCCGACCTTGCCGTCACCGCCTGGCTGGCCTCCACCGTGCCCGCCGACCTCGACATCCTGCCTTTCGATGCCGGGCTGCCGCCGCTGCCGAATTTTTCCATCAATCTGCATTTGCCGAGGTTTGGCGCGGCGCCTGCCGCGCAGGAGTTCGCGCGGTATATCCGGGATGGGCTGGAACGGCGGGCTGTGGCGGCTTGACAGAACTTGGATTTCCTCTCCCCCGTCGATCGGGGGAGAGGTGTCGAGCGCAGCGCGCCGGAGGGGGGGGGGGCCCAGAGCGCGGGACGGGAGGATTGATGGGCCGTGTGCCGGTTGAATTTACGGTTTGGGCCGTTGTCACGGGGTTGCCCCC